>CAIFEY010000028.1 GCA_903789635.1 uncultured Eubacteriaceae bacterium
ATCACAGGTGGTCATAAAGTTGCGAACAAGTGGTCAGATCACGAATAATATACAGGTGGAACGCGATTTACCGAATTCCATAATAGTGAAAAATCGACGTCACTACATAACAGGTTCTGAGAGCCGCTTATCCTTATAGAATTATCACCATTGTAATTGAATGTGTCCTCAGAAATCCAACTGCTTTGCACGGCCTTTTCAGACAAAAAATCGTCCGCGACGACCTCATGGCGATTCAAATTTATACGCCGCGCGCAAATATACAGTTAATTTGAATGATTATTCACCGCTGCGGACGCTTACAGGGAATATCCGAGCCATATCAGTACCGCCCGCGGGCTATTTCCATGCAGCATCGAGTCCATTATAATTTGTCAGACTACTTCACCCGCTTTTTGGCGGCGAAAAAGTTCCACCAAGGCTCAGAAAAATACGCATTGCTGAAAATCGGAAAATCCGTTCTGCCAAACTTGAAAATTTCGCTCCCTGCTGAAAAGCCGAAGGCACGAATGGCTCTCAGAGTGTTTCTCCCATTGATAAAATCTATGCATACAAAATACACATGTATGATCGAGGCCCGTGCGCGGCGGCATGCCAATCGCACCGCATCATCGCAGAGCACAGGGAGCGGGCCCGCGCACGGCGGCGCACCGGTCGCATCGCACCGCCGCGGGCCTGTGGAAACTATAATTCAATAGGTGCCGCGAACAGGCGGTGCTCCTCGCCTAAGGGCTGGATCTGGCCGTTGGTCAGGCCGGCCATGATCTCGGTGATGGCGGCGCGGTCGGATTCCTCGAGGAAGAGGTGGAAGGCGACCTGGTCGGTGTATTCGACGTCGGCGATCTCGGCTTTGCCGTCGAACGGGAAGGCGGAGATGCGGCTGAAGGTGCTGTAGTCGGTCGCGTAGGAGATCGCGAGCTTGTCCTGCATCGCGGCAGGCTGGGATGCGGCGAGGCCGGCCTTGGCGGCCTGGGTGTAGGCTCTGACCAGGCCGCCGGTTCCGAGCTTGGTGCCGCCGAAGTAGCGCGTCACGACGATCACGAGGTTGGTGAAGTGCTCATTGACCAGCATCTGAACGATCGGCGCGCCGGAGGTTCCCTGCGGCTCGCCGTCGTCGCTCCCCCACTGCAGCTGGAATTTGTCGCCGATGACCATCGCCGGGACGTTGTGGGTCGCGTTGTAGTGTTTTTTTCTGATCGTCCGGATGAACTCCTCCGCCTCCTCCCTGCTCGATGCGGGAGAGGCGTATGCGATGAACCGGGATTTTTGGATGACGATTTCTGCGCTTCCCTGTTCCAGTACCGTTCTGTATACTTCCATCCGAATTTCCTCCGTTTTCTATATTCTGTCGATTAGTGTTCTGTCGATTAGTAATTGATAGCAGTTGATAATAACTGAAAAAATGACGGCGCTGGCGGCTGATGCAGTGCACTTGTATGCACCATACACCATTTCTTGGCAATAACGATAGCTCGATTGCGATTCCGGCGCCCGGATCTCCCTGATCGACGGGGGTATGACTCGCCGCCGTTGGGAATTTTGCCTGCTCAGATGCCATTTTCCCAACGCTCCAAAAAAAGTTAGGTAAAACGGCGCCGAAAATCCATTATTCCTACATCACGGAGCGGCCGGCGGGCGGTCCGGTCGCTGCGGGCAGGTCCCAATCACTGATTTGATCATCGCGTCCGCCGACATTGACTGCACCGCCGCCATCATCCTTGACAAACCGTACAATCCGCCGCACAATACAGCCTCATTGACATACGTTTTCCAACGGCGGCGGCATTGTTCCTAACGCCCGTCGATAATCACCGCCCTGTCTATACCCCTATAAGGTATAGTCGATTCGATTAGTCACTGCAGGCGATTTTGGAATTTGGGCCCATATGAGCCATTTTCCCACATTTCCGGAGGCGCGTTTGGAAACATGCGTTCTACCCCTGCTTTTTCCCAAATTTCAGGCATCCGTGCGCCATCGCCCGTGCCCATTATTCCTAAAGCCGCCGAATCCCTGCATTTTCCTGAAATATGCAGTATACAGGCATCGCCCCACGCCGCGTCAGTCAACAGCCCCGCCGCGCGCCCTGACATTCACTTGCGCCGCGCGGCCATTATTCTTAAAACCGCTGAATCGCATCATTTTCCTGAAATATGCAGTATACACGTATCCCCATACGCGTATCACCCCACTCCCCGCAACTCAGCAGCGCTCTCACGATTTCTATTATATTACGAATGCCGCGGGGATGCCTTATTGATTTTCAGAACACCGGCGGCGCCGGGCACGCCGGCATGGAACAGCAGGGACGGCGGCTCTTTGCGGAGGCAGTGGCTTTGCCCGGGAAGGCGGGAAACGCAAAAAAGGCGGAAGGCGATGGGCGGGCCCATCATCTTCCGTCTGATATATTCTGCGGGGTTTGGCGCCCGCAAGAGCAGATTCTGTACTGCCTGTTTTCTTTATCTATGCGTCAACACGATTATCGGTTAACACGCCCTGCATCGGCAGGTTGGCCGGCTCAGCCGACTTAAATGTCGATGTTTGCGATCTGGTCACGCAGGAAGTTGTTCGTGATCTTGATCCTGGTTCCCTTCATTCCGAGGGATCTGGACTCGATTACGCCGGCACTCTCCAGCTTGCGCAGAGCGTTGACGATGACCGAACGGGTGATGTTGAACTTGTCCGCTACCTTGCTGGCAACGAGCAGTCCTTCGTTTCCTTCCAGCTCGCCGAAGATCTTGACGACGGCGTCCAGCTCGGAGTAGGACAGTGCCTCGAGTGCCATGTCTACGGCATTCTTCTCTCTGCTGTCTGCCTCTTCCTCCAGAGCGATGCTTCTGGAAACTTCCAGTCCGACGACAGTTGCGCCGTACTCAGTGATCGCGATGTCTTCTTCATCGTATGGCTCGTTCTCACGGAGAAGAACGACGGTAGCAACACGATTTCCGCCGAAGATCACCGGAACGATAATGTGATAGAACTCGTACTTGTTGTAGTCATCCCCGATAATTGCTGTGATGTCATCTCCGGTGATATTCTCTCTCGTCGAAGTGACCTTCAGCAGGCGGGAATTGATTTCTGGTCTCAGCACCTCGGTGCCGCTCTCATCCTTAATGATGAGGTTGTCAGGATCGCCGACTCTTGCAGCCAGGATCTTGCCGCGCTTGCTCATAACCAGAACTTCGGAATCCAGCATTTCGCCTACGGAATCGCAAAGCTCGTCAAATGCGACGTATCCTGTGGTGCTCTCGGACAGCATCCTGTTTAGCTCTCGGATTTTCGATAATAAACTTTTACTCATACTTCATCAGCCTTTCTCTTACCACGCACACAATAATAAGTTTATCGATTTAATATTTTATTAAAAACACTGTATCTAGATTGCCAAACTAGTAAATTCAGAAATCTGACAGTATTCCTAAACAATTTGATATGGATTTGGTTAGGTTTCCTGTTAGTACTTATCTCACATACAGGAAACCTGCGCCCTCCACCGGCGGCTTTCGCCTCCGTCCTATGTGCACAGCACACTCTGCATCAGCATTACAGAATGTACTTTTGAATGTCATCTCTTTCGATGGTATCCGCGAATTTCTCTTTCACAAATTCCTGAGTGATAACGGTCTTGCCTTCCGGTCCCTCTTCCGGCATGTCGTAGGAGATATCCTCCAGCAGGCGTTCCAGAATCGTCGACAGGCGGCGTGCACCGATGTTCTCGTTCTGCTGGTTCATCAGGGATGCGATCTCTGCGATCTCTTCAATCGCGTCGTCGGTGAACTCCAGATGAATCCCTTCTGTTGCCAGCAGAGCCTGGTGCTGTTTTACAATTGCGTTCTTAGGAACGGTCAGGATCTGCATCAGGTCATCCTTGGTCAGATTCTGGAGCTCTACGCGGATCGGGAAACGACCCTGCAGCTCAGGAATCAGGTCCGTCGGCTTGGAGACGCTGAACGCGCCCGCTCCAATGAACAGGATGTGATCGGTCTTAACCGAACCGTACTTGGTGTTGACAACGCTTCCCTCTACGATCGGCAGAATGTCACGCTGTACACCCTCCCTGGAGACATCCGCGCCCGATCCGTATCCGGATCCTGCGGCGATCTTATCGATCTCGTCAATGAAGATGATTCCGTTCTGCTCCGCGTTTTCGATCGCGTCGTCGGTAACGGTATCCATGTCCAGGAGTTTGGACGCCTCCTCCTCGCGGAGGACTTTTCTGGCATCCTTGACCTTCATCTTCTTGGTCTTGGTCTTCTTAGGCATCATATTGCCGAAAATATTTCCGATTGCGATACTCATGCCCTCGTTGCTCATATCCAGCTCGTTGCTTCTCGGTACATCTTCTACCTTGATTTCCACGAACTGATCTTCCAGCAATCCCTTGCGAAGCTGATCTCTGACCTGCTCCCTCGCCATCTGAATGTCCGATGACTCGTTTGCCGTCTCCTGCTTCTGCTGGTTCTGCTCGTAAAGCTGTTTCTGACTCGGGTAGCCGCCGCTGTTCCTCAGAAAATCGAACGGGTTGCTGTTCTGATTCTGCTGATTGGCAGCTGTTCCGGATTTTCCCGGAACCATGGCCTCTACGATTCGGTCCTCTACCATGCGGTCAGCGATGTCGTATTTCTCCTGCATCGCGTTCTGCTTGGTGATGCGCATCGATGCCTCCACCAGGTCTCTGACCATGGAGTCTACATCTCTTCCTACATAGCCGACCTCCGTAAACTTGGTCGCCTCGACCTTTACGAACGGAGCTTTCATCAGCTTGGCAAGTCTCCTTGCAATCTCTGTCTTTCCGCATCCGGTAGGACCCATCATCAGGATATTCTTAGGTGTGATCTCCTCTCTCATTTCTTCCGGAACCAGATTCCGTCTGTAACGATTTCTCAGCGCTACTGCTACGGAACGCTTAGCCTTGTCCTGTCCGATAATATATTTATCCAGTTCGGCTACAATTTCCTTCGGAGTCAAACCCTGGATCTTATCCGCCATGATTATTCTTCCCCCTTTATATATATTAATTATACCCACTTTTATCTGAAAAAGTCAAACAATTTCGTTCTGTTCCAACTTTATAACATTAATGACAATTAACCCATATTTGTGTATAAAGTTGATTGTTATAAAGCTATCAATCGAGCTTTTCTACAGTAATGTGATCATTTGTGTAGACGCAGATGGAAGACGCAATCTTCAGAGACTCCCTGACGATATCCTCGGCCTTCATATCCGTGTGGTTGTACAGCGCGTTAGCCGCGGAGTATGCGTAGTTTCCGCCGGATCCGATCGCGACAAACTGCTCGTCCGGCTCGATGATCTCGCCGTTTCCGGACAGGACCAGGATGTCGTCCTTATCCATGACGATCATCAGCGCCTCCAGGCTTCTCATGCCCTTGTCGGAGCGCCACATCTGCGCTAAATCAACGGCTGCACGTCTCAGGTTTCCGCCGTGCTCCTCCAGCTTGCTCTCGAATTTCTCCGTCAAAGTAAACGCGTCAGCTACCGAACCGGCGAACCCGGTCAGTACTTCGCCGTGGTAAATCTTCTTGACCTTGACGGCTCCGTTCTTCATAATTGCGGTCTCGCCCATCGTGACCTGGCCATCGCCTCCGATCGCCACATCGTCCTGGCCTCTTCTTACGGCACAAATCGTCGTTGCGTGGAATTCCACCATAACTTCTTTGCCTCCTTAATCATACTTTGCCGTATTCTCAGCGAACTTGACGATTATGTACAAGTTCTGATGCACGCGGCATTTGATTAATTCTACTCATTATTATTGATTTTCAAACAACGTGCAAGCAATATTTTCGAAAATTCATTTTGCGAAAATGTCAATATAAAATATTGTATACACACATACACGTTTTCGATGTATTTTTATGCACAGGCACAAGGGGTGCCGTGCGGTCATTTCCGTATTCCGGCAGCCGAGGTCGTGCCCCTGGCCCGGTTTATTTTGTCCCTCGGAGACGCTATTCAGTTCCTCAGGACAAAGTTAACCAGCAGCAGAGTTAAAGGAACTGCTGGGTATCTTTTGTCTGAAAAGACGTTACTCCTTATACTTGCAGGTCGGATTGGAGCAGGCCAGCGTCGTGGTCTTGGTCTTCTTCTCGACCAGGATGCTTCCGCAGAGCGGACATTTCTTGTCGACCGGCTTGTTCCAGAATGACTCCTTGCACTCCGGCCATCCGCTGCAGCCGTAGAAAATGCGGCCCTTGCGGGTGTGCTTCTCGATCAGGTCCTTTCCGCAGGACGGACACTTGACCCCGATCTTGACGACCAGAGGCTTGGTGTTCTTGCACTCCGGATAACCGCTGCAGGCGATGAAATCACCGAACCTGCCGCTCTTGATGACCATCGGCCTTCCGCAGAGTTCGCAGGTCTCGCCGGTCGGACGGTCCTGGACCTCGACCTTCTGGATTTCCGCGTCGGCGGCGTCGAGCTCTTTCTTGAACGGTCCGTAGAAGTCGCTGATGACCTGTTTCCAGTCGGTCCCCTTGACTTCGACGTCGTCCAGCGTGTTCTCGAGCTCGGCCGTGAATCCGGAATCGACGATGTCCTTGAAGTAGTTCTCCATCAGGTCGTCGACGATGAATCCGAGGTCGGTCGGAACCAGGCTCTTCTTCTCGCGCTTGACGTAGCGTCTTCCGGTCAGCGTGTTCACGATCGGCGCGTACGTGCTCGGGCGGCCGATGTCCCTGGTCTCGAGTTCCTTGACCAGGCTCGCCTCGGTGAATCTCGCCGGCGGCTGCGTGAAGTTCTGCTCGCCCTCGAGCTTCTGCAGGTTCAGCTGCTCGCCCTCCTCCAGAACCGGCAGAATCTTGCTGCTGTCCTCGGAGTTGACGTGGTAGACCTTTCTGCATCCGTCGAACAGCATGCGGGAGCCCGATGCGCGGAAACCGTAGTTGGCGCATGCGATGGATACCTGCAGGCTGTCGTAGCGTGCCGGCGCCATCTGGCTGGCCAGGAACCTCGTCCAGATCAGGTTGTAGAGTTTAAACTGGTCGTTGGACAAAGACTCCTTAACGTCTTCCGGAGCCAGGCTGACGTCTGCCGGGCGGATCGCCTCGTGCGCGTCCTGGATGTCTTTCTTCTTGTTCGAATATATTTTGCCGCCGTAGTACTCCGGTCCGAAGCTCCCGTTGATGTAGTCCTTGGACGCTGCCCTCGCCTCATCCGAGACGCGGACGGAATCGGTACGCAGGTAGGTGATCAGTCCGACCGTTCCCCTGCCCTTGATGTCGACTCCTTCATACAGCTGCTGGGCGATCATCATCGTCTTTCGCGTGGCGAAGTTGATGCGGTTCGCGGCGTCCTGCTGCAGGCTGGAGGTCGTATACGGCGGGTACGGATTCCTGACCGTCTCCCTTCTCGTGAGTTTCTCGACGGTGTACGGCTTTCCGCTGAGGTCGTTCATCACCTCGTCCTTCTCGGCTTCCGTGTGGATGGCAAGCTTCTTGCCGTCCCTGGTCGTCAGCTTGGCCTGGAAGATCTCGCCCTTCTTAAAGGATGCGGTGACCGTCCAGTATTCCTCCGGGATGAAGTTCTGAATTTCCTTCTCGCGGTCGCAGATGATCTTCAGCGCCGCCGACTGCACGCGTCCTGCGGACAGCCCGCGCTTCACCTTCCGCCAGAGCAGAGGGCTGATCTGGTATCCCACGAGTCGGTCGAGCACGCGGCGCGCCTGCTGCGCGTCGACTAGGCTCTGGTCGATCGGACGCGGATGCTTGATCGCTTCCTTTACGACCGGCTTGGTGATCTCGTTGAAGGTCACACGGCACGGCTCCGTCGGATCGATGCCGAGCAGGTAGGCCAGATGCCAGGAAATCGCCTCTCCCTCGCGGTCCGGGTCGGTTGCCAGGTACACGCGGGAGGCCTTCTTGGCTTCCTTCTTTAATTCCTTGATCAGATCTCCTTTACCGCGGATCGAGATGTACTGCGGTTCGAAGTTGTTGTCGATATCAATTCCAAGCTTGCTCTTCGGAAGGTCCCTGACGTGGCCGACGGACGCGACGACGCGATAGGTCGAGCCTAAGAACTTTCCGATTGTCTTCGCCTTGGAAGGAGACTCCACGATGACGAGCTTCTTTTTCTTCGCGGCTGCCTTGGACTTCGTCGTCGACTTCTTTTTTGTCGTTGTCTTCGACGCCGTCTTGGCCGTCGTCTTTTTCGCCGTCCTCGAGGCGGTGGTTTTCTTCGCCGTCTCTGCGGCAGTCTTTGACGCTGTCTTCTTCGTGGTTTTCTTCGCCGCCTTCTTAGGCTGATCCGGGGCGGCCACATCGTCAGCAGCCGGGAGGCTGTCCTCCGTGCTGCCAGCGGTGACCAGGCCGGATGTTTCTATATTTTCTGCTGCAGCCTCAGCGGCTGCGGATTGAACAAATTCCATAGTCAATAATACCCCTTTTAGTTTTCTGATTTCTTGTAAGGATGTATTATAGCACATCCTACGAACAAGTCAAACATATCTGATAATTGCACCATATTCCGATATATTTTCCAATTCGTAATCCTGGGCTTTTTGTTCTCTTTTTTAACATATGGATGATCATATGTCAATAAAAATTTTTTAAACTTGGGTGATTTTCGTCAATCCTTCACTATATTGAACGTTATTTTGTTCACGAGAATAATTTTACCATCTCGTATTTTCAGATTTCAATCCCCAAATAATTCCGAATGTTTTCCAGTTTCATCCATTTCACAACACATAAACTATATACTGCCTACATTAAATATGTCATACCCAATATGTTGTTGTTACAACAGATTTTTATGGCAAAAATTTCCTGTAAAATTTTTAAATTTCGTGTCTGATGGCATACCTGATATCCGCCTTCCGCGAAGCCGCGTAATTAGATGTTCACGGCAGGTCCTGGGCGGACGGCGCGGGCACTGCGGTTCGAGGCGGAGCGCAGCGTACATTGCGCTCCACTGCGGCACGCTGTTCACCATGAATGAGCACGCTGCGGTACTCGGTTCATCATCATTTATCAGCGCGGAGCATTACTGCCCGCGGCAGAATTCGGTGCCCCGCGTTGGAAAATGTTGAAAAATGTTGATGGTTTCCACGCGTCCGGCCGGCGCATAATGATGGCGGGAGGACGGTGCGATGCAGACGAAGAGACAGACAAGTGCCAATTCAGCCGGTCGTGTAAATGATGTCCGGACCGGGCAGAGTCCGGCCGGTACAGCGAAAGCCGGGCATGGATTCGCCGGGCCTGTGATAACCGGGCCGGCGAAGGCCGATAAGAAACTGATCGGCGATCTCGGCGAGCAGTTCGCAGCCGGTGTGCTGTTCTCGGAAGGCTGGCGGATCCTGGAGCGCAAGTTCCGGTGTCCGCTCGGCGAGATCGACATCATCGCCGAGGGAGAGGACGGGTGCCTGTGCTTCATCGAGGTGAAAACCAGGATGAGCAGCCGCATGGGTCTGCCCGCGGAAGCCGTCGACGCCAGAAAGCAGCGGCGGATCAGGCGCACCGCGCAGTGGTATCTGCACGATCGCAGATTGGACGGCAGGCCGGTTCGGTTCATGGTCTTCGCCCTTTCCGGCAGCGAGATTGACACTTCCTTTTCCTGAGTGGCCCGCGGCGGGTTCGCCGCTGCAGGATCTGCACAGCGGGCTGACTGCTTCTTTTCCTCCGGCAGCAGCCACGCGGAAACGACTGCCAATTTCGACTGTCCATTCATCGAGACAGGCAGCGCGGACCGCCCTCCCGCCATGAACAAAAAAACGAAACGCGGCTGCTGACACGCCGCGTATGAACACGTACGAAAACACATTCATCTTTCATCGCGATATTATTCGCACAATGCAACAGTATATCTCATGAATTAAGAATAAGCAAATCTGCTATCAATACATTCACACAAAATCCATAATAATAGAAATGACAGATTAAAAAAGTGATATTAACGACGAAAATTGCGATCAAACGAATCGCCGGATACGAAGGTCCGTGAACGAATACGAACGGATTTGAATGGATTTGATGGTAGGGTAAATTCCATCCATTGGAAATGGCGAAATAAGAATGACATACACAATTACCAAAAATAACAGAAAGGAGGTTCGCCCGGCACACAGGAAGCGGCTGCTTCAGCAGCGCAGGCAGCAGTCAAGGCTTCGGCAGTGCGGGCGGCAGGAATTGCGATGCTTTCAAAGCTCAACACAGCTGTAGTACAGGGAATTCAGGGACAGGCGGTGACGCTCGAGACGGACATCGCCTTCGGACTGCCGTCGGTCACGATCGTCGGGCTGGCGGATAAATCGGTCCGCGAGGCGCGGGACAGGATCCGGCCGGCGCTGATCAACAGCGGGTACTCGTTCCCCGCGTACCGGATCACGATGAACATTTCTCCGGCGGACGTGACCAAGCACGGCAGCCACCTGGACCTTCCGATGGCGATCGGGATCCTGCTGTCCTGCGAGGAGCTGGAGCCTTCAGTATCAGCCAGGTTCGCGTTCTTCGGTGAGCTGTCCCTGGACGGCTCGCTCAAGCCGGTCACGGGGATCCTGCCGATGGTCCGCGCGGTCAGGCAGAAAGGGATCCGCCGAGTCATCGTGCCGATGGAGAACGCGCAGGAGGCCTCGCTCGTGGACGGCGTGGAGGTCTACGGGATCTCGTGCATCAGGAGGATCGTGGACTTTCTGCAGGGTGAACTTTGTCTGAAGCCGCTCACGCGCGACCTCAGCCGATACGAGGAGACACGGGAGGACGACGGGATGGACTTCCTGGACGTGCGCGGGCAGGAGGCGGCCAAGCGCGCGCTGACGGTCGCGGTCGCGGGCGGACACGGGATCCTGATGACCGGAAGTCCTGCAACCGGCAAGACGATGCTCGCCGAGAGAGTGCCGGGGATCCTGCCGCCGATGGACCTCGAGGAGAAGCTTGGGCTGACGGAGATCTACTCGATCTGCGGGATGCTGGATCGGCGCCGTCCGTTCATGCACTGCCGGCCTTTCCGGCGTCCGCATTCGAGTCTGAGCCGGGCGGGAATGATCGGCGGCGGGGCGGAGCCGAGGCCTGGGGAGGTGCCCTTTGCCGACCACGGCGTGCTGTTCCTGGACGAGATGCCGGAGTTCCCCACCGCAACTCTGGAGAGCCTCCGCCTCCCGCTGGAGGAGCGGACCGTGCGCCTGATCCGGCGCGGGAGGACATTCGAGTTCCCGGCAGACTTCCTGCTCATCGCGGCGGCGAACCCCTGCCCGTGCGGCTACTACGGCGACCCGGACCACGAGTGTAAATGCAGCGCCGCGGACATCCGCCGCTACCAGAAGCGCCTCTCGGGCCCGCTGCTCAGCCGCATCGACATGCAGATCCACCTTCCTTCCCTGACTTACGACCAGGTGATGGAGGAAGGCCGGCTGGATTCGAGGGCGATGCGAGAGATGGTTGCCCGCGCCAGGGATGCGCAGACAAAGCGGTTCCGGAGCACAGGCATCCGCCTGAACTGCCGGATGGACGGTAAGATGCTCCGAAAATGGGCGCGCCTGGACAGCGACTCTGAGCTGATTTTAAGAGACGCCTACGAGAAGCTGAACATGGATCCGCGTATGCTGGACAAGACCGTCAAGGTCGCCCGGACGATCGCGGACATCGATGGCAGCGGGAAGATCCGCATGGACCACCTGACCGAGGCCCTCGCCTACCGCAGGAAGGAATCGATCTAGCGCCGCCGAAACGACACGGAATGACTCGCAGCTGCACGAGAAGATCGTGGAAACGCTGCCCACGGAAACGAACGCGACGAGCAGCTGCCTATGCAGCCTCGTACAGCCCATACATAAGATGAGCCATATGCCATATATAGATGAGCCATATATAAATGATAGGATAATTGCAACAGAAACGGAATAATCCCGGAGAACGGCATGAATGGAACGTTTTCCTGGATTTTATTCCGCATGCATAAAAATAACTATAGAAAATCAGGAGAATACTGTGATTAAAGAATATAAAAAAGGAGAGGCGGGGTACCCGGAGCAGTTCCTGGACCCCGCGTTATCAGACCCGCCGGATAAGGTCTACCTGGAGGGAAACCTCGATCTGCTGAACACGCCGATCCTCGCGGTCGTCGGGAGCCGCAAGTGCAGCCCCTACGGCGGAGCGATCAGCCGTGAAATCGGCGAGCAGGCGGCGAACGCCGGGATCACGGTCGTCAGCGGGCTCGCGGCAGGGATCGACTCCAGCGCGCAGCGCGCCTGCCTCCACCACGGCGGGAACGTCATCGCCGTGCTCGGGAACGGGCTGGACCTCTGCTACCCCGCGGAGAACCGCCGCCTGATGGAAGAGATCCGGGAACAGGGGCTGCTCATCTCGGAGTACCCGCCCGCTTTCCCCGCCAGGAAGTGGACGTTTCCGGCCAGAAATCGGCTGATCACCGCCCTTTCCAGCGTCGTGACCATCGTCGAGGCCTCGTTCCACAGCGGTGCCCTGAAGACCGCCGAGTTCGCGATCGACCAGGGCCGGACGCTGCTGGTCGTCCCAGGCAACATCACGAGCCGCTGCAGCGTTGGCACGAACCGGCTGCTGCCGTACATCGGCGGCGGCGACGTCTACCCGGTCTGCTCGGTCAGCGACATCTTTCAGTTCTTCGACCGCCGGCCGACCCAGAAGAACCGCGCAAAGCTCGGCGGCGACGAGAAGAAGATCCTCGACGCCGTCACGGCGTCCGGCGAGATTATGGTGGAGCGAATCAGCGCGGTCACCGGCTTCTCCCCGCAGTACGTGAACAGTCTCGTGACGATCCTGGAGATGAAGGGATTCGTGAATACCGGAATGGGCAGGGTTTTCGCGGCTGAAACCGAATAAGAACTGCCGGGGCGTGAATCAGAGCACGTAGTTCTCGAATGCCTTTGCCACGCCGTCTTCCGCGTTGCTCGCGGTCACGACGTCGGCGATCTGCTTGATCTCGTCGCAGCCGTTTTCCATCGCGACGCCGAGACCGGCGAGCTCGAGCATCCTGGCGTCGTTCATGCTGTCGCCGCAGGCCATCAGCTCTTCCCTCTTCACGCCGAGCATGTCCATCAGGAACTGGAGCGCGGAGGCCTTGCTCGTGCCGCGGCCGCCGATTTCCATGTTGTACCAGACGGACGAGGTCAGCGTGACGTCGCCGCGGCGACCCAGGAAGTCGAACATCTCCTCCCTCTGCTTCATGTCGGAGAAGTTCAGGCTGATGTTTTCGATCTCGCCGTGGTGCTCCTTCATGTAGGCGAGGATGTCGTCCTTAGGGGTCCTGGTGCTGAGCACGTACTTTCTCGAGACTTCCGAGCGGTAGTCGACTCTGCCCGCCTCGAGCTCCCGGTAGGCGTCCAGGTTCATGTACGCGCCGCCCAGGGTGAAGACCTCGACGTCGAACTTCTGCCCCTTCAGAAAGTCCGCGAGGTCGTCGACAGCCGCGGGCTCCAGCAGGCTCTTCCTCAAGATTTTTCGGTCGGAGAGCCTGGTCACGATGGCGCCGTTGGAGTTGATCATATACTCGAGTCCGTCCATGTTTTTCAGTTCTTCCGGGGCGGCGGAGAACACCCTGCCCGTGGTCACGACGACGTGGACGCCCTGGCGGCTCGCCTGCTGCAGCGCGCTCCTGGTCGCCTGCGAGAGCGACTTGTCCGGTCTCAGCGTCGTGCCGTCCAGGTCCAGGGCCGCCATCTTGATTTTATGCGTGTGATAATAACGTTCCTGCTCGTTCATTTTTCGTGTCCTTATTTCTTATTTCATTATCCTATAATATTGTGATGTATTTATTTATGTTTGGCATACGTCCGGTCGACTGCGCCGGCAGCCGCTGCGTCAGCGGGGACTGCCGGGAAAACGCTGCGCGTCTCTGCCTCCTATGGTACGCCGGACGCGCCGGCGGTGCAAGCCGAAAGGGGCAGGAATTGCAGCAGCGGGACTGCGATTTCCAGGCCGCGGTCGTAATTTCAGTACATTGAAAAGAGGCTGTGTTTTTTCACAGCCCCTGGAATGACGTTATTCTCTCTTATATATACGCTTAGAATTCAGGTATGCCGAGGCGGCCGCCTGTGCGGCAGGTGCGGCTGTTTCGCTGGGCGGGTGTATTTTGCCCGGTAAACGGCTTGCGGTGCGCGAGTGCCACGCGGGACCGGAACAGCTATCTGCTGTGACCGGAGAGCAGCGCCAGGAACTCGCCGTTGTACTGGCGGACGTCCTTCATCGTGCAGTCGCCCTCGTGGCCCGGGTAGATGTGGACGTCGTCTGCGAGTCTTTTGTCCAGCAGGCGCACGGAGCGGATCATGTCCGCCTCGCGGCCGCCCGGGAGGTCCGTCCGGCCTAAGTCCGTGTCGAACAGCGTGTCGCCGGTGAAGCAGACCCTGCTCTTTCTGGAATAGAAGCAGACCGAGCCCTTGGTGTGACCGGGCGTGTGCAGGACGAGCAGAAATTCCTCGTCGTCGCCGTCGCTGATGGAGATCACGTCCTCCTCCTCGAACAGCTGGTCGATCGGGAGCATACAGCCCAGCATGTCCTCCTTATGCATTGCCGCCGGGCACTCGTACTCCTGCATCAGGGGCAGCGCCGCGCCGATGTGGTCGTCGTGCCTGTGGGTCAGCAGAATCTCCCTGAGATGCAGGTCGTGCTCGAGCATGAAGTCCTCGTATAGTTTTGGCTGATAACCCGGATCGATAATCCAACATTTTCCGTGGTCATGCTGATAGATGAGGTACCCGTTCTCGAGGATCGGACCGCATTGAAAACGCTTGATTTTCATCTTCTTACTCTCTCCTCCTGCCGCAGAATATTTCCCGCGGCCTCCATTATTCGAAACTATTGTCGCTTTTGTCTCTATAATTTCTTTCTATTATTGTACTTCCGAATGAAATTATTCCCTATTTGTTATTAGTATATCCCATATTTTCTTTCAAGGAAATTGTTTTCCGGTACGTTTTTCCGCACTTTATTCCGGGAATCCGGGGTTCAGCACCCGAGCTGCCGCCAAACACGTTGAAATTTCAACAGTTAAACGTGATTTCTTTCGATTGGCGCGAAATTGCCTTGCATGCAAGATTTCCTTGCAAAAACACACCTTCTGACTTAGAATGTTGATATTTAGGAAACGCTGTTTTTTGCATGCGCTTAAACGGATTCGGGCTGTCCGGGAACTGGTATTTACACCGGTGAACGGCAGGTCGGAATGGCGCCTGCGGAGAGTCGCTTTCCTGCTTCTTTCTTTTTGGCGTTTTTTGACAAAACCAAGTCAATACAAAGCCGATTGGATAGAAAAAAACAATTTCACCTATTATTCGAAAACATGCGGATGCGCGGCCGGCCGGAAACGGAAGGCGTGCAGGCATGAAATACACGAACCAGCCGCAGGGGCAACATCACAGCCGCCCCTGCCTCGATAAGGAGCATACAGAATGGAAGTAGCAATCGTAGGTGCCGGCAAACTCGGTTATAAAGTTGCCGAGGCGCTGTCCAACGGAGATTATTCCGTTACGATTATCGACAGAAAAGAAGCGCTGCTGGATAAGATTTCCCAGCATCTCGATGTTATGACAATCAACGAGGATGCGAGGCGCATGTCTGTGCTGCAGGATATCGGCATCGAACATTTCGATTACCTGCTTACGGCAACCTCCAACGACGAGATGAACATCGTCATCGCCGCGATGGCGAAGAAGCTCGGATGCCGCCACGTCATCGCCAGGGTCAGGGACCCGGAGCACATGAATCAGATCGACCTCCTGCGCGAGACGTTCAACCTGGACGTCATCGTCAACCCGGACCTCGCGATCACGGAGGAGATCTACAAGTACCTCGCGGAGAAGTACACGCTCCAGAACGGAATCTTCACGACCGGACGCGTCTCGATGATCGAGTTCGAGGCAAAGAATTACTCGCGCCTCATCGGATGCTCCATAACTGATGTCCGCACGATTTTCCCGGACTTCCTGGTGCTCGCCCTCTCCAGAAACGGAAAGGTCATCATCCCGCACGGAAACGACGTCATCGAGAAGAACGACCTCCTCTACATGCTCGGCGAGCGTGAGAAGATGGCCGTCCTGCACCAGAAGGTCAATAAGAAGCGCAGCAACATCCTGCGCAAGGTCATGATCATCGGCGGCGGAAAGACGGGCTACTACCTGTCCAAGAAGCTCGGCGACTTCGGCGCGGCGGTCAAGCTGGTCGAGCAGGACCTGGCACGCTGCCAGTACCTCGCGACGCAGCTGGAGAACGTCATGATCCTCCACGTCGACGGCACGGACATCTCGACCTTGGAGGACGAGAATATGGACGGCATGGACGCCTTTGTCACCGCAACCGGATACGACGAGGAGAACCTGCTGCTCGCACTCACCGCCAAGAGAAGGGGCATCCCGGACGTCATCGCCAAGGTCAGCCACGAGAACTACGTCGACCTGATCGAGGAGATGGGCGTCGACATGGTCCTGAACCCGCTCGACATCACGGCGAGCAACATCCTGCGTGAGATCCAGGGCACCAGCCGGATCATCACGTCGGTCCTGATCCAGGGCCAGGCGGAGCTGATCGAGGTCCGCGCCCAGAGCGGCATGAACTTCCTCGGAAAGCCGATTTCCGAGCTCCCGCTTCCGGACAGCATCCTGATCGCGGCGATTGACCGCGCGGGACAGCTGATCATTCCTGACGGCGACACGAAGATCAAGCGTAATGACCACGTCATCATGCTCTCCCTTCTGTCCAGCATCAGCAATCTTGAGAAGCTCCTCAAGCCGAAGCATTAAGTATTCCAAGACACCGAAATACCAAAGAATCCTTCTGCCTCGCGAATTTTCGCGGGGCATCTGAATATCACAGGTACAGAATGCACGGAAGATACACCGCATCCGTGGATCGCCGCCTGCGTATCACACGGATGAATAATTGATACGGAAGATATAGAGATTAATTATAGAAGGAAGATCATCGAAAGATAAAAGATAATAGATAGAAGATATAGTTAGGATAAGAACACGGCAATGAACATCACCATGAAAAACATCATCCGAGTCATCGGCGTCATCATATTCGTGACGGGCATCTGCATCGCGCCTTCCCTCCTCACGGCACTGATTTATCACGAGGTAAGGTCGGCGGTCTGCTTCGGGGCCACGATGGTCTGCTGCATCATACCGGGATTCATCATCATGAAGATCCTCCCGGCGGACTCGTTCAAGATGCACGCGAGAGACAGCTTCCTGTTCGTCACGCTGACCTGGTTCCTGGTCTCCTTCGTCGCGGCAGTCCCGCTGACCGCATCCGGGGCGATCCCGAAGTTTTACGATGCGTTTTTTGAGACCTGCTCCGGCTTCTCGACGACGGGCTCGACGATCCTCGGCAACATCGAGGCGCTCCCTAAGTCGATGCTGTTCTGGCGCTCCTTCACCCACTGGCTCGGCGGAATGGGAATCATCGTCTTCACGGCGGCGCTGATGCCGAGCTTAGGCATCTCCGGCCAGTCGATCGCGGAGGCAGAGGCCCCGGGACCGACCATGGACAAGCTGACGGCACGCTACTCGGATACGGCTAAGAATCTCTACCTCCTCTACTTCGGCTTCACCTTCGCAGAGACGGTGCTGCTGATGTTCGGCGGCATGAGCCTCTACGACGCGCTGATCCAGACCTTCGGAACCGTCGGAACCGGAGGATTCTCCAACTACGGCGACAGCATCGCGCACTGGGGAAACAGCCCGTACATCCAGTGGGTCATCATCATCTTCATGCTGATGTGCGGCACCAACTTCAACCTCTACTTCGGCATCCCCAAGCACGGTCCCAAGGCCCTGCTGAAGGACTCGGAATTCCGCCTCTACATGGCAATCGTCATCGCGACCACGGCGGGCATCACGATCGAGCTCATGGCGAGGGGCATCATCACGAGCCCTGGCAAGAGCCTGACGGCTGCCGCGTTCCAGGTATCCTCGATCATCACGACGACGGGATATGCGACCAAGAACTACGACCTCTGGCCGACCTTCTCCAAGATGATGCTGATGATCGTCTTCCTGACCGGCGCCTGCGCCTCCTCCACCGGAGGCGGCCCTAAGATCATCCGCGTGCTCGTCACGCTGAAGATGATCCGAAGGAGCATCGCCCTGAAGATCCACCCGTCCCGCGTATACACGATCAAGGTGAACGGAAAGCCGGTCGAGCGCGACGTGATGACAAATATTACGAACTTCATCTTTTTCTACATCCTCGTGCTGTTCGTCGGGTGCATCATCATCGGCATCAACGGCTACGACGTGATGACGACCTTCTCCTCGGTGCTGACCTGCCTCGGCAACATCGGGCCGGGATTCAACAAGGTCGGGCCGATCTACAACTTCGGCTTCTTCGCCCCATGGGCCAAGATCGTCCTGGCCGTCCTCATGATCGCCGGACGTCTGGAACTGTTCGCCGTGCTGACGCTGCTGTCGCCGCACTACTGGAACTCCAACAAGAATTAATGGATTCTGCGGTGTCCCGGACGATGCCGCCTGAATCGGATGAACTTCTGACAAAGACCGATGGAATCAGAATCTGACCGAATCTGATGGAATCCGGCGGATCTGCTAAATCCGATGGATTCTGCTAATGAAAATTGATGGAAAAATAACAAATCGTCGCTGCCCATCAGGGGCTTCTCCCCTCCTGCCCGCTTCGATTTTGTCTGAACAGACTCCGTCTGCAATGCTTAGAGATAAACTGAGGTTTTGATATGAAACTCAATAACCGATTATTGTATAAAACGTTCTCGGTGATTCTGCTGCCGCTCGGCGTGACGCTGATGATCCCGATGATCTTCGCGTTCGTGCAGGGGCAGGTGACTGTCGCGCGGGCGTTCCTGATCCCGGGGCTCGTGAGCCTGGCCGGCGGCGCGGTCGCCCTTCTCTTCCTGAAAAAGAGGCAGGGAATCACGGAGAGAAAGATGCTGATCAAGGACGGCTACCTGATCGTGTCCGCGGGAGCGGTGCTGCTCCTGCTGCTCTCGGCGGTCCCGTACTGGCTCTGCGGTAAACACATCGGGCCCGTCGACGGCTGGTTCATGTCCGTCTCGTCCTGGACGACGACCGGCGTGGTCTCGATCTCGCTGAAGGGCATCCCGTGCGCGGTCATCCTCTGGAAGGCGATGACGTGTTGGATGGGCGGCTTCATCATGCTGGCGGTCGCGATCACGATCTTCAACAAGCTCGGCATCAACGAGCAGGGCCTGCTGAGTGGACCGTCTTCGATCAGCCAGCAGAACGCCAAGGTGACGGCGCACTTCACGGGCACGGTCAAGATCCTGCTGATCTTCTACGTCGTGATGACCATCGCGGAGCTGATCCTGCTGTCGCTGTCCGACATGAGCTTCTTCGCCGCGCTGCTGAACACGCTCAGCAACGTCAGCACGTCCGGCATGATCGACGTGTCGAGGTCCTCGAACTACTTTGTCAACACGACCTACATCCGAATCGTGATGTCCGTGTTCGCGCTGCTGGCCTCGATCAACTTCTTCGAATACTACTACGTCCTTACGCGTCATCGTATGGCAAAGAATTACGAGGTCCGCTCCTACTTCAAGATCCTCGCGGCCGCAGTCGTGCTGATCACGCTGGACCTGATGTTTACCGGAACGTACCACAGCTTCTTCCCTGCCCTGCGCGACTCGGTCGCCGTAGTCGTCTCGAACGCATCGACCTCCGGCTACGCGTCGACGATCGCGGTCAACTGGCCGACGACGAGCCTGTTCATTCTCCTGATCCTGATGATGATCGGCGGATGCAGCGTCTCCGCGGCGAGCGGAATCAACGTCACGAGGGCGGTCGTCTTCTGGAAGCTGATCATGCGCGGCATGTACAAGCGCATCCACCCGCGTTCGACCAAGGCGGTCATCGTCCACGGCCATAAGATTTCCGCGGGCAAAGCCTCCTCGATCACGATTTTCATCATGCTGTTCCTGATGATCATCATCCTCGCGGCGGTCGTCGTCAGCCTGGACGACAAGGGACTGCTCACGACGTTCTACGCGGTCATCGCGTCGATCACGAACACGGGAACCTTCAGCGGCACGCTCGCGACCGGAGACTACAGCATCTTCAGCGCGCCGATCCGCTTCTTCCTGTCGATCCTGATGGTCGTCGGACGCGTCGGCATCTACCCGGTCGTCGTGCTCTTCTCGACCTCCTTCTGGAGCGAAAAATAGAATCTCAGGGCCCGCGGCGCCTCCAACTTCACCGAATCCTGCCGGCAGCACCGGAATCACCCGGAATCTACTCGGAATCTAAAGCTGCTTTCCGATCATGACCTAGGCCGGCAGGAACTCGAGGAGCGGAGGCGCCTCCCGGGTCCTTGTTTTCAAATACGAACATCTGAATTTTCTGCAAGGTACCGCGCGGTGATTTCGAATTCGACCATCCGAAGTCGAACGTCGGAAATCTGCCATCGGAACCGAAATCCGAATACGAATCCGCGCGGCCCCCCGCAGAAGGCGCAGAAAGGAGAATCTCCACATGCAGCCACTGTCAACCAGAATGCGGCCGACGAGCCTGGAAGAATTCGCCGGGCAGACGCATTTCCTCTATCCGGGCTCGCTCTTTGTCCGCTCGATTGAGAACCACACCTTCCACTCCGCGATCTTCTTCGGCCCGCCGGGAACGGGCAAGACCACGCTCGCGCGCATCATCGCGAGCACGATGGACAGCGCGTTCCGCGAGATCAACGCCTCGGTCTCCGGCACCAAAGAGCTCAAGGAGATCCTCGAGGACGCCCGCCTGAAATTCTACGGCCTGCAGCGCCAGTCGACCGTGCTCTACGTCGACGAGGTCCACCGCTGGAACAAGCTCCAGCAGGACACCCTCCTGAAGGCGCTCGAGGAAGGTATGATCCACCTGATCGGAAGCACCACGGAAAATCCGTATTTTTCCGTGAATAAAGCGATCTTAAGCCGTGTAAGAAATATCTATGAGTTTCAGCCGCTGAAGCCTGCTGACCTGCTGGTCCTGCTGCGCCGCGCGCTGGAGGATCCGTCGAGGGGCTTAGGCTCCCTCTCGCCAAAGGTCACCGCGGACGACAGCGCCCTGACCCTGCTTGCTGAGCTCTCCCAGGGAGACGCCCGCGCCGCCCTGGACACGCTCGGGTTCATCGCCGAGAACCTGCCTGAGGACGACCGCGTGATCACGCGCGATCGCGTCGGCGAGGCGCTTCAGCGCAAGATCAACAACTACGACGAGTCGACGGAGTACGACCTGCTGTCCGCCCTCCAAAAATCCATCCGCGGCAGCGACCCGGACGCGGCGATCTACTACTTCGCCTGCATGGCGGACGCGCGCTGCGACCTGATGACGATCGGGCGCCGGCTCCTCGTCATCGCCTCGGAGGACATCGGCATGGCCTACCCTTCCGCGATCTCGATCGTGACGTCGTGCGTGCAGGCCGCGCAGATGGTCGGCTGGCCGGAGGCATCGATCAACCTCGGCCAGGCGGTGATCCTGCTCGCCTCCTCCCCGAAGTCCAACTCCGTCGTGACCGCACTGCAGGCGGCTTCCGCCGATGTCGCGTCCAAGGACACCGGTCAGATCCCCGCCCACCTGCGTGATGCGCACTACAGCGGCGCGAGCAGCCTCGGCTACGGCAAAGGCTACCTCTACCCGCACGACTTCGGCGGCTACGTGAAGCAGCAGTACCTGCCGGACCGCCTCGCAAACGCCGGCGTCCGCTACTACCGCCCGACCGAGAACGGCTCCGAGGCCAAGTTCAAGAGCTTCCTCGAGCAGCTCAGGAAGCGCCTCGGCATGAATTAATGCCGGGCAGCAGCAACAGATTATTATTTTACCTACTATATATAATAGTAGTTACGCTGTATATAATAATATCTATACAACCATTTATCACCAATATCATTAACAAAGGACATTATGGAAATCATCAGAGCGAAAAACAGCGGTTTCTGCTTCGGCGTCAGGAAGGCCGTCGAGACCGCATATGAAGAGACCGAGAAGAGCGACGGAAACCTGTACACGCACGGCCAGCTGATCCACAACCGCGACGTGACCGACGAGCTAGAGCGCAAGGGTGCGCGCATCATCGAGGACCTCTCCGAGGTACCGGGCGGATCGACCGTCATCGTCCGCTCCCACGGCGAGACCAAGGCGTTCTATCAAGAGGCGGAGCAGGACGGAATCCGGCTGGTCGACACGACCTGCCCGTTCGTCTCCAGGATCCACGACCTGGTCAGCGAGGCGCACGCGCAGGGCAAGCACGTCGTGATCATCGGCGACCCCGAGCATCCGGAGGTCATCGGGACGAACGGCTGGTGCGACGACGGGGCGATCGTGCTCCATGAACCGGCAGACGCGGATAACTTCCCGTACCGTTCGGCCTTTGTCGTATGCCAGACCACACTCCGCCAGGCGGCATTCCAGGAAATCATCGACCGGCTCGAGGCACAGAACGTCGAACTCGAGATCCACAACACGATCTGCAACGCGACCACGGAACGCCAGAATGCGGCGGCCGAACTCGCGAAAACATGCGACGCAATGGTGGTTATCGGGGGCAAAAACTCTTCAAATACGAGAAAACTTTACGAAATTTGCCGAAAGTACTGTCCGAAGACCTTTTTTGCTGAAAATATTAGTGATTTGCCATTGAAAGAACTCAAAAAATGTATTAGAATAGGTGTTGCGGCAGGTGCATCGACGCCTGAACGTACTATCAAGGAGGTTACTACTGTTATGAGTGACAATATCACTAATGAAACTGCAAATTCGATGGAAGCTTTCATGGACGAAATCGATGCATCTTTGAGACTCCCACATTCCGGCGAAATCGTTACCGGAAAGGTTGATCAGGTAAATGACGACGAGGTCATTGTCAACCTGGGATGCAAAAAGGATGGAATCCTCACAGCGCGCGAGGTTACGCTGGAGGAAGGACAGACGCTGACAGACATGTTCCATGTAGGCGATGAGATCCAGGCAAAGGTCATCAAGACGGATGACAACGACGGCGGAATTCTGCTGTCCAAGAAGAGACTGGAAGTCAACAAACACTGGGATGAGATCAATGAGGCACTTGAAAATAAGTCAAATATTGAGGTTAAGGTTGTCAGAGTCGTTAAGGGCGGCGTAATCGCTGCTTACAAGGAAGTATCCGGATTCATTCCGCTGTCTCAGCTGTCCAACAGATACGTTGAGAGCGCAGATGAATTCATGGGTCAGGTCCTGACAGTCAAGGTATCCAGAGTAGATCAGAGAAGAGGCAGAGCTGTATTCTCCCACAAGGCTGTACTGGCTGAGGAGAGACAGAAGAAGCTCGATCAGATCTGGGATACACTGAAGGTCGACGACATCGTCGAGGGTACTGTAATGAGATTTACAGACTACGGCGCATTCGTAGATCTGGGCGGAATCGACGGACTGCTCCACATCTCCGAGATTTCCTGGGGAAAGCTGAAGCATCCTGATGAGGTTCTGAGCATTGGACAGAAGATCAATGTCAAGATCCTGAACATGAACCGCGAGAAGGGAAAGATTTCCCTCGGCCTCAAGCAGACAACACCGGAGCCATGGTCCGTAATCAACGATACCTATCACGTTGATCAGATCGTAAAGGGCAAGGTTGTTCAGCTGAAGGAATACGGTGCATTCGTTGAACTTAAGCCGGGTCTGGATGGACTGGTTCATATCTCTGAAGTTGCGAACAAGCACGTCAACAACATCAGCGATGAACTGACACTGGGCCAGGAAGTTTACACGAAGATCCTGGATATCGATACAAATAGAAGAAGAATCAGCCTTTCCATGAAGCAGGTTCCGGAAGATTATCAGCCGGAAGATGAGGAAGCTCCTGCCGAGGCAGAAGCAGAGGCTCCTGCTGAAGAGGAAACTGCTGAGGACGCTGAATAGTTTGATATGAGTTCATTTCAGGCAAGTGCGCTAAGTGCTTGCCTGTTTTTTATTACCGGGGTTTTGCCTGCTGCGGCAAAGGCTGCCAAAACTGCAGCACAACTGCCATTTCTGCACTGCAATATCCGCTGCCCTGCTCAGGTGAAGTTCATCACCTCCATCAGGCAGCGGTCACAAGGCTTCCGCCCTGGCAGACACCAAGGAGAAATATGAGTAAAAAGAAAAATACACGCGCAATTCAGGGCCGCCTGGACAAGACGAAGTCCGGAAACGGCTTCGTGGTTATGGAAGACGGAGACGACATTTTCATCGACCAGGAAAACATGAAGGGCGCGATGCACGGCGATCTGGTGCAGGTAGACCTGCTCCCGAGAGCCTTCTGGAACCGCCGCCCCGAGGGCCTGGTGGACCAGATCCTGAACCGTTCACAGGAAACCGTGATCGGCACCTACCGCCGCACCGGAAAGAACGGCATCGTCATCCCGGTCGCGAAGAACGACCGCGAGGGCGTATTCATCCGCGGACGCGCGAACGGCAGGGCCAAGGACGGCGACAAGGTCATCGCACAGATCACCAGCTACCCTTCCCGCCCGGACCAGAACGCGGAGGGTAAGATCATCGACGTGATCGCGAAGAAGGGTGCCAAGGACGCCGAGATCAAGGCGCTGATCCGCGCGGCCGGACTGCAGGAGCAGTTCCCTGGCCCGTGCGAGGCGGAGGCCGCGGCCTGCGCCAAACAGGCACCGAGCGAGCAGGACCTGTCTAACAGGCGCGACCTCAGGGACGAGCTGATCCTGACGATCGACGGCGCGGACTCCAAAGACCTGGACGACGCCGTGTCCGTAACCCGCTTCCCGAACGGGAACTGGCTGCTCGGCGTCCACATCGCCGACGTCGCGGAGTACGTCAGGCCGAAGAGCCGCCTCGACAAGGAGGCGCGCAAGCGCGGAAACAGCGTCTACCTGCTGACCCGCGTCGTACCGATGCTGCCTAAGTCCCTGTCCAACGGCATCTGCTCCCTGTTCGAGGGTGCGGACCGCCTGACCCTCTCCTGTGAAATGGAGATCACCCCGGACGGCAGGATCGTCAACCACGACATCTTCCAGAGCATCATCCGCTCCAAGGCCCGCATGGTTTATGACGACGTATCCGACATGCTGGAGGACGGCGACCCTGCCCTCTCCGAGAAGTACTCGAACTACAACGACTGCGACATCCTGGGCGCACTGAAGGACATGGCCGAGCTCGCAAAGGCGCTGAACAGCCAGCGCATGGAGCACGGCAGCATCGACTTTGAGCACCAGGAGCCAGAGATCGTCCTGGATGAACAGGAGAACCCGATCGACGTCCCCCCGGCCGAGCGCCGCGTCGCGAACCGCCTGATCGAGGAGTTCATGCTCGCCGCAAACAAGACCGTCGCAGAACATTTCAGCCGCCTGAAGGTTCCGTTCGTCTACCGCGTGCACGAGCAGCCCGAGGCGACCAAGATCATGGAGATGAAGAACTTCCTCTCTTTCTTCGGCATCACGCTGCACACGAAGAACGACGACCTCGCCCCTTCCGAGCTCGGACGCATCCTGAAGCTCGCCGAGGGACAGCCGTACGAGAACATCGTCACGTCGGTCCTGCTGCGCTCGATGACCAAGGCCTACTACAGCCCGGAATGCACCGGCCACTACGCCCTCGCCTTCCGCTACTACTGCCACTTCACCTCGCCGATCCGCCGCTACCCGGACCTGATGATCCACCGAGTGATCAAGATGGTCCTGAACGGAAACAAGAACGAGCTGCGTAGGAGCGCATGGGCGGACGACGTGCTGAAGGTCTCCGAGCACTCGTCCGAGACCGAGCGCGCCGCACAGGAACTCGAGCGCGACGTCGACAAAATGAAGATGGCCCAGTACATGAAGAAGTTCATCGACGAAGAATTCGACGGCATCATCAGCGGCGTCACCGAGTTCGGCATCTACGTCCAGCTCGCGAACACCGTAGAGGGCCTCGTCCCGATCTCCTCGATGAACGACGACTACTACAACTTCGAGGAAGGCCGCTACCGCCTGATCGGCTCCCACACGAACAAGATCTACGCCTTAGGCGACAAAGTCAGAATCCGCGTCACCGACGCCCGCCCTGATGAGCGTCAGATCGACTTCCGCCTCGCGGACCCGGTCGACGATGATTTCAGAAGCGAAGACCGCTCTGATGCCGATGACGCCGGCGGCACGAACACGGGCAGCGGATCCGGCAGTTCCAGCAGGTCCAGCCAGTCCGGCAGATCCAGAAAATCCGGAAGATCCAACCGATCCGACCGTTCGAGTAAATCCAGCAGATCCAGCAGATCCGACAGATCGGGCAAGTCCGGAAGATCCGGCCGATCCAGCCGTTCTGACCATTCCAATCGCTCCGGCCATTCTAATCGGTCTAAGCGCTCCGGCCGCTTCGACGTGGACTACGGCCCGGGCGAATTCTTCGGTCCTGGCTTCCACAAACCGGGAAAATAACAAGGGTCCTGGTGTCACCCTCCCGCTGCCCATATGGCGTCGCGCATGCAGCCGCGATGCTGCAGTCGATGGCCGGAACGGATCGGCGCGGCGCCCTCCGTCATCCCGGCATACGGGACGAATCCGCGACGCGGCTTCCCGACGGCGCCGGCCTGCTGTACCCGCAGAGGAACGCCTCCTCGCGAACCCGGAAGATGCGCATCTTCAGCGCCCCGGCGTGCAGACCCTCCCCGGCCGCGATCTCCCAGGCGTGGCGGAGATACCCTTCCCCGTCCCCCTGGAGGTTTCCGGCCAGCATGTCGATGATGCTGCAGATCCCGTCGTGGAACTGGTTCATGGCGCAGATGTAGCTCTTCCTGTCGAGGCCCGCGCCCGTCCACGCGAGCGCGGCCTCCGGCGTCCTTCCCGCCCTTCGCCTGACAAAGACCAGGTCCGGGTGGATCAGATAGTCCCCGATGAACAGGAAGACGTCCTCCGCCCGCAGCATCCGGTCCAGGAGCGAGATCACGACATCGAGCGCCTCGCAGACGTCGAGCGGCCTGAAATCACGCAGGCTGACGTACCCTTCCGTCCGGAAGAGCCCGCAGACCCGCTCCTCGCCGTCCTCGCCGCGAATCCCCATGAATCTCACCGGCAGGAACAGCCCGGTGAATCCCGTCTCCAGAATCTGCATGTGATAATTCTTGATATCTTCCTTTATATATTGAATCTCCAACCGTTCTTCCATAATTAAACCCCTTTTTCGTCTTATAATTTTATTTTTATACTGTTACATTATTATATCACTCTAACCGCCGCAGACCGTGCAGGGTGTGTAGCCGAGCTCCTCGGCGTGCGAACGGGTCGCCTGCTCGCACCAACGGTCGACCGAGCGGCAGTCGCCGTAATGGTACGCCTCCCCGTCCCGATCGAAGACGTACACCGGCGTCCCGATCGAGGCCGTCTTGGCGCTGCAGTTCGGGCACGGGTGGTACGACGATCGGACGTCCTCCGACAAAGGCACCATCCTGCAGGACGCCTTCACGTGCTGGCAGCTGCCCTGATGGTAACGGACCCCATCCTCCGGGAAGATCCAGACCAGCGAGTCGTCGTCCTCGAAGCTCGACCTCGCGCTGCCGTCCCTGACCCTGCCCGTAAACGCGCGTCCGACGACCGTCCCGCGGAACCTGATGTCGTCGAAGTTTCCGAGCGGGTCGTGCACACCGCCTTTTGCGCGGAAGCGAATCCGGATCAGGTCCTCGATGTTCCCGTGCGGGACGAGGTAGTCGTAGCTCTCGATGTAGAGGTGCTTGAGCGCGCTGCTCTCGCTGTGCGCCCTGGCCTCCAGCAGCACCGGCATCCGGCCGGGCGACTGATTCACCCTGCACAGCACGCCCTCCTGCCGGATCTCGTCGGCGGCGCACCAGACCACGTTCTCCCCCATCGCGATCACGGGAACGATCCCGATCAGCGCGATCGTCGCGAGGATGAACATCGGGACGATGATCGCCGCCTCCGTGATATAGCCGCCCTGTTTCGTACGGAGCTCCGCAGGCCGCAGTCTTCCCTGCCCAAGCTTTCCAAAGCAGGCACTGATACTGCGGAGCCCTTTCGCGGGCGCCGAAAGTATTCGCTTCCATAACAGCGGCAATGACGGCCGCCCGCCGCCCCGGCGGACATCAGGCGGGTGAACGTGGGATTTCCGGTATATTTTTTGTCTGCGGGGCCGCATGATGGTTTCACCCTCTTTCTGTACATAATTTCCCTTATTTTCCTTCCTTTTATTTTCCTTCTTTCTGCGGGTAGTACTCGCGCCGGATCGTGATGTCGTTCGAATTGACCGTGAGGGTTGCCTGGATGCCGCAGTAGTGGTCGCGAAGCTGGAAGTCGCCGTACCAGCCGTACTGCAGGTTCAGCTGGATCAGGTCCATCATGCGCAGCACGCGGAGCTCTTCATCTGTCATAGCGACAAAAAACCGCAGATAATCCTGATAATCCTCACCCCGATCGGATCCCGTATCGATGTACGGCACCTTCTCACGAAAACTGAGTTCAGTGTCCGAATGATCATCATGATCATTTTTTGTCTCCTTTCCTTTCCCTTTGCTGTCGCTGGTCTCCTGCGCCTGTTTCTTCTGCTTCGCAGACAGGATCGAGTCGAGGTCGACCGCCCAGGTTGCCGCGTCCTTTCGGAACGCCACCTTCTTCCCGTTGAGCAGGAGCTGGACGTCGTTGTGGCTCTCCGCGAGTGCCCATGCGGCCTGCAGGAGTTTGGCCGTGGCGGCGGCCGGAGGTCCCGGCGTCAAAATCTCCGCCAGCAGCGTCGTCTCCTCGACCATCTTGGGATCCTGCATGATGTACCAGAGGTTCATCGCCTCCCGGACCGCGAGGATCCTGAGCTTGACGCCCCTCAGGTTCTGCTTGTCGTCCGGGTGGCCGCAGATCACGTACTCCACCTCGTTGTCGAAGTAGCAGCAGTCCCGGCCGCGGTCGTCCACGTGATCCCGGAAGTGGGCAAAGAGATACTGGTCCAGGAAGAATTTATCCGTCCCCTTCTCGATGACGTCTCCGAGCGACTGCATCCCCTTGACCGTACGTTTCAGCCGGTCTGCGGAGAACCCGTCCGAGACGCCGCTCGACGGCAGCGTGCCCAGGACCGCCTGGTTCGCGATTCTGCCCGTACGCTCCGCACTCGGGTGCGGGGCGACATAATTGTCCCCGCCGGAGCTTATCGAATCCGAAACATCGGAAACGTCCGGATCGCCCGACCCTCCGGAACCGCCGGAGCCGGTTGACCCTTTGGAAGAGCCCGAGTCGCCTGACGGCAGCCTCGGAACAGCAGAATCGGATGAGGAACCTGCGCCTCCTCCTTTGCCGCCTTTAGACGCGAGATCCGCCCCCGCCGTGATCAGCCTCTTTCCCGCGACGAGCTTTCCGACGTGGACCATCTGCTTCTTCATCCGCTCCTCGCTCCCGAGCGAATACGGGTCCAGGAAGACCTTGCTTCCGCCGTACTCGATGTAGTTCTTCTCCTGGAAGCTCTCGTTCGCGTAGAAGTCAAGCCGCGCGCGGGTCTCCCTGCTGGAGCCGTAGAAGCCGAAGATGTGGTACTGCTGCTGAAGAGGGAGGTCGTACTCCGCCAAAACCGACTCGCACCAGAGCCCGCCGAGCGCGTTCGCGCAGCTCGCCGTGCCGGTCCGCTTGGCCATCGTGACGAAGGCAAAGATCAGCGTCACCAGGGAAACGAAGAACAGCATGACGAACACTGTGACGGATCCCTTCCTATTTCTGAACATACGCACTCACTTCCTCCCCGACCAGGATCGCGTCCGCCGGGCGCAGCAGGTACAGCCTTCCCCGGCTCTCGTGCCGCATCCCGATCGAGGTGATTCCGCGCATCGTCCGCTCCGTGGTCTCCGACGTCTTCGTGATCTTGTATACACCGGTGAATGTCTCCTGGCGCGTCAAAAGCTCCTTGTGCACGCCGATCTGCGTCTGCAGGCAGGCGTAGAAGTAGATCAGGAGCAGGATCATGCTCAGGATCACGAGGATGACCAGCGGCAGCACGATCGATGCCTCTACAATCTCCTCGCCCCTCTTGTTCAGGATTTTCGGCATTTTGCCACGCATAAACCGCGCCATTCCCTTCCGTTCGAACATAGTGAAATCCTCCTCCCGATGCCTGTTCTTACCGCCTTAATCCCTGGAATTTAACCGTTCAGCGTCTTGAACGTCTTGTTGATGAACGCTGTGATCTGCTCGTCAAAGATGATTCCCAAAGCGACGGCAAGCGCAATCAGAATCGCGACCTGGACCATCTCCATTCCCTGCTTATTGTTCGATTCCCGCAGGAATTCCTGAATCTTGAGTTTGAGCAAAAGAAGTCTCATATACATGTTTTCTGTCCTTTCTTGCTGTTCGCGGAGGCATGCGGTTCCGGCCGGCTTTGCCGCGCGCGGATGCACGCCTCGCGTGATTACATTGTTTATCGAATATTATCAATACTGTTTAGAAATAATAAATTGGCGAATATTTCTGCGACAAGCCGCGCCGCCGAGCCATCAACGCCGTCGACACCGTCATCTGCTACATCTGAAGCGCGGCCGGTGCCGCGGTCACGGTGATCAGCACGAGCAGCAGCAGAGCCAAAGGCACCGCGAGGCGAGTCTCCGCGAGCTTTCCTCGCTTTTCCGCCGCGCCCTTGCGCTCCTCCCAGAGGCGGCTTCGCTCCTTCTCCAGGATCTCCAGTATGTCCGTACCGCGGATCTGATTCGCAGCGACCGTCTCCGCGAAGCGGCTGAAGTTCTCGTTCTTCTCCTCCTCGGCGATGTCGGACAGCACGCGCATCAGGCTCCTTTTGCTGTTCTCCGCGCGCGTCTGCACGCGCAGGATCAGGCCGTAGAAATACCCGTTTCGCTCCTGCCGGCGGTAGCCGTCCGCGATCATCTGAAACGCGTCGTGGAACACGAGGCCGCAGTTCAGCAGCAGGATCAGCTGGTCGTTGAACGCCGGAAGCGCGCGAGAGATCGACTCCCTCCTCTCCTTCTCCTCACGCTTCAGCTTGTCTTTGTCCTGAATGTAGAGGAAGGCGCAGAGCAGCGGCCCCATCGCGAGCAGGAGCAGGAACTCGTAGCTGGACTTCTTCTTCCACGTCATCACGGTTCCGTCCGCCATGCGCGATGGGAGCGAGACCTTCCTGGTCCCCGCCGTCTCCGCGTCGCGAACCGCCTGCTGGATCGCACGCCTCAGCTCCTCCTTCGGGTCCTGCTTCTCCTCAACGCGGACGCTCCCGTCCCCCTCCAGCACGACCGTCACGTCCTTCTTCACGCTGCGCCGGCCCTTCTTCGCCTCGACGGACAGCGGAAACGACGCCTGCTCACTCTTCTTTTCCCGCAGAAGCCCCGAAACCAGCCCGTCGCCGCCGACGATGTACTTCTCCGCCGACGTCATTCCCTTGCCGACCTGCATCCCCGCCAGCAGGATCGCCGCGGCCAGCAGCAGGCAGACATACTGGAAATTTTTTCCCCTTTTCAGGAACGCCTGCACCTCCGCCGCCTTCTGATCGGCGATCTCTGACAGGTCGCTCTCCTCCCAAAATTGCCGCAGCCCCTCCAAATGTTTGAATCTGAGCCGGTCCCTCGGCCTGCGCGGTTCCTTCTGTTCTCTTCGGCTGCTCTGTTCATTGTCTGCGCTGTATTCGCCGTCTCTGCTGTATTTGCTGCGATCGTCGTGATCGTTCCGGCCGGCCTTTTTCCCGGTCCGTTTTCTCTTTCCCGACAAAATTTCCCCGTGCATTTCTTCACCTCCTTTTCTGCCGCCTAGACGGCGATGTCCGTAATCCGGTCGATTAGCCGGTACGCGGCCGCGGCCATCAGCAGACATACGGTCATGGTGATCCTCCCCGCAAGACTTGTATACAAAACCGCGATGTACTCGGGCGAGACCAGCCTCAGGAACAGGATGACCAGTGCCGGCATAACGGTAATTATTTTCCCTTCATATTGTTTCTGTGCGATCATCAGCTCGATGTCCTGTTCGATTTTAATTTTGTCCTGCAGGACGGATGCGCATTTTCTTACCGAACTGCAGAAGTCTCCGCCCGCTGTACGCGAACCCTGAAACACCTGAACGAGGTCCTGCGCGTCCTCCAGATCCGCCCGCGCCGCGAACCAGCGCAGCGCCTCCAGGTCCGTCATGCCGGCCAGGTCCATCTGCGTGCGCATCTCGCGGACCGCGAGGATGATCGGCTGACCCTCGTCGTAGACGTTCAGCAGCTCCTTCTCGACCTCGCCCAGTGCCTCCCGCATGTGGCGCCCGGTCTCCATCGAAGACGCGAGGCACCGCAGGAAGTCCTGAAACTGCCTGCGCAGGATTTTTTTCTGCCTCCTGCACAGGAACTCGGCCGCGAGCTTTTCTGCCGGCTTGAGCAGAAACGGGACCAGCAGGAGGGGCAGCAGACTGCTGTAGAACAGCAGCCCGACCAGCAGGATGAACACGGCGAGCAGGGTTATCGTCCTGCACCGTTCGGCCTTTGTCAGCTGAAAATCAGAGTAATCCCTCATGCCCGTACCCTCCCTGCAATAGCTTCTGCCTCCTCATCAGCCGGTTTCCCGTCGCCCTGAGGCCGGTGTCCGGTTCGTAGAGAAACAGCGGATTCAGGTTGTATTCATGCGCCTCCACGCCGACGATCTCCTCGACCTCGGACACGACGCGCCGCCCGTCCGGAAGGCGCGTCAGGTGAACCATCACGTCGAGCGCCTCCACGATCTGGCACCGGATCGCGTCGATCGGCACGTTCGCGTTCATCAGGCACATCGCCTCCAGGCGCCGTAGCATGCCGCTCACGGAGTTGCCGTGACCCGTGGAGAGCCCGGAGTGACCGGTGTTCAGCGCCTGCAGCATCAGCGCTGCCTCGGCGCCTCTTACCTCGCCGACGATGATCCGACTCGGCCGCATTCGGAGGCTCGTCCGGATCAGGTCGGCCATCGATACAACGCCCTTTCCCGCGGAGTTCGCCTGGCGGCACTCCATCTGGACCAGGTTCGGAATCTGCTCCATCATGAGCTCCCTCGAGTCCTCGATCACGATCACGCGCTCCTGCCTTGGAATGTAGTCGGTCAGCGCGTTCAGGAACGTCGTCTTTCCCGAGGACGTCCCGCCGCTGATGAAGATGCTGCAGCCGCACGCGGTCAGGATCTTCAGCGCCTCCGCGCACTCCTGCGTCATAGACCCTGTTCTGACCAGGTCGTCCGCCGTCATCCTCCGCTGCCCGAACTTACGGATCGTCAGCACCGGTCCGTCCGCCGCCACGTTTCGGTAGACGGCGTTCACGCGCGAACCGTCGGGCAGACGGGCGTCCAGAATCGGGTTCATCTCGTTGATCTCACGGTGCACGCCTGCCGCGATCCTTCGGATGTACTCCTCGAGCTCCTCCGTGCTCTCAAAGCTTTCGCCGCACCGGACGATCCCCTTCCCGGTCTCGATAAAGATCTTCTCCCTGCCGTTGACCATGATCTCGGAGACGTCCTCGCTCTTCAGGTACGGATCCAGGATTCCCCGCTCCGCCCGCACGTGCAGGTCCATGTACTCCAGGACCTGGTCGTACTCCTCTACGCTCAGGTTCTCATGCGCGTCCAGGATCACCTCCTCGACTATCCTTTGAAAATCGGCGTCCGCGATCCGCTCCTCCCTGCCGTCCAGATAGGCCTCGCGGATGCGCCGCCTAACCGCACCCAGGTTCTTAGGATCGCGGCAGAACCGCATCGCCCGCGCGGACGCCCTGCGCCGCGCCTCCATCAGCTCACCCGTGTCCGCCATCGCCAAAGGCCCAGGCCGTTCCATCGTCCCTTCCGCTCCTGCCGCCTGAGCTGCCGCCGCAGCGGGTCCCGCATCTGAAAACATTCCCGTATACAGAGCAGCATCTCCCTCCGGCGATCTCGGCGCGCGCGGCGCATGATCATCCTGCGGCGGTCCGCCCGTTCTCCTGCTTACGAATTCCTCGATATTCATTCTCCCTGCCTCATTATAGTTATTCCTTACGCTTTTATTAATTTCTCAATATTTCAAACACAATTTCTTCCCGGCCTTACGATTTTATTCGCCTATTTGCTGCTGCTAGCCGCGTTCCTCCAGCCACGCGGCGATCTGTCCGAAGTCCAAGCCGATGCACCCGGACAGGTCGATCCGAAGCCGCCCGCCCATCCGGATAAACGCCTCCGGGCAGTCCGAGACGGAGAACGACGGGTGCGGATCGTCCGCGTCCCGCGGCCTCTCGCCCTGCTCCGCGCCCTTCTTCCGTCCGTTCCCGGCCGAGGAGCGGCCGTATCTCTTGTCTTCGTTGTCCTCGCTGTCGCCTGCCCGGTAATCGAATCTGTTTATGCGCTCCCCGCGCTCGTATGGATGCCCGCGTTTGTTCTCCGTCTTATGCGCGCGCCTGCCTTCGGATTCCCGGCCGCGATTGTGATTATCTTCACGATTGTATTCATGATCGTCCTCCTCGACTTCGCCGCCTTCCCCCGCGCCGTACAGCACCGAGCGGAACTGGCTTCCCTCCCCGTCGTCGCGGTTCTGGATCATCGCGGCCTGCGGGAACAGGTCCAGCATCCGCTTCTCCCAGTTCCTGCGGAACGTCGTCCGGTGGACCTCCGGACCCTCGCCGACGACCAGCACCGCGCCGCAGCTCTGCATCAGCTCGATGTGGTGCTCCGTCAGCCCGGTCCCGAAGTCGAGCAGAATGTGGTGAAAACCGCCCTGCCTCTGCAGTTCGGCGATCAGCATGTCCAGGTCGGCCGCGCCGACGTGCTCGTCCAGGCCCGTCACCGTTCCGCGGAAGTACCAGACGCCCGCGTCCTCGGCCAGGTACGGCAGAATCGGGACATGGCGTCCTCGCTTCAGCGCGTAGAGCAGCGGCAGGAGGCTGCAACTCCCCTCCTTCTTCAGGTAATTCCCCGAGTCGTCCACCGGCGTCATGTTGAGATACAGGCACTTCCTGCCGTAGACCTCGTGCAGCATCCGCGCGCACGAGAGCGCGCAGGCCGTCACCCCGCTGCCGCCGCCCGCGCCGCAGAAAGCCGCAGACGAAACGCGGGAGAGCGACAGGTACTCCGCCGGCCTCCCCATCCGCCAGAACCACAGCTGGTTCAGCGCGTCCAGGATCAGCTTCCTGGTGATCAGAGGAGGCTGGTCGGACGGGAGATCCTCGCCGTCCGCATCACCGCTGTAACGGCGGTTCTCATAAGGCTCTTCAGCATCCAACCAGCTGCCGCCGCTTTTCGCAGTGCCTTCTCCAGTGCCTTCTTCAGTGCCTTCCTCCCGATCTTCTATTATTTTTTCCTTTTCGTCCCAGTCGTCCGGCTCGCACGAGCCGCTACTCCAGGGCAGATCTTCCTCCGCGAACGCGAGCGTCAGGCCGCGCCCGGCGCTCGGCAGGTACACGCAGCGGTCAGAATACCGCTCCTCGATCTCCTTGATGTCGGTAATCCAGAGGTCGGCGCCGTCGGCGCAGTCGCCGCGGCACTGTAAATATTCCGGAACGTCCGCCTGGCGAAAGCGCATCCTGCGGGAAACCGCACTCATGCCGCGCACAATCGCCGCGCCTAATTGTTTGTCAGAAGACACAATATTTACGCGAATCTGTCTCAATTGCCCCTCCTCCTTTCGTCCTCAACCCCAGCCTAACACGGCGGCACGCGTGGAAGAAACCAACATTTTTCAACCTTTTCCCACTATTGTGAAACGATTATCAAAGTTGCATATGTATCTTTCCGCATACAAGACTGCCTGATTTCCAATGTTTTAGGGCCCTTATTATAAATTACGAAAAAAAGCTTGATTTTTTTTTGGAAGCGTCTACAATTAATATCAGAAAAGTTAAATCTTCAGGGCCGTGTGAAAGTCACGACCGGCGGTACAGCCCGCGAGCCGAGAGGCATGATTCGGTGAAACTCCGAGGCCGACAGTAGAGTCTGGATGGAAGAAGATTGAACGTATCGAGCGTGAACTTCAAATGTTCCGGGGTTATCCCCTGGAGAATCTCAGAGCGCAGATATCAGCATAATGCGTTATGACTTTCACTTGAACATTCATCACCGTCTCGTCACACACTTCAAAGCCCTGAAATCAATCGATTTCAGGGCTTTCTATTTTTTTACGGCCTGCCCCGCCGAAACCGGGCCCGACAAAATCAGAAGGAAGGCAGAAGACATGCCTGAGACATATGCAAGAACATCTTCCAATTCTTCCACAGAAGCGGAAACCTATATGAGAAAAGCGATTCAGCTCGCAAAGGACGCCGGAAATCACATGCATCCGAACCCGCTGGTCGGCGCCGTCATCGTCAAGGATAGCCGGATCATCGGATCGGGCGCACACGAGACCTACGGATCGCTCCACGCCGAGCGGAACGCGCTGAAATCCTGCACCGAGGACCCTGCGGGCGCCGACATCTACGTCACGCTCGAACCCTGCTGCCACCAGGGTAAGCAGCCTCCGTGCACGCAGGCGCTGATCGACGCGGGAATCTCCCGCTGCTTCATCGGCTCCCCCGACCCGAACCCGCTGGTCAGCGGCAAGGGCATCAAAATCCTCGAGGACGCCGGCATCACAGTGTTCACCGAGGTCCTGAGGGAGGAATGCGACGCGCTGAATCCGGTCTTCTTCCATTTTATGGAAACTCACCGGCCGCTCGTCACGCTGAAGTACGCGATGAGCCTCGACGGAAAGATCGCCTGCTACACCGGGAAATCCCAGTGGATCACGGGCGAAGAAGCGCGCGCGAACGTCTCAGTAAGCCGCGCGGCGCACATGGCCGTCCTGACCAGCGTTGCCACCGTGACCTGTGACGACCCGCTGCTGACCGCCCACGGGAAAGCGGCGCCGGACCCGATCCGAATCGTCTGCGACTCTAAGCTCACGACCCCGCTCGACGCCAAGATCCTGCGTGATCTTCCGGTCCGCCCGGGAGATCAGCCGAATCAGAATTCGAATCAAGATCAGAATTCCGATCCGAAAGCCGCGGCTTCGGCAAAGTCCGCCGCCCCAGCATCAGGCGGCGCCGATGCACTGCCGAAGGTCAGCTTCGATGGGAATTCCCGCTATCCGCGGACGATCATCGCGACCTGCGAAACCGCGCGCGAGAAGCAGCTCCCGTACCTGGAGAAGGGCGCGGTCATCCTGACCGTCCCGGAGGACGAGAGCGGCCGCGTCGACCTGAACGTCCTGCTGGACAAGCTCGGGGAAATGGGCATCGACAGCCTGTACACCGAGTGCGGCGCGGGCCTCCTGGGCTCGCTTCTGGACAATCGCCTGGCGGACCGCGCGGAGGTCTACGTCGCGCCGAAGATACTCGGAAATCCATCAGCCAAGTCGCCGGTCGGAGGGATCGGATGCGGCGACCCTAACCTGGCGGGTAAACTTTGTCCCATGGAAACCAGGAGAATCGGGGACGATCTGCTCATCACCGGATCGTTCTGTTACCCGGGAGAGGAGGCGTAAATGTTCACCGGAATCATTGAAGAAATCGGAACCATCGCAGCGATGCCGCCTTCCGGATCACCCGGACAGCTGACCATCAGCTGCAGCAAGGTCCTCGAGGGGAGCAACATCGGCGACAGCATCGCGGTCAACGGGATCTGCCTGACGGTCACGCAGATGACGGCGGCGACGTTCTCCGCGGACGTCATGCCGGAGACGGTCAGGCGGTCGTCATTATCCGGCCAGGCGGTCGGCGGCCACGTCAACCTAGAGCGCGCGATGCCGATGAACGGAAGGTTCGGCGGCCACATCGTGTCGGGGCACATCGACGGGACCGGGACAGTCACATCGGTCAGGCGCGAGGCCAACGCGGTCTGGTACCGCATCGAATTCCCTGAGGAGATGCTCCCGTGCATCATCGAGAAAGGCTCCATCGCGATCGACGGCATCAGCCTGACCATCGCAGAGACCGGAAGCAGACCGCAGCCGTTCTTCTCCGTCTCGATCATCCCCCACACCATCGGGGAGACGGTCTTAAGCGAGAGGAAGCCGGGCGACACGGTCAACCTCGAGACCGACGTGATCGGAAAGTACGTCCAGCACAACCTCGAGCTCACGAGAACAGACTACGGGATCAGGACGCTCGGAGCGTCGACCGGATCATCGGGATCATCCTCATCCGCGGGCGCAGACAAAGCAAGCTCCGACAAGGAGTGGGAAGCCCTGCTGATGACCCTGTAAATCGCTTTTTCCGAAAACAGCTTCCGCAAAACTAAAAATAACGCACTGCCGAAAACAACTTCCGCAAGACTATAAAAAATGCGCACTGGCGAAAAATCCGCGCACGCGTGACGGAGCACCGGCAGCGCAGAACGGAAACGAGCTTAATAACCAAATATAGAAAATACGAATCCGACCGCAGCGCGCGATCGAATATCCAGATAAACCGCATTCACCCGCATTTATTCCGATGAGTTCCTGTGCGTTTCTAAAAGTTCACACGATCACGAACAGAACTCAGGAAAAATCAGAAAAGATCAAGAGAGATCAGGAAAGAAAAGAGGCTACATCATGAAAAATACCGAAGACTTCAAGTTTGCAACCATCCCACAGGCGATCGAGGATCTGAAGAACGGAAAGATCATCATCTGCACGGACGACCCGGACAGAGAGAACGAGGGCGACATGATCTGCGCCGGCGAGTTCGCGACGACGGAGAACATGAACTTCATCGCGTCCAAGGCTAAGGGCCTGATCTGCATGCCGATGGGTAAGGAGGCGATCGACCGCCTGCGCCTGCCGCAGATGGTTGCGGACAACCAGGACAACCACGAGACGGCGTTCACCGTTTCCATCGACCACGTCGACACGACGACCGGAATCTCCGCAGTCGAGCGCGGCCTCACCGCACGCAAGGCAGCGGACCCTGAGAGCCGTCCGGAGGACTTTCGCCGCCCTGGCCATATGTTCCCTCTCCTCGCCAAGAAAAACGGCGTATTCGAGCGTCAGGGCCACACAGAGGCAACTGTGGATCTGCTCAGACTCGCCGGCATGGAGCCGGTCGGCATCTGCTGCGAGATCATGCGCGACGACGGCACGATGATGCGCACCGGAGAGCTGAAGGAACTCGCCATGGAGTACGGCCTCTCCTTCATCACCCTCCACGACCTGCAGGAATACAGGAAGAAGCATGACGTCCTGGTCGACCGCGTGGTCACCTGCGACATGCCGACGCGCTACGGAAACTTCCGCGCATACGGCTACGTCAACCGCCTGAACGGCGAGCATCACATCGCCCTCGTCAAAGGTGAAATCGGCGACGGAAAGGACATCCTCTGCCGCGTACACTCCGAGTGCCTGACCGGAGAAGTCTTCGGCTCCATGCGCTGCGACTGCGGCCAGCAGCTTGCGTCCGCGCTGAAGCAGATCGACGCCGAGGGACGCGGCGTTCTCCTCTACATGCGCCAGGAGGGACGCGGAATCGGCCTGATCAACAAGCTGAAGGCCTACAAGCTCCAGGATCAGGGCATGGACACGCTCGAGGCGAACATCGCCCTGGGATTCCCTGGTGACGCGAGAGAGTACTACATCGGCGCCCAGATTCTCAAGGACCTCGGCATCCACACGATGCGCCTGCTCACCAACAACCCGCAGAAGGTCTACGACCTGAAGGAGTACGGCATGGAGATCATCAAGCGCGTGCCGATCCAGATGCAGGCCAACCCGAAGGACCTCTTCTACCTGAAGACCAAGCAGAACAAGATGGGCCACCTGCTCGACTATTAATCGTTCGGACCCCGCGCCATGCAAATCCTATGGATCTTGCAAGGCTGTGAAAATGCTGCAAATACAAACTGCAATCGCAGAGACCTATTACAACTATAGAATCTAATTATAAAATTTACTTATAGAAAATTATCAAGAGACGAATAAGGAGACAACCACCATGAACATCTTAGAAGGAAAAATCGTTGCGGAACAGAACGTGAAGATCGGCATCATCGTCGCCCGTTTCAACAGTTTCATCACCTCTCACCTGCTGGACGGCGCGGAGGACGGACTCCTCCGCCACGGCGTAAACACCAATGACATCGACGTCGCATACGTCCCTGGCGCGTTCGAGATTCCGCTCGCAGCCAAGAAGATGGCCGACTCCGGCAAGTACGACGCGGTCATCTGCCTCGGCGCGGTCATCCGCGGCCAGACCCCGCACTTCGACTACGTCTGCGCAGAGGCTTCCAAGGGCATCGCACAGACCTCCCTGCAGGCGGGCATTCCGATCATGTTCGGCGTCCTGACGACCGATACGATCCAGCAGGCCGTAGAGAGAGCCGGCAGCAAGGCCGGAAACAAGGGCTTCGAGTGTGCCGAGGGCGCGATCGAGATGATCAACCTTCTGCACCAGATGTAAGCCGCGCGGCGGCCTAATCCCCTGCAGGGCTGTAACTGCAGGGCTTCGGCGCCCAGGCAGCGCATCGCCGCGGCCTTCAAGTTCCTTGCCGCAGCTGACTCCTTCGGATACAAAGAATACCGTACAGAAAACGCACCAAATTTGGTGCGTTTTTCTTTATTTATGCTATAATGTTGGGGTATGCAGGAGGTGCTTTATGATTGGAGAGAATATTAAATCGCTGCGGCGGACGCTGGATCTGACGCAGCCGGAATTCGCGGCGATGGTCGGCATTTCGAGGAACAGTCTCAGCAGGTATGAGAACGGGACGAGCTCAGTCTCGACCGACCTGATCGATCGGATCTGCCAGAAATTCAACGTTTCCTACGTCGACATCGTCGGGAAGGACAAGATGCTGAGCCCGGCGGAGGACTTTCAGCTGTCGATGCGGATCGAGGTGATGAAGGAGCGCGGTTCGGCGATCCTTGCCCGGCTGTACCGGTACCTCGACAGTCTCGGTATCGACTTTGACGACGACACCAACCCGTGGGTCCTGATCTGCGACGACCTGGCCGACCTCATCAACACTAGGCTCTACCTCGCCGACACGTTCGAGGAGCTGGAGCGCTGCGGCGGGTACCTGGACGGCATCGAGCGCATGCTGAACCTGGCCGGTGACCGGGTGACTGCCTGATGCGCCCTGGAGATTTCAGCGAAGCCGATTTTCAACGCGCCCTGCGGCGCAACATCCGCGCGCTGACCCGCGCCAAGACGCCGCCACACAGTCCCGAGGCCATCCTGCTCGGCGGGCAGAGCGGCGCCGGTAAGACGATCATTCACCGTATCAAGCAAAAGGAATTTTTCGGAAATATCATCATCATCGACGGTGACAGCTATCGCTACCAGCACCCCTCCTACAGCAGCCTCCAGGCGCGCTACGGCAAAGAATGCGTGACCTACACACGAAAGTTTTCCGGGAAAATGGTCGAGCGCCTGATCGACGAGCTCAGCCTCTCAGGCTACCATCTCTTGATCGAAGGGACCCTCCGAACCGAAAAGATCCCGCGCCGGACCGCGCAGCTCCTGAAATCCAGGGGCTACCGCGTCTCCCTCGCCCTGATCGCGACCAAACCCGAACTTTCCTGGCTCGCCACAAGGATCCGCTACGAGGAGCTCTACAGCATCAACCCCGGCCGCGCCCGCGCGACCCCGAAGGCGCACCACGACGCCATCGTCTCCCACCTGGTGGACAACCTGCGCCGCCTCGAGGCTGAGAACCTCTTCGACCGCATCCAGATCTACCAGCGCGACAAGACCTGCGTCTACGACTCCGACGCCGCAGAATCGGACAACTCCGAGGTCACCGGGTCCGCAGTTCCCGGCGGCGGAGGATCTCATATCGCCGACTCCCCCGCCGCGGCCAAGATGCAGGAGATCCTGTTCGGAAAGTGGACCCCGGCGGAGAAGGAGATCCTCCGCCAGGGCGAGATCCAGCTGCGGGAACTCCGCGAGCGGAACGACCATTTTTAACACGGCCATTCCGAACTGAAACACCGCCGTGACGAGCGGGTCGCATAAACGCGGACTTATCCAGGGACTTATCTTATGAATTCACATTGCGGATTTATATTAATGAAGACAGAATTAAATGGGGCTGTGAAGAAATGCAGCCTCTTTTCAATGTGCTGGAATTACGACAGCGGCCTGGAAGTTGGGAATTTCCCTGATATCTCGTCATTTTCACAACGCACCTCCGAAAATGTGGGAATATGACGCCAATAGGCTCAAATTCCCAATTCCCCTGCGACGGATCATGAGTTTTATATACCCCTCCAGGGTATATAAAATGCGATGATTATCGATATGTGATAGAAGCACAGCCGCCACCGCTGGAAAATAGGCGACGATACGACCACGTTGTGCGGCGGATTGTGCAATTCGTCCAGAACGACGGCGGCAGTGCAGTCAACGCCGGCAGACGCACTGGTCTAATCGATGATCGTGCTCTGTCAGAAGCTGTGGAGGCGTCCGCCGGCTGCCCCGGAATTTGGGAAGAATGGATTTTCGGCGCCGTTTTCCCCAACTTTTTTTGATCAGGTCCCTGTCAAGTAGACA
>CAIFEY010000029.1:0-10270 GCA_903789635.1 uncultured Eubacteriaceae bacterium
TCGGTAATCGCGACTATGCAACATGAAGATGATGGCCTTTTTGCAGTCAGAACCTCCCGTGACGTTTTGTCAGACTGTGAAGAATCCCGATCTCGGAAATGTTAAAAATTTAATTATGTTATTTTAAAAAGATCAGCGAATTCGGAACGGTTGAGCTCAATCTGATTAATGATAATGAGTATCGGCGCCATAAACGGCTGTAATCGCATATGGTTTATTGACTTAACGATGAATGTGTCTGGTAATTATACAACTATGTCATTTCGGGATGTCATATTCGCGCTCTGGGCACGTCTACTGCGCGCGCAGCTGCGCGGGGGCATGTTTTCGTGTACAAATCACGGTGCAATTGTTCATATTTTGATCGCTGAAATTTATTGACTGAACGTTTTTCAATTTTTTCATAAGATCAGCTCTATTTTCGATTGACAGAAGCAATTTAGCCTTCTACGCCCGCCGCGCCCGGAGGCTGGAATTTGCGGGCGGATTTTTCGTGAGAAGTTGGTCGGAAAAGCGGCGGGCTGCTCGCCGCGCCATCACAATTTACCATTTACTGGTGCATACAGCATACTTGGTTTCAATCCCAGTGTTTTCCAGCCCCGGTGTCCCGAAGGGCACCCCAGTATCCCGAAGGGAAGTTCCAGAATCCCGCGAGGGCCCCGTCCAGTATCCCGCGCGTTCTTCAGTCGGTCTTCGCGCGGGTCCGGCCCGCGGCCCCAAACCCAGCTGTGCGAAGGGGCCGGCGGGCCGCTCGCCGCGCGCCCCTGCAGTTTGATGGCGCGCGGCGAAACAATCGGAAGAACACGGACGACGGAGGAGGACGTGTTCTTTCCGATAGAGACAATCCGTTTGCGGGCATCGCACGCAAACGGCCACCTTCGCTAAAATTGAAGAACTCGCGAAGCCCAGCGCTGAGCGAGTTCTACCTCTCACTCCCACATCCCCGCCCAACCATTACCGCCTCGATTAACCATGACCCCCGCCAAACAAAAAACAGAAAACACAGGCGCCCAGCTCACTGCTTCGACTTACAAGCCATACCAAAACACGGGTGCTTTCAGCGTACGAATTACGAACTAATAAAGCTCCTAAAATACGTGTACCAGAAACGAACGATTTCGCAGCGACTGTTACAATTCTACATCGAACGAGAAAAGGATTTCGTTGGAGTTGCACTCCATATTAGTGCAACTCCCGAAATCCTCCGAGTTCGATGTATAGAATTGTCAGTCGCGAGACTTAGTGAGTTTCTGGTACACGTATTTTCCCGGGAGCTTTTGTTGTCCGTATTTCCGCGCGCTTCGGGCACCCGTGTTTACGTGTATAGACTTGTCAAGCGCGAAGCCACAGTGAGCCGATGGCGCCCGTGTTTACACGTTGTACGTTCCGAACTTGTCTTTATCCTCGTCCTTTCCGTCCCGGAAGGAGTACTCGTTGCCCGGCAGGATGGCGTTGGCCAGGATGCCGACCAGGGAGGCGATGGCGAGGCCGGAGAGGGTGATCGAGAAGCCGCCGACGTGGAAGGTCAGGCCCTGCTCGGAGCCGAAGGTGAAGCCGAGGCCGCAGACCAGGATCAGGGCGGCGATGATGGTGTTGCGGGTGCGGGTGAAGTCGACGTGGTTTTCGACGATGTTGCGGACGCCGACTGCGGAGATCATGCCGTAGAGGATCAGGGAAATTCCGCCGATGGTTGCCGCAGGGACGGACTGGATCAGGAAGCCGACCTTAGGGATGAATCCGAGGATGACGGCAAAGCAGGCCGCGATCTCGATGACGCGCGGGTCGTAGATGCCGGTCAGTGCGAGGACGCCGGTGTTTTCGCCGTAGGTGGTGTTGGCCGGTGCTCCGAATGCAGCAGCCAGGCAGGTTGCGAGGCCGTCGCCCAGGAGAGTGCGGTGGAGTCCTGGGTTTTCGATGTAGTTGCGGTGCGTCGTCGCGCCGATCGCGGTGATGTCGCCGATGTGCTCCATCATGGTTGCGAGGGCGAGAGGGACGATGGTGATGATTGCGGAGAGGTCGAACTTCATCATCATGATTGGAGGCGCGGCGACCCAGCGCTGCTGCGTGATGGCCGAGATGTCGACGACGTGCAGCATGCAGGCGACGGCGTAGGAGACGATGACGCCTAAGACGATAGGTATGATCTTTGTCATACCCTTACCCCAGATGTTGAAGAAGATGATCGTGACGAGCGCGGTCAGCGCGACGATCCAGTTGGTTCTGCAGTTCTGGATGGCGTTAGGGGCGAGGGTCAGGCCGATGCAGATGATGATCGGGCCGGTGACGATCGGCGGGAAGTAACGCATGACGCGGTGCGGGCCGAAAGCCTTCATGAATGCCGAGAAGACGACGTACAGCAGTCCCGCGCAGAACACACCGCCGCAGGCGTACGGGAGCATCTGCTCGTTCGGTGCGCCGCTCTTCAGGAGTGGGGCGACCGCCGCGTATCCGCCGAGGAAGGCGAACGAGGAACCGAGGAAGGCAGGAACCTTTCCTTTAGTGATAATGTGGAAAAGCAGCGTGCCCAGTCCGGCGAACAGGAGTGTCGTGGAGACGTTCAGTCCTGTCAGCAGCGGTACCATGACCGTCGCTCCGAACATCGCGAAGGTGTGCTGCAGGCCGAGTACCAGCATTCTCGGGTAGCCGAGCGTGCGGGCGTCGTAGATCTCGACAGGTTTTCCCTTGGCCTTTTTTTCTTTTGTCATAAATAACGATCCTTTCCATGAATTGCGGTGTGTCCGGCAGGGACAAAGGTGAGACGTGCAAGGAGAACTTTGTCTGATGGACACGCGAATGCGCGCACAAAAAAACCCGCCCTGGCATGGCGCCAGAGCCGGCTAATTGCGTACAATACGATGCCGCATCTCCACACAGCCGTGCTGAAACCGAGTGTGCGGCGGCTCCCTGGCAGCCGATGGTCTTCCCGTCTCGGCGCCGGAATTTACTTTTAGAAACATGATAGTTTAGGGTTTGCATAATGTCAAGAAGAAAATCGCGAACAAGTGTTTACAAGTTGTTCGCGCCATGGTAGAATGAGAACATAAATAAGGAAGACGCCTGCGTAATGTGCCGATGGAGGTTTTGGTATGGACAAGCACAGCGAATTGAAAGATCGAGAGAAGAAGATTCTGGAGTTTATGGAGGCTGAGGTTCTCGAGAAGGGGTACCCGCCGACCGTGCGAGAGATCTGCCATGCCGTGAATATCAAGTCGACATCCACCGCGCATAAGGACATCAACAGCCTCGTGGAGAAGGGCTACCTGAAGAAGGACCCGTCCAAGCCGAGGGCGCTGATGCTCGTGCAGGATAAGATCGCCGGCGTACTGGACGACGTTCCGACGGACTCCGGCGTGGAAGAACAGCCGGTCGTGAACGTGCCGATCGTCGGCCGCGTGGCCGCGGGAGTTCCGATCACGGCGGAGGAGAATGTCGAGGGATCATTCCCTGTCCCGGCGCAGTTCGCGGTAGGAACCTGCTTCATGCTGCGCGTCCGCGGCACCTCGATGGTGAACGTCGGAATCATGGACGGAGACTACATTCTGGTCCGCAAGCAGGACACCGCGGAGAACGGCGACGTCGTCGTCGCGATGGTCGACGGTTTCGAGAGCGAGGCGACCGTGAAGACGTTCTACAGAGAGAACGGGCACATCCGCCTGCAGCCGGAGAACGACACGATGAGTCCGATCATCGTGCGTGACGTCAGCATCCAGGGAAAGGTGCAGGGCGTGTTCCGGTTCATGCATTAGAAACTATTAGAAAATCCATTGATATTCCAATAAATAATTGACAGAGCGCGGCAGGTGTGATAGACTGTTACGGTAAATCAAGCAGAAGTTATCCGCTTCTCACCTTGCAGATGCTGCAGAAAGACATTCTGATGCAGTTGTTTGCTGGTTTTCATTGACGAAGATGGCATTTAGCGTGTTTTCAAGGCGGGTACTTTACTGTGCCCGCTTTTTTCTTTTATAAAGGAGGAAAATAAAATTAAGCAGGAAACTAGAATCAACAATGACATTCGCGCTAAGGAACTGAGAGTAATCGATACTGACGGTTCCCAGGCAGGAATTATGAGCAAACGTGACGCACTGGCACTCGCGGAACAGAGAGGGCTGGATCTGGTACTGATGTCACCGAACGCCAACCCGCCTGTCGCGAAGATTCTGGATTACGGCAAGTACCGCTATGAACTCCAGAAACGCGCTAAGGAAGCTAAGAAAAAGCAGAGAACCATCCAAATCAAGGAGATTCGGCTGAGTACGTTCATCGAGGAGCATGACGTCGACGTCAAGGCGAAGACGGCGTGCAAGTTCCTGAAGAACGGAGACAAGGTCAAGGTCAGTCTTCGTTTCCGCGGGCGTGAGCGCAATTACGTGAATAAGGGCCGTGACGTCATGACCGCTTTTGCGGATGCCTGCAAGGAGTATGGCGTTATGGACAAGAAGCCGCAGTTCGAGGGAAGGAGTCTGACGATGTTCCTTTCACCGAAGCCAGCAGAGAAGAGAGCTGACAGCCACAAGGACGAGGAAAAGTCCGAGTAAGCTGTCTGGAAGTAAATGGAGGGAATATCATGGCAAAGATGAAATCGCACAGAGGCGCGTGCAAGAGATTTAAGGTAACCGGATCTGGAAAGCTGAAGAGACATAAGGCTTACAAGGGCCATATTCTTACTAAGAAGACTGCTAAGAGAAAAAGAGGTCTCCGTCAGTCTGCTATGGCAACATCCGCAGATGAGAAGAGAATCTTAAGATCCATGGCGAAGTAGTTCAGGTAATTTCAGGAGGTAAGAAGAATGGCAAGAGTAAAGAAGGGCGTAAACGCGCACAAGAGACATAAGAAGGTATTGAAGCAGGCAAAGGGTTACTACGGACAGAAGAGCAAGAACTTCAGAGCCGCTAACCCTGCTGTAATGAGAGCTCTCGCTTCTGCGTACGTCGGCAGAAAGATGAAGAAGAGAGAGTACAGAAGACTCTGGATCGCAAGAATCAACGCTGCAGCAAGAATGAACGGACTGAGCTACAGCAAGCTGATCAACGGTCTGAAGAAGAGCGGCATCGACATCAACCGCAAGATGCTCTCCGAGATCGCGATCCACAACAGCGCAGACTTCACACAGCTGTGCGACACAGCGAAGAAGGCACTGGAGGCTTAGTTCACAGTTTTGAACCATCAACCGCAGCGGAAATCCGCTGCGGTTTTATAATGTAGTCACTTTCGGGAATACGAGCATTGAGCGATGAGGACTGCTTATGCTGGGAGACCTAACCTTGCGACTGGCAAGAGCGGAGCTCGCAGACAGAGCAACTGGGCGGACGCTGGTATACAGTATGCATGGATTATCGGGATGAAAGTGGATCAAATGCCGAAGATGGGTGACGGTATACCAGTATGCATAGATGATATCAATCGAAATACCCTCACCGGGTCAATACGACTTTCAGTTTTTCAGCAGGAAATCATACCTTGATGATTTGCGGAACGGGTTTTCCGAATTTCAGCAATGGGTATTTTCCTGCATTTTGGTGGAACATTTTGGTCGCCAAAGTGCGGATATAGATGTCAGACAATTTTAAATTAGTCCAGGTGTAGCATGTAATTGCCCTTGCAGTGGTCCGAAAATGATTCGAGGTGTATTGCATGCGTCTGCAGCGGTGAAAGTGTGCCTAAATTTTACCGCTTATTTATACGCAGCGTATAGAATCTGTTCGCAGCAGACGATTTCCTGACTGAAGAAGGGCGAGAAAAGGTGAGGTAATTCAGATACTGCAGATAATTACAATGGTGGTGAATTCATAAGATCAATAGGCTCTCGAAAGCCGTTATGTAATGACGTCTTTTTTTCGCTATTATGGAATCTGGAAAATCGCGTTACACCAAAATGAAATACTTCGCATTCTGCTGAAAAGCATACTGTATTCAAGGGTGATTTTTTGCTAATATCGTCGTCAAGTCCTTCTTGGCCATATCGACGGCGCAAACCTGACGACAATTCGCCGCCGCGCCGCCGTCCCCGTCCCTACGCTGGCCAGTCAAGTGAAGACGGGCGGCGCGGGGACAGCGAATTTGCTGTCGGCATTCCGGCGAGCGGAAGTGGGCGGCGTTGTTCACCTGCGCCTTTTCTGCCAAGAGGGGAAATCCGTCGTTATTAAATTTATAATGGAGGCAACGTGAATGATAATAAATTCACAATATCGCGTACTTCGGGTTCTAATGCGGGGGTTCTCGTGGTATACTAGTACCAATAATGCCTGCCTGTTGATTAAAGAGAATGATTGGTAAATTGTTGATCGGTTAATTGCTTGATTGGTTGATTTGTTGATTGATTGGTTGATGAGGCCGTTCGCCTGGAGAAACGGTGAACGGGCATCAACTGAGTCAGGGACTCGCAGGTTGGGATAATTGTTGGAAATTGCGGCATGATGAATGGTCAGAGCTTGAAGCACGGCGAAGGGCGAACGGCCTTGGCCTGAGTTACGGCTATGGCGAGAAGTCATTACTGGAGTTCCGGCGGTCAGCGAGCGAAAGCGGATTGGCAGGCAGTCACGGGAGGAATCGGAGTTATGTTTGAAAATAAGAAGGCAGTGATCGGGGTGAGCGGGGGAATCGCCGCGTATAAGACGGCGTACCTTGTGAGCGCCCTGAGTAAGGCGGGGGTTGAGGTGCACGTGATTATGACGAAGAACGCGACGGAGTTCATCAGCCCGCTGGTGTTCGAGACACTGAGCGGGCAGCGCTGCGTCGTGGACACGTTCGATAAGAACAGGCAGTTCGAGGTGGAGCACATCGCGCTGGCCAAGCTGGCGGACCTGTTTATGATCGCGCCGGCGACGGCGAACGTGATCGCGAAGGCGGCGAACGGGCTGGCGGACGATATGCTGACGACGACGTTTTTAGCGAGCACGTGTCCTAAGGTCGTGGTGCCGGCGATGAACACGCAGATGTTTTTGAATCCGGTGACGCAGGACAATTTGGAGAAACTGAGGCATTACGGCATTCAGGTTGTGTCGCCTGCTGAGGGGCTTTTGGCGTGCGGAGACGTAGGCGCCGGCAAGATGCCGGAGCCGGAGGACCTGTTTAAGATTATCGAGCGGGAGCTCGCGTACCCGCATGATCTCAAGGGAAAGCGGGTTCTCGTGACGGCCGGGGCGACGCAGGAGTCGATGGATCCGGTGAGGTTTATCACGAACCATTCCAGTGGGAAGATGGGGTTTGCGCTGGCAAAGGAGTGCATGCTCAGGGGAGCCGATGTCACGCTGGTGAGGGCTGCGGCGACGGCGGAGGCGCCGGATTTCTGCGAGATCGTGGACGTGAGGAGCGCGCAGGAGATGTTCGACGCGGTGACGGCGCGGGCGGATGAGATGGACGCGGTCATGATGGCTGCGGCGATCGCGGATTACACGCCGCTGAACGTCAGCGACCAGAAGGTGAAGAAGAAGGACGGCGACCTCAGTATTCCGCTGAAGCGGACCAGGGATATTTTGCAGTACCTCGGGGAGCATAAGAAGGAAGGTCAATTTCTGCTTGGCTTCTCGATGGAGACGCAGAACCTGGTGGAAAATTCCACCAAGAAGCTGAAGAAAAAGCACGCGGACATGATCGCCGCGAACAATCTGAAGGATGCCGGCGCGGGATTCGGCACGGCGACCAACCTCGTGACGCTGATCACGGAGGACGGCGCGGAGCAGCTCCCGCTGATGAGCAAGGAAGAAGTCGCACACGCGATTGTGGACAGAATGAAGAACACAGGCCGCTTCTAGGGGTTTTTCCCCGGAAGCGGTCTTCCGTTCTTAAGAAGAATTCAGCAAAAAAGGGCATTGTTTTAGACAAAACCGCGTGATTGTATTTTGAGTTCTCTAACTGCTGTCGTTATAATAATGACATAAAATAAGACCGCTGCAGAATGGTGGCGGAACTTTTATAATAGAGAGCCGATTTATGATCTGGGAACGGCTTTCTTTGGCAGAGGAGAATGGGAGATAATTATGTATAAAGCATCAATCAAGCATAAAATGGCGAGGGCAGCGTTCGGTAAAGCGATCGACGTTGCACTCAAGGAGTACAAGAAGGACCGCGAGAAGGCGATCACGACCGTGTTCGGCTATGTGGACAAGTACCTTGGCGACGCGAACATTGATGTCGATCTGAGCAGGATGAAGACCCTGCTGTACGATCCGGACAGTGCGATCAGCCGTTACATCGACCGCATCATCACGACTCTGCACCCGAATGTCCTGAAGACGTTCGTGCTGAATTTCCTCTATGAGGCGATGTTCTGCGGAACCAAGAAGGTTCATGAGTCCAGGGCAAAGTACAACTGCAACGTCCCATGGCTGATCCTGATGGATCCAACCAGTGCCTGCAACCTGCACTGCACCGGATGCTGGGCCGCTGAGTACGGAAACAAGCTGAACCTGACCTTCGAGGAGATGGACAACCTCATCGAGCAGGGCAAGGAACTGGGAATCTTTTACTATATGTATACCGGCGGCGAGCCGCTCGTCAGAAAGGATGACCTCATTCGCCTTGCTGAGAAGCACCAGGACTGCGCTTTTGTCGCATTCACGAACTCGACTCTGGTAGACGAGAAGTTCTGCGAGGACCTGGTCCGCGTAGGAAATCTCGGACTTGCAATCAGCCTTGAGGGATTCGAGGACACGAACGACGCCAGAAGAGGCGACGGAACATTCGACAAGATCATGGCTGCCATGGATCTGCTGAAGAAGCACGGATGCCTGTTCGGCACGTCCATCGCGTATACGAAGAACAATATCGAGCTCGTAACCTCCGATGACTTTGTCGACATGGAGATCGAGAAAGGCGTCATGTTCACGATGTACTTCCACCTGATGCCGGTCGGAAACGACGCTTCTCCGGAGCTGATGCCGACCACCGAGCAGCGTGAGTACATGTATCACCGCATGAGACACCTGCGCAACATGGAAGACGGAAAGGGCTACTTCTGCTTCGATTTCCAGAACGACGGCGAGTTCGTCGGCGGCTGCATCGCGGGCGGAAGAAACTACTTCCACATCAACGCGAACGGCGACGCAGAGCCATGCGTATTCATCCACTATTCCAACACGAACATCCGCGAGAACACGCTGGTAGAGATCCTGCAGAGCCCGCTGTTCATGCAGTACCACAACCGCCAGCCGTTCAACGACAACATGCTGCGTCCGTGCCCGATGCTGGAGAACCCGGACCTCCTGCCGCAGATGGTCAAGGAAGCCGGTGCCAAGTCCACCGACCTGCAGTCCCCGGAATCCCCGGAGCACCTGACCGCCAAGTGCAGAGAGTACGCCAGAAAGTGGATGCCGGTCGCAGAGAAGCTCTGGTCCGGCGACCCGGAGCAGGCAAAGATCAACCACGAGCGCGTGGAAGAAGAGCGCAAGAGAAGAAACGGCTAGGAGCTGATGGCTTCCGGACCGCAAAAATAGCAATCATGGGTTTAAGCCAGGGGCCGCGAACGATAGGTTCGCGGCCTTTTGGCTTTTTTGCGGGGCCTCGCGGGATGCTGGGGCTGGGCCCCTCCGGGTAAGAGGGGTAAGGAAAGGAAGGCGCGGCTCGCTGAGTGCTCGCCGCGTCGTTGATTGCAGGCCCACCGCCCGGCAGTGGGATGGAAAGCGGGCGGTGGGCGGCCCTCGCGGGACACTGGGGCGGAGAATACCGGGGAGGATAACACTGGGGGCGAGTGAGGTATACTGAATACACCAGTTACTGGAAAAAAATGAAGGCGTGACGGTCAAAACGGCGATTTTTCGGATGACTTCTCCCCGAAAACCATCCTAGAAATTACAGCGATCGGGCGCGGCGGGCTTGGACGCCTGAATGGCTTCTGTCAATTGAAAATCAAGCTGGTCTTATGAAGAAATCGAAAAACGTTTTGTCTAAAATTTTCTGGGAATGAAATATGAAAAATTGTACACTAATATGTACATGAAAATGCAGTGAAACACGCCGGCGCTCTCCATCCCGATGCCAAGAGAGCGCATGTGATATCACTGAATGACCAATATCTGAATATAAAGCTAAAGTGTCGGAATCCATCGTAGTGATGTTCAGAGACACTATTCGATTACAGCGATTTTCAATGTCGATAATCATTATTAATTATCTGATTGTGCGCAACCGGTTCGAAGATCGCGGATCTTCACACAATAACATAATTAAATTTTTAACATTCTCGAGAACGGGGTCCTTCATAATCTGACAAAACCTCGATGGCGGCCATGACTGCAGAAAGGATATCGTGCCGGCCGCGGCGACTGCATCC
>CAIFEY010000029.1:10370-12823 GCA_903789635.1 uncultured Eubacteriaceae bacterium
CTGCAGTCAGCCCCGCGCACTCCCCGCGGCGGCGCCCCCTGCGGGCCGGCTCGCCCTCCACCTGCCGAGCTCGCCCGCCCGCCGCACACCCGCGCCGGTCGCGGCGACTGCATCCCTGCAGTCAGCCCCGCGCACTCCCCGCGGCGGCGCCCCCTGCGGGCCGGCTCGCCTCCCACCTGTCCTGCTCGCCCGCCCGCCGCACACCCGCGCCGGCCGCGGCGACTGCATCCCTGCAGTCAGCCCCGTGCACTCCCCGCGGCGGCGCCCCATGCGGGCCGGCTCGCCCTTCCACCTGCCTGGCTCGCCCGCCCGCCGCACACCCGTGCCCGCCGCGGCTGCCCAACGACAGTAAGTGCAGCCGCCGCCGAAAGATGACTGCATCCCGGGATACAGTATCCCGCCGTATTGAAAAAATCCCGCGTTCGTGTTACGATTATCCGACGGATGCGCGCATGGCGCGCGGAAAAGTCGGAGTTGCGACTGCTGCCGAGGCGCGCATCGCTCGAAGTTCGGATGGACAGCGGGAAACCGGTGGAAAACGAACCATTATTAAATGATTATGATATGTCGCGGCGTAAAGTGATGCGTGGCGTAACGATGCAGCGGCGTAACGCGATGCGCGGCGGTGACGATGCGGCGTCTTAACGCTGTGCGCGGGGTAACGCCGCAGCGGCATAACGAAAACTAACGTAAAAGGATAAGGGTAATTTATGGATAGATTCCATCACGGAAAAGAATTTAAGATGGGGCAGGGGATGCTGATCGCGCTGATCTGCATGCTGATCACGCTGGCGGCGATTCCGCTGGCGGGGCTGTTTTCGGGCGGCGGCGCTGGCGGCGCTGGAAGTGCGAGCGCGGAAGCGGGAAGCGGAAGCGGCGAGATGCTGGCGATGCTGGTGCGGGATGCGGTTGCGCTCGCGATCGGGGCGTACTACTACGTGAGCAGGATTTCGCCGGCGAAGGATCCGGGCTGGCCGATGGGCGAAGAGGAGCGGAGATGGTGGAGTGTGCCGGAGCTGCTCAGCCTGGTGATTCTGGTGTTCTTCGGGTTTAAGGCGGCGAGCGCGATCGGGCAGATTGCTGACGGGCTGGTGACGCATGACGGCGCGAGCCAGTCGCTGCAGGGCGGCGCGGGGTCGGCGGGGGTGCTGATCTCGGTTTTGACGCTGGTGGTGGTCGCGCCGCTGATGGAGGAGATCGTGGTGCGCGGGCTGCTGTTCCGGTCGCTCAGGATGCGGCTGTCGTTTGGCGTGTCGGCGGTGCTGTCGTCGCTGGTCTGGGCCGTTTGGCACGGCAGTGTGCAGCAGGGCGTGACGGCGTTCCTGGTCGGGTTGATTTTGTCGCTGACGTATGAGCTGTATCGCAACCTTTGGCTGACGATCGCGATCCACGCGGGCAATAACGCGCTGGCCCTGTATTTCCAATACTTCCCGATGAACACGAGCGGCGGGCACGAGCTCGGGTCCGGGCAGGGGAAGGTCGTGCTGCTGTGCGAGATCGTGGTGGCGGTGTTTTTCTATTATAAGGTGTGGAAGAACGATCCGGTGCGCGGCAGGTTTTCGAGGCGGTAGATGCGACAAAATTTACGCGCCACATAATTAACGAGCTGATGAATTTCTGCGTGAAAACGAAAGTTAAGTGGTATAGTTAAGTTGTAGAAAGAGGGGTTGAGATTATGTTATATGCATTACATCATATGTTTCCTATAATCATTGCAGCACTTGGAATGGCGGCCGTCGCGATCGCGACGATGGTGTTCGCCGACAGAAGCCACAAGCTGAACGAGGAGCACGGCTACGACCCGGCGTGGGACAAGAGCGATCTCATGTGCGCGGGCTGTAAGTTTTTCTCCGTCTGCGGTTCCGACATGGCAAAGATGAAGGCCAAGGACGAAGCCGAGTTCGCCGCCCACCACGACCAGGAGATCAAGGCCGGCCGCGTAATTCCGTTCACTCCGGCCACAGCCGCGGCAGGCGCCGCCCCATCCGCAGCTAACGACCTCCAGGCCTCCGCAGAGTCCGACGCCCAGGCGGCGATCAGGCGCTATACGGAGCTGAAGAACGGGAAATAATTCGGTCGAGATAGGAATTAGAGACTAGACTGAGGAGAATCCGCGGGGGCGGGTTCTCTTTTTTGAGTGGTGATGGGGTTTAATAATACTGAAATATTATTAAAGTGATGGAGCGAGGGAAGGGGATTGTGTGAAGAGGTGAGAACGCGGTCTCCGGGGGGTCGACCGCGTTCGAAGATTGTAGAAATGGTGGGAATCGAACTTCGCGAGGCTCGTTCGATTTCGGGGATGGTGTGGAAAGGTGGGAATCCGCTCGGCGGTGCTCGCGGATTCCGAGGATTGTGGCCGCGCGGGGCGCGGCCGGGCCGCCCCCCCAGCGGCGGGGGGGGGGGGCGGCACGCGGGGGGGGGGGGGGGGCCCCGGGGCGGTATAGGTGGGAAAT
>CAIFEY010000029.1:12833-41139 GCA_903789635.1 uncultured Eubacteriaceae bacterium
ATTTCCCGGGCGTGGGTTCTTTCTTTTGGGGGCTTGGGGGGTCAGGGGCCCTCTCCGGCGGGCGGGGCCGGGGGGAGCCTTTGGGGGGGGCGCGCGGGGGGCCCCCCCGGGCCGCCCCGCATCCTGCGGGGCGGATGGAAGGAACGCGGTCTTCGGGGGTCGCCCGCGTTCCGTAATCGTAGGAAATGTGGGAGAATGCTCAACCTCGTCGCCTGCGCGACGGGTTTCGCATTCTCCGATTGCAGCGCCGCGCCAGCGATGATGGGAATGCGCGGCGAAGGTAGAAACCAAACTTCGCGGGGCTCGTTCGATTTCTTCGATCCGGCCCGCAGGCTCCAAGGTGTTGCAGCCTGGCGGGCCGGCCGAAGGTAGAAACTCGTGCTCAGCAGAGTTCGCACGAGTTTCTTTGATGGTTTCCCCCGCGCTGAACGACGGGGGAACAAAAAGAAGGGAAGGCGTACGATCTGCGGTTAGCCAATCGAGCATCGCCCTCACGGGCTCGCTCTCTTGGGCCACAGGAGCATAAGCTGTCCCCATCACTCTCGCATCGCTAAGTGCTCGCGAATCGTGAGGGCGACAGCATTACGCGCGGGGGAACTTGAGGGATACTGTGTACACCAGTTACTGGTAAAAATGACGACATGACGGTCAAAGCGCCGATTTTTCGGACGACTTCTCCCGGAAAAACCGCCCGCAAATTACAGCGATCGGGCGCGGCGGGCTTGGACGCCTCAATGGCTTCTGTCAATTGAAACTCAAGCCGATCTTATGAAGAAATTGAAAAACTTTTTGTCTAAAATTTTATGAGAGGGAAATATGAAAAATTGTATGCCTATATGTACATGAAAATGCGGTGAAACACGCCTGCGCTCCCCATCCCGATGCCAAGAGAGCGCATGTGATATCACTGTTTGACCAATACCTGAACACAAAGCTAAAATGTCGGAATCTATAGCGATGATGTTCATAAACACCGTTGGATTACGGCGGTTTTTGAGCTCGATACTCATTATCGATTACTCGATTGTACGCAACCGTTTAGAAGATCGCGGATCTTCACACAATAACATAATTTAATTTTTAACATTCCCGAGAACGGGATTCTTCACAAACTGACAAAACCTCGGGGGGCACCTGTGAATGCAGATAAGATATCGCGCCCCTCCGCCGGCCCGTGGCTCAACCTAGTTGTCCCAGGGGCGGCGGGCCGCTCGCCGCGCGCCATTCCAACATTTAAGGCGCGCGGCGAAACAATCGGAGGGAAAACGCTCGAGGAAGGAGAGCGTTTTCCTTCCGATGGCCGCGGCGCTGCTCACTGTCTGATCCGCCGCGCTATAATCACAGAAATCGGACGAACGCGGCAGCGGAGTCCGATTTCTTCCATCGCCGTGCTTTTCGTTCTTCTGGCACGGCGCTAGATCCCGTTTCTGAGCTCCGTCTCAGAAACGGCAACCTTACCGCCCGCAGGGCGGCAGAGACAATAGGCGGATGCGACGAGCAAGGAGCATCCGCTCTCCTACTAACGCCCCTCCATAAATACATCCCGTCCCCCTCCAACCCCTCCCGACTTTGTGGTACAATGATAAATACACGTGAACAATCTCGTTGGAGGTTGACAAAATACTTTAATGCGTTATCATAGTAAAGTGTGAAAGCGAATTGCAGGCGGCCGGCGTAAAGGCGGGCTGCACGGAGCGCAGGGCCGCACGCGGCGGCTGGCTGGGATTAGATAAGAGATCATAGATGATAATAGAAGTTATAGGATAGGGAAGATTCGGAGGCGAGTTTTGACTGGGGCTGGAGTGACAGGAGACGCGAGGATGAGTATCGAGGAGAGGGCGCAGATGCAGCTGCACGCGCTGTACAGGAGGTATGGGTACTCGCGGTATAAGTTGGATAAGTTTGAGGAGTACGACCTGTATCTGCAGAACAGGGATTTCATCGACTCGGAGGACATCATTGCATTCAGGGACGGAAATGGGCATTTGATGGCTCTGAAGCCCGATTTGACTTTGTCGATCGTGAAGAACGAGAGGCACGATGAGGGATGCGTGCAAAAGGTGTTTTACAGCGAGAATATCTACCGGTCGGACCGGGAGACGAGGGCGCACAGGGAGATTCTGCAGACGGGGCTGGAGTGCATCGGGGATCTGGACGCGTATCAGATCGCGGAGGTGACGATGCTGGCGGCGGAGAGCCTGGAGGCGGTGTCGGAGGACTACGTGCTGCAGGTGTCGCACATGGGCGTGCTGAAGGACCTGATGCGCGGGATCGGAGATGAGACGCGGCAGCGGATCACGAGGTGCATCGGGGAGAAGAACCCGCACGAGCTCAGGGCGGCGGCGAAGGAAGGCGGCGTGGACGAGGAGACGATCGATATGCTGGAGAAGCTCGTCGCAGCGTATGGGTCTTGGGAAGATGTCGCGCCGGTTTTGACGGATCTGCCGCTCTCGGAAGAGGGGGAGGCGGCCGTGACGGAGCTCCGGAACGTGTTTGACGTGCTGAGGGCGGACGGGCTGGACCAGAACGTGCGCGTGGACTTCTCGATGGTGAACGACATGACGTACTACTCGGGGATCTGCCTGCAGGGTTTTGTGAACGGCGTGCCGCACAGCATGCTTTCCGGCGGGCAGTATGATCCGCTGATGAAGCGCATGAACAAGAGCGGGGGCGCGGTGGGATTTGCCGTATACCTGGACTATCTGGACCGGCTGTCGTCGGGAAAGGTCGACACGGACGTCCTGCTGCTCTACAGCGACCGGGACAGCGCGGGCGACGTCTACCAGGCGGCGAGCAGGATCATCTTCCGGGGAAACTCGGTGCTTGCGCAGCGCCATATCCCGAAGAATTTGAGATACGGCAGGATCGAGTTCGTCAGCAAGGAGGACCGCACGCTCCGGAGCGAGGAGGTTCGGCTGGCGGAAGAAGCGCAGGAACAGGCGTTCGACGGCGAAACTGATGGAGAGGGGGCGTCAAAGTAAATGGGACAGATGTTAAGAGTCGCGCTGCCTAAGGGGCGCCTCGGCGACCAGGTTTACGACATGCTGGAAGGCTGCGGGTACGAGTGCCCGGAGATCCGTGAGGGAACGCGAAAGCTGATTTTTACGAACCACGAGAAGGGCGTCCAGTACTTTCAGGTCAAGCCGACCGACGTCGTGAAGTACGTCGAGCGCGGGGCCGCGGACGTTGGAATTGCCGGGCGGGACATCCTGCTCGAGCATGAGTCCGACGTGTACGAGCTCCTGGACCTGAAGATCGGAAAATGCCGGATGTGCGTGGCCGGTCCGAACGGCTTCCACGAGGACCCGGAGCGGCGCCTCGTCGTTGCGACAAAGTTCAAGAACATAGCGGGCACGTATTTTGCTGAGAAAGGCCGGGATATCGACCTGATCAAGCTGCACGGCTCGATCGAGCTAGCGCCGATCGTCGGCCTGTCGGACGTCATCGTCGATATCGTCGAGACCGGAAACACGCTCCGCGAGAACAACCTCCGGGTGCTGGAGACGATCATCCCGATCAGCGCGCGCCTGATCGCGAACAAGGCGTCCTTCCAGTTTAAGACGAAGGCGATCGAGAAGATGCGCGATGCGCTTGCCGCCGAAGTCGAGGCCAAGGAGGCCGCGGCGGAAGCGACGAAGTAGAGCCGCGCATGGCCGCGGGCGACGAACCGCCGCGAAATCGAAGAAGCATCGCCGCGCGGAACATAGCCGCGGCGATATCAATGGCGCCGCAAAGACCGCGGGAACGGACAGGGAAACCGGGACCGCGGGAACGGACAGCGCCGCGCAGGGAAACGCGGCAGCGAAAATGCCGCGCCGCAAAAACCGCGGGGACGGACGGGGAAACCGAAAACGCGGAAGAGCGAGAGCGCGGAGAAATTACGCACGGCGGGCAGTTCGCGTAAGAGAATAGGGAAAACACTTCGCGCGGCGGGACGTGCCGCAGCGGCGCAGGAACGAAAAAAACAATAAAATTGTAATTAACAACAGTCTTGAATTCATGAGGGGACGATATGACATTTTTAGATCCGAGATTTTCATCGTTAGAGGAGTACACGCCGGGGGAGCAGCCTAAGGACACGGTGTACACCAAGCTGAATACGAACGAGTCGCCGTATCCGGCGGGTCCTGCGGTCGTGAAGGCGCTGGGGGACCCGGAGAAGGCGAAGCGGCTCAGGCTGTACAGCGACCCGGATTCCGCGGGGCTGAAGAAGGCGCTCGCGGAGAGGTATGGGAAGACCGTGAGGAATATCTTTGTCAGCAACGGGTCGGACGACATCCTGAACTTCGCGTTTTTCGCGTTCGGGCACGACGGCGTGATGTTTCCGAGGACGAGCTACGGCTTCTACAAGGTGTTCGGGCAGCTGCACGGCAGGGACTGCACGCTGGTGCCGCTGAAGGAGGACTTCTCCATCGATCCGGAAGACTACATGAACGCCGGGAAGATGGTCGTGATCGCGAATCCGAACGCGCCGACGGGACGGACGATCTCACTGGAAGAAATTGGAAAGATCTGCGCGTCGAATCCGCAGCACGTCGTGCTGATCGATGAGGCGTACGTGGACTTTGGCGCGGAGAGCTGCGTGCCGCTGACGGACAAGTACGAGAACCTGCTGGTCGCGCAGACGTTCAGCAAGTCCAGGTCGCTCGCGGGGGCAAGGCTCGGGTACGCGATCGGTTCGCAGCAGGTGATCTCCGACCTCGAGAAGATCAAGTATTCCACCAACCCGTACAACGTCAACAGCCTGACGTCGGCGGCGGGAATCGCGGCTTTGTCAGAGGACGAGTACTATCAGGAGAACTGCAGGAAGATCATGGCGACCAGGGAGAAGAGCACGGAGCGCTTCCGGCAGCTCGGGTTCACGGTGGTGCCGTCTCTCGCCAATTTCATCTTTGTCAGAAGTGAAGAGGTGGGCGGAAAAGAGCTGTACGAGGAGCTCAAGGCGCGCCGGGTGCTGATCCGCCACTGGGACGACCCGCTGATCGAGGACTGGAACCGCGTCACGATCGGAACGCCGGAGGAGATGGACGTATTATTCTCGGCGATCGGGGAGATCTTGAAGGAAAAGGAGGCGTAGCATGGGCAGGAGTGCGGAAATCAAGAGGAACACCAAGGAGACCAAGATCACGCTGAAGCTCTGCATCGACGGGGACGGCAAGGCGATGGTCAACACCGGGGTCGGGTTCCTGAACCACATGCTGGAGCTGTTCGCGAGGCACGGAAACTTCCACCTTGAGGTCTTCTGCGACGGGGACACGGACGTGGACGACCACCACACGACGGAGGATATCGGGATCGCGCTCGGCGAGGCGTTCGCTGAGGCGCTGGGCGAGAGGCGCGGGATCTACCGTTACGCCGACATCACGCTGCCGATGGACGAGGTGCTGATGCTCTGCGCGGTGGACATTTCCGGGCGGAGCTATCTCGGGTTCGACGTGGAGATGCCGCAGGCGAAGGTCGGGACGTTCGACACCGAGCTCGTGCAGGACTTCTTCCTCGGGTTCGTGCGGAAGGCGGACGTGACGCTGCACTTCAAGGAGTTCTCCGGGGAGAACACCCACCACGTGATCGAGTCGATGTTCAAGGCGTTCGGCAGGGTCATGGACCGGGCGACCAGGATCGATCCGGAGCACGCGGGGGAGATTCCTTCGACAAAAGGCATCTTATAGAAAAAAATATACAGGAATAATCTTCTGTGATTTGTGATAAATACGCCATTTAATGTGATAACTCCGTTTTCACGTGGTTGCATAAAGAGAAAATATTGAGTAGAATAAAAGGGCATGCACCGGGGATTTTTTCCGGGTCTGCCGGGAGGTTAAGATGATAGCGATTATCGATTACGGCGTGGGGAACATCTTCTCGCTGGTAAGTTCGTTCCGCAGAATCGGCGCGGATATCTCGCTGACGGGCGACCGGAAGGAGATCGAATCGGCAGAGAAGATCATTCTGCCCGGAGTCGGCGCGTTTGCGGATGCGGCGGAGAAGCTGAGGGAGACCGGCCTCGGCAGCCTGGTGAAAGAACAGGCGGCTGATGGTAAACCGCTCCTGGGAATCTGTCTGGGCATGCAGCTGCTGTTCGAGCGCAGCATGGAATATGGAGAGCACGAGGGCCTAGGACTCATCGAGGGTGACGTCGTTTCTATGGAACCGGTCGTCCCTGAAGGTTACAAAGTCCCGCAGATCGGCTGGAACGCGCTTCATTTTCCTGAGGGGCGCGAGAAGAGTGATATATTCAGAAATATCGGAGAGGGAGACTACGTCTACTTTGTCCATTCCTACTACGGGACCAACTGCGAAAGCAGCGTGATCGCGACTACGGATTATGGCGCGGAGCTGACGGCTGCGGTGCAGAAGGACAACGTCTACGGCCTGCAGTTCCACCCCGAGAAGAGCGGAGATGTGGGTCTGGACATCCTCAGAGCATTCTGTGAGATGTAGGCCTCAGGTTACAGGAGGTTGTATAATATGAAGATCTTTCCGGCTATCGATTTGCAGGGCGGCAACGTGGTCCGCTTGTTACGCGGAGATTACAGCAAGAAGACGGTTTACAGCGAGCATCCGCTGGACGTAGCGCAGGAGTTCCAGGATGCGGGAGCGCAGTATCTGCATGTCGTCGATCTGGACGGAGCGATCGATGGAACACAGCCTAATTTCTCTGCGGTGACGGAAATCATCGAGGAGACGGACCTGCTGGTCGAGATCGGCGGAGGAATCCGCAATGAGGAGATTATCACCGACTATGCTTCCGTCGGCGCGCTGCGCGTCATCATCGGAACCATGGCGATCAAGGATCCGGAGTTCACGGCACGCATGATTAAGAAGCACGGCGACAACGTCGCGGTCGGCATCGACATTTCCGGCGCGAACGCGGCGATCAACGGCTGGACGGAGGTCACCAAGGTGACGATCGACGAGCTGGTCAGAACGCTGCTTGAGGACGGATGCCACACGATCATCACGACTGACATTTCCAAGGACGGCGCGATGAGCGGCACCAACCTGGAGCTTTATAAGAAGCTGGTCGCGGATTACGGCGGGTACGTCGACATCATCGCATCCGGCGGAATCTCCAGCATGCACGACCTCAGCTCACTCGCAGAGATCGGTGTGGACGGAGCCATCATCGGACGCGCGCTGTACACGGGAGCCCTCGACTTGGGCGAGGTCATCCGCGAGTTCGGCGAGTAGGATGCGGCATGCGGCGATAAGCGAAGGCGCTGGTCAACGTATAAAATATAAAAATAACATGTAGATGGATTTATAATTTATCTATAATAAATAACGAATAACGATTAACTGCGCGGGAGATCTTCAGATGAAGAGGGTCTCCCGCGTTCTGTAAATAAAGGGGTACACCATGATTACAAAAAGAATTATTCCCTGCCTCGACGTGAAGGACGGCAGGGTCGTGAAGGGCGTGAATTTCAAGGATCTCGCGGACGTCTCGTCGCCGGTCGAGCTCGGAAAGTACTACAGCGACCACGGCGCGGACGAGCTGGTCTTCTATGACATCACCGCGAGCGCGGAGGGGCGCCAGCTGTTCACCGACATCCTGCGGGAGGTCGCCTCGACGATCTTCATCCCGCTTTCCGTCGGCGGCGGAATCCGGACGATCGATGACTTTGACCGCGTCCTGAAGTGCGGCGCGGACAAGGTCTCCGTCAACTCCGGCGCGATCGCGAACCCGGACCTGATCCGCGAGGCGGCGGAGAAGTACGGCAACCAGTGTGTCGTCCTCTCCGTCGACGCGGCCCGTTCGGGCGGCCACTACACGGTATTCACCAAGGGCGGCCGCGAGGACACCGGCATGGACGCGCTGGAGTGGATCGCGCGCGGCCAGGAGATGGGCGCGGGCGAGATCGTGCTGAACAGCATCGACACGGACGGCGTCAAGAAGGGGTTCGACCTCGAGATGCTGAAGGCGGTCGAGGAGATCGCGCACGTCCCGGTCATCGCGTCCGGCGGCGCGGGCAGCATCGAGGACTTCATCACGCTGTTCAAGGAGATCCCGGACATCGACGCCGGCCTCGCCGCTTCGATCTTCCACTTCGGCGAGGTTTCCATCGCTGATCTGAAGGACCGGCTGGCGGAGGAGGGCATCCCGGTGCGGCCGGTGAGGAGGGCGCAGTAGGTTGATTAGTGACGGCGCGGGCGAGCGTTGAGCGGTACGGACCGCGAGCCGGCGCCGACGTGGATGTGCAGGGCGCGGGCGGACCGTTTGGACGGACCAGGGACGGGAGCCGGCGCCGATGGACGAGTTCAGTAGATGGCGGAGGCCAGGGGAGTAGGAAATGGTAAAGATTGATGACTTGAAGTTTGATGAGAAGGGGTTGATCCCGGCAATCGTGCAGGATGCGGCGACCAGGAGGGTTTTGACGCTGGCGTACATGAATCGGGAGAGTCTGCGCCGCACGCTCGAGTGCGGGCAGACCGTGTTCTGGTCGCGCTCGCGGCAGGAGTACTGGCACAAGGGCGAGACGTCCGGCAACTTCCAGCACGTGGTGAAGATCATCGCCGACTGCGACCGCGACGCGCTGACCGTGCTCGTGCGCCCGGAAGGACCGGCCTGCCATCTGGGAACGGAGTCGTGCTTCGAGTATCCTTTGACCGACGTGGAGTCTGAGGAGAAGATCCTCGAGGACAGACAAAAAATCACCCTCCAGTCCCTCTACGAGCTGCTGGAAGAACGGAAGATGACGCGCCCAGAGGGCAGCTACACCTCCTACCTCTTCGACGAGGGCCTCGACAAAATCCTGAAGAAGGTCGGCGAGGAAGCGACGGAAGTCATCATCGCTGCCAAATCCGGCGACCGCGGCGAAACCGTCTACGAGACCGCCGACCTCGCCTACCACGTCATGGTCCTGCTGGCCGAGATGGGCATCTCCCTGACCGACGTCGAGCAGGAGATGGCCCGCCGCCGCGTCATCGACACCAAGCAGAAGCAGACCTACGAGACCGCGCCGGTGAGTGAGTAGATCCGCCGGCGCGCCCGCCCTGTCACACCGTGGCATTCACCGCGGCTGACACCCGCGGCGCGCGGCCGACCACCTGGGATCCGCCGGCGCGCCCGGCCTGTCATACCGTGGCATTCACCGCGGCTGATACCCGCGGCGCGCGGCCTATCACCGGGAATAGCCGGCGCGCCCGCCAACTATGGTTATAAACTAAACTCGCGCGCCGGGATACTGTATACGCGGCAATTCCAGCATCATATCCAACGCAATAAACGTCAAAAAAGGTGAGAAATATGGAGAGAATCAAAGGCCTGATCGGCCCTGTCGGAAAATACAACCTGCACACCCACCCCGTCTACTGCGACGGCAAGGACACGCCGGCGGAGATGGCGAAGGCGGCGTACGACCGCGGCTTCCAGCTGCTCGGCTTCTCCGGCCACGGCTTTGCGCCCCACGACCTCGACGTCTGTATGACAAAAGAAAAGGAGGAGCAGTACCGCTCCGACGTGCTGGCCCTCAAGGAGGAGTACGCCGGCCGCCTCGACATCCGCCTGGGCAAGGAGCAGGACTTCTACGCCGACGACTCGACCGCCGAGACCGGCATGGAGCCGCCCGCCGACTTCCCGTACGACTACCTGATCGGCTCCGTCCACTACGTGAAGAAGGACGGTGTATACATGAGCGTCGACGACACCGCCGAGATTATGGAGCGCGCGGTCGAGGAGCACTTCCGCGGCAGCGTGCGCGACTACGTCGAGTGCTACTTCGAGACGGAGTCCCAGGTCCTCATTAAGACAAAGGCAGACATCGTCGGCCACTTCGACCTGGTCTGCAAGTTCAACGATACAGGCCGCTACTTCGACGAGTCCGCCCCGTGGTACCGCGACTGCGCCATCGCCGCCATCGACCGTATCGCCGCGGCCCCATCCACCCGCCGCTCCGGCATCGCCGACTTCTTGGGTGACGGCGGCAAACCCGTCTTCGAGATCAACCTCGGCGCCATGGCCAAGGGCTACCGATCCATCCCATACCCATCCGCCCCGCTGCTCGCCCGCATCCAGGAGCTCGGCTGCCCGATCGTCCTGTCCAGCGACTGCCACGATGCGAGGAAGCTGGACTATAAGATGGATGAGTTCGAACCACTGCAGTAGCGCTGCAGCGGTTCGAACTGGGTCGCGGGGCGCCTGGAGCTGGATGGGGCTCGTGGGGGAGAGTTGAGGTATACTGAATGCACCAGTAAATGGTAATACATGGTGAGAAATGGCATTTAATTGGGAAAGAAGAGGCTTCTACTTACGATTTCCCAAGAGGTTTGCCGTTTTCTGGGAAAATGGGGGCGTTCAGTGTAAAAATCCCAACTTAAGTCGTTGATCATCGCCTCGTCCGGACACCTTTCGGCTGTGGTCGGTGGTGCTGCGCTCGCATTGTTTGAAAATACATACAATACGGGCGCGTTTCAGTGCCGATTCACCGTCGTGCTGCTGTCAAATGATGAAATCGGCACAGCGATATATCGTAAATGCAGTCGAATCCAGGGAAATGATAAGTGATTAAAAAAGTGACGATGCCTCTCGACGGAGGAGTTTTGGGAAAATGGACGGAAGGTGGGGGTAATTCCCAGTTAAAAATTTAACATTGGGAATTTTGATTTTTAAGGGGGATTTTCCAAAATACAGGCAGCCGATGGAGGAGCAGCGAGCCACGCAAGTACAGGCGTTGATACCTGATAAGACATCGCCTGCAGAATAAGGGTGACATCTACGAGCGCTGCCGTTAATATTATAGGTAAAGGAGGCAGGAGATGAGAACACAGGAAATAGATGGGAAAAGCCTGGAAAACGCGAAGGCACTTTTCACCAGTGGAAGGATAAATGAAATCGAAGTCGGAACCGTGAAGGGACTTCGGGATATTCATAAAGCACTCTTCGGCGGTCTGTATGATTTTGCCGGAGAAATTCGGACGCTCAACATCGCAAAGGGGAATTTTCGATTCGCGAACTGCCTGTACCTGAACGAGGTGCTGAAGGCCGTGGAGAAAATGCCGGAGAACTCGTTCGAGGAAATCATCGCCAAGTACGTGGAGATGAACGTCGCGCACCCGTTTATGGAGGGGAACGGGCGGAGCGCGCGGATTTGGCTGGACATGATCCTGAAGAAGCGGCTCGGCAAAGTCGTCGACTGGGCGCAGATCGACAAGGCGGATTACCTGCAGGCGATGGAGCGCAGTCCAGTGAACGACCTGGAACTGCGGTTCCTGATCGAGCCGAATCTGACCGACCGCGTGGACGACCGGCAGATCATCTTCGAGGGGATTGAGCAGTCGTATTATTATGAGGGGTACGAGAAGTAGCTGCGCGGCAACGGCGCCAACCTCGGTATCCCGCGCCCCCGCGCGGCAGACTGCTCCTTTGCGGGAACGCATATGAGAACGCGACCGGCGGGAGAGTTCTCCCACCGCATCGCCGCGCCAGCGGCGCCAATCCCAGTGTCCCGCGAGGGCGCTGGGTCCGCGTGTCATTTCCGTCAGTCGCGGACCCCCGGCCCGCGGCCCCCTTCCCAGTCCGTCCAGGGGCCGGCAGGCCGCTCGCCGCGCGCCTTCCGGCATTGAAAGCGCGCGGCGAAACAATCACTGCCCGCGCGAAGCCCTGAGCTGAGCGCGGGCTTCCACTTTCTATAATCAAAGCAACTGGGCGCGCCCTGCACAGCACAGTTGCTTCCTTCCAACACAATCCGTTTACGAGCGATGCGAGAAAACGGCGACCAACCCGCGCCCCCGCGCGGCAGACTGCTCCTTTGCGGGAACGCATAGGAGAACGCGACCAAAGGGAGAGTTTTCCCACCGCATCGCCGCGGCAGCGGCGCCGACCCCTGTGCCCCGCGAGGGGGGCTGGTCAGGTGGACTTTGTCGGCGCAGAGCTGCTGCTTCACTCAAACCCAATCCGATTACACTCGTGCAGGCGCGCGGCGGCGTGCGGTACGTGTTCCGCGAGGTGAAACGGTCGATGATGCACGGTCGGAGCTGGAGGATGTGTTTCTTCCATAATTTTCTAATTTATTGTCATAGTGACATCAATTTCCCTTGTCCTAATATCCTACTTTATGTAAGTTAGATGTACCTTACACACATACTCAACATACTCGGTTTAAATGTTCTTCTAAAAAATACATGGAAAATGGTGATTTTGCACAGGGAAATGGTGAAAATCGTTGTTTTCAAGAGACAAATATCACGAAAATCAAGATTTTTCAACTTAAAATAGATTAACAAAACATAAATAAAAATAAGCAATATGTTGTTTGTGTGGAGATGTCACCTGGAGGCTTTACAAAAATCGCAAAAAGACTAAAATAGCATTCAGCGAAGTTAAGAGGGCTTCGCCGCAGATTCCCGGATCCGTTAAGTCGTGTCCTTCTGCAGTGCTGCAGAACTGCATTCTGGGGAAGCGTCAACGCAGGGTTCTGCTGAAAAAGGAGGGAAAGCCGTGATTGATTTTAATCAGATCGGACCGAGGATCATCCTCACGTTCGGAAATGGTCATGTCTTTCTGACAGAGAGTGTTTGCTTTGAGATACTGATCTGTGCAATTCTGGCCATACTTGGCATTTGGTTGGGAAGCAACCTGAAGCCTGTTCCTAAGGGGAAGCAGGTGGTTGCGGAGACCATTGTCGGGTTGGTCTATAATTTTGCAGAACAGCAGCTGGGCAAAAAAATGGGAGATGTATACGCACCGTACCTTGGGTCGCTGATTATATTCCTGCTGTTTGCGAACAGTTTGGGACTGCTGGGACTGAGGCCGGTGACGGCGGACCTGAACGTCACGGCAGCGCTGGCGCTGATGTCGTTCTTAATCATTCAGGTCAGCGCGGTGAAGCACCTTGGCATCGGCGGAAGGGTACACGCGCTCGCGGATCCGTATCCGTTCATGATCATCATGAACACGATCAGTGAGCTGGTATTCCCGGTGACGCTGGCGCTGCGACTGTTCGGCAACATCTTCGGCGGCATGGTCGTCGTCGATATGTGGCTGGCATTCATGGGCAAGCTGAGCCTGCATTTCTGTTCGATCCCGATCCTAAGGTGTCTGACAGGAATCCCGCTGAATCTGTTCTTCGACATGTTCGAACCAGTGATTCAGGCGTACATCTTTACGGTATTAACTGCCGTCAACTTGCATTCCGCTCTCGAAGGAGAGATGCCCGAGACAGCAGAGAAGCGCAGACAGAAGAAACTGCGCCGTCAACAGAAACGTGAGCTGAAATCAGCCAAACAGGAGGCATAAGAAAATTATGGGTAGTGGACTTATCGCAATCGGCGCAGGACTCGCAATGGGCCTTGCAGCAATGGGTGTAGGAATTGGACAGGGTATTGTATCTAACGGAGCGATGCACGGAATTTCGCGTCAGCCGGAGATGAGTAATAAAATGATCGGTTACATGATCGTCGCGATGGCTATCATGGAGACCTCTCTGGTACTCGGATTCGTCGTCTCATTGATTCTTCTGGGCAGGATGTAGCAGAGTTACAGAGGATGAAACGAGAGGATATGGAGGCTTAAGATGAAGCTTACACAAGGATTATTTGAGTTTAACTGGAATTACGTGTTTGCGATCATCACCTTCCTGGTAATGTTTTGGATCCTGTATCACTTCTTCTTTCAGAAGGTGCACGATTACATGGAAGCCAGGGCCCAGTCCGTCCAGGATACGCTGGACAATGCGGCGAAGAAGCAGCGCCGGGCCAATAAGAAGATGAAGGCTTACGAGAAACAGATCGCCGGCGTGGAAGAAGAAGGTCGTCAGATTATTCAGGACGCGCAGAAGGAGGCGCGCGCGCAGGCGGACCGCATCATCGATGAGGCGAACGCACAGGCGCACGACGCGATCATGCGCTCCCGGCAAGAGATCGAGAGACAGCAGCAGGCTGCCAGACGTCAGCTTCGCCGTGAGGTCGGAGACCTGGCTGTAGAGGCTGCCGGCAAGATCCTGGAGAAGGAGATTTCTCCGGAGGATCACAGGGAAATCATCGACCAGGTGCTTTCCGATGCCGACAGTAAGAAGTAAGCAGACCGGGAAGAGGTGAGACAGCGATGGAAATAGCAATTGCTGAAGTTTACGCGAGAGGCTTGTACGGCGCGGCCATCGATGCCGGGAAAACCGCGGAAGTCAGGGATGAGCTCCACCAGCTGGAGAGCATTACCAATCAGAACAAGATGTTCTGCAGGTTCCTGCAGGACCCGGCCATCTCCAAGGTCATCAAGAAGGAGAAGATCGAGAGCATTTTCAAGGGAAAGATCACGGACGAGGTCCTGCATTTCCTTTGTCTGCTCGTGGACAAAGGCAGAGTGGCCCTGTTCCACCAGATCACCATCGAATACGACATCATTGATGATCACGAGAAAAACGTCGGGGAAGGCGTCATCGAATCTGCAGTTCCGCTGAGCGACGAAGAGATGAATCGATTTAATGAAGAGATTTCCGACTTCTATAAGAAGAAGATCAAGCTGCACAATCGGGTCAACAAGGACCTGATCGGAGGCGTTCGGATCTATGCGGAGGGACAGCTCATGGACGCATCGCTGCGCACCAGGCTGGAACAGCTGCACCAGAAGATCAGGAACAGCGCGGTTTAATGAGCACGCGGCGGAAATAAGTCGGGGAGGAAGATCGTTATGGATTTAAAACCTGATGAGATCAGTACTTTAATCAAAAACGAAATAGAGAATTACAGCAGTGAATTGGATGTTTCCGATTTCGGCCGCGTCATGCAGGTCGGAGACGGAATCGCCAGGATTTACGGCCTCAGGAACTGCATGGCGGGGGAACTCCTGAAGTTCCCGCACGATGCGTACGGAATGGCCATGAACCTGGAGGAGGACAACGTCGGAGCCGTCATCTTAGGCGATGAGACGGGAATCGGCGAGGGAGACATCGTGAAGCCGACGGGGACGGTCGTACAGATCCCGGTCGGTGAGGAGATGATCGGCCGCGTCGTAGACGCACTCGGCCGCCCGATCGACGGCGGAGGGGCGATCCACACGACGGAGAGCCGCCCGGTCGAGAGCCCGGCGCCGGGAGTCTTGGACAGACAGCCGGTCGAGGAGCCGATGCAGACCGGAATCAAGGCGATCGACTCAATGGTGCCGATCGGCAAAGGTCAGCGTGAGCTGATCATCGGAGACCGCCAGACCGGAAAGACCGCGCTGGCAGTCGACACGATTTTAAACCAGAAGGGAAAAGACATGATCTGCATCTACGTCGCGATCGGACAGAAGCAGTCCACCGTGGCGCAGCTGATGCAGACCTTGAGAGACCACGGCGCGATGGAGTACACGACCATCGTCTCCGCGACGGCGAGCGCGGCTGCCCCGATGCAGTACGTCGCACCGTACGCCGGATGCGCGCTGGGGGAATACTTCATGTATAAGGGGAGGGACGTGCTGATCATCTACGATGACCTGAGCAAGCACGCGGTCGCATACCGTGCGATGTCCCTGCTTCTGAGGAGACCGCCTGGGCGTGAGGCTTATCCGGGCGACGTCTTCTACCTGCACAGCAGACTGCTGGAGAGGGCGGCCAAGCTCAGCGACGAGCTGGGCGGCGGCTCGATGACGGCGATCCCGCTGATCGAGACACAGGCCGGTGACATCGCGGCCTACATCCCGACCAACGTCATTTCCATCACCGACGGCCAGATCTTCCTGGAGTCCGAGCTGTTCTTCTCTGGACAGAGGCCGGCGATCAATGCCGGAATCTCCGTATCCCGAGTCGGCGGCAAGGCGCAGATCAAGGCGATGAAGAAGGTTTCCTCCAAGATCAAGCTGATTTTGTCGCAGTACCGCGAGCTGCAGTCGTTCGCACAGTTCGGCTCAGACGTCGATCCCGCGACCAAGAAGAGCCTGGAACACGGCGCGACGCTGATGCAGATCCTGCGTCAGCCGCAGTACCAGCCGCTGGACGTTGCCGATCAGGTGATGATCCTCTACGCGGCCGTGCACGACATGCTGGACGAGGTCCCGAACGAGCGCATGAGGCAGTTCGAGGAAGGGTTCTACACGTACATGAACGACCGTTACCCGGAGGTGCCGCGTGAGATCAACGAGACAGGGAACTTGTCCGACGAGACGGAGAAGTCGCTGATCAAGGGAATCGAGGCATTCAAGGAGAAGTTTAAGAAGGAGTTCGTTCAGGAATAGGAAGGCAGGGATGAATTATGGCGGAACATATGCAGGACATCAAACGCCGGATTAGAAGCATCCAGAGCACCGAGCGCATCACGAACGCGATGAAGCTGGTTTCTGCGTCCAAGCTCAGGGTCGCCAAGGCCCAGCTGCAGCACAGCCAGGTGTTTATCAGCCGCTTGATTGAGTCGGCCCAGGAGGCTTTTGACGACGCCGCCAGCGTACCGCAGCGATATATCCTGGGACGACGGAAAATCAACACGACCTGCTTCTTCATCATCACGAGCAGCAGCGGACTGTGCGGATCCTTCAACGGCGACGTGATTCGCGCGGCCCAGGAAGCGATCGACCGGTGCGAGCACGAGGTCAGGCTCCTGTGCATCGGCTCCCGCGGCAAAGAATACTTTGAACGCAGGGGATACCAGATGCTTGATGAGTCGCTGGACGTGGACGCGTTCGTCGACCGGGTAAACTTCACGACCGTGCAGCAGATCGCCGGACCGATGATGCAGAAATTCCACGATCAGGAGATCGACGAGATCGTGTTCGTCTCGACCGCCTACGTCAACCCGCTGGTGCAGAAGGTGGTCACCGAGCGCATTCTTCCGATCGATTACGATAAATTAAACAAGAAAGCAATGGAACGGGAAAAGAAGAAGTCGGCAGGCAAGTCCTCCGGCTTCCGTCATCCCGTGGAATACGAACCGTCACCGGAGGCCGTGTTTGCGTATCTGGTGCCGAAATATGCAGAGCTTCAGCTGTTCCGCGCGGCGTTCGAGTCCGTCACGTGCGAGCACGCGGCCAGGCGAGAGGCCATGGAAAACGCAAACGACAACGCGTCCGACCTGCTGGATCAGCTTCAGACGCAGTACAACCGCGCACGCCAGACACAGATCACTAACGAGATCATCGAGATCGTGTCCGGATCGGAAGCGATGGGTTAGAAATGGAGGAGGTAAGATCATTGAACAAAGGAAAAATTCATGAGATTATCGGACCAGTTATAGATGTTAAATTCAAGCCGGACGAGCTTCCGGAGCTGATGAACGCCATCGAGATCAAGGCGAAGGACGGAAGCAAAATCGTCGCGGAGGTCGCCCAGCATAAGGGAGACGACCAGGTCCGCTGCGTCGCCTTGTCCTCTACGGACGGGCTGTCCAGGGGCATGGAGGCGCTCGACACAGGGGCGCCGATCTCCGTACCGGTAGGAAAGGAAGTCTTAGGGCGCCTGTTCAACGTCTTAGGAGACCCGATCGACCGCAAGGGCGACGTCAAGACCGACGAGAAGTGGCCGATCCACAGGAAGGCCCCGTCGTTCGAGGATCAGGACACGTCGTCCCAGATCTTTGAGACGGGCATCAAGGTCATCGACCTGATCGCGCCGTACACCAGAGGCGGAAAGGTCGGCCTGTTCGGCGGCGCCGGCGTAGGCAAGACCGTCCTGATCCAGGAGCTGATTCACAACATCGCTACCGAGAGGAACGGAATCTCCGTCTTCGCGGGCGTCGGAGAGCGTACCCGTGAGGGAAACGACCTCTACGGCGAGATGTCCGAGTCCGGCGTACTGGAGAAGACCGCCATGGTCTTCGGTCAGATGAACGAGCCGCCGGGGGCCAGAATGCGAGTCGCGCTGACCGGTCTGACGATGGCCGAGTACTTTCGCGACCACGAGAAGCAGGACGTCCTGCTCTTCATCGATAATATCTACCGTTTCACCCAGGCAGGATCCGAGGTATCCGCGCTGCTCGGCCGTGTGCCGTCCGCAGTAGGCTACCAGCCGACCCTGGCCAACGAGATGGGAGACCTGCAGGAGCGAATCACCTCCACCAAGGACGGTTCCATCACCTCCGTGCAGGCCGTCTACGTCCCGGCCGACGACCTGACCGACCCGGCCCCGGCAACGACATTCGCCCACCTGGACGCGACCACCGTCCTCGACCGCTCGATCACCGAGCTCGGCATCTACCCGGCCGTCGACCCGCTCGCGTCCACATCCCGCATCCTGGATCCTCTGATCGTCGGCACCGAGCACTACGAGACCGCGCGCCGCGTCCAGGAGATTCTCCAGAAGTATAAGGACCTGCAGGACATCATCGCGATCCTGGGCATGGACGAGCTCTCCGAGGACGACAAGAAGGTCGTCTCCCGCGCCCGCAAGATCCAGCGCTTCCTCTCCCAGCCGTTCACCGTCGCCGAGCAGTTCACCGGCATGGAAGGCCGCTACGTCCCTCTGAAGGAGACCATCAGAAGCTTCCAGGGCATCCTCGACGGCAATTACGACGACATCCCGGAGGAACTCTTCCTCTTCGCCGGCGGCATAGAGGACGTCGAAGAAAAGTATAAGAAGTATAAGGCTGATGCGCAGGTTTCGATGGCGCGTGAGGAGGATGAGGAGGACGACCTCTCGGCGGACGCGGCGGAGGATGCGGATTCGACAAAGACTGAGGGGGCGAAGAAGTAGCTTGAGATGATGGGTGAGGTACCGGGGCTGAAATACCTGGACATACGCCGGGGTTGAAACCGGGACTGTTAAACCCGGGCATTCACCGGGGTCGACACTGGAGATGGTTCAAACTGAACATCCACCGGGGCTGATACCGGACCGTGGAACACCGGGGATGTTCAAAGCGGACGTTCACCTGGGCTGATACCGGGCGGGGAATACCGGGACTGTTCCAAGAGAGCATTCACCGAGGTCGACACTGGAGATGGTCCAAACCCGGACATTCACCTGGGTTAATACCGGACCGGGGAACACCTGTGCTGTCCCAAGCGGACATTCACCAGGGTTGATACCGGTCCGTGGAATACCGGGGATGTTCAAAGTGGACATCCACCTGGGTTGATACCGGACCGTAGAACATCGGGACTGTTCAAACTGGGCATTCACCGGGATTGACACTGGACAGGAGAACACCGGGGCTGTAATGCTGGGGCATATACCGGGATTGACACTCGGGCTGTCCAACCGGGCATTCACCGGGGCTGAAACCGGGGATGTAATGCCGGGACATATACCGGGATTGACACCGGGACTGTAAAACCGGGACATTCACCAGGGTTGATACCGGTCCGTGGAATACCGGGGATGTTCAAAGTGGACATCCACCTGGGTTGATACCGGACCGTAGAACATCGGGACTGTTCAAACTGGGCATTCACCGGGATTGACACTGGACAGGAGAACACCGGGGCTGTAATGCTGGGGCATATACCGGGATTGACACTCGGGCTGTTAAACCCGGACATTCACCTGGGTCGACACTGTACCGGAAAATACCGGAGCTGTCCAAAGCGGGCATTCACCTGAGTCAACACCATACCGGTAAAACTGAGTATTTCCTTAACTGGGTAGTTGAGGGATACTGTATACAAAATCGATCTCAGCCGGGCGCTGCGGCGGCAACGGAACCACTGCAAAAATCCCAAATTCGACGCCGCGCCCGCTGCGATATAGACTGCGATTAACGACAAGCGGAGTGAAATAAAATGGCAAATCAAGTAAAAGTAGAAATCATGACCCCTGAAGAGGTCCTCTACTCCGGTGACGTCACCTCCATCACGGTGAAGACCGCCTCCGGCTCCGAGGGCTTCCTCCCCGGCCACATGTGGTGTTGCAAGCTCCTCGCCCCCGAGGGCACCGTCCGCCTCCGCGACGCCTCCGGCCTTAAGACCGGCCACCTCAGCGGCGGCTACATCGAGGTCAGGGACGACATCCTGGTCTTTTGCGACAAAGGAAGCATGGACTAAGAGCAGAGGCCCTGCCGGACACCGGGGCTTGTAGTACCTGGACTGTAATGCGGGGACATTCACTGGGGCTGACACCGAGCCGGTGAAAACCTGGGCTGTCACACCGGGGCATATAAAGAATTGAAAACGGAACAGGGAAAAGGTAAGAATCCGCTGGGCTGACGCCCACGGATTCTTTTTTTGGCCGCGCGCGGGTTCAAACGTTTAAGGCGCGCGGCCGGGCCGCCCCGCGGGGTGCGGGGCGGGGGTGGAAGGTAGGAATCCGCTCGGCGGGTGCTCGCGGATTCCTTTGATCCGGCCCGCAGGCTCCAAAGTGCTGCCCGCCTGCCGGGCCGTAGTGGGGCGGTCGGATTTAGCAGACTTAGGCTCCGACGGACCGCCCGGCGCCGCGGTGCCAATAAAGGAAAAGGGCATCGCGCAGGTAGGAATCCGCTCGGCAGGTGCTCGCGGATTCCTTGATTTATAGCCGCGCGGCCGCGTGGGCGGCGGCGCGGCTGATGGTAGATCCCGCTCAGCGCAAGGCTTCCCGGGATCGGTGATTGTCAAAGTAGGTCGCCGCTTCCTCGTATGCTCGGAAGCGGGATTGTCTTTGCCGCCCTGCGGGCGTCAATGTGGGAGAATGCTCAACCTCGCCGCATGCTCTCCCGGTTTCGCATTCTCCTGGATCGAGTGGCCGGCTGCTTTTCTGGTTGGAATGCGGCCGGCCGATGGTGGGAGAACTCTCCCGGGTGGTCGAGTTCTCCTGATTGCAGCGCTTGGCCGCCCGCTTCTTGTTTTCCGCTCAAAATCCTCAAAAGCAAGAACTTTCCCGAAATCCTCGTGAATTTTCATTTTATCTCTTTAAATAAGAAGTGTTCTTCCCGCCTGACCTGTGCAATTTGAAATTGTCAGATAATTATACAGGTCATTTCTTGAAAATATGCGACCGCTGCGGCGGGGGGATCGCGGCGAAGGGAATCCGCATCGATTTCCTTTATAATAGTGCATGTTATAAATGCAGATTTCCTATCGAGCGACGAATCAGAGTGCATATATGATATAGCGCCGCGATCTCCGCGATGGATCAGGCGGGGCGAAGACGAATCTGGTGCCCGACGCGCTTCTTATTTCAATCAAAATCGAAAAAATCCACGAACATTTTCCGTTTCTTCTTGCTTTTGGGACGTAATAAGGGAAAGTAAGAAATCCCCCTGGTTGACAGGGGTATTGAGCTCGCTTAAGATAGGCAATATTCCGCCTTGAGCGTGATTATTATACGGGATACAGTATACCACAACTCCCCCGCGCGCCTTCCCTCATTTTTCTGTTATCCCGTCGTCCGGCGCGGGGGAAACAATCGAAGGAACTCGGGTGAACACTTGAGCCCGAGTTCCCACCTTAGGCCGCGGCATTTGATATTTTCCTTTCCGATTGATAAAATCTATAATCCCACCTGAATTAGATAATGCGCATTTACATTAACCGCGTAATTTGTTAAACTCAATGAGTGTTATGAAGAGAGCTTGTGGTTGGAGGATAAAAATATGGATCTGTTGGTCGCTTTTTTAGTGTTTATGGCATGTATGATCGCGGCGCTGGTGAAGGGGTTTTCTATGACGATTCCGCTGGTCGTGGGGCTGGTGGGGTTTATGGCGGTCGCGGTGCATCGCGGGTATAAGCTGCGGGATGTCGGAAGGATGGCGTTCGACGGGGCGATGTCGTCGATGGTCGTGAACCGGGTGCTGTGCGTAATCGGGTTCATTACTGCGGTGTGGAGGGTAAGCGGAACGATTATGATTTTCGTTTACTACGGCATGAAGCTCATCACGCCGCCGATATTCCTGATGGTCGCGTTTCTTTTGTCCTGCTTGCTGAGTTATGCGCTCGGGACGTCGTTCGGGGTGTCGGGCACGGTCGGGGTCATCTTCATGACGCTGGCGCGGAGCGGCGGGGTGGATCCGCTGATTACTGCGGGGGTGCTGCTGAGCGGCGTGTACTTCGGGGATCGCGGGTCCCCGGTGTCGTCGAGTGCGACGCTGGTTGCGGGCGTGACGGATACGGATATTTTCGGGAATGTGAAGGAGATGATGAAGCAGGCGGTTTTGCCGATGGTGCTGTGCCTGGTCATCTACGGGGTACTCTCGTGGCAGAATCCGATCCAGCACATCGACCATGAGCTGATGGGCGAATTTACGGACGCCTTCAAGATTTCGCTCTGGGCGTTCGTGCCGGCGATTCTGATGCTGCTCCTGCCGCTTCTGCACGTCAGCGTCATCCGGTCGATGGGACTGAGCATCGCTTCCGGAATCCTCGTAGCCTGGATCGTGCAGGGCGTTCCGCTGTGGAAGGTGCTCGTGACGTGCGTCGTCGGGTACAAGGCGCAGGGCACCGGACTTGCGGCGATCCTGAACGGCGGCGGACTCGTTTCGATGATCGAGATCATCATCATGCTGCTGCTGTCGTGCGCCTATTCCGGCATCTTTAACGGAACGGGAATGCTCGACTCCATCCAGGATCGGATCACCGCGGGAAGCAGCAAGATCGGACGTTTTCCGGTCATGGTGATTTTGTCATTCCTCTCGTCTGCGATGTTCTGCAACCAGACGATCGCGGCCCTGATGTGCAACGACCTGATGAAGAAGCCGTACCTCGACGCCGGCGCAAGCAAGCTGGAGCTCGCGATGGACGAGGAGAATTCCGTGATCCTGATTGCGGGAATCGTGCCGTGGTGCATCGGGTGCTCGGTGCCGCTGGCTTTCATGGGCGTCGACTTCCGCGCGCTGCCGTACGCGTGCTACCTGTACCTGCTGCCGATCTGCTACCTGCTGACGAAGAAGCATTTCTACCCGGCGGTGCCCCGGGGTTGAATATCCGATCTCCCCGATGCTATAATCTGCGTAACAACGAGTTTCTCATCATAATCGAACTATATGAACTATATAATGTAGAAAATGCAGAAACAATTGCGATGAAAAACGTAGGAGCTGCCGCGGAAACCGCTGGAATTTCAACAGCTGCGGGGTACGCGGCAGCGCAGAAAACAGAGAAGAACAGAAAAGAGAATCCGATTCAAAAGAGGAGGGATATCATGGATTCGAAGATCAGGCTGATCAGCCGCCCGGCTGAGGGCGAGGCGCCGCGCCGTTTCACGGTTTCCGGGGCCAGGGAGGCGAGGAGGTTCCACATGACGCTGCCGGGGTATGCGCCGACGCCGCTCAGGAATCTGCGCGGGCTCGCGGAATACCTTGGCGTCAGCGAGATCCGCGTCAAGGATGAGAGCAGCAGGTTCGGGCTGAACGCGTTTAAGGTCCTGGGCGGAAGCTACTGCGTGCACAAGTGCATGGAGCAGGCGGCAGACCGGGATGGGGCTGACGGCGAGGTGGTATTTGTCACTGCGACGGACGGGAACCACGGACGCGGAATCGCCTGGGCCGCGCGGCAAATGCACCGGCGCTGCGTCGTCTACCTGCCTGCTGGAAGCACGCGGGAACGGCTGGAAAACATTCGGAAACTCGGGGCTGAGGCGTCGATTACCGAATGGAACTACGACGACACGGTGCGGTTCGCGCAGAGGCAGGCGGAGGAGAACGGCTGGACGCTGGTGCAGGACACGTCCTGGGACGGCTACGAGCAGATCCCGACCTGGATCATGCAGGGCTACACGACGATGGGCGCCGAGATGCTCGACCAGCTGGAGACGCGGCCGACGCACATTTTCCTGCAGGCCGGCGTGGGCGCGATGGCGGGGGCGATGTGCGGGTTTTTCCGCGACTGGTACGCGCAGGGCGAGGGGACGCCGGAGCGGCCGATCGTCACGATCGTCGAGCCGGACCGTGCCGACTGCAACTTCCGGACGGCCGAGGCCGACGACGGAACTCTTCACGCGGTCAAAGGCTCCCTCCACACCATGATGGCCGGACTCGCCTGCGGGGAACCCTGCCACGTCGGATTCGAACAGATCCGCGCGACCGCCGATTTCTACGCGTCGGTCCCGGACTGCGTCTCCGCCCGCGGCATGCGCGTCCTGGGAAACCCGCTCGGCTCCGACGCGCGCGTCGTCTCCGGGGAGAGCGGCGCGGTGACGGCGGGCTTTGTGTTTGAAGTTCTCCATAACCCTGAGCTTTCCGAGATGAAGGACGCGCTCGGGCTGAACAGTGATTCCCGTATCCTCTGCATTTCGACCGAGGGCGACACGGACAGGGAGAATTACCGCAGGGTCGTGTGGGGCGAATAGCGCGGGCGAACCAGCATAATACAAAATTAGATTTTCATTATATGTACAGAGTGGGCGCGGCGCCGGGGTGGTGACCGCGCCCGCTCACATTAAATGATACAAAAACCCAAAAAACCAGAGGACCCCCAAAATGGGGGCCTTCTGGTTGCGATATTAATTATTAAGAAAGAACGTTCAAGCGATGATGTCGCATCACTTGACACCTTGATTATACAATGCGAAGCATATGTCGTATGTGATGGTTGTGTGAAGATTTACGAGGAGAATCCTTAAATTTCGTTAGAATTTAATAGATTACACCTTTTTTTGATAATGAAAGTTAGATGCACAAAACAAATTTAAACTATTTGGTAAGTAGTTTTTAGGACAAGTTGAAAGAAAGTGGTTGACAAGACGGCAGGGGTGCCGGCAGTGCGATAAAATGGGAATGTTGGTGAAAACCTGGAATTCATGTGGAATTTATGTGAAATAGGGGAGGTAAAATTGAATTACCTGTCTAAAGATGTTAAAATAACAAAGTGCACGCGGGCGGGAAGGCCGCATTGCGCGCATGCTATCATGAATTAATAATTTAAGGAGTAATACTGTCATGACCAAAAAGAAGAAAATAATTATTGCCGTTGTGGTCATTGTCGCTGCGCTGGCTGTGATTTTTGGATACCTGATCAAGACCGGATATTTCTCTGCATCGAACTATAGTCACCTGAATTATGACAAGTATGTCAAGGTAGGAAAGTACAAGGGACTGACCTATACTAAGACAAAGGCGACAGTCACGCAGAAGGAAATCAACGCGCAGATCAAGTCCAATGTCCAGGCTAAGGCAACGACCAAGACCGTTAAGACGGGCACGGTCAAGAAGGGCGACACAGTCAGCATTGACTACGTCGGAAAGATCAACGGAAAGAAGTTCGACGGCGGATCCGCGACCGACTACACACTGAAGATCGGTTCGGGCACGTTCATCGACGGATTCGAGGACGGTCTGATCGGCGAGAAGGTTGGCAGCAAGGTCGAGCTGCATTTGACCTTCCCATCCGACTACAGCACCAAGAAGCTGCGTAATAAGAAGGTTGTCTTCACCGTTACGATCAACTCCAAGAAGGTCACCGAGACCCCGACATACAACTTAGCATTCGTCAAAAAGTACACGAACTTCAAGACAAAGGAAGCCTATGAGGCATCTGTCAAGAAGCAGCTGCTGGCAACCAAGGAGCAGCAGAACGAGAGCACAGTCCAGTCCACACTTTGGCAGGAAATCCTCGCAAGCTCCAAGGTCAAGAAGTACCCATCCCGCCAGCTCAAGTACGAGACGAACAAGCTGAAGGAAACCTACACTAAGACGGCCAAGCAGTACGGCATGACGCTGAAGAAGCTGCTGAAGGCCCAGGGCATGACCGAGAAGGATCTCAAGACCCAGGCCAAGAGCACCGTCAAGGCTAAGCTCGTCATCTACTCGATCGCCAAGAAGGAAGGTATCGAGCTGACCGACAAGCAGTACAACAAGCAGCTCCAGACCATGCTGAAGAACGCAGGCTTCACCGAGGCCTCCTTCAAGAAGCAGTACAACGAGACCATCGAGGAGTACGCCGAGGAAAACGGTTTCCGCGACAGCCTGCTCCTGACCAAGGTCCTGAAGAAGGTCGAGAAGCTCGGCACAGCCAAGGCGGCAAAATAAAAATTAACTGATACTGACCATAAAACAAATTGATGATGAGATAGAACAGAGTTGCGAACGCTGCGTGGGGTTCGCGACTCTGTTTTTTGGTAAGTGGGGAACTCGATTGTTATACTGGGGCATACACCGGGAATGATGGCTGGGTTGTAATACGGGGGCATACACTGGGGATGATACTGGGTGGTTGGCGAAAATGTGGGAGAACTCTCCCGGGTGGTCGAGTTCTCCTGATCCGGCCCGCAGGCTCCAAAGTGTTGTCGCCTGCCGGGCCGGAGTGGGCGGTCGGTCGGATTTATTGGACTAAGGAGCCGACGGACCGCCCGGAGGGCGCCCGGGCGACGGCCTGGAATCCAGATGGGCAGAGGCGGTCGCCCAGGCGCCGCGGTGCCAACACAATAAAGGGAGAAGGGCACCGCGCAGGTAAGAATCCGCTCGGCAGTGCTCGCGGATTCCTTGATTTATGGCCGCGCGATCGGCGGCGACGACGCGGCCGATGGTGGAACTCGCTCAGCGCGGGGCTTCGCGAGTTCTACGATTGTCAAAGTAGGTCGCCGCTTCCTCGTTTGCTCGGAAGCGGGATTGTCTTTGCCGCCCTGTGGGCGGCAATGTGGGAGAATGCTCAACCTCGTCGCATGCGCTCCGGGTTTCGCATTCTCCTTGATCGAGCGGCCGGCTGCTTTTCTGATTGGGATGCGGCCGGCCGATGGTGGGAGAACTCTCCCGGGTGGTCGAGTTCTCCTGATTGCAGCGCCGGGCGACAGTCCGAACCGTGATTAAGTCTGTACTGCGGTTCGGACCGTCGCCTGGCGTGGGGGCGGTCCGTCTGTTAACAGCTAAGAAACAGACAGACCGCTGCGCCGCCCCGACAATGGAATACGGCCGGGAGGTTATTTCAGGCGGTTAGTTCAGATAGGTACGACTAGCGGCTAGCCAATCGAGCTTCGCTATTAGCTCGCTCTCTTGGGCCGAACGGTCACTTTCTTCCAATCGCACTTCGCGTTCCGCTTGTGCTCTTGGGAAAGTTTCAAGGGGGACCTACCAGTTGCTCTGTCTGCGGGCTATCGCTCTTGCCAGTCGCAAGGTTAGGTCTCCCAAGCATAAGCAGTCCTCATCACTTTCGCTTCGCCGCTGGCTTGCGAGTCGTGAGAGCGACTGCATTACGGGGCGAGACGACGAATGTATACTGTATTTCCTTAGTAAATCCGAGGAAATGCAGTTTTCCCGGAAGTTGACGAATTCGCGTCCGAAAAATCGTAAAATCGCAGATTTAAAGAACTTGTAATCGGATTGTATTTTTGATTCCGGCCTGAAAGCGGCCTCGATCAGAGGAATACAGGATACAACTGTACATCAAATAATGGTTGACAGACGATGTGGTATAGAGGTTCAATATAAATTTCGGGAAATCGGCATGATTGTATCACTTACGGAAAACTAGTGTAAACGTATATGTTACAAGCTGACAGCTGACGGCTAATATGATGTCAAAATCGTCATAGGCAAGCCCGAAGCCGCCGATCACAATTATTAAGATCGGCGATTTTTCAAAAATAATAAACGAAATCGGCTCGGTTCCGGGAAAACGGGCATTTTAAATTTTAATAAAGTATACAATTTTGAGTTAGGTAATTAATAATACTTGTAGAACCGTATTCTGTATACCTAAATTTCCCCGCGCGCCCTTCAGTTATTCCATCAGCGCGCGGGGGAACCCATCAAAGAAACTCGGGCGAACACCTGAGCCCGAGTTCCTACCATCGGCCGTAAAGCCAGTTATTACAGGCGGCCGCCAGATCCCGATTCCGAGCTCCGTCGAGGAACCGGTAACCTTCGCCGTGCTGTTCACTATTCTGGCACGGCGCTCGATCCCGTTTACGAGCAGCGCGAGTAAACGGCGACCCTACCGCCGCCAGGCGGCAACTACAATTGGAGAATCCGACGCGTCGAGCGGAGGATTCTCTCACATTCTATAAAAATGAAATCGTGCGAGCACACCGCGCAGCACGATTTCCACCTTGCCGCCCGCCGGGCGGCAAGGTGGATGCGACCACCATGGGGCATCCGCCCTCCTTCTCTAAAATCCCCGAAATCGGCACAGTCCGATTTCTACTTTTTAACATTTTCTCTGCTGCAATCCTGCATTCCCATAGCCCCAGCTCCGCCGGCTATAAATTAAATTTCTCGTTCAGCCGGACATCTTGCATACAATCCCGGCTATTATTAAAATATGATCTCAAGCCGAATCGTCCCGCTCCCGAAGGCGAGAAGTGCGCGTGTGAGCGGGCGCGGATCGCAGGATTCCAGGATGAATCCGGGATACAACTGGCCGAACCGCATATTAAGACAGACTACATGGCTACCGCGGTAACGAGAATTTCGGCTATATTCTAGACTCAGATAACAGCCGAAATTCCGCTGCCCTCGAGCAGGCGGGCCGTCCGGTGAACTTCGGTACCACGAGAAAATTGAACTATAGTGTATATTATTCGTGATCTGACCACTTGTTCGCAACTTTATGACCACCTGTGAT
>CAIFEY010000030.1 GCA_903789635.1 uncultured Eubacteriaceae bacterium
GATCAACAGCTACGGTTTGTCGAGGTGGCCGGACAGAGCGATAAATCAAAATTTCTTAATTGAAACTGAAAGGAGATGAGAACATTGTTTAAGGAAGATGATACAACCGAAAGGATGATAATATCATCGCTGGAAAAAAATGGATGGAAATATATACCGCCGGAAGAAATTTCACGGGATTATTCTGATGCGTATGTCGAATCTATGGTTCGAGATGCGCTGATTAGACTAAATCCAGTTATTGCAGAAGATGAAAGCAGAGCTGATGATGTAATTTATAGATTGAGAGCTCTATTCCTATCCACAAACCAGCAGAACTTGATCACGCAGAATGAGGCCTTTAAGCAATTAGTCTTCGAAAGGAATTCGTATCCATTCGGGAAAGATGGAAAACAAGTTGCTATTGAGTTTTTCGGTACACAGATCAATGGTAACCTCGATAAAAATGAGTACGTTGTAACTAATCAGTGGGTATATCCTGCGAAGGATGGCGGGAAACGGCTTGACCTTGTCCTTCTTATCAACGGATTTCCAGTCGCTGTAGGCGAGGTAAAAACCCCTTCTCGTTCAGCGATCAGCTGGTTGGATGCGGCGCAGGATATTAACAAGTATGAACGGAGTGTTCCGGCAATGCTTGTTGCAAATATTTTTAATTTTGCAACGGAAGGAAAACGTTATCGTTATGGTTCAGTTTGTATGCCTGCTGCAAAATGGGGACCGTGGCACACTACAGAAGAAAAAAGTGACGGAGACCTGGCTGCCGTTCAATTCAGTGTTACAAATATGATTACGCCAGAAAAAGTCCTGGATCTTTTTCAATTTTTTACCTTATTTGCTACGGATAGTAAATATCGGAAGTATAAGGTCATCGCTCGTTATCAACAATACGAAGGCGCTAATATGATTGTTGAACGTGTCTTGAATGGTTATCCGAAGAAAGGCCTTATCTGGCATTTTCAGGGTTCAGGCAAATCGTATCTGATGGAATTTGCTGCCGTAAAATTAAGGATGATTCCGGAGTTGAATAATCCGACAGTATTGGTAGTCGATGACAGGCTGGACCTCGAATCGCAGATAACAGCGCAATTCCATTCATCGGATGTTGGTAACTTGGAGTCTGCATCGACGATTGCGGAGCTCATGAAAATGCTTCGACAGGACATACGGAAAATCATCATTACGACCATCTACAGATTTAAGGATGTTACGGAGGAGCTTAGTCCACGTGATAATATTATCGTACTTGTCGACGAATGTCATAGAACTCAGGAAGGTGATCTCGGTAGAAAAATGCGTACTGCATTGCCGAACGCATTCTTTTTTGGATTGACAGGAACACCGATTAATCGTCTGGATAAGAATACCTTCATAACCTTCGGAGCTACGGAAGACCGCAGTGGATACATGAGTAAGTACTCCTTCTCTGATTCTATTCGTGATCATGCTACTCTTCCGTTAGAATTTGAACCCGTTCCAGTTGAGTTGCACGTCGATAAAGATACAATGAATCGAGAGTTTGATGTCTTGGCAGAGACAAATAATCTCGATGATGATGCAAAAGCAGAATTGTCGAAGCATGTAAACATGAAAGCTATCATGTACAATCCGAATCGTATACATAAAGTGTGCTCCCATATAGCAAAGCATTTTATGACTAAGATTCATCCTAATGGCTACAAGGCGCAGGTTGTTGTATTGGACCGTCCATGTTGCATCAAGTATAAGAATGAGCTTGATAAATTGCTCGGGCCGGAAAGGTCTACAATTGTTATGGATACGAATGACGACAAAGCCGACGAATATAAGGAATATGCGAGAACGCGGGACCAGGAAGCTAAATTGCTCGATCAATTTCGTGATCCGGATGACCCACTCGAAATTGTCATTGTATGCAATAAACTTCTTACAGGATTCGATGCTCCGGTTCTCCAATGCATGTATCTGGATAAGCCGATGAAGGACCATACGTTGCTGCAAGCAATTTGTCGTACAAATCGAGTATATGATGATGGGAAAACATTTGGGTTAATCGTGGACTACATTGGTATTTTCGATAATGTGGCAAGAGCATTACATTTTGATGAATCCAATATGGAGAAGGTGATTACGAATATTAATGAGGTAAGGAAGAAAATCCCGGATTTGCTTAGGACTTGCCTCGCGTATTTCATCGGTGTAGATCGGACGTTGGAAGGCTGGGAAGGCTTAATGGCTGCACAGGAATGTCTGCCAACGAATGACGTGAAAGATAAATTTGCTGCAGATTATCTTGTCCTCAATCGTGCATGGAATGCCATTTCTCCAGACCCGATATTAAATCCACTTCAGCAGGACTATGTTTGGCTTTCTAAAGTTTACGAATCTGTTAAACCGACAAATGGCAGCGGCGGCTTAATTTGGGCAGCTCTGGGAGCCAAAACTTTGGATATTGTAAACAGCAATCTGGACGTAGGCAAGGTCATTGAAGATGAGGAAATTCTAACCTTAGATGAAAAATTGATCGAGGAGTACATAAACAAGTACAAAGATCTGCCAACGGCGACAAAAAAAGTAGAAATTGATCTGGTCGCAAAAATTCGTAAGCATTCTAAGAATCCGAAGTACATTGAGCTTGGAGAAAAACTAGAGCAGTTACGTGAACGGCATGAGCAGGGGCTGATCAATAGTATCGAATTTCTGAAGATGCTGCTCGTTCTTGCTAAAGAGGCTGCTGAAGCGGAAAGGGAAGTTGTGCCGGAGGAGGAAGTCGATAAGGGTAAGGCTGCGCTAACACAACTTTTCAACGGTGTGAGAAATAATAAGACACCAGTTATCGTCGAGCGCATTGTTACAGATATTGATGACATTGTTAAAATTGTCCGTTTTGATGGATGGCAGAATACCACTACAGGCAGACGCGAAGTCAAAAGAGCTCTTCGCAGTGTCGTATGGGTAAAGTACAAGATTAAGGATAAAGAAGTGTTTGACAAGGCGTACAATTATATCGAGCAGTATTATTAGGTGATTATTCCACTATTCCACGAGTTCGGACCATGCTCTGACGCGAGGTTGACATGCTCTGAACCGTGGATTAGTACGGCTCTCAAATGCAGCCAGAATGCTCTGAAGAGTGACTGGGTGTGCTCACGTGGCCTGAATTAATCAATTATAAAGCCCTGCAATTAGGTGAGAAGATGAATTATAACACAGATCGACCGATAGAATCGACAAAACAGGACTTGTTAGGGAGAGCCCGTTTTTCTGGATTGCTTGGAAAAGCTATTACTAATTATAGTGGCGAAGATAGTTTGGTAATAGGGTTGTATGGTAAATGGGGTTCAGGAAAAACCTCTGTTATCAATATGATGATTAATGAAATCGACAACCTATACAGGAGTGATGATAATAAACCTTTAATTATGAGGTTTGCACCATGGAAGTATTCTGATCATGACAATCTCATAAGCTTATTTTTCCAAAGCTTAAATAGTAAACTTGAGGTATCGGGTAATGAGAACCTTAAAAAGAAGGTAGGGAAAGCCTTAAGTGATTATGCAGATGCATTTGATGCATTAGCCGTAGTACCTGTGATTGGCTCTGGATTGGCTGCTTTTCTGAAGACGTTAGCAAAAGTTAATGGAGAAAATTTATTGCAGAGTGTCGACTTGGACGCTACAAGAGCATCTTTGGAAAATGCTTTACATGATGCGAATTAAAAAATAGTAGTTGTAATTGATGATATAGACCGTTTAACTAATTCTCAAATACGGGATATATTTCAGCTAGTTAAGCAAGTTGCGGATTTTCCAAATGTGATATATGTATTATCGATGGATAGAGAAGTTGTTCGCAGCGCGTTATCTGAAGTACATAATATCGATGGAAATGAATACTTGGAAAAAATCATACAGATTCCGTTTGAATTACCGGAATTAAGTAAGTCTAAAGTATATAACGTATTTCTTCTAAAATTAAATCAGATTATTGAACAATTACCAGATGAAGTAGTATGGGACGAGAATTATTGGAATAATGTATTCAGAATGTGCGTTGCTCCGTATTTATGTACACTACGGGATGTAAATCGAGTGCTAAATGTCTTTCAATTCAAGTATGGAGCATTATATCACGAAACTTCACTTGAGGATATGGTTGCGATTACTACTCTTGAGGTCCTTGAACCCGAGCTGTATAAATGGATTGGTAACAACAAGGATGCTGTCTGTGGAGGTGTAATGCACGGGATTTCACTAACAGGAGAGAAAAAACAAGGCTATCGGCAGTTATACTCTGATGAATTCAAACATTTGGGAATAGATTCAGATCGAGCAATGACTTGCATAGCGACCATATTTCCGGTATTTGCCAAAGACGTCGGTATCACAACATATAGCTATCAACCACCTTCAGTTCTTAGAAAGAATATGAGAGCAGCCGAGGAGGTGAGGTTTGAACTATACTTTATGTTCGAGCTTGACGAGGTACCTGTTCCAAGAAGTTCTGTTAATGCTTGTATCTACAGATTTGGCAAGAATAGGTTAAGTGCTGCGATCGAAAAGATTAACGAGCAAGGGAATAGTGTCTATTTATTTGAGGAAATGACGTCAATGGTTGATTCGATCCCGTATGAGCGTTTAACGCTGATTGTCAGAACGTTACTTTCATTCCAAGGAAATTTTACGGGTGTAAGTTTAAGGGGATTCTTTTCGAAGACAGCTAATGATATTGCAGAACAACTCGTTTTTAATATGATGAATCGTCTGAAGACAGAAGAGGAAAAGTTTGATTCCCTTCAACCTTCCATGAAAAACATTGGTGCGAAAGGGCTTGGTTTGATAGCCACCATCATTAATCGTATAGAGCTTTCATATGGTCGATTAGCAGGAGAAAGAGGAAATCTAGATGACCAAATCGTTAGTTTAGAGCATCTGGAGAAACTTGAAAAACTATATGTATCAAAACTCAGAGAAATTAACTCGATTGATTCATTTATAGAAAATGATCAGTTTGAACTAATATTTTATCTGTGGAAGTGTCTTGACCGGAAGGGGGTAGAAGCATATCTTAATCGTATAATTAAAGATGAGATAAACACATTGCGCTTCATATGTGCCTTGGCAAGAAAATGGACTGGTACTGGTGTTAGCGGTTGGTATTTCGACCTTGATAATTATTCTGAATATATTTCAGATGAAGAAATATATTCCTTGATCATGAACTATGGTAAAGGGAATTGGAATGTATTTACGGACAATGAGCAGATAAAGTTAGCTTGTTTTGCTCTAATGTATAGTAATCGTGATAAATTACATGTCAATGAGCAGATGGCGAAGAAACTTCTTGATGAACGGAAAGATGAAATGGACAATTAATTATAGCATTCTAGTGACAATATACCGGGAGAGAGAATTTTCAGTGATTAATCTGTTTCACGAGATCACCTTGGTCGCTTTTCAGATCACCTTAACCGCGCCTGAGAGCATACACTGAATCTTGTGACCAATCAAAATACAACAGCGTGGGTAGGGGTGGGTCAATACAGAACAGAAATAACTGGATTGTTGATGAAAGTTGACCCCCTATAAATCAAATTTAGGCGTCAGTAAACTGGCGATCCGGGGCGGGATCGACCATATTAATGCGAATGCGATAGCGTAAGGAGGTGTTGCAATTGATAAAATCAGTAAACATGATAAAAGATATTGGCGTGTTTAAGAACTATAGTCGCAAGAAAACCGGTATCGAACAAGATTTTTTAAAAGTAAATTATGTATTTGCTGGAAATACGACGGGAAAATCAACATTTGCGGATATTTTGAAATCTGCTGGAGATGATTCCGCCAAACGAATTCTTGATCGGATAACTATTCCTGATGGCAATGACCCACAAGTTGTCATTGGTACTGACCAAGGCTCAATTAGTTATAAAAAGCAGAAATGGACGAATAATTCTTTGAAGGATCATGTGTTAGTCTTTGATACAGAATTTATTCAGAATAATGTATTTGACGGAGAGGGTCTTATAGGTGAAAGAGGTACAAAAGAGAATTTCACCGACTTTATTTTGGGTGATGAAGGTGTAGCTCAAGCAAAGAACCTTGAAGAGCTTAAGCGTAAACAGCGGGAAGCCAAAGCGAAGTTACAGGAATCTGTTCCTGCATCGCAAAAGAACAAGAACGACGCCCAAATTGCACAATATGTCAAGATGGAAGTAAATGAATCCAAAGAAGATTTAGAAAATAAAAAATCAACAATTGAAAGGAGAATATCTGCTGCGAAGGAAGTCCAGAAAAATGCTCATCAAATTTCGAAGCAAGAAAAGATTAAAGAAATTAAAATGAGCGCTCTGCAGACGTTACGCGCAAAGTTAACAGAGCTGAATCCTCTGTTAAATAGTACGTACCCCGTATCGATTGAGGAGATAGTTCCAGTAAGTGTTCGCAGCAAAATGGCTGGAAATGATATGTTTGCCTGGATCGGACAGGGTGTCAGCCTTATGGCAGATGACAATAATTGCCCGTTTTGTGGACAGCGATTAACGGAGGATTCTTGTGCTGTAAAATACAAAACGGCCTTTGACGGCGGGTATACTGACTTCCGAAATGAAATCTTAGCAGGCTTGCATAGTATCAATTTGGATTATGATATTCTGACTGTTGCTAATCAACTAGTTAAAATAATTGATACGACAAGACGTATCGATAACTTGGTTGGTGGAAGTCTAGCGTCAACACTTGATATATTAGTGGAAAATCAATCACAGTTAGTAACGATTGATCGGAGAAACCATAAAAGAATTAATTCATTGCGGAGTAAGGTAGAGCAAACAATTAAAGCAAAACAAGGTTCACCTGCAACTGCAATGAAGTGTAACCTCACTGAATTGGATGAAGTTGAAAACTCATACGCGGCTATCATTGGTAGCATAAATAACTCTATTCAGAAGATAAATGGAGAACTTGACAAGGCAAAACAATCTATCGTCGAAGGGGAAGATACATCTAAAGATAGCGACAATTTACGTACGGTAAATGCTAAAATAGAACGGTTAAATGAACAACAGCAATGTTCGGAATGGAAAAAGCGCAAAAATGACTATGATGGGCTAGCACATGAAATAACTATAGCATCAGAAGAATTAGCAAATAATCAGTCACAGTACTTGGATCGCTGTTTCAATAAAATTGATAATATCTTTAAATATTATGGTGGTGATCATTTTAAAATCCGAAGGGGTGATAGCAGCAATAGAGGCTACAAGAAGGTGATTGGTGTAAAACTTGAATTCTGCGGTGTATCAATTTCAGATAAAAGCAATAGGATGCTTTTCAGCGAATCTGATGTAAGAGCCCTTGCATTAGCCGTATTCATGGCGAAAATTGCTTGCATGGAGGAAAGTGAACAGGAAAATTTGATCCTGGTTTTCGATGATCCAGTAACTAGTTTTGATGATAATCGTGTTCTTAATGTTCTTCTTAGCCTTGAAGATTATTGGGGGAAGGTAAATCAGACTTTTATATTGAGTCACAACTTTACTTTCTCACGAACGGTCTTCCTGTCACACAAAAAGGACATTAAGTACTTTACGATTAAGTCAATGGATGGTGGGAATGGTATCTATGATCTGAATGCAGAAGAAACATTCTGTGATGATTTTAATAAGCTTTACAATGCAATTGATAGTTTTAATAAGGGAAATACCGATACTCTGACAACGAATGACCTACGTCGTTTCCTTGAAGGTTACCTAGAAAGGGTATTTATTAAGCAAAATAAGGAAAGCTATGCTGGTCTGGACTTAGGTCGGCGTATTGATAAACTTTGTGAGGATGGGTTCTGTGATGAGGAAGTCAAAGATAAATTACATAGCTTTAGGAAGAAATTAAATCCAGGATCACATCTAGTAACTTCAGTGACAGTAGGTAATCTCAGGAATTTTTCGACGGTGATGATTCAGTATATTTTCGAACATGTGAGATTGAGCGCAGTGGATTAGAGCTCGAAATACTGCATTGACGTTTCATGGGGAAAATTCCGGTGCGACGGAACCGCCTGTTCGAATTAAATGTACAGGACATCCCTGGGTCAAAACAGAACAGAAATACCCGGATTGCTGTTGAAAGTTGACCCACCATGATTCGACTTTAGGCGCCAGTAAACCGGCGGTATGCAGCAGGCGTTTTGCAGTCAGAATGAGATCGGCGTTAGCATCAACTTTGTCCTCCCACAATTCAATTTAGTCATTTCGCTCGCAAATGACTAAATTGAATCCGAAATGACCAAGTTAAACCCCGCCGCCGCCAACGCCGCCCTCGGATAATCCCATCCGCAAATTGACAGCCTGCACGTAATGTTATACAGTTGAATAAATACTGCTGCGTGACCCGTGAAGGGAGATGAACAGATGAATTGTCCGAGATGTGGGAAGGAAATACCGGGGTTTCCGTGTCCGTACTGTGGATTCCCGATAGGCGTCAGGATTAGGAGCTTTAGATCGGTCGGGATTATTGCCGTCGGATATAGGGTGCCTTAGGGTATGTCAAAGGGCGGCCGGGCGGATCGCCTGGCGGTTTTACATAAGAAAAACTTATTTTAAATCCCTGGAATCCGAATTGATGAAACCTTTTTGTGAAGCTATACTTATGCATGAAAAAGGGACAGGAACCATCGGACAGATCGATGGAGAGAAATTAATTGGGAAGGAGAAGGATAAGATGAGTAAGGATGTAATGATCGTGACGGGTGCCGGGCAGATTTCTATGGCGATTGCGAGGAGAGTCGGCGCTGGGAAGAAGATTGTCATGGGGGATAAGAATCTGGAGAATGCGAAGGCGATCGCGGAGACGATGAACAATGCGGGGTTCGATGTGGAGCCGGTGGGGATGGATCTCTCGTCGAGGGAGTCGATTCTGGGGCTGATCGCAAAGGCGCAGGAGTACGGCGAGATTAAGATGATGGTCAACGGCGCGGGGGTTTCGCCGTCGCAGGCTCCGATTGAGGCGATCCTGAAAGTGGATCTCTACGGCACGGCGGTGCTGCTGGAGGAGGTCGGAAAGGTGATCGCGGAAGGCGGCGCTGGGATCACGATTTCCAGTCAGTCGGGATGGAGGATGCCGCAGCTGACACCGGAGGAGGACCGCGCGCTGGCGACGGCGCCGACGGAGGAGCTCCTGGGCCTTGAGCTTTTGCAGCCGGAGAATATCCGCGACACGCTGCACGCCTACCAGCTGGCCAAGCGCTGCAACGAGAAGCGTGTGATGGCGCAGTCCGTGGAGTGGGGAAAGCGCGGCGCGAGACTGAACGACATCGCGCCGGGAATCATCGTGACGCCTCTCGCGGTGGACGAGTTCAACGGCCCGCGCGGCGACTTCTATAAGAATATGTTCGCGAAGTGCCCGGCGGGGCGTCCGGGAACGGCGGATGAAGTGGCCGACGTGGCGGAGTATCTGATGAGCGACCGGGCGGCGTTTATGACGGGGTCTACGATTTTGCTCGACGGCGGCGCGACGGCGAGCTACTACTACGGGCCGCTGCAGCCGGAGAAGTAAAGGGGAGGAAGAAATCTTATGAACGAATTCGTGTATTCCTGGAAGTCCTGAAGGAGTGCGCTCGCTGAGGTGCGCGCAGCACTCCTTTTCCCCAAGCCGGACTATATCAGCCACACGGGAACGTACCAATTCTTTCGGTCAACGGGGATCAGGTCCGGGGACATGCAGATGACAGCACCGGTTCCGACCTGGACCTTCAGGCGTGAGGCACCGGAAAATGTATCTTCCGGCATGTCATCATCTGAGGCAACTTCCAGTGGGCGGAGGACAGAGAAGTTGCGGACCGCATTCTTGGGGGAGGCGCTCTTCTTGATCTCGATCGGCGTGACGACGCCGTCCTGGTAGAGGATGACATCAATCTCCTTCTTATTGCTGTCACGATAGAAGTACAGGGGAGGTCTTTGCCCGGCGTTGAGGTAGCTTTTATAGATCTCCGAAACGACCCAGGTTTCGAAGAATTCTCCGCTCATCGCACCGGCTTCCAGCGTCTCGGGGCTTGTCCAGCGTGTCAGATGTGCACACAGTCCGGTGTCCAGGAAGTACATCCTAGGAGCCTTGATGACCCGCTTCAGAATATTGTTCGAAAATGGAGGAATAAGGGCGACGATCCCGGAGGAGACCAGGATGGAGAGCCAGTGACGTACGGTTGTCGTAGACACACCGACTTCTGCTGCAAGTGCATCGTAGTTTACGTTGGTCGCCGTTCTTGCTGCAACGACGGTCATGAAGTTCAGGAATGTCATCTCGTCGGCGACCTGCGCGTGGCTGCGGATGTCACGACTTAAGTATGTGTCCAGATAGGACTCGTAATACTGCGCCTGATCCACGTTCTCGTTCTCATAGAGGCGCGGCATGGATCCCTTGAAAATGCGCGTAAAGACCTCGCTCAGCGACATGGAAGGCACCTGAGAAATGCGATTGGTCAGTTCTGGGATGTCAACACGGAAGGGCGGGAAATGTGAACCGCGGATCTCGTCATTGCTCAGCCCAAGCATCTGCACGATCCCGGCGCGGCCTGCCAGAGACTCGGTCACGTGCTGCATCATGTGGAATGTCTGTGAGCCGGTCAGCCAAAAATCACCGCAGCGCTTCTCGCGGTCTGCATAGATTTTAATGTAATCGAAGAGCTCGGGGGCGTATTGAACTTCGTCAATGAGGACCGGGGGTGCATACCTCTGAAGAAAGAGCTCCGGCTCACTCTTGGCAAATGCACGGATTGTCGGATTGTCCAGAGAAACAATCTTTCGATCCTCGCCGGCAAGCCTGGTAAGGAGGGTTGTCTTGCCAACCTGTCTCGGTCCGGTGACAATCAGTACAGGAAAGGTCTCATCGATTTTACGAATCGTTGATTCTATAGCGCGCTCATAATACATGGAAATTCTCCTTTCAGGGGTGAAGTCCTTTCATGCTGCGGTGTTCAGCGAGAGAAAGGGATACCTATCTAATAGGATTATCTCATATGCGTATTCTATTTACAATAAAATTCATGCAGATCGAATTTAATGAATGTGATCTGCATAAATTCTCTTCGGGATTTCAGTCGATGGGTGAATCACGGTAGTTTCCGGGAGGACAGAGGAGGGCAGAATGCTTAGACAGATTCGATATTTTCAGGCGGTGGTACGCTGCGACAGCTTTTCAGAAGCGGCGGAGGAGTGCCACATCTCCCAGTCGGCGATCTCGCAGCAGATCAAGGCGTTGGAGGCGGAGCTTGGTTTTTTGCTGCTGGAGAGGAGCGGGAGGCGGTTCTCGCTCACGCCTGCGGGCGCGTATTTCTATCGGAAGAGTCTAGTGATCACGGCGGATTACGACCGAATGTGTGCGCAGGCGGCAAAGATCGCGAATGACGATGATTTTCATCTGCGCATCGGGTTCCTGCGCTGCTGCAGCGGGCTGGAGTTCCAGCGCTCGCTGGAGGAGTTCATAGAGATGCATCCTCTGATCAAGGCGGAGGTGCTCCTGGGAAACCACGAGGAGCTCTACGCGCACCTGCGGGCGGATGAGGCGGACATCGTCCTGAATGACCAGCGCAGGGCGTTTTCCGACGAGTACGTGAACCTGGAGCTCATGACGAGCCGTCTGTACATCGAGACGTCGACGCTGAACCCGATTGCGGACCTTAGGGAAATCGAGATTGGAGACCTCCGGAACATGCCGTGCGTCCTCATCGCCGGGCAGATGCAGCAGGCGGCGGAAGAGGAGTACTACCGGATTGTCGTTGGTGTGCAGGGAGAGATTGTCTTTGCCGAGAACCTGGAGGAGGCGCGCCTGCGCACGATCAGCGAGCGCGGGTACATGCCGCTCGAGGGCATACAGGCCGAGGATGAGGTGGACACGAGCCTTCGCCGGATCGCGCTGACCAGGGGCGGCCGCCCGATCTCCCGCAAGTACTGCGCCTTCTGGAAGAAGGACAACTCGGGGTATTACGTAGAGGAGTTCGCGGAGCTGCTGAAGAAGAATTTCGCGAATTATACGGAAGGGCGTCAGCGGGAGTGATCCTGTTGACGCCTGCTTTGCATTTCCCTGACGATGCGGATGAATTTCTCGGTTGCCATGGTCGGATGGTTGGAGTAGATCAGGCCGTACGGCAGGGTGTAGCTCGTTTCCAGGGGAATCGTAACCAGGTTGTTATGGATATCGGAGTATACTGGCTGCGTGATCAGGACGTACGGGTTCATCTCGCACTGCGTGAAGGTGTCCAGGCCGTAACCCGGGGAGTCGATGATGTGGGTGGTCGGGTAGTGGTTCAGCACCTCGTCGCGGAAGGCGTCCAGCTCGTAGGACACGTCCCGGATCGGCATCAGCAGGTATTCGCTGTTCAGGTCTTCCATGGTCAGCAGCTTCTTCCTGGCGAGACGGTGATCTTTGGCGACGGCGCAGCAGATCGGTGTGCGCATCAATTCCAGGAACTGGTACTTACCCTTCCAGAGCCTGGTGCAGAAGATGCCCTCCAGGATATCGTGCGTAATGCCGAATTCGTAATCGCCGTCCTGGTTTGTCGAGGAGTCGTCCCATGGGGGAATCTCGAATTTCAATTCCGGATACAGCCTGCCGGCTTTGGCGCAGAGTTCCGGCAGCAGACGGCACTTGAACATCAGCGAGGTGCCGATGCGGACGGTCGTCTCCGATGCCTCGGCGAGCAGCCGCGCCTTCTGCAGAATGTTGTCGGAGAAGCGGATGAGCGCCTTAGAGTCTTCATAGAGCGATCTTCCGGCGGGCGTCAGGGTGACTCCGCGGTTCGAGCGCTGAAACAGCTGAAAGCCGCACCTTTCTTCCAGCAGGTTGATCTGCTGAATGACAGCGGTGGCAGTGATGTAAAGTGCGTTTGCGGCTTTGCTGAAACTGCCGCATTCCGCGACCTTGATGAATGTATCCAGCTGATGGTTGTACATATCGTCCCTCCTCTGCTATAAGTTTAAACTTTATACTGTTATAACATATTGAAGGTTCCGGCTCAAGTTGGTTTCTGCTACGCTGTATATAGTAAAAAAATACAAGGGGGTATACTATAAATGAAGAAACTTGGTTTTGGCCTGATGCGTCTTCCGCAGCTGGACGCGGATGATTACACGAGCGTGGACATTGAAGCGGTGAAGAGAATGGCGGATTTATTCCTGGAGGAGGGGTTCACCTATTTCGATACGGCGATGCCTTACCATCACGGGAGCAGCGAGACCGCGTTCCGCGAAGCAGTCGTAAAGCGTTATCCCAGAATGTCCTACACGATCACGGATAAGCTGTCTCTGTTCGTGATGCAGAAGCCGGAGGATATGCAGCCGTTCTTCGAGGGGCAGCTGGAGCGGCTCGGCGTGGACTACATCGATTACTATCTGCTGCACGGTCTGGGGGAGCTCTCGTACACGCAGGCGGAGAAGTGGAACGCGTTCGAGTTCGTCAGCCGGAAGAAGGCGGAAGGGAAAGTGAAGCACATCGGACTGTCCTTCCACGATAAGGCCAGCCTGCTGGATGAGATCCTGACCAGGCATCCGGAGATGGAGTATGTGCAGCTTCAGCTGAATTACCTGGACTGGGAAGACGCGGGCATTGAATCCAGGAAGTGCTACGAGGTCGCGGTCAAGCATCACAAGCCGGTGATCGTCATGGAGCCGGTGAAGGGCGGGAGCCTGATCAACATTACCGATGAGGCAAAGCAGATCTTCAGGGAGTATAACCCTGATGCGTCGATCGCCTCGTGGGCGATCCGGTTTGCTGCATCGCCGGACCACGTCATGATGGTCTTATCCGGCATGAGCAGTGAGGAACAGATGCGGGACAACATCAGCTTCATGAAGGATTTCAAGCGCCTTGACGCGGGCGAGCAGGAGACCGTCAGGAAGGCGGCGGAGGTCATTCGGGCGTCGATCGCGATTCCGTGCACCGGCTGCCGGTACTGCATTGATGACTGCCCGAAGAAGATTGCGATTCCGGAATACTTCGCCCTGTTCAACAACATCAAGCGGTTCGGCGCGGATCAGGAGATGAATAATATGACTTACTACCTGAACCTGGCCGCGAATCACGGGGCGGCCTCCGACTGCATCCGGTGCGGTCAGTGCGAGAAGAGGTGTCCGCAGCATCTGCCGATCCGCAGTAACCTGAAGGATGTGGCGGCGATGTTTGAGACGACGCCGATGTGGCAGGCCATGCGGGGGACAAAAGAGTAGCCCTCCCTGCAGACGAATCATCAGATGGCTGTCAGATGGTTGTCTGTCAGCGTATCGCTGGAGATGGCCGTCCGTAAGCGAATCACTGGAAAGGATGAACAGCATGAATATGTTTGAAAAGTTTTCGAATTCCGTTCCCGTCGACATGCGTGACCCGGATTACGCCGAGGTCATCCGTGAGATGGAACGCAGCGGAAACATTGTGGAAGAAATCAATAAGAACTGGCTGAAAATGCGCGAGGACGGCTCCCTGTACGAGAAGGAGGCTGAGCTGCTGCAGAAGCCGCTCGGGAAGAACGCCAGCTTCCTGCCGCCATTCAGGATCGACATCGGCAGGCAGGTCTCGATCGGTGACAGCGCGTTCGTCAATCACAGCTTTACGGCGAGTGCGGCGGGCGGGATTACCATCAGGGAAGGCGCTATGATCGCGCCGAACGTCTCGATTTTGACCGTAAACCACGACGTGAGGGATAAGTGGATCATCACCTGCAAGCCGGTCACGATCGGGAAGAACGCGTGGATCGGTGCGGACGTAACCGTCTGCCCGGGTGTCACCATCGGTGAGAATTCCATCATCGGCTCCGGCAGCGTTGTGACGAAGGATATTCCGGACAACTGCATGGCGGTCGGCAATCCGGCGCGCGTGATCAAGACCATCGACATGGAGACCGGTGAGACGGCCGCCGCTCCGAGGAAGGAGGACAAGCTGCTTGCCGCACTGGAGAGGCGTGTGCAGGAGCTGGAGGACAGGGAGGCGATCCGCGCCGTGCTGGACGCCTTCTCTAACACGGCTGATACCAAGGACATGCAGGCGCAGGGCATGCTGTTCACGGAGAACGCACGGGTGAATCAGCACTTCGGTGAGGCCGTGCATGTGCTGTCCGGCAGGGACGGGATCGTCGGGGCCTTCGGCGACTACCTGGCGACGGTTGCCCGGACGTATCATTTCAACGGCCAGCAGACAATCAATTTCAAGGACGCGGCGCACGCCGAAGTGAAGAGCTACTGCTCGGTCGTGCAGATCCTGGAGCGCAGCGGCAGGCCGTACATGCTGATCGCCGTGCGGGATCAGTATCCGGATTACAGCGATCGGAAGGAACTGGAATCTATGCCGGATTAACAGACAGGTCACACCAATTGTTACTTAAAGAACTGATTGGAGGAGAGACGTATGAAACAATGGAAACGAATCGCAGTCGTCGTGCTTGCAGTCATCCTGGCGGCGGCACTGGCGGGATGCGGGAGCTCGAGCAGCGAGTCTGCGGGAAGCAGCTCGTCAGGTTCATCGCAGAGTTCTGCATCGGGAAACAATTCGAAGAGCAGCACAGAAAAGGCCGGCGGCAAGGTCCTGGTGATCTATTTCTCGCGCACGGGGGAGCAGTATGGCGTCGGCGTCATCCATAAGGGAAACACGGCAATCGTCGCGGACATGATCGCGGACGCCACGGGCGGGGACCTGTTCGAGGTTAAGCCTGCGGACGATCATTACCCTAAGTCTTACGACAAGCTGACCGACGTGGCCAAGAAAGAGCAGAGCGAGAATGCGCGGCCTGCGTATGCCGGAAAGCTTCCGGATCTGTCCAAGTATGACACGATCTTCATCGGAGCTCCGGTCTGGTGGGGCGACTGGCCGATGATCATGTATACCGTCTTCGATAAGAACGACTTCTCCGGCAAGAAGCTCGTTCCGTTCTCCACGAGTGCTGGAAGCGGCCTCTCCGGCTTCGACAAGTCGCTCGCCAAGGAAGAGCCGAAGGCGATGATTCTCGAGGGTCAGTCGTTCCTTGGGACAGACTGCCAGAATGACAAGGCGGCGGTGCGGAAGTCCGTAAAGAGCTGGCTCTCCGATCTGGGGTTCTAATATGAACAGGAGAGAGACAAAAATCATCATCGATGCCGCCATGACCGTTCTGATGCCGATCCTGATGGCCTATTCCCTCGTCGGCGAAACGCTGCATGAGGTGCTGGGCTCGCTGATATTCATCCTGTTCATCGCGCATCACGTGATGAACCGCAGGTCGGCCGCGGCCGCGTTCAGGGGCAGGCAGACGCCGGTGAGAGTCCTGCAGACCGTCGTGAACATCCTTCTATTCATATTCATGATCGTCCAGCCGATCTCCGGGATCCTCATGTCCTTGCACCTGTACACCTTCCTCCCGACCGGCGGCCTGACCGGCCTGACCTCCATCTGCCGCGCTGTCCATCTGCCGCTCGCGTACTGGGGGTTCGTCCTGATCAGTCTGCACCTCGGGATGCACATGGACCGCATGGTTCAGGGACAAAAAATCAGAAAGACGCCGCACACTGTCCTGCTGTCTGCCGCCGGCCTGGTTTCCGTTTACGGGATCTACGCCTTCATCAAGAGAGGGTTCATCGGTTACATGTTTCTGCGGACGCCGTTCGTGTTCTTCGACTACAGCGAGCCGCTGGTCTTCTTCTTCCTGGACTATATCGCGGTGATGTTCCTGTTCGCCTTCATCGGATACCTCGTCTGCCTTATCGGCAGACCGAAGCCGAATGCAGCGCTTCCGGGTTCGGACCACGTAACCCGTTCATCCTCAGGAAGAAAATGAGAAGTAGAAAAATGTTGAAATTTATCCCATGTTAGGGGACGTTTCGCGATGCTATGATGATAGTGTCAAAGAATGTAACAAGGGAGGGGGAACGGTTTGGAACGTGGAAAGCGTGCCTTCGGAATCGTCCTGATATGCGTCAGCCTGCTGGCGCTTTTTTCGTGGGAAAAATTCGGGAGGGCACAGTTTATCGATGAGGAGATCCTGGTGCTGCGCGGGGATGTGCAGCGGGGGACAGTCGTCACGGAGAAGATGATGAAGACGGTCCGGACGGATCGGGTGCTGAAGGGCATGATGAAGCCGGGGGACCAAAGGAAAATTCTCGGGAAGGCGGCCCTGCACGACATCCCGGACGGGGCGCCGCTGTACGGGTCGTATTTCCGGGACGCCGGGCTGATGACGGGCAGGGAGTACGGCAGGTACAGGCTGTCGATACCGGAACGGTGGATTTTGTCGTGTCCGGAGGACTTAAGGCCGGGGGATCGGATTCACGTCCTCTGCAGCGGCAAAGAAATCGCTGAAGCCAGGGTCCTGTCCTGGTCTGCGGAAAACCGGTCGCTCTGTGCGGCCGTGACGGCATCGCAGGCGGAAGCAGTCAGCGAGCAGGCGGCGGAAAACGGCGGCGTGGTGATCTGCGCGGACTGATGACGGACGGAATGTGTACGAACAACGGATGAATCGGATAATGAATAATCGACAATTCAGACAATGAAAGAATGAAAGGAGGAAGAGATGAGAGAGGTGATCGCGTTCTGCGGCGGGGACGACGGGGTCGGGTGCACGATGATCGCGCAGTCGGCGGCGGAGCTCCTGGCGGAGAGCCATCCGGGGAAGGTGCTGATGGTCTTCGGGTCGGGAAAGTACGGCGATGACTTCATCCTGAACCGGGAGGGGCACTCGCTGGACGCCGTGCGGGCCAACCTGACGAGCGGCAGCATGGCGGCGGGGGAGCTCTACCCGCATCTGGTCAGGGAGAGGAACCTGAGGATTCTGCCGGCGATTCGGGACTCGCTGTCGGCCGGATACTACCCGGAGGAGTGCATGCAGACGCTGCTGCAGGCGGCGGAGGGGTTCTCGTACGTCGTGATCGACTGCGGGAGCCGTCACGACCTCGGGCTGTTCATCTCCGGCATCAAGGCGGCGACGAGGCGGTACTTCGTCGTCACCCAGCAGGAGAAATGCCTCAGGCGGTTCCAGTACGCGGTCCGGGAGATCTACCGGCCGCTCGGGGTCGAGGGACAGCTCGTGGTGAACAAGCATCAGGTCTCGCCGGCGCTGCTGTCGGCGGGGGAGATCGAGGATTTGACCGGCATGGAGACGGCGGTGCGGATCCCGTACGTGTCCTACGGCTGGCAGGCGGAGATGGAGAAGCAGACGCTGCTCGGCTGCGGAAAGTACGCGAAGGCGCTGAAGCGGCTGACGCGGCAGATTCAGGGGGAAGGAGATGAGGGTTTATGGCAGAGAAAACGATCGCAGCGAAAAGTGCTGATGAAAACATCGAAAATCGCGCGCAGAGCACGGGAAACCGGTACAGCGGCCCTGTAGACGACCCTGTAGACGATGGCAGGGAGCTGCCGCCTGCGCCGGAAGAGCCGGAACATGAGAAATTCAGCCTGGCGAAATATCTGAGCAGGAACGAACAGTACCGGCAGGAGTTTTCAGACGAATACGGGGCGTACCGCGAAAATCGCGAGCGCGGCAGCCGCGGCGAGCGCAGCGAGTTCCAGGCCGTCCTGGGGCTCGTCCGGCGCAGGCTGGACGCGGAGTGGGAGGACGCCGACGATGCGACCAGGGGATTCCGCCTGGAGAAGGAGACGCGGGCGCTGATCGGCTGCCCGGAAGAGGTCGCCTTCTATAAGGAGAAGATCCGCGGGATCCTGACCGAGGAGAGGCTGATCATGGCCGATTACCCGCCGTGGTACACGGATTTGACGGAGGCGGTGTTCGCCGAGCTGTACGGGCTCTCGGGGCTCGCGTCGTGGGCGTACGACATGCTCCCGCAGTACGCGGAGTCCTCGTCGGCCAAGCTGATCGGCGACCGGATGTACTGCCTGATCGACGGCAAGTCTGAGCTCCAGCCGCAGCGGATCCCGGACGAGAGGAGGGAGAAGCTGAAGAGGACGCTTCTCCTCGCGACGCCGGAGGAGAGGGTCGAGTACGGCTTCCACGAGGTCTACCTGACGAACGGCATCCGCGTGACGATCTACTCCGGCTCCAGGACCAAGAAGGGGCAGGACGTCATCGTCATGCGTAAGTACCTGATGAAGAACCGCCTGACGTTCGAGGACCTGGTCGAGCTGAAGACGATCCCGCCGGGGTCGCCGGATCTGTTCCGCCTGATGGTTAAGATCGGGTTCAACGTGATGTTCGTCGGCGAGGTCCGTTCGGGAAAGACGACGATGATGCAGACCTGGCAGGCCTGCGAGGATCGGAACCTGGAGGGCCTCGCGGTCGCGTCGGACACGGAGACGCCGTGGCACGAGATCATGCCGGACGCGCCGATCATGCAGCTGGTCGGAGAAGGCCAGACGCTGCTGGACATGATGAAGTCGATCTTAAGGGGCGACAACGACTACGTGCTGCTCGAGGAGATGCGTGACGCCTACGCCTACCGGATGTTTCTGGACATCCTGTCCACCGGAACCAGGAGGAGCAAGGCGACGATCCACGACCGGAGCGCGGTCAGCGCGGCGTACAAGATGGCGGCCAAGATCAGAGAACAGTTCGGCGGCAGCCTGCCGGACCTGATCGCGCAGATTTATCAGAGCGTAAACTACGTCTTCGAGTGCTGCCAGGACCCGGAGAACCGCGCGCATAAGATTCTGACGCGCATCGTAGAGCTGACTTATGACGTCAGAAGAGACGCCGTCTGCGCGCGCACTATCTGCCGGTACGACTTCGAAGCAAAAACGTGGCAATGGAACGCCTGGATCAACACGGTGACATGGGATGATTTTCGTTCGAACAGGCCGGATCTGCTGGAATTGCTGCATCTGATGACGGTCATGCAGGAGCAGAATCAGCTGCACGGCTGTCGGAAGTGGAGCTTCCCGGCCTACTATCCCGGTAACCAGCGTCTTCTGGATGACCCTAGATATCTGTTCACCAGGGAGTACAGGGACGAGGAACCTTATCTGGATCCTGTCGGCATGGATCCGGATTGTTATACGGAGGAACATGGATGGAAGGGTGTAGAACCGTACTGGAATCTCTGATCTTCATCGGGGTGCTGCTGACGCAGTGGGACATGATCCGGGGCGCAGCCAAGGGCATCCTGCGCAGGGTTCGTCTTCGGCGCAGCCTCAGGAGCATCGGCGGCGGGCGGCAGTCCAGGGAGTATGGCAGGGTCAGGACGTATTTGTCCAACCTGCTGGAGAGTACGGGGACGGAGAAGATCTTCGGGTCTCCGGACCACCTGATCGCGGCGTCTGCGCTGCTCGGCGGCGGGATGTACTTCGTGACGGTGTTCTCGGAGGGATGGCGAGTCTCGCTCGCGTTCGCGCTGCTCTGCACGACGCTGCCGTTCCTGTTCCTGAGGATGCGGCTGTCGATGTTCAGGCGGGCGCGGTCTAAGGAGGGGACGGTCATGATGCAGGAGCTCCTCGCGCAGTACCGGATCCGGGACTGCAACATCCGTGAGGCTGTATTTGCGGCCGCGGAGGGGCTCGAGGACGCGCCGTTCATGCGGGCGGTGCTCTATGACCTCGCCAAGGGGCTGAACCGCGCCTACACGAGGACCGAGTGCCGCAGGGAGCTGGACAAGTTCCGCTACGCGATCGGCACGACCTGGGGGAATGCGCTCGCGACGGCGATGTACTACGCGCACGTGCAGGGAATCTGCATCACCGATGCGATGGAGGACTTGTCCAAGTCGCTCGAGCGCAGCCGGAAGGTCTGCGAGATCTCTAGGCGCGAGCAGCACGAGTCGAGGCTCCTGCTGCTGCTTGCCGTGCCGGGGACGTACGTGTGGACGCTTTTCTGCGCGTGCCGGTACTTCGACATGACGTTAGCTGGGTTTCTGCACTACCAGTTCCGGACGCCGCTCGGGCTCAGGTGCTTCCTGATCGCGGCGATGCTGTACATCGCGGGATTCGCGTGCCAGGTGTTCTTCAGCGGCGACAAATTAGACCTTCGCTAGATTTCAGCAGGGGCTGCCGTTTTTCTGGCAAGCATGGAAAACACAAAAAATTATCGTGTGCATAAGTAAGGAAGATGTGAATAAGTATCTGGAAATGTGCATGAATTGTTAATATATGGAAGAAGCTTATGGATAAGTGTACAAGAATGCGGATGCGTGTCCGCGTGAGGCCGGCGGTGGCGCTGAGGCGGCTGCTGAGAAGGAAGCCGGTCCGGCGCGTGAAGGAGGCCGGCATGGATTACGCGGCCGTCCTGATCGGGCGGGCTAAGAAGCTGTTCATGCGAAGGGCCTGCGACCAGGAGATCTTCAGCAGCTGCCTGCTTCTGAAGAACCTGTCGGTGATGCGGCAGGAGGCGCCGATGTCGACGGATTACCTGCTGGAGCAGCTGAAGGACAGCAGCTTCCTGCTCAGGCGCATGTACGAGAACATGATCCGCGATTACCGAAACGGCGAGTACGAGGCGGCGTTTTCGCGGATGAACGAGGAGATCGGCAGCCGGGCTGCTGTGTTGTTCAGTCATATTTTGTCTAAAATGGACCAGGTTAATCCGGCCCAGCTCGTGACGTACATGGATTCGTTCGAGGAGACGTTCGAGGAGGAGCGCATGACGCAGGCGATCCGGAGGAACAACCGGCGGTCGCTGATCTGCACGGCGGCGTCGATGGCGGCCGTGCTCGCGGTGCTCCTGAACTTCACGGCGGTCGCGGTGTTCATGAATATGACGGAAATGCTGCAGAGCATCAGCATGTTTTAGAGCGGGCAGTGAATAGGAGGAAGCGAATGAAAAATATCATCATTATCATCGGCACGATCATGCTCGGCGTGATCATCGTCAACACGCTGGTCCTGGGCGATTCCAGCGACAGCCTGAAGGGCGCGGCCAAGGACGTCGTGGGCAAGGGCACGCAGATGATGCAGACGCTGGACGGCGGATCCTCGACCGGGGCCTGATGCATAAGAAAGGAGAATGGATTAACAATGAAACAGCTTGTGATTGGAATTGGCATGATGATGCTCGGATGCATGATTTTTCCGTGGATCTGCAAGGGGCAGGGCAGCCTGCTCGGCATGGCGCAGTACCGGATGAACGGGCAGATCGAGAACGTCTGCTTCCGCTAACAATAGATTTTCGAAGGGCGGCGGGCGATGAAGAATGTGATTACGGGAACGGCGTGCATGATCCTGCTGTTCGCGGTCTTCCTGCAGTTCATCCACGTGCAGACGATGGTCTACGACATGCACGAGGTGATGGGCGCCGCGGAGAGCTTCCGCGAGCAGGTGCGGCTGGACGGCTGCATCACGGATGAGAACGAGCGGCGGCTGAAGCGGGAGGTCTCCGACCGGACAGAGGTCAGCACGGGCGAGGTCAGGGTCAGCGGCACGCGCGTCCCGGTCCCGCGAGGCGGCAAGGTCCACTACGTGATCCGCGTCCCGCTCGGGCGGTTCGTGCTCGCGCCGTCTTTTTTCCGCCTGCAGAAGGACTCGCGCGTCTGGTACAGGGAGGACCGGTGGGCGGCGAGCGAGGCGATTCTCTATTCGGGAGGAGGTGTGCAGGATGAATAACGTCGTGATCGCGATGGGCATCCTGCTCTACATGTCGGCGATGATGCAGATGCAGCTGGTCACGGACCGCCAGATGGTCCGGAAGGAACAGCTGAACGCGGAGACCGAGGAGGCGGCGCTGAGCGCGGCCCTGACCGGAAGAGAGCGTGTCACCCGGGAAGAAACAGAACCGGAATCCGGCGGAAAGGATGGCAAGTCCGCGGACAAAGCCGACAAGGACTCCGGAAAGAATAAGACTGATGGAAAATCCGAGAAGGCGTTCGAGAAGACGTTCAAAGAGACCCGGACGATGGAACTCAGCCGGGAGGCGGCCTGGCGCGCGGCGGCGGAGTCGCTTCGGCTGAACGCAAGGAAGCCGCTCAACAAATCCGAGAACGCAAGGAGATCTTCCGGAAAATCCGGAAAATCCGGGCAGTCCGGGAAAGCCGAGTTTGAGCGCGAGCTCCTGCAGGTCACCGTGACGGGGGGCGAAAACCCGCGGGTCACGGTCGCCGTCCGCGAGGGCCGGATGCGGTCCGAGGCGGCGTACGAGTGGAAGAAGCTGCTCGTCTCCAAGGAGAAGGGCACCAGCCGCTACGTCCTGCACCGCGTCGGCTGACGCGTTTCGGACGGGAACCGTCCGAACGGTCTGAACGGCCCGACCCGTCGGATCCGAATAACTGTCCGGGCGCGGCGGCCGCGAAAACCGAAAAAACTGCTCCTTCCGCGTTTCCATTAGAAGGTTTCCTGTGCTATCATAGTAGAAGGCTGTTTTCCGGGGAAGACAGCCGGGAGGTAGAATTATGACAGCACCGGATCCGATTGCGTTTACGATATTCGGGGTTTCGATCAGATGGTACGGAATCCTCATAGCGTCGGCGTTTTTACTTGCGATATTGATCTCCTGCCGGAGGGCTCCGATCCACGGCATCACGAGCGACAACGTGCTCAATTTTGCGATCTGGATGATCCCGATGGCGATCATCGGCGCGAGGGCGTACTACGTGATTTTCAGCTGGGACATGTACCGGGGCGATCCCATGCAGGTGTTCGACATCCGCGCCGGGGGACTCGCGATACACGGCGGCCTCATTGCGGGGATAATTACGGCATACTTTGTCTGCAGGCACGAACGCGTGCCGCTGCTCGAGATGGGCGACCTGGTATTCCCGACGGTCGCACTCGGACAGGCGATTGGAAGATGGGGAAATTTCTTCAATTCCGAGGCACACGGCAGGCCGACCGATCTCCCGTGGGGCATCATGGTCGACGGGGTGAAAGTCCAGCCGACGTTCCTCTACGAATCCATCTGGTGTCTGGCGCTGTTTTTCTTTTTGATCTGGATCGACAACCGGAGGAAATTCCGCGGGCAGACGCTCTGCCTGTACGGGATGCTGTATTCGGTCGAGCGCTTCCTCGTGGAGGGGCTCAGGACGGACAGCCTGATGATCGGACCGTTCCGACAGGCGCAGGTGATCAGCACCGTGGCATTCATCGTGTGCTTCATCCTGTACCGCGTGTGGGCAAAAAAATACGCGGGCACACACGTAAACCGTCCGCCGAAGAACCCGAAAAAAACCTCGTAAAACAATCACAAGAAGGAGCAGATAGAAAATGAAATTAGGTATTGTAGGACTTCCTAATGTAGGAAAGAGCACGCTGTTCAACGCGATCACCAAGGCTGGCGCCGAGGCGGCAAACTACCCGTTCTGTACGATTGAGCCGAACGTCGGCGTCGTCACGGTTCCGGACAAGCGCGTGACCAGACTGCACGAACTGTACAACTCCAAGCGCACGATCTACACGACGATCGAATTCTGCGACATCGCGGGACTCGTCAAGGGCGCGTCCAAGGGTGAGGGCCTCGGAAACAAGTTCCTGGGCCACATCAGAGAGACGGCCGCGATCGTCCACGTGGTCCGCTGCTTCGAGGACGAGAACATCGTCCACGTCAGCGGAAAGATCGACCCGATCGACGACATCGACACGATCAACATGGAGCTGATCCTGTCCGACATGGAGGTGCTGGACCGCCGCATCGCCAAGTCTTCCAAGGCGGCGAGAAACGACAAGGAGCTCGCTAAGGAAGTCGAGATGATGAAGAAGGTCTACGCGGTCCTGGAGGACGGAAAGTCGGCCCGCACGATGGCGGACGACCTGGACGAGGACGAGTTCGCGTTCGTGAAGAGCCTGGAGCTGCTCTCCTTCAAGCCGATCATCTACGTCGCGAACGTCGGCGAGGACGACGCGGCGACCGGAAACGAGTATTCTAAGCGCGTCGAAGAGTTCGCCGCAGAGGAGGGCGCACGCTGCGTCACGATCTGCGCGGAGATCGAGGAAGAGATCTCCGAGCTCGAGGACGACGAGAAGGCGGAGTACCTGCAGGAGCTGGGCATCGAAGAGTCCGGACTGGACAAGCTCGTCAAGGCTTCCTACAGCCTGCTGAACCTGATCTCCTTCCTGACCGCCGGCGAGGACGAGTGCCGCGCATGGACGATCACGAACGGCACCAAGGCACCGCAGGCCGCGGGCAAGATCCACACCGACTTCGAACGCGGCTTCATCCGCGCGGAGACGATCGCCTACGACACCTTTATGAACGAGTGCGAGGGCAGCATGACCAAGGCCAAGGAGAAGGGCCTGCTCCGCTCCGAGGGCAAGGAGTACGTGGTCAAGGACGGCGACATCATCACCTTCCTCTTCAACGTATAGTCCGCTTCCGGAAAGCAGCATCGGCATGGCCTGCGGATTCGGCAGAGTCGATGGATTCGGCAAAGTCCGAACGCCCAGGGGTTAAAGGACCTGCTGCGTGCATCAATCGTGCATCAATCGTGCATCAATATTGACAGAATCGAAATATAGCGTAACTGCGGAACACTGGGAAATCCAGGGTTCCGGCGGCTGCGCTTTTTTCATGCGGAAAATCACTTTACTTAGTTACTGCTGAATTACTGAGTCGGTAAAATCAATGAACCGATGAACCGATAAACCAATGAACCATCGAATCAATGTATCACCCGGAGCCGGATACGCGCGCCGGGGTTTTCGCGTGGGCCGGCGGACAGAGCCGAGGCGCGCGGACTGCGAAAGGAGGCGGAACGATCATGAAGAGTGCGGCAGCGGGCGTCATCTCCATCCTGATGACGCTGATCCTGTTCCTCGGCATGGCCGGGATCTTCCAGCAGGACCGGGCGCGCGCCGAGGTCTCGCGCGCGATGACTGAGGCCTGCGCGGCGGCGCAGCAGGAGGCGCTGAGCAATCCGGACGCCTTTGCCGCGGAGGACACGTACAGCCAGCTGTTCCAGAAACGGCTGAAGCAGTGCCTCCCCAAGGACAAGGGCCGCTTCTACGAGCTTCGCGTCTACACGGCGGACCCTGAGCGCCGCCTCCTCGACGCGGAGCTGACGCTGCACCAGGGAACGATTATAGGGAAGGAGAGGCTGATCAGGGTGCGGCGGACGGTGATCGCGGAGCCGGTGAAAACACAAGCGCCGGTGGAAACACAGAAGCCTGCGGAAACCAAGGCATCCGAGGAATCCGAGAAACTATCAGATCCGAAAGCGGCAGAGCAGAAGGAGACAGGGAAGTAGGAACTTTGTCAGAGCAGCAGGCCGAAAGGCAGGCGGCAGGCCGGAAAGCAGGCGGGAAGACCGCCGGGCAGGCAGTGCAAGTCAATTGTTGAAGGCAGTTTAGGAGTTAGGAATGAATTTGACGATCCAAAAGGGATACTTCGGGGAACTTCTCCCATACATCGAAAACGAGAAGATCACGGACATCACCTGGAACGGCAGGGAGCTGTGGGTGGACGATCTGGAAAAGGGCAGGTACACGGCGTCGCTGGTGCTGGAGCCGTCGTTCCTGGACGGATTCGCGGCGAGGATCGCGAACCTGGCGAACGTGAATTTCAACCGCAGCCAGCCGCTCCTGGAGGCCGAGACTGAGGACCTGAGGATCTCGCTGATCGACCGCTCCGTGACGAACACCGACTGCACCCTGGCGATCCGAAAGACGCCGGCCGTGCGCCGCCTGTCCGAGGAGGGCATGATCCGCCAGAAATACGCGAGCGCGGAGGTCCTGCAGTTCCTCGAGGCGGCGGTCCGGAGCCGCTGCAGCATCGTGGTCACCGGCGACGTCGGAAGCGGTAAGACCGAGCTGGTGAAATATCTGACCAAGTTCATCCCGGACCACGCGAGGACGATCTCGATCGAGGACAACTTTGAGCTCAGACTCTCCGCGATCAATCCGAGGCTGGACTGCGTGGAGATCAAGGTCACGGACACGTTCTCCTACGAGCTCGCGATCAAGGCCGCCCTGCGCCAGATGTGCCGCTGGATGCTGCTGTCCGAGGCGCGCGGGCGCGAGGTCAACTACCTGCTCGAGGCGGCGTCGACGGGCTGCAGCGTCATGACGACGGTCCATTCGGACGACGTCCGCAAGCTGCCCGACCGCATGATGAACATGATTGGAAAGGCCAGCGCCAACCGCCAAAACGACATCTACAGCTTCTTTGACGTCGGCATCCGCGTCGACGCCAGGAACACGGGCGAGGGAATCCGGAGAAAAATCTCCCAGATCTGCGTCCTCGACCGCGACGGCGGCGAGAACCGTTTGCAGATGCTCTACCAGGACGGCGCGTGGCTCGATGGGCCGCTGCCCGTCAACCTGATCCGGCGGATGAAGAGGGAGGGCGCGTATGACGTTCTCCCGGAGTTTTTACAAAGCCTGCAGCGACTAGAGCGGCTGGAAAGAAAGGAGGAGAGCCATGGCGGAGAGAACGCTGAATAGAAGGGGGTTCCGAGGAGGGTTCGGCCGTTTCGGCCGTTCGGGAGGTCCCGGCGGACCGGACAGCGATTCGGACAAAGAAAGAGCCGGCCGGCGCAGGTTACCCGGCCTGCCGGGTGGACCGGGAAGGTCGGAAAGACAGGAAAATTCGGAAAGACCGGGAAAGTCGGAAAAACGCGGCTGGCCGTCCGGCGGTATCAGCCGGTCCGCTTCGAGACCTTTTCGCTCCGGCGGAAAAAAGAGCCTCCTGCCGAAGGAAATCGCGGCGTTCGGATTCGAGTATTCGCTGAAGAAATACGCCGCGCAGAGCGCAGTAATTTTAGCGGCGATGGCGGTCATCGGTCATGTATACATGCTCTCGGTCGTGCGCCTCGTGATCCTGATCGCGGCGGCGCTCGCCGCGTACCCGCTGATCCTCCGCGCGCAGCTGAGGTTCCTGGCCGCCGGACGCGACTTCCGCGAGGCGGCCCAGTACATGGAGCAGATGCTGCTGTTCTTCAAGCAGACGCCCAAGATTCTGTCCGCGATGAAGGGCACGATGATGATCGCGGAGGGCCAGCTGCGCGAGCGTCTGCGCCAGGCGGTCTTCATCATCGAGCACGACGTCTCGGGTGCCGACGTCTACGAGAAGGCGTTCGGACTGCTCGAGGAGGCGTACCCGAGCGCGAGGATCAAGACGCTGCACCGCTTCATGCTGCAGGTCGAGCGCGGCAGCAGCGGCCACTACCAGCAGGGCGCGGACTCGCTGTACTTCGACACCCAGTCCTGGGTCAGCCGCGTCTACGGCTACCAGAAGGAGATGAAGAACATCAAGGCCAAGCTGTCGGTCATCATGGTGATGTCGGTCGGCATCGCGGCGTTCTTCTCCCGCATGCTGCTTAGGGCTGAGGAGTCGCTTCCGGGAAAGCTCAGCCTCAACCTGGTCGATTCCGCCCTCTATCAGAACGCGGCAGTCGTCTTCCTCCTTCTGTTCCTCGCGCTGTACGTCTTCGTTCAGGCCAAGGTCACCGGCCGCTGGCTCTTAGACGACACCCGCCCGGGCAAGGACCAGGACCTCGCGCTGCACGCGATGGACGCGGTCGAGCATGGAAATCCGCGCAGGGAATACCGGAAGGCGGCGGCAGCCTCGCTGGTCGGTTTTGGAATGGCAGCGGCCAGTGCAATCGTCGGTTTTAAGATCGGCGCTGCCGCCGGCGCCGTGCTGGGCGTGCTGATCCTGTCGTGGCCGAGGATCCTGCGGAACAAGCGCCGCAGCCTCGTGGAGACGACGCTGCGCAAGGACTTCCCGGTCTGGATGCGCGAGGTCTCGATCCACCTGTACGACATGGTCCCGGTGCGCGCGGCGTCGCTGGAGCCATATCTGCACGTCTTCCGTGACTACCACGTGGAGGAGCTGACGGCGTCGTTTAAGTCGCTGTTCACGATCCGGAGCCTGTCGTCCGAGGACGCGCAGCGCCAGGTCACCGAGCTGGTCCGCCGAAACCAGTCGCAGCTGGAGAAGGCCGAGCGCCTGAGGAATCAGGACTATCTGTCGGGGGTTTCCCTGATCAGCCTCCTGCCGATGGTGCTGATGTCGCTGTACCTGATCGTGAATCTGCTGCTGATTCTGCTGGGATTCATGGGTCTTGCGAAAGGAGCGTTTTAATGAGTGAGTTTATATCGGACTTCGGCGAGCTTTGCGTGATCGCGGCCGCGGCGATGCCGGTGGTCGGGGCGATGATGATTATGCTGATGGAGGTGGTGGGGTGAAGCGGACAAGTTAGGTGCGGGCAGGTTTTTGCTTTAGGACCGGACCGGGGTCCGGACTGCGGTCTGTGCGGGGGAGCCGGGTCCGGCAAGTGTGCAGGAGGACCGGGCTTCGGCCGGGATGGGCCGGAGGAGGTTTGAAGGAGCCGAAGCCGGGTCCGGCGGGCCGGGCGGAAGTTAAGGAGGACCGGGTCCGGGAGGAGTGAGAAATGGCAGGGATAATGGAAGAATATGGATCCTGGATCGTCGAGGTGATCGCGGGGCTCGGGATCCTGGAGGTTTGGTTATGGCTGGTGGGGAGCGGGTTCAACGGGCTCGCGGCTGCTGTGCTGAAAGGAGTGATGTAATCGTGAAGAGATGGATGGAGGAGTACGGGCTGTTCCTGGCGGGGGTGATCGTCGGGTTGGCTTTGCTGCTGCTGTACGGGCAGGCGGTCGGGTCCGGCAGTCCGGGCGGGCAGATGATGCGGGAGACGGAGAGGTTTGGGGGTGGGTATTTCCGGTTTGTGGGGAGCGGCGCGGATGAGGCGAGCGGAGCGAGGGGAATCGGCGCAGCGAGCAGGTCAGGTTTGCAGGGCGCGGATGAGGCGAGCGGATCGAGGGGAATCGGCGCAGCGAGCAGGTCAGGTTTGCAGGGCGCGGATGAGGCGAGCGGATCGAGGGGAATCGGCGCGGCGAGCAGGTCAGGTTTGCAGGGCGCGGATGAGGCGAGCGAAGCGAGGGGAATCGGCGCCCGGGAAGGCGGCTATGGCGTCGGCGCCGCGTGTGCAGGTGAGATGAGCGGCGCGGACGGCGCGGCCGCGGGGGTGAGCGCATGAAGTCGGTGATTCCAACGATGCTGATGCTGATCGGCATCACGATTATGACGGCGGTTGCGGTCTGCTTTTTGTCGTTTCAGATGCAGGTCTCGGCGGCGGAAAATTTGCACGCGGAGAGCATGGCGGAGATCCAGGCGGCAAAGGCAAATCCCGCGACGGTGGCCTATTTCCAAAGGAAGGCGGAGGAGGTGCTGGGAAGCCGCAGCAGCCTGCAGGTGGCGGCGTCCGGGGACTGCGCGGGCACGGCGGTGGTCAAGCTGACGTATTACGCGGACATGCCGGTTTTCCAGCTGTCGCGCCGCGGCGTGATCGAGGGCTGCATCTACACGGGCGAGCAGGCGTGACAGACGCTGCATTGGCCGTCACGCATTGGCCTTCAGTTGGCCATTATCAGCTGGCCATCAATAACGGACAAGCTATGACTTAGAAATATATTGAGTGTGTATTTTGTCTGGGGACGAATACGTAATTCTGACATGAAAGAAAGGAGGAAAATTACGTGGATAAGCTTACCATCAGGACGAGGAAGATCCGTGCGGATCCTGGAATGTTCCGGCCAGACTTTGGCGAAAACGAAGAGGAACCAATCGGGATAAACGCATATCGCCGATAGGCGATAATATTCTATTTTACTGCATTTACGTGTACAACTATGAACGTTATCTCTGGCCCCTCGGTGCGGGCAGAAGAGACCCCGCGCCGATGCAGGGGCCGTTTAGTCGAGCAAAAAACAAAATCATTGCTGCAGGAAAAGCCGGATACGGTTATCCGAAGCCATTGAATAGAAAGTTACTAACATCAAAGTTAAAAAGGAGAAAAATAGTTATGAATACATTTTTACAGGAATACGGTGTAATCATTGTCGCGGTGCTGGTGACGATCACCATGATCGGCGTTGCTAGCATTTTCGGCGGCAACGTGCAGGACGGAATCGCGGCTGTATTTACCAAGTTCTCGGATCTGGTGAGCAATGCTGTGCCGACCGTGGTGGAGCCGTAGGAGTCAGGACACCGAGTCAGACGATATCAGGAAATATATGGGTGAAGAGGCAGAGCGCTGGGTCAAGGCGTTCTGCCTCTGTTTGTGCCTGATCTTTATGCTGGTTCTGACCGGTGCCGGGCTCCCTGACGAAGACACCGAAAACAGGAATAACGCGAAAATGTCTTACCGCTTCATCTCGCTCTCGCAAATGGACACGCTGGAGGAGGATTCGGCCTGGAGGACCGACGTGGATTACCGCGGCTCGCTCGAGAAGTCGCTGCGGAAGAACGGCGACGCTGACGCGAGGTGGGTGTACATTTTCAGGCAGTGATCGTCGGTTCAGACAAAGATTATCCCGCTCAGACAAAGCTTATCCCTCAGCAGATCCTGCCGTTGCTGCTGGGCTCACCCGGAGGGGAAATGCGGCCTGCCATCAGGACGTCGTGCTGCGGCGCGAATGGATTTTGTCCGGAACAAACAAAAAACATAAAATTTATCGTTTGTTGTTGACAGATCGAACCAAAAAAGTTATGATCTTAGCATACGATTGAGATAGAGGATGCGTCGGGCTAAGAGTACGGTCTCCGTGAATGCTCTGCAGAGCAGGGAGCCGGAAAGGAGCAGACGCCGAGGAGTTCATTTCTGCAGGGATGAAGTATCCGGGCGGACGGAATAAGATCGGTCCGACTGTCGCAATAGATTTTGCGGAGCGCTATCCTTGATAAGAACACCTGAATAATCGCGGCCAGCGGATACCCGCACGGCCTGTGGTTTACTGCCTGCGTACATTTTGCCGAAAAGGCGGAGTTTGCGTACGCCGGGGCAGGTTAGGTTCAGGAATGATCATTATCAGGCAGCCGATTCCGTCGGCTGCTTTTTTGTTCATCTCAATGCATTCTTTACTATTACCCGTTGAGAATCAGGAGGTTCTAAAATGGCAAACGAAATTTTCAGAGGAATTGCAACTGCATTGATTACACCGTTCAACGAGGACGGAAGCGTAGATTTTGACAGCTACGGAAAGCTGATCGACTGGCAGATCGAGCAGGGAATCAACGCCTTGGTCATCGCGGCGACGACCGGCGAGGGACCGACACTGTCCGATGCAGAGCACAAAAAATGCATTGAGTTCGCAGTAGAGCGTGCGGACCACCGCGTGCCGATCATCGCGGGAACCGGAAGCAACGACACGGCTTACGGACTGCAGCTCACCAGATTTGCGTGCCAGGCGGGAGCGGACGGCGTGCTCGTCGTAACTCCTTACTATAACAAAGCGACGCAGAACGGACTCGTCAGAATGTACAACGAGTACGCGGACGCATCCACGAAGCCGCTGATCATCTATAACGTACCGTCCAGAACGGGCGTAGACGTAAAACCTGAGACTTACGCTAAGCTCGCGGAGCACGAGAATATCGCGGGAATCAAAGAGGCGAACGGAAACTTGTCCTCCATTCTGGACACTGTTTCCCTCGTCGGCGACAAGCTCTCGATCTACTCCGGAAATGACGACCAGATCGTACCGATCATGTCCCTGGGCGGCAAAGGCTGCATCTCCGTCCTTTCCAACGTTCTGCCGGCTGAGACGGTCCAGATTACGGACCGCTGGTTCGCAGGAGACACTGCAGGCGCAGCTGAGCTCCAGATCCGTTACTGTGAGCTGGTCCGCGCGCTGTTCTGCGAGGTCAACCCGATTCCGGTCAAGGCTGCGGTTGCGGCGATCGGAAGATGCAAGAATGTCCTCCGCGCACCGATGTACCCGATGGAGGAGCAGAATCGTCAGCGCCTGCTGAACGACCTGCGTGAACTGGGGGTTGAGGTGAATGGTTAAGGTAATCGTAACCGGAGCGGCCGGCCACATGGGCCGGATCGTCAAGGATCTGGTCGAACAGTCGTCTGACATGGAAGTCGCGGCATGCATCAGCCCTAGCGCGGCAGACGGTGCTCTCGCGCACCCGGAGGATTTCACCGGGGATGCGGACATCGTCATTGATTTCTCCAATCATGAGGGCACAGAAGAACTCATGAACTACTGCACAGCGCACGGGGTTCCTGCAGTCGTCGCGACGACCGGGCAGACGGAGGCGGAAAAGGCCTGTATCGCGAAGGCGGCGGAGTCGATTCCGGTTTTCTTCTCGGCGAACATGTCGGTCGGCGTGGCCTTCCTGACTAAGATCGCCAAGCTCGCGGCACAGGTCTTCCCTGATGCCGACGTGGAAATCGTCGAGGCGCACCACAACCGCAAGCTCGATGCACCGAGCGGAACGGCCCTGATGCTCGCTGACGCGGTGAAAGAGGTCAAGACGGACGCGGAGTATCGCTGCGGAAGAAGCGGCCACTGCAAGCGCGAGAAGAACGAGATCGGGATCTCCTCGATCCGCATGGGCAACGTCGTCGGCGAGCACGAGGTGTTCTTCAACACGGGCAGCCAGACGATCACGCTCAAGCATTCGGCGCACGACCGCGCACTCTTCGCCGAGGGCGCGCTGGATGCCGCCAGGTTCCTGCTGAAGCAGGGCCCGGGGCTGTACGGCATGGACGACCTGATGGGCCAGGAATAGGCCAGGAATAGGCCAGAAATAGTGTGGAAACGACGCAGGAGCGGCGTGCATCCGCCGATGCGCAAGTCCAGTTGAATGTGCCGCGGAAACGCGGCGGAATTCGCTGGAATGCACTGGAATCTGCTGGAATACTCTGGTATATAATTGTAGTTTTTCGGCGTTCTTCAGGGTCAAAATAAAAAACATCTGGTAATAAAAGGGAAAATATCAATCCAGTTTCTCCGGACGGAGCGGAAATTCCCCGCGGTACGGCAGGCCGTGCTGCTGCTGCGGGGGATGGCTTTGTCCCTGAAATTTCAATGGGAGAGGGCGGCTCTGAAGCCGGAGTTTCTCACGAGTGAAAAATAATAATCTGTTTTTCGTAAATTTATTGTTGACATAAAGGGGATCCTTTGGTATATTAGTTCATGCAGTCAGCAATCGCAAACAGCGATGAACGCCTGACGACAACCAAATATGGCGGTGTAGCTTAGTTGGCTAGAGCGTCCGGTTCATACCCGGAAGGTCGGTGGTTCGACTCCACTCGCCGCTATTTTATGGGCGCTTAGCTCAGCTGGGAGAGCATCTGCCTTACAAGCAGGAGGTCATAGGTTCGAGCCCTATAGCGCCCACCAAATTTAATCTTCACGGATTGATTTAATCCATAAGACGTAATATGTGGCCAAGTAGTTCAGTTGGTTAGAATGCCAGCCTGTCACGCTGGAGGTCACCGGTTCGAACCCGGTCTTGGTCGCCAATTTTTAAATTATGTTGCATTATGCAAGTTGATGTAGTATGATTTAACCTATGTGGTGGGTGTCGTCAAGTGGTTAAGACACAGGATTGTGATTCCTGCATGCGTGGGTTCAAATCCCACCATCCACCCTTAATTTAATAACATCGTTGGGGTATCGCCAAGTGGTAAGGCAATGGATTCTGATTCCATCATGCGCAGGTTCGAATCCTGCTACCCTAGCCAACGGCGACATGGCCAAGTGGTAAGGCAAAGGTCTGCAAAACCTCTATCCCCCAGTTCGAATCTGGGTGTCGCCTCCATCAAAATGCTGTTCTGACCCGAACAGCATTTTTTCTTAACAATAATTAAGAACATATGTTCTAAAATGCCGATAGTCATTGAAATATCAATGTTTCATGCCTTTCCGAGCGCTTGACAAGGATACGTTAAACGTCTAAAATATCGTTGTCAGACAATAACAAAAGGGGGCTAACTATGATCAAGAAGATTACAATCGCCGGCGCCGGAACGATGGGAAGCTCCATGGCGCAGATTTTTGCTGAATACGGATACGAGGTGACGCTGTGGAATCACCGCCAGCCTAAGCTGGATGCGGCAAAGGAGAACATGCCGAAGGAGGACGCGGATAAGATCACGTTTACGACTGATCTCGACGCATTTAAGAACTGCGACCTGATGGTCGAGTCGGTCGCCGAGGACCTGGACGTCAAGCTCGGCTTCTACCGCACGATCAGTGAAGTCGCATCGGACGACGCGATCCTCGCGACGAACACGTCGGGAATCTCGATCAACAAGCTCGCACCGGCAGTGAAGAAGCCGGAACGCTTCCTCGGCATGCACTGGTTCAATCCGCCGACACTGATCCCGCTGATCGAGATCATCAAGAACGACGCGACATCCAAGGAGACGGCGGATGCGATCTACGATCTTTCGCTCGCAATCGACAAGAAGCCGGCCGTCCTCGAGCAGGACGTCCCTGGATTCGCTGCGAACCGCCTGCAGGTCGCCGTACTGCGTGAGGCCTGCCACCTGGTAGAGACGGGCGTGATCAGCGCGGAGGGCATCGACGCAGTAATGAAGTACGGCATCGGATTCCGCTGGGCGTGCCTGGGACCGCTTGAGACGACCGATCTCGGCGGCATCGATATCTTTACTCATGTGTCAGATTATCTTTGCCCTGACCTCGATAATTCCGAGGAGATCCCGCCGCTGCTGAAACAGCACTACGACGCGGGCGAGCTCGGCGTCAAGACCGGCAAAGGCTTCTACGACTACAGCAACGGCAGAGGCCGCGAGGTCGTCGAGGAGCGTGACCGCAAGCTGAAGGCTGTCTACAACGCACTGTATAAGAAATAGAAGAGTATTGGACAAAATCCGAACTGTCCGGACTATAGACGCACTTGATGTGCAGCCGGCGGGAATCGGCCGCACCGCGGAACCTTGGGCAGTCCGGACTGGTAATGGGAAATCCTTTATAAATAGGAAATCAGGGGGAAAAACAATGTTGAAATATCTGATCGTCGGCGCCGGCGGAACGGGCGGCGCACTCGGCGCATACCTCGCGCACGCGGGGAAGGACGTCACGTTCCTCGCCAGGGGCGCGCACCTGCAGGCGATGAAGGAGCACGGCCTTAGAGTTATCCGTCCGCACGACGAGTTCGTCATCGACCCGGCAAAGGCGGAGGACCAGGAACACTACAACGACACGCCGGACGTAATCTTTGTCTGCGTCAAAGAGTACTCGATCGAGGGAATCCTCCCGCTGCTGCGCAGAGCTGCGGGTCCGGACACGGTCGTGATTCCGATCGTCAACGTCTACGGGACGGGCGGCAGGCTCCAGAAGAAGCTGCCTGGCGTGCTCGTCACGGACGGGTGCATGTACATCGCGTCGCAGCGCAGGGAGCCGGGCGTGATCCAGATGAACGGCGACATCCTGCGCGTGGTCTTCGGCGTCCGTGAAGCGTCGGAATACCGCCCGGTGCTGAAGGAGATCGAGCAGGGCCTGCTGGACAGTGACATCAAGGGCGTCCTGAGCGACGATATCCGCCGCGACGCGCTGCAGAAGTTCTCGTACGTCTCCCCGCAGGGCGCGTGCGGCCTCTACTACGGCATCCCGGCAGGCCCGATGCAGAAGCCGGGCGAGTACCGGGACACGTTCATCATCCTGGTGAGCGAGATCGACCTGCTCGCTCAGGCCCAGGACATCCACTTCCAGGGGAACATCGTGAAAGCGAACCTGGACATCCTGGATGCGCTGGCCCCGACGGCGACGACTTCCATGCAGCGTGACATCGCTGCCGGCAAGAACTCCGAGATCGACGGCCTGATCGGCGAGGTCCTCCGCATGGCCGCAGAATACGGCGTTGAGGTCCCGACCTACAGAAAAATTGCAGACAAATTAAAGGAAGATGGGGTAATGTAATGAACGAAGTTTTGAAGAACATCAGAGAAAGACGCAGCATCAGAAAGTTCACTTCCGAGATGCCGAAGCAGGAGGACATCGACGCGATCGTCGAGGCGGGCCTGTACGCACCGAGCGGCATGGGCAAGCAGACGTCCAAAATCGTCGTCATCACGAACAAGGAGGTCCGCGACCACTTGTCCGACATGAACCGCAGGATCGGCGGCTGGGACGAGGGATTTGACCCGTTCTACGGTGCACCGGTCGTCCTGCTGGTCCTCGCTGAGGCGGACGAGCCGAACCACGTCTACGACGGCGCGCTGACGATGGAGAACCTCCAGCTCGCAGCATCTTCCCTGGGCCTTGGCAGCATCTGGATTAACCGTGCCAAGCAGGAGTTCGAGTCGGAAGAGGGCAAGGCTCTCCTGAAGGACTTCGGCATCGAGGGCAATTGGGAAGGCATCGCGCACTGCGTGATCGGATACCCGGACGGCGAGAAGCCGGAAGCTGCACCGAGAAAGCCGGGCAGAGTGGTCTACGTAAAGTAGGAGCGGCCTAGACATGCATCGAGCGCCCACATCGAGAGGATGTGCGCCTTGCAGATCGGTGAAGTGCGGTGCGGGGCTGTGCAGTACAGTACGGAACAGAAACGACCGCATAAGCGATGATTGCATAAGTAACGACTGAATATAATATTATTAATAATATAAGAAAAAGAAGGAATATTGCCTGATGCCCTATGGGGTGAGCGGCGGTGTTCCTTTTTATATGATCTGCCTGCGTTCGTAATTGGCTCGCAAAGGGCAGGATGGGAAACGGGGCAGAATCCATCAGGGCGCGGTGGTGCGGTGGGGGAGGACGAATTTTGTCCGCTTCCAGGCCGCTTCCCGACCACTTATGTCCCGAAAACAGCCGACTGTCGCAAATCCGTTGAATCGCGGCCCCTGCCTGTCTATAATTACGGTAACGATAGAGATACGGAGAGAACGGAAAGAGAACAGAAGCGGTAAGGGAATCCAGAGAGCAGACGCAAAAAGGCGGTGAGGACATGCGGGTGGAGATTAAGATAGACCGGGCTTGCGACGAACCTAGGGTCGTCGTGCAGACGGCAGAGGTGACGGAGGAGGTCCGGGAGCTCGTGAAGCGAGTCGAGAACGAGTTCGGGACGAGGCCGACGGACCGGGACAAAGAAGAAAAACCAGAGGAACCGCACACGATTGCCGGCATCCGGGATGAAAAAGTCGAAATCTTGGAACAGGAAGATATCGTGAACGTGTTCGCAAACGGGGGAAAGGTTTTTGCCGTCACGGAGAAAGGGGAGTACGTGCTGCGGCTCCGGCTTTACGAGGCGGAGCGGCGGCTGGCGAAGGACCGCTTCGTGCGGATCTCGAACTCGGAGATCATCAATCTGAAGAAGGTGGACCACTTCGACTTGAGCTTTGCCGGGACGATCTGCGTCAGGCTCATCAACGGGACGACGACCTACGTCTCCAGGCGGCAGGTCGCGAAGCTGAAAAAGATATTGGGAATTTAAATTCAAGATTGGGTTCCAGACTGGATTCAAGAATGTATTCAAGATTGTATTCAAGATTAGATCAGGGATTATATTCAGGGAATTGAGGTGAAAATCATGAGAAAAGAAATCTTTCGCCGCGTAGTAATCGGCATGCCGCTCGGAATCACGATCGGTTATTTGATCACAATCGCCATTTCACTCGGATGGGCGCACGGAAACTACCTGGCCTGCGCGCCGCAGCTCATCGAATCAACAGGGTCGGAAGCGGGCGCGGTCCTGCTGCAGGCGGTCCTCTGCGCGATCTTAGGCGGATTCTTCGCCGGCGGCTCGGTCGTCTGGGAGATGGACGAGTGGAGCCTGCTCAAGCGCACCGCCGTCTACTTCATCATCGGCTCGCTCGCGATGCTGCCGACTGTGTACTTCGCATACTGGATGGATCACACCGCGATCGGCATCCTTCAGTACTTCGGCATCTTCGCTGCGATCTTCGCCGTCGTCTGGCTCATCCAGTGCGCGGTCGGCATGTACCTGATCCGGCGGATGAACGACAAACTGAGGGATAGCCGGGAGTAACTGCTGACGCGCTATTTCACCGCATCCCAGCCACATATCGGTTATGAATATATCATGAAATAATGGCAGGGACTGAGAAAAATGCTCCAGCATTTTCTCAGTCCTTTGTTTTTTGGAGATTGTCTTAGATATTGCAGGGCGCGGCACTGGGATCTTCTTCATTTGACAATTTGGCCGCGCGGCTGTTGATCGACGGAGCATGGGGTGATACCTGTATACTGCATATTTCCGTAGAACGCGGCAAACCGGCGGCTTTAGGAATGTTGGGCGCGGACGGCATCGCGCGGCACGGTGGAACGCTTGGGCGCGCTGTGGGAGACTGGTCAGCGCCGCCTGAAATGTGGGAATTTCGATGAAAATCCGCTGCTTTCCAAACCATCGCCTGAAATGTGGGAAATGGCGCCTAAAATTCCAAAATTCCAAAACGGTCAAGAGTGGGGGAGCAGAAATGTTATACCCTATAGGGGTATATGCGGGGCAATAATGATCGACGGTCAGTCGGATCACCGCCGCCGCCGCTGGAAAACGGACGACAATACGACCGAGTTGTGCGGCGGATTGTGCAGTTCGTCCAGAAAGATGGCGGCGGTGGAGTCAACTACGGCGGGCGCGCAGGTCTAATCGATGATCGTGCGCTGCCCGCGGCGCTGGAGGCGCCCGCCGGCCTCCCCGAAATGTGGGAATAACGGACCTTCGGTGCCGTTTTTCCCACTTTTTTTTGATCAGGTCCCTGTCAAGTAGACACGGGAAAAGTGTAACGGTTTTTTT
>CAIFEY010000031.1:0-9578 GCA_903789635.1 uncultured Eubacteriaceae bacterium
ATAAGTCAAACATGTGCCTGAAGGAAATTTACACACAAATATGGACTTGACTCCCCGTTAATCGGCGGCGCCGCGGACCTGCGGCGGCTTAACAGACCGTCCACGCCCAGCCTTCGTAAAGCCGCCGATGTCTAACGTTTGACAGAAATATGCAGTATACAGCCATCACACCCGCGCCCCGTTGATCGGCGGTGCCGCGGACCTAAGCCGGCGCGGCGCGCGGCGGCTCCTAAAACAACGGGCGGCGTGTATACAACATACCGCCGCCCGTCATATTCTTCATCAATTCAACTGTTAAAAACTCCTGCTTATCCCACAGTTTCGGTCGCCGCGCTTCTGTGCCAGCCTTGCCGCGCTGATGCATTCCGGCCACCGCGCTTGTATGCCGGGATGCCGTGCTTCTGTGCCGGAATCATCATGCTACTGCGCGCCGGTGTCCGCCGCGCCAGTGGTTCCGCCGGCTGCAGTGCCGCCGGTTCCTTCTGTTCCGGTCGTTCCGCCGGTCGTGCCGCTGGTTCCGGTGGTGCCGCCCGTCGTGCCGCCGGCGGTGCCGGACGTTCCCGAGGTGCCGGTCGAGCCGGATGTCCCCGAAGTGCCGGATGTGCCAGACGTGCTGCCGCCGTAGGTGCCGGCGGAGTTCGAGGTTCCGGTGGAACCGGATGTGCCGGTCGAGCCGGAGGAAGTGCCGGAAGCGCCGGAGGTGTTGGAATTGTACGTGCTGTAGCTTCCGGTTACGTTGGAGGAGGAGATGATCTGCTGCAGCTTCTCAGCAATCTCGAGTACCGTATCTGTTGGCTTGTAGCTCTTTTGGCCAAAGAGCTTCTTATGCAGCTCAATGACGTTCTGCTTGAGGTTGTCCGGGAAGACGACCGACTGCTCGTTGGCGTAGCCCTCCTTGACCTCGAACGGCCAGCCGACGCTCTGGGTGATCTTCACCTTGGAGAGGCGCATCGCGAGGTTCAGCATGTCGCTATTCGAGAGGTTCGTCGTGCACTGCTCGAGGCAGAGGTCCATGATCTTGTTCATTTTGGTGAGGCTGGAGCCCTTGACCTTGTTCATAACCTTCTGGACGACGATGCGCATGCGGCTCGTGCGCTTGTAGTCATCGCCGACGCCCTTTCGGATGCGGCCGTAGGAGACCGCCTGGACGCCCTCGAGCGTCTGCTTTCCGGCCTTGGTGACGAGCTTGTACTTCTTCTGGCCGATGTTTTTGGCCGTCTGCGCCGTGTACTTGTTCAGCTCGGAGATCTCGTAGTCCTGGACGTTTACCGTGATTCCGCCGACTGCGTTGACGAGGTCGCTGACCATCTTGAAGTTGAACAGGACGCAGTTGGAGATGTCCATGTCGAGCGCCTCGTTCAGGCTCTGCATCGTCTGCTCCGCCCCGCCGTTCGCGAACGCGCTGTTGATCTTTCCGAAGTCGCCGTTGTCGTTGACCGGCAGGTACGTATCGCGGTATACAGACAAAAGACTAACCTTATTTGTCTTAGTATTGAGGCTGATGATCATGATGCAGTCGGTGTTGTTGTCGGCAAGATTCTTCTTATCCATCTTACGCGAGTCGACGCCGAGCAGCGCGATGTTGACGTAGCCCTTCACGTCGACGCAGGACAGCGCCGTCTTGTCGACCGACGCGCGCTTGACCTTGTTCAGCTTGGAGTTGATGTACCAGCGCGCGCCGCCGTACGCCCCGCCCGCGACCAGCGCCACGATCAGGAGCGTGATCAAAAGCCGCTTCGGCCACTTTTTCTTCGCGGCTTTTCCGGCCGCCTTTCCGGCTGACTTCGCGGCCGCCTTCCCAGCCGTTTCTGCGGCCGACCTGCCTGCCGATTCCGCGGCCGCCTTGCCTGCACTAGCCGCAGCCCCTGCCGGCGCAGCGGCTGCGGCCCTCCCGGCACCGGACCCGTTCGAACCACCCGGAACCCTCGATGCCGGTCCCGCGCCGCCCGTGCCGTTTAACGACCTACTCGCGCCCGCGGCAGAGCCGCCGGCGCCCGTACCATTCCCCGCGGCGCCCGCGTTTCCACCACGTCCAGCAACGCCGGCGCCGTTTGACGACCTACCCGCGCCCGCGGCAGAGCCGCCGGCGCCGCCTGACGAGCGGCCCTCCGAGCCCTGACTGCCGCTCCCGGAGGCATTCGTTGATGCGTTTCGTTTCTGCTGTTCCATCAGCTCACTGTATTTCTTGCTGCGCATTCACTTTCTCCTAAATATGGTTTTCTATGTTATGATATCAGTATGTGACCAAGTTTACTGTGTCCGTGACATAAGCTTCACCCGCCTAACCAGCAGCCGTTTCCGACTTTCGGCCCGGAGCGGCTTTGTCCGCTTAAAAATTGGGTAAAACATCTATGTTATTATATCAAATTATTCATGCGGTGAAAATAATTTCCCCTTGAATCCCATGGAATTCACACATTGCTTCTGTACAATATATAGGTTAGAAGAAATGTTAATGAAGGATAAATGGAGGATAAGAAATGAATAAATTCAACCAGATTATCCTGGCATCGGGCTCGCCCAGGCGGCTTGAGATCCTGCGCGAGCATGGCATCAACCCCGTGCTGATGCCGGCGTCGGTGAAGGAGAATTTGCCCGAGCAGATTCTGCCTGAAGACGCGGTGATGTACCTCGCGTTCAAGAAGGCACACGCCGCGGAGGGGGACCTGATCCTCTCGATGCCCGACATCATGCCGTCTGCGCAGGACTCGACGGAGATGATGCTGCGCGAGGAGCTGACCGACGACGACGAGGACGTCACCGAAGAGCGCGAGGGAACGACTGCGCCGGGAGTTTACTCCGGCACCAACAGCCCGTACCTGATCATCGGCGCGGACATGGTCGTCTACGACCCGGACCTCGGCATCCTCGGAAAACCGAAGGATCACGATGATGCGTTCCGCATGCTTGACAGCCTCAGGGGCAAAAAACACCGCGTCCTCACCGGATGCGCCCTGATCGTCGCTGGACTGCCGTCGAGACGTGTTTTTTATGAGAGCACGGACGTGTACTGTAAGAACTACAGCGACGCGGACATCGAGAAATACATCGACAGCGGCGAGCCGTTCGACAAGGCCGGCGCGTACGGCATCCAGGGCCCATTCGGCGAGTACATCGATCATATCGACGGCTCGTACGATAATGTGGTAGGTCTGCCCTTTGCCCGACTGGAGAAGGAAATCGACACGCTGAAGAGATTCTTCCTGCTCGACGCCACGGAAAACCTCGTCGCGCCGCAGAGAATGCCGAACGGAAGATAATCGGACAACCGGATCATCACCCGAAACTGCGGCATGGCCGCGTCCGAATTCCCTACCAGGTAAGTATTTTTATTACTATTTTAAGTTAACCGTTATTTTTTACCATATATAGCGGCAGTTTCACTGTCACGCCATTTCAAGCGATATTAATCATTACCTAAAAACAACCGATAAGGAGAAACACATGAATAAATCTACGCGAAACACCGCGCACCGTGTCCGTAGAAGGGTACTGGCCGTCGCGCTCGTGCTCTGCACGGCCTTCGTCATGATGCCGCTGCTCGGCGATTCGTCCGATTCCTACGCGGCCACTTCGACAAAGTCCAGCGTTTCCAAGAAAATCGGCGGCGCCTCGATCTCGTCCAATACGATGACCAATCCGGACAAGGTGACCTCGTCACAGAGCAACATCTTAGCCCGCCGCGCCGCCAAGCTGACGTCCAGAAAAGCGCTGCTCACCGGAAGCGAGCTCTCGACCGGCTCTTCCGACGACTACCGCTACAGCAAGCTGACTTCCGCGCAGAAGCGGATCTACAACGCGATGCTGACGCTCGCAGAGGACCCGTACTCCGGAAGCGGCGCGTACTACGCGACGTCGACTAACAGCAGGGACGACGGAACGACCGACAACGACTGGAGCCTCGCTTACTTCAGCCTGATTTACGACCACGCCGAGCTCTACTGGCTCTGGATGGACGACGGCCAGGACGCGTTCGCATACGACACGAGAGACACCGGCAGTTCGTTCCAGTACTACATGTACCTCGAACCGAACTCGACCGACGGATATTACGACGACGCGACCTATCAGCCTGTCCGCATCTTCACGGACGAATCCGGCTGGAAGAGCTCCGAGGCAACGTTCGAAGCTGCCGTAAACAGCTTCCTCGCAGACATCGACATGAACCATTCGGATGCAGTGATCGCGATGGAAATCCACGACAAGCTCTGCAGCTCCGTCACCTACAACTGGGATGCGACGGAAGACACAGCCGATTACTTTGACGCCGCGCACACCGCTTACGGCGCCCTGGTAGGTAAGAGTCCGGTCTGTGACGGCTACTCCCTCGCGTACGAGTACCTGCTGAAGAAATGCGGCATCGACGCCAACACCGTCTTAGGCTACGTCGGTGACCCGGATGAAGACGGCCACGCCTGGAACCTCGTCAAGCTTGACGGCTCCTGGTACGAGGTCGACTGCACCTGGGACGACAACGACACGTCCAGCGACCCGTACATGCACGACTTCCTGTTCATCACGACCAGCAAGATCTCCAGCCCGTACGGCAGGAACCCTGGCCACACCCGTGACGGCAGCTACTTCGGCTACGTATACGAGGAACTGTCCAGCCAGCTCCCGACCGCGACCGCGACCCACTTCAACCCGGATTACATGGCGGCATCCGGCACTACCTTAGCAGACAACACCGATTCCACCGGCGCCAAGGTCACCCTCGCCGCCGTTTCCGGAAAAAGCCTGGTAAGTTCCACCGCGGCGCCGTACGCCTCCAGCGGAACCTGGAACCTCAGTGTCGCCCGCGCCAGCGGTTTGACCGAGGACGTCTACGTCTACAGCGCGACCGGAACTGCCGTCAGCAGCTCCCTCCTGTCCGCCCCGACCTGGAACGCCTCCGCCGGCACCCTGAGCACGACCGTCTCCGATAAGGATTCACTCTCGTCCCTCAACGCCTCCGGTAATTCCACGGTCTCCGCCAAGGTCGAGTACGACAACGGTTCCTACTCCACAGTCAGCTCCGACCTTTCCGTCGCCGCAGCATCGGCAAAAGCCTCAACCGTAACCTATAACGGCAAGGCCCGCGGAGCATCCCTCAAGGTCACCGACGCCCTCGGAAACACCATCCCGAGCACGGCCTACACCGCCGTCCTCGCCAGCAATGCCGTCAAACCGGGCATCTACGCGAGCGCAGTCACCTTCGGCACCAACCCGCTCTACAGCGAGAATGACCAGACCCTGACCGCCTGGATGAAGATCCGCCCTAAGACCCCGTCCGTCAGCACCGCGTCCTTAAGCGGCCGCAAGCTGACCGTCCGCTGGTCCAAGTCGACCGCCAAGTCCGGCGTCCAGGTCCAGATTTCCACCAAGAAATCCTTCACCTCCTCGTCGACCAAGACCTACACCGTCAAGGGCTCCAGCGCCGTCAAGCTGCTGAAGACCCTCTCCTCCACCACCAAGTCCGGCCGCACCCTGAAATACGTCCGCGTCCGCGCTTACTCGAACGCCGCCTACCACGGCCTCGCCTCCGTCTCCGCCACCATGGCGAAGGACGGCAGCTCCGTAAAGATCTACTCGAAGTGGTCGAAGGTGAAGACGGCGGCAGGCGCGAAGGCCGCATAATGCTGTTGCCCTCACGATTCGCAAGCGGAACGCGCAGCGAGAGTGATGGGAACTGCTTATGCTTGGGAGACCTAACCTTGCGACTGGCAAGAGCGATAGCTCGCAGACAGAGCAACTGGTAGGTCCCCCTTGAAACTTTCCGAAGAGCACAAGCGGAACGCGAGGTGCGATTGGATGAAAGTGACCGTGCGGCCCAAGAGAGCGAACTGAAAGCGACGCTCGATTGGCTTGCCGCTAGTCGTATAGCGCCGCAGTCCGCCGCCCGTTAGCTTCGTCCGCTGGGCGGCGAGCCCTTTCCTAATACGAGTCCTCCTGTCCGCAGTTAACAGGGGCGATCACATGCCCTGCCAGAATACGGTGCTTCGCAAGAATTCTGGCAGGGCAAATGATCACCCCCATAAGATGCGGATAGGAGGACTTTTTAATTTGCGGATGGGCTCGCATTGGAAGCTGCGAACTGGAGAAGGTCGGGCGGACGGTCGGCGGGGTTAGGCGGTACGCGCCGGCGGCCGTCTTCAGTAGTGTTGGGAAGCGGTAGAAATGCGGCCTCGGTTGGTCGGCCGCATTTCTGGGATTGTAATAATGGTGGGAGAATCTGCAGTTCTGACAATGGGGTGCAGATTCTCCTATTTGTTCCGCCGCTAGCGCGGCGGGGTGGGAAGCGGTAACCCCGCTCAGCGCAAGGCTTCGCGGGGTTTTGATTGTACTGCCGCCTCCCGTTGGTCAGCGGCAGATGGTAGGAACTGGAAGACTCAGGGATGCGCTTCCAGTTCCTTCTTATTGTTTAGAATGAGAGCGGATGCTCCCTGGTGATCGCATCCGCCAATTGTATTTGCCGCCCTGCGGGCGGTAGGGTCGCCGTTTACTCGCTTTGCTCGTAAACGGGATCGAACGGCCGCCTGGAATAATGGGCTTTGCGGCCGAAGGTGGAAACCCGGCTTCGCTGGCGCTGTCGCCGGGTTTCTTGGATTTTTTTCGCCGCGCGCCTAATAAGCTTGAATGACGCGCGGCGAGGGGCCCGCCGGCCCCATTAATAGATGGGGTTGGGGCCGCGGGCCGATGGAAGAGATCCGGCTTCGCTTACGCTGTCGCCGGATCTCTTTGATTGTTTCCCCCGCACGCTAAAGAAAAATGAAAAGGCGCGCGGGGGAGCTCTAGGTATACTGTATTCACCAATAAATGGTAATTATAAGCCGGGCAGGTTCCAGTTATTACCATTTCTGCCGGCTATAATTTAATTATTCCTGTGAGCCGAAGTGCCTTCCATTTTTTCCGGCTATAGTTCATATTTTACGTGGTTAGGAAGATCGCCGGGCAGCTCAATCGTTCGAGGACAAGGGAATCTCGGCTATTATTCAATTATGGAACATAGCCGAGATTCTCTTCGTCGGCGTGATCACGTTGTCTGTTTAAATGCGCGGATAGACCAGTTGGATACTGGATTATTGCGGTTCCCGACCGCTCCGCGCCCTTTCGCGCCCGCTTTTACCGCTTCTGGCCGCGGGACGATTCGGCTTGAGATCATATTTTAAAAATAGCCGGGGTTGTATACAAGGTGTTCGGCTATGCGGGAAATTTGATTTATAGCCGGCGGTTGGACGGGCGTTGGAAGCTGCGGACTGGAGAACTACGGGCGGACGGTCGGCGGGGTTAGGGGGTACGCGCCCGCCGCCTTCTTCAGAAGTGTTGGGAAGCGGTAGAAATGCGGCCTCGGGTGGTCGGCCGCATTTCTGGGATTGTAAAGATGGTGAGAGAATCCTCCGCTTGTCGCGTCGGATTCTCCAATTGTATTTGCCGCCCTGCGGGCGGCAATGTCGCCGGTTCTTTAATGCAGTCGCTCTCACGACTCGCGAGCTAGCGGTGAAGCGAGAGTGATGAGGACTGCTAATGCTTTTCGGCCCAAGAGAGCGAGCTGAAAGCGACGCTCGATTGGCTAGCCGCAAGTCGTACGGACAGCATTCAGAACCGGGATCGAGCGGCCGCCTGGAATAAGGGGCTTTGCGGCCGATTGTAGAAACCCGGCTTCGCTGGCGCTGTCGCCGGGTTTCTGGGATTTTTTCGCCGTGCGCCTTGAAAACTTGAATGGCGCGCGGCGAGGGGCCCGCCGGCCCCATTAATAGACGGGGTTGGGCAGCGGGCCGGTGGAAGAGATCCGGCTTCGCTTACGCTGCCGCCGGATCTCTTCGATTGTTTCCCCCGCGCGCTAAAGAAAAATGAAAAAGCGCGCGGGGGAGCTTGAGGTATACTGCATTCAGTTCTACAATGGGTATTTATCACCCAACGAAAAATTGTATACTTCCGGAAAATCACAAAAGTCCATTTACAATAAATTTCGCCGCCGCCCGTTATTATTTTTGAAATATCGCCGATTTAAAGAAGACTCATCGGCGGCGATGACAGCTTTACCGCTATCGCAACTCGTCATGTAACTAAATCGATTACACTGATGTTCGGTAACAAGCGCGATCCCATTTAATTCCCGAAGATTTTATTACTCGCCCGGTCCACGTTATCAGCATTCATGTGCGTCGTGTCGACTTGTACCCTGTATACCCTGATTTTCTCCCGAAATCAGCCGGAATCAAACGAACCAAACCGGTTACAACGCCCTTAAAATCCGCGATTTTACGATTTTCCGGAACCAATTTCGTCAACTTCCGGGAATATGGAATATCGCGGATTTAAAGAAGTATGTTGTATACATTCGTCGTCTCGACCCGCACATTGCGGTGTTCCTGTATGCGGGGCGGCCCTCGCCGCCCGCTCTTACCTTTAAAGGCGGGCGGTGCCGCGGTCCGGCGATCCACACTTTCCAATCGCTAGACCACTCCAGTCCCGTGCCCCGTCCCAGTATCGCCGCCCCTCACGCTTATAATGGCGGCGCCTACGGCCCGGCAGGCGACAACCCCTTGGAGCCTGCGGGCCGGATCAGGAGAACTCGACCAACCGGGAGAGTTCTCCCTCCTTTTCCCGCCCCGGTGTCGCCGCCCTTCCATGTCCATTCACGCGGCGCCGCGGTCTGTCAGGCATTCGACTTACAAAGGCTGACGGACCGCCCCCGTGCCCGGGCGATGGTCCGAACCGCAGTATAGAATTAAGTCGGTTCGGACGATCGCCCGGCGCAGCAATCAAAGAAATCGAATGAGCCCCCGCGAAATTCGATTTCCACCATCGCCGTGCCTCTTCAGTTTCTCCGGCACGGCGCTCCAATCAGGAGAACACGACCATCCGGGAGTGTTCTCTCACCATCGGCCGGCCGCTGCACCGTAAGGAAAGCAGCCGGCCACCAGATCAAGGAGGATGCGAAACACGTCGCACCTGCGACGAGGTTGAGCATCCTCTCACATTACCGCCCGCAAGGGCGGCAAAGACAATCCCGCTTCAGAGTCATACCTGCGAGGAAGCGGCGACCTACTTTGATAATCAAAGAACTCGCGAAGCTCCGCGCCGAGCGAGTTCTACCATCAGCCGCGCCGCCGCCCTCACGGCCGCGCGGCTATAAATCAAGGAATCCGCGAGCACCCGCCGAGCGGATTTCCACCTTAGGGCGCCTGGCGACCGCCTCTGCCCATCCGCTTTCCAGGCCGTCGCCCGGGCGCCCTCCGCGCGGTCCGTCGGATCCCAAGCCCGCTAAATCCGACCGACCGCCCACTACGGCCCACCAGGCGACAAAACTTTGGAGCCTGCGGGCCGGATCAGGAGAACTCGACCACCCGGGAGAGTTCTCCCACCTCTTCTCCATCCCGGTATCGCCGCCCCACGTCCATCCCAGGCGGCGCGCGGTCCGTCAGCCATCCACCTGGTCAAAGCTGACCGACCGCTCCAGTCCCGTCACCCGCCCCAGTATCGCCGCCCTCAACATTTATCCATGCGGCGGCTACGGCCCACCAGGCGACAAAACCTTGGCGCCTGCGGGCCGGATCAGGAGAACTCGACCACCCGGGAGAGTTCTCCCACCTCTT
>CAIFEY010000031.1:9678-33428 GCA_903789635.1 uncultured Eubacteriaceae bacterium
CCCAACCCCAGTATCCCGCGAGGGCCCACCCCTTTCCGCGGAGCGGCCCTCCCAGTCAGGTGTTTCCGTCCGTGCGCCTGCCCACCACCGCCCGCAAACACGAACACGTCCGCCCGCATCTTATCAGCGAGGGCGGTCTTCCCCGGGCGCGCGGCCGGCCAACACCTTAAAATTCCTGAAACCCCTCCCCCTTCAACTTTTCACGCCCAGTTCGGGGTATAATAGATATAATTGAAATCCGCCCCAGCGGATTTCCACCACTTACTGCAACAATCAGCCATTATATCAATACCAACACATTATTTCACAACCAATCGAACTCCGCCTCCACCGCGGACTTCTACAACTTTAAGAATCACATCTTTACTTACTACATTTGTTTTATATCGCAATCATAATATCGCAACCAAAAGAGAGTACTATGGATCAGAGAAGGGATGGCCGCGCGCGGCGGCTGAGAGTCAGGGGACTGGCGGTTTTGGTCGCGCTGTGCACTGTGGCCGTGATGATGCCGGGATTCGGGATGCAGGCGTTTGCCGCGTCTGGGAAGAATTCGGCGAATAATAAACTCGGAGCCGCGTATACGAGCGATGCCGCGGAGAGCAGCGGCGCGGGCGGGAATTCGGCCGCAGAGTACCGGGAGATGAGCGGCGGGTGGAACCGGGCCGTGATGAAGCGGGTGGTTCCGAAGCAGGCGAGTGAGAAAGAGGCAAAAAATCTCATTAGAAGAGCGGTGAAGTCGCCGAGGGCGGCGGTGCTGGAGAAGGGTCAGCTGACGACGGGGTCGAAGGCGGATTACTACTACAGTAAGCTCAGCAGTAAGCGCAGAACGCTGTATAATGCGCTTTTGACGCTGGCACAGGATCCTTTGTCTGGAGACATGGTGCATTATGCGACGACGTCGTCTAAGACGAAGGATGGGTTCAGCTACATGGACTGGTTCCTCGCCTACAACGCGCTGATTTACGACCATGCGGAGCTTTTCTGGATGTGGCTGGACGGCGCGGCGACGGATCCGAACAACCTGACTGTCGTTACGTCAACCAAATCTGACAATGGTGACAATGGTTACGACTGGAATATCACGCTCGACCTGAAGGCGGCGGCAAAGAAGACGACCAATCCTCAGGAGAAGCCGGACCTGATGTTCACCGACGAGGCGGGCTATAAGAGCACGATGGCCGAGTTCAACGACGCGGCCGCGGACTTCCTCGCGGACATCGACCGGAACCATTCGGACGCGGTGGTCGCGATGGAGATCCACGACAAACTGTGTAAAGAGATTGACTACGATAAGTCCGCCGCGACTTCGACGGCGAGCTATTTCAACCCGGCGCACACGGCGTACGGCGCACTGGTGAATAAAAAGGCGGTCTGCGACGGCTACGCGCTCGCGTACTCGTACCTGCTGAAGAAGTGCGGCATCGATTCGGCCGTGGTGCTGGGCTACGTCGGCGACATTACCTACGGCCACGCCTGGGACATCGTCAAGCTCGACGGTTCCTGGTACGAGGTCGACTGCACGTGGGACGACGCACCCGGCAAGCCAGGTGTTTTTTATCACGACTTTCTCTTTGTCACGACAAAGAAAATCTCCACAAACACGATGAAATATGATGGCCACTCGCGCGACGACACGTACCCGTACGAGCGCCTCAGCCGCCTGCTGCCTAAGGCGACGGCGACCCATTTCAGCCCTAAGTACATGAAGTCCTGCGGACAGACGCTGAAGGCGAACACCAACCCGGCCGGAAAATCGGTCACCCTGGCGGCGCAGACCTCGGCCAGGCTGTTCGCCCTGGACCAGGCGCCGTACGTCTCGGACGGAAACTGGACCGTGCGCGTCGCCGTACCTGCGTCCGCCGGCGCCTTGACTGCCGACACGAGTGTATACACGGCCGCCCCGGAGACCTCGTCGGACTCCCTGTTCAACGCCCCGTCCTGGGACGCGGGCTCACAATCCTTCCGCCTGAGCCTCGCCGACCCGTCGGATTTGAACGCGTACGACCTTTCCGGCAGCTCCGCGGTTACGACAAAAGTCGAATTCGACAACGGTTCGACCGCTGCAGTCTCGACGGATCTGATGATCAGCGCCCGCGCGTCCGCGGCTTCCTCAGTCTATGACGGCAGCGTTAAGGTCCCGTCGCTGAAGGTCACCGACGCCGCCGGAACGCCGCTCCCTGGCGGCGCGTACAAGGCCGTCCTGTCCGCAAACGCCGTCAGCCCGGACCTGTATGCAAACCTGGTAACCTTTGGCGCGAACCCGCTGTACACGGGCGATTCCAGCGCCTCCGGCAAGACCCTGGTCGCCTGGCAGAAGATCAGCCCAGCCTCACCAACGCTGAGTTCCGCGTCCCTGAATGGCCGCCGGCTGACCGTCCGCTGGGCACCTGCGAAGGCCTCGGAAACCTCGGACGCCGCACAGGCACTGGCTCCTGGCCGCCTCCAGGTGCAGCTCTCCACGAGCAGGACCTTCGCCCGCTCCAAGACCAAGACCTTCACCGTCACCGCGTCGACTGCCACCAGGCTGTCCCGGAAACTGGCCTCCGCGACCAAATCCGGCCGCACCCTGAAGTACGCCCGCGTCCGCACCGTCACGACCGCCGCTTACCACGGCATCTCCGGCGACGCCGCCAGCATGGCCCGGGACGGCAGGACCGTCACCCTGCACTCCGCCTGGTCACGTGCGCGGGCGCTGACCATCACGGTGACGTCCAGGGCGGCATAGGCGGCGCCTGCCGATGTATGCAAGATAGAAGAAACTGGAAGCGCATCCCTGCGTCTTCCAGTTCCTTTTCTTTATCATATTTCTGCATTATATTTCTGCATCATATTTCTGCATCATATTTCTACTCTGGCAGGTCCGTTTAATCTATCGCAAAGATCTGCGACTTGATCGTACCGGAATACTTGCCCTTTCCCTGGATCACGACATAGATCCAGGACTGAACATGGTATCCGTTGTCAACAATCATCTGTTTCACCGTCGGAGAGGTCAGGTTGAGGGTTTTCCCGTCATCGGACAGCGCATCGCCCGTGATCAGCGTGCCCGTTCCCGGAGCCCTGAAATTATCCCATTTGAGCGTCGGTGCATGCTCGGTTATTCCCAGGTATTCAGCGTCTGCTTCACGGTCTATTACATACCAGCTCACCGTATAGTCGTCGGGGGACAGCCAGGAATAATTGCCCATTACTGCATACGCGGTTACTTTACGTCCGTAATTGACATAATAATCGGAAGTGACGATGTTGCAGCCGTTTTCATCGTACGGTTGAGCACCGTCATAGGTCAGTTCCGCAGAGTAGATTGGGGCGACGAGCAGATTCGGATTATACACTTCTACAACATCACCATTCGATTTTGCCTCGAACTTCACCGAGCCGAAGCAATCGCCCATGCCGGTGACCTCAACGCAGAGGTACTCCCTGAACGTCCCGTCCGGAGTATCCAGGCTGCTGAACGAGGTGAACTGCGGACTGCCCTCCTGGACGGTCCTGTACGTAGTGGAGGTCACGTCGCCGTACTCGTCCATGGTCTGCTTCTTTACGTACCACCGGATGGAATAATCGCTTCCCTCCTTCAGATCCTCGATCGGATCGTAGTCTATAAAAACGAAGGTCGCGTCCGGATCGGAGACAGGGGAAATATTACTGTACCGTGCTTCGTAGGAATCCTCCTCCGTTGAGCCGACAAAGATTGTCGGTTTCGCAGCACTGGAATTGCTGACCGTGACCTTGGAGGAGACGGACGAGCTGTAGTTATAGTCGCCTTTGTCGTTGCCGACGGCTACGGCGTAGATGGACGCGCTGCCGAAGGATTTCTCGAAGTTCGGGACCGTGTAGGTGAAGATGGACGCGCCCTCGGTGCTCGTGTCGGCCTTAGACGGATCTCCCATCTGGTCCGTGATGTCCGTGCGCTGTTTTCCGGTGACGGCGTACCATTTGATCTCGTAGTCCTCGTCTGCGACCTTCTGGCCGGAGAGGTATGCGGTGATCGTGGATCCTGGCGCTGCGGTGAGCGATCCGAAGGACGAGGTTGGACTAAAACTGATGTTCCTGGACACCGCGCTGCTGGAGGCAAGGCGGTGGGAGTTGGCTTGATACCCGGAATCGTCGCTTACCTTGAGGATCAGCTTCGGCAAATTCTTCTTAGGCTTCCTTACGACGGTCGTGCCTGTGCCGCCGCCGGTGCCTGTGCCGCCGCCGGTGCTTGTTCCGCCTCCGGCAGTCGTGCCGGTACTCGTGCCGCCGGTGTTCGAGTTTCCGCCGGTGTTCGTGTTCGTGTCGGTGTCTCCGGTACTTGAATTCCCGCCGGTGCCGGAGTTAGGGTTGGTGCCCGGGTTAACGGCCGGGTTGTCGCTCGTGCCGCTGCCGGAGCCGGAGCTGTCGCGCGTGACGATTGCCGTCAGGGCGGATTCCGCCTTGCCCGAGTAGGACTTTGTCCCGGAAACGGTGACGGAGAGGCGCTTGCCGACGTTCGCCTTGGATGGGTTGTAGGACCTGCCGGTCGCGCCCTTGATCGGCGTGCCGTCCGCGTTCCACTGGTAGGAGGCCGTCGCGGTCTCCGGGGCGGTATTGGCGATCAGCGTGTCGCCGAGGAGGACGGTCTTGGAGACGTCCTGGTCCGTGTCCTTGGCCGTGATCGTGACGGCGGTCAGCTTCTTAGGAGAGACCGTGAACTTCCAGGCCGCCTTGACCTTGCTGTTATTCTTGGCGTAAACCGTGACCGTCGCCTTTCCGGCCTTCTTAAACGAAGCGGTTGCGCGCCCGGACTTGATTCCGGAAATTTTTACGATTTTAGTATTACTTGACTTCCAGACTACCTGTTTTGCAGAAGAGGTCAGCCCGGACGGGCGCAGCTTGTACTTGAGCGCCTTCCTGGTTCCGATTACCACCTTATATCGCTTGTTCTTCTTCAGGTTCACCTTGGAGATCCTGGTGATCTTTGCCGCCTGATCGGCGGAAGCCGCGAACGACTCGTACGTCATCGCCGGCATGAACGTCGCCGCCATCAGCACGGCGAGCGTAAGGCTGACCAGCGGCCGGAGCTTCTTCATTCTTTCCATTATACTTCCTCCAATCTCCAGCTAAGATACATAAATCGGACCAGGAATAAACCCTCCACTGCTCACCTCCATGATATTCGAGGTGGCTCTGCTTCCCTGGTAAGCGCCCTTTCCCGATGCGACGGCAAAGATCAGCTTGTACGCATACTCGCCCGGGATCATGTATCCGCCGTTGTATGCCGGCAGGTTAATTCCCTCTGCAGAATCAAGCACGGCCTTCATCTGTTCATCCGTCAGCTCAGCCACGGAATCGTAATCCTCCGGCATTTCCGCGCAGTACCAGGCGAGGTCGTAATCCGACGGGGAATTGTCCGACGTCACGTTTACGGTATCGCCGGGCATGCATGTTCCGGTTACCTGCGTCGATGTACTCAGCGTGCTGTCGTAGATCGTAATCGGCAGGAGCTGCTCGCCGCCGATTACGGTCGGCGTGCTCGGCGTAGTCGGTGTGCTCGGCGTGACGACCGTCATTCCCGAGTTTCCGCCCGTGCCCGTACTTGTACCCGTGCCGCCGGTGCCTGTACCAGTGCCGCTGCCGCTCGAGCTTCCCGAACCGCTCGGGAGTGTGACCTTGGCCGTAGCGCCAAAGGTTGCCGTGCCCGTGCTGTTCCCCTGGCCCGTCGCCTTCACGAGCAGGCGCTTGCCGACGTCGTCCCTGGACGGGTTGTAGTACGTGCCCGTCGCGCCCTCGATCAGCGTGCCGTCCGCGTACCACTGGTACGTCGCCGTTGCGTCCGCCGGCGCGATCGATGCGTGCAGCGTGTCGCCGACCTCGACCTTCTGATAGACGTCCTGACTCGCGTCGTCCGTCGTGATCGTGATCCCGGTGAGCTTCTGCGTCTTCGGCAAAATCTTAAATTTCCAAGTCGCCTTAACCTTACTGCTGTTCCTTGCCCTGACAGTCACCGTCGCGCTCCCGGCAGCCTTGAATTTCACCGCCGCCTTCCCGGACTTGACGCCGTATATCTTCACAATTTTCTTATTATTCATCTTCCACACGACCTTCTTCCCGGCCGCCGCATGAGAATCCGCAAACTCCCCGCACGGCAAAAAAACAGCCGCCACCAGAACAGCCAGCACGATGCTGATGAGCGTCCTGCCGCTTCTCGATCTTTCCATAATCTATCCTCCGTAACATCGCAAAACATTAGAATACATTAGAGTACAATAGAATACATTTGCAATACGCTGCCAATACGCTGCGCTCTCCCTCGTCCAGCGTTAACCGAACCGGAAGAAGGCCGGTATGGGAATTCATACACGGCCGTTTTTTATCATATCATACTGCATTGACAGTTGTAAAGATCGCCCAGCCATTATCATCGAATTTAAATAACCGGGCGCGGACTGCTCCGCGCCCGGTCTGACTTTCGCATCTGCCACTCGAGCTGCATATTTGCTTCCCGGCTGCAGCGCAATGCCGTCTTCAAGGAAAGTGATATTGGAGTCCTCGGGATTTATCTAATTTAAATTAGACGGCAGGTATTTGATCTGTCCACGGAGTACACCCTTGTAATCACTTCCGGTGTAGCCATTTGTGCCCTCAATATCGACCTCGATAGAATTGAAAGAACACTTAATCTGTTTCTCGGCAACTGCTACCGCATCCAGGTCCAGGACCGATCCGGTTCCCAAATTATATGTCTCACCCTCACCGTACTTGCCAATCCACGTTACGGTATAGATAGATGAATCCAGCGGATCACCGTATTCATTCTTCGGGACAGCTATCAGGTACCTATGTTCTGCCGATTGATGGTTGTGTGACAGCGGTGTCGCCCCGTCGTAGGTACTCGAGTTATCGCTGTCATAGATAACAATACTGTCTAAATAGCTGCGGATATCAAGCGGATTGTAAACGGTCAGGAGATTAGCATCAAGATAATAATCATCATAAGAAACAGTGGTCGTTCCGCTGTATTCACCTTTGCCTTCAATCCTGGCAGTCAGATACTTGTTAGTATAATTGACTTCGAATTCGTCTACCTCCAGTTTATCGGTAGCGGCAAAGTCTTTCCCTGTGGTTTCCGACTCTATGATTTCTGATCTCCAGCCTGTGTCCAAATTGCTGCCTTCACGTTTGATGACAGTCCAGCGTATGATGTAGTCTTCACCGTATTTTAATCCTTCATCGGTCAGCGCTTTGCAGTCAACGGAAATCGTATAGCCGCCTCCGGTCGGGATCTTACCTGATGAGATATCGAAGCCGTCGGAGTTGGTGGTATACATAATAGGCGGGTCAAAGGAATCCCCATCGCTTTCAGCATCAACAGTGATCGGCTTGGATACGGAAGTACTGCCTTCGTAATCGCCTTTTCCGGTTGCCGCGGCATAGATCGTCGGATTTCCGAATGTCTTGGAAACACTGAACGGAATGGAAGGTATCTTATAGTCCTGATAGAATTTACCATCCTCTTCAGCGGTAATGTCCTCTTCATCATTCACGTCCGGCTGATCCATCGTCAGTTCGGTGGATGACCCGCCAGGTGTACCGACATACCACTTGATCTCCAATTGATCCGCAGTGACAGATTTTGAATCGGCCAAGGTTACACGGAGTACGTCTCCCGTCACACATGGGTCATCACTATCTACATTGTTTCCAACACGCGTGACCTTCAGAGCAGGAAGATTGTTCTCCGGAGTATTCACAATCACGACAGTGGCAGACCCGGAGGTCGATGAAGTCCTCGTCACCTTTGCCGTATCTGCAGATTCCGCCTCACCCGCGTACTGACCCGTTCCGGTGGCCTTAACGGACAATGCCTTTCCGACATCCTTCTTCGATGCGCTGTAGCGCGAACCGGTCGCATTCTTGATCGCCGTTCCGTCCGCGTACCACTGATACGTCGCCGTCGCGCCCTCCGGGGCAGCTGCTGCGCGCAGCGTATCCCCGACCTGGACAACCTTCGCGGCATCCTGCGAGGAGTTCTTCGCCGCAATCGTGACCCCGGTCAGCTGCGTGACAGTCTCTGCGGACAAAACCGAAAAGTTCCAAGTAGCTTTGACCCTGCTGTTCTGCCTGGATCTAACGGTCACCGTAGCTTTCCCCGCAGCCTTGAACGTGGCCACTGCGCTCCCGCTCTTTACTTTTGATATTTTAACGATTTTATTATTACTCGTCTTCCAAGCGACCTTCTTTGCAGAAGCCGGCAGCTTGCTCGGACTAATCTTATACTTCAGCGTTACCTGACTCCCTACTGTGGTCGAGCAAAGCCTGCTATTCGTCTGGCTCGCCTTCGTGATCTTATTCACACGACGCACGGAAGTGCCGAAGGACGAGAATGTGAGTCCCGGCATGCATGCCGCCGCGACCATCACCGCCAGGAATACACTGGTCAGAGCTCGGAAATTCTTCTTGTTTTTCATCTTCATATTCCCCCATTCCAACCAACTTAATACTGATAATTCTCTCCCGGGAGATTGTCATCCGAATAGTAGGTGAGTTCAGCTGATTCTGAACGGCTCCGCTGATACTCCCCCTTACCGATGGCGACCGCCTGTACGTAATATCTGTAGGTCCCCGATTCATCACTGGTCTCTCCAATAACGAGGTTTTCGTCATTATCGGGGATCGTGAACGAGGAGCCCGTTCCGAGCGTCTCTACAACCTCGGAATTGCTCTCAGCAAGATTCTCGTTGACCTTTGGCTTAACCAGGACCCATGTGATGTCACAGTCTTCCGCACTCAATGACGTAGTTACTGTCAGCTCATCCCCTACTCGGTAGACCGGGAACAGGGAAGCTCTGGCCGCCGCCGCAGCGTTGCTTGGATACGTCAGGCAGTCCTTTTTCTTATAGTCCTGAATCAGTGTCACATTCTCAATGCATATAGGCGGCAGTTCCTTTCCGCCCGCCGTCGTCGGCGGCGTCGTCACAATCGTCACCGTCGTCACCGTTGCCGTTCCCGCATCCGGGTCCGTCACCGCCGCCGTAGGGCCAAAGCTCACCGTGCCTTCAAACGCGCCCGTGCCCGTGACCTTGACGGACAGGGCCTTGCCGACATCCTCGCGCGCCGCATTGTAATCCGGTGCCGTCGCGCCGTCAATCGCCGCGCCGTCCAGGTACCACTGATACGTCGCCGTCGCGTCCGCCGGCGTGACCTCCGCGTGCAGCTTGTCCCCGACCTGAACAGAATTCTTTACATCCTGCGTCGAGTCGTCGTTCGTGACCGTCACGCCCGTCAGCTGCTGCGCCTCCTGCGGCAAAACATTAAATTTCCAGGTAACCTTAACCTTGCTGTTCAGCTTCGATTTCACGGTTACCTTAGCGCTGCCCGTCCCCATGAACGTCGCAACCGCGCTCCCCGACTTGATGTTGGAAAGTTTCACGACCTTCTTATTGCTCGTCTTCCACACGACCTTCCTGGCCGCGGAAGTCAGCTTGCTCGGGCTCAGCTTATACGTCAGTTTGCACGTCGTGCCGACCAATTCGGTAACCGGCGCGCTCGTCCTATGCGTCGTCTTGATGATCTTGGTCGCCATCCGCGCCGCAGCCGCGAACGATGTATACGTTAAAGACGGCATGAACGCCATCCCCATCATCACGGCGAGAGCAACGCTGATGAGCGCCCTGCTCTTCGTTCTTTCCATAAGTAATACCTCCTAAACATTGCGATATATAAATTTCCAAGTCACGCGCCCGGTCGACATTCGCCGGCCGCATTTCCCCGCCAAACGTTTTTTAAGCTGGTTTGGCGTATTCTAATTTTAACATGCGATGCCATTGTCTGTAAATACGAACAATTAATTTTTATTTTAATAGTGTCACAACACAGAATTATGTATATGATTCAGAACAGTAGAATACAGCAATTGCAATGCCTCTGGGGCTCGGGCGCGCGGGGGAGTTGTGGTATACTGTATGTACTAGTAAATGGCAATTATAGGCCCGGCAGATTCCAGCAACTTCCATTTCTGCCGGCTATAATTTAATCTTTCCAGTGAGCCGAAGTGTTCCCGATTTTTTCCGGCTATCTTTCATATTTTCTCGTCAACAGGAAGACCACCCGGCGCCCCGCCCGCTCCCGGGTGCCCGGGGGGCGCCCGAATCTCGGCTATGATCCAAGCTTGAAATATAGCCGAGATTCTCCTTGCCATCGCGGTCACGTTGTCTGTCTTCCTGCACGGATCGCCCGGCTGCATTCCAGTTTTCAGCGCCCCGCGCCCGCGCTCCCCGCTTTCCGGCGCGGGAGGATTCGGCTTGAAATGATATTTTACACATAGCCGGCGTTGTATACAATCTTTTCGGCTGGATGAGATATTTGATTTATAGCCGGCGGCGGAGCGGGGCAGCATGGGCGCGGTTGACAGCAAAACGGACATAAGAAGGTAAATAATAGGCAAAGACGAAGGAGACTGATCAAGGGAGATGAGGTGTGTGTCAACTGGGTTTGGAAATCGATGGGAACATCTGCAGTCCTGCGAACGAGGTGCAGATGTTCCCGATTGGTTCGCCGCTGCGCGGCGAGGGGGAAATCGCTGGAAGCCGCTCAGCGCAAGGCTTCCCGGCTTTCCCGATGTGTCCAGGCTGTTGAAATCGGGCTGCGCGGGGCTCGCCCGATTTCTGCGATGGGTCAAAGCGGAAGCTCCCGGACTCGCGTGGTCGTCCGGGAGCGGGGATTGTCAAAGCGGTGCCCACCGTCCTCGCGCGCTCGGCCGGTGGGATTGTCTCGGTAGGTGGGAGGATGCTCCCTGATGGTCGCATCCTCCAATTATATTTGCCGCCCTGCGGGCGGAGAGGTTGCCGGTTCCTTGCTTCGCAGCGGAACCGGGATCTGGCGGCCGCCTATAATAATGTTCGGGGCGGCCGATGGTAGGAACTCGGGCTCAGTAGTGTTCGCCCGAGTTCCTTTGATGGTAGTATCGGTAGAAATCAGGCTCCGCTGTCGCTCGCCTGATTTCTCCGATTTATTTCGGCGCGCTCTTCCAAATGCAAAGGTGCGCCGAGGGCCGCGGCGCGGAAAACGTGAATGGCGCCGCGGCGATCCGGCCTGCCGCCCCGTTAAATAACTGGGGTTAGCCGCGGGCCGATGGTACGCAGCCTCCCGCTGGTCAGCTGCGTGCGATGCGTTCCCGCGAAGGAACAGTGGCCGCGCGGTGGGAACGCGCGGCGAATACTCAAGTATACAGGATACAATTCTACAAATATCATTAATTACCCAATTCAAAATTGTATACTTTATTAAAATTGAAAATACCCGTATTCCCGGAGCCGAGCCATTTTCGTTTATTATTTTTGAAAAATCGCCGATCTTAATAATCGTCATCGACGGCTCCGGGCTGCTCAGTAATGAATTCGACAGCTTTCAAGCTATCATTTTCCGACGTGTATCCGCCGTGATTACATTAACTTTCGGTAATCAATACGATCATGCCGATTCTCCGAAGTTTATCTTGAACATCGACACCACGTCGTCTGTCACCATCCTTCCAACGTACAGTTGTATCCAGTATTCCCCTAACCAAGGTCGTTTTTCGGCCGGAAACAAAAATACAATCTGGTCACAAGTTCTTTAAATCAGCGATTTTACGATTTTTCGGAGGTGAATTCGTTCAATTCCGGGAAAACTGCATTTCATCGGATTTACTAAGGAAATACAGTATACACTCGTCCCCCGTCCCAGTATCGCCGCCCCCACTTTCCCAGGCGGCGCGCGGTCCGTCAGCCCTCCATCTGCTCAAAGCTGACCGACCGCTCCAGTCCCGTCCCCCGTCCCAGCATCGCCGCACTTTCGCTGCCAGCCGAATCGCGGCTATGATCCATGCCTGGAATATATAGAAATGAAAAAAGCAGAACCGATATGCGATCGGTCCTGCCTTGCATGAATTCGCTTATTGACCACTGTTATACGAGAAAACTTGCGTTAACGGCGCATCGTAGCCGGATTTTTTCATGATCACTACTTTTACTGCTTTGCAGTCTGCGAGAGATTCCTGGACGGATTGATCCGTGAGATCCAGGGTCTGAGCGGTGCCGAGATCGATATCGGATTCAGCCTCGTTCGTCGGAACTCCATACCAATGGTAAGTGTAACTAGAGTAGGACGCGTTGTAACCATCCTGAACACCACCTGTTTTCGTATCTATCACTCGCGCGGTATATTTACTTCCCGGCTGCAGCGCAGTACCGTCCTCAAGATAAGTTATATCGAAGTTCCCGGTGTTCGTCTGAATCTTGATTGCGCGTGACAGGTATCCGACCTCAGAGCGGGTTACTGAACCATAGTTATAGGCTTCTCCTGTGTAGTCGCCTGCGCCCACAATCCTGGCGTTGATAAAGTCGAAATAACAGTTATTCGCTTTCTGGACAGCTGCTGCCGTCTCCAGGTTCAGGAACGTTCCAGTTCCCAAATCATATGTTTTGTAATCAAATGTCTCACCGACCCACTTTACAGTATAGGTTAATGGATCCAGCGGAAGACCGGATGAATTCATCGGGACAGCTGCCAGGTACTGTTTTGTCGATGTATTGCTTGTCAACGGATTCGTGCCGTGAGTAATCCCGTCATCGCTGGTATAAATATAGACCCGGTTTACATAGTTGTTGATATCATACGGATCGTAAACGCTCAGTTCAGAAGCGGAGATCGTTCCGCTGTATTCGCCTGTGCCTTCAATCCTGGCAGACAGAAACTCGTCAGTGTAGTAGTCTACATCCAGTTGATCGGTCTCGGTAAAGGTTTCACCTGTGGTTTCCAGCGCATTGCTTTCGGATACCTCGTCTGATTCCGGATCGTATACACGTTTGAAGACAGTCCAGCGTATTGTATAGTCTTTACCGTATATTAATCCTATATTGGTCAGCGCGGTGCAGTCAACCGATACCGTATAACCGCCTCCGATCGGGATCTCTTCTGATGAGATATCAATGTCGTTGGTAGCAGTATAAGAAATAGACTGAGCAAGTGAATCCTCACTGCTGGCAGGGGCAACAGCGATCGGCTTGGATACAGAAGTACTGCCTTCGTAATCGGCTTTTCCGGTCGCCACGGCATAGATCGTCGGAGTTCCGAATGTCTTGGAAACACTGATCGGAATGGAAGGTATCTTATAGTCCTGATAGAATTTACCATCCTCTTCAGCGGTAATGTGTACTGCATCACTCTCGCTCGGCTCCTCCATCGTCAGTTCAGTGGATGACCCGCCAGGGGTTCCGGCATACCACTTGATCTCGAATTGATCAGCGGTGACCGATTTGCTATCTGCCGAGGAATCGTCCAAGGTTACGCGGAGCACATCTCCCGTCGCACTTGAACCATATGGCCGTGATACATCCGTATTAATGTATCCACCAGTCGTATTCAGGTATAGATAACTCGTGAAAACACGCGTGACCTTCAGAGCAGGAAGACTGTTCTCCGGAGTCTTGTCAATCACGACACTGGCAGACCCGGAAGTCGATGAAGTCCTGGTCACCTTTGCCGTAGCTGCAGATTCCGCCTCACCCGCGTACTCGCCCGTTCCGCTGACCTTAACGGACAATGCCTTTCCGACATTTTTCTTCGATGCGCTGTAGCGCGAACCGGTCGCATTCTTGATCGCCGTCCCGTCCGCGTACCACTGATACGTCGCCGTCGCGCCCGCCGGAGCAGTTATTGCGCGCAGCGTGTCCCCGACCTGGACGACCTTCGCGACATCCTGCGAGGAGCTCTTCGCCGTAATCGTGACCCCGGTCAGCTGCGTGGCAGTATCTGCGGACAAAACCGAAAATTTCCAAGTAACCTTGAGCCTGCTGTTCTGCCTGGATCTAACGGTCACCGTCGCGTTTCCCGCAGACTTGAACGTTGCCACTGCGCTCCCGCTCTTTACCTTTGATATTTTTACGATTTTATTATTACTTGACTTCCATACAACCTTCTTCGCGGCGGATGGCAGTTTGCTCGGACTAAGCTTATACTTCAGCGTTACCTTTCTCCCTACCGCAGTCGAGTAACACTTGCTCTTCGTCTGGCTCGCCTTCGTGATCTTATTCGCACGACGCACGGAAGCGCCGAAGGACGAGAACGTGAGCCCCGGCATGCATGCCGCCGCGACTAGCACAGCCAGGATTACACTGGTCAGAGCACGGATATTCTTCTTGTTTTCCATCTTAAAATTTCCCCATTTCAGCCAGCTTATGCAAGATGTTCCGTTCCCGGAAGATCGTTATCCGCATAGTAGGTGAGCTCAACTGATTCTGAACGACTCCCCTGATAATCCCCCTTACCCGTGGCGACCGCCTGTACGTAATAGCTGTAGTTCCCTAATCCAAAAGATAGATTAACGAGGTTTTCGTCATTATCCGGAATCGTGAAAGTGCCGCCCTTTCCGAGCGTCTCGACAACCTCAAAATTGCTCGCAGCAACATTATTGTTGACCGTTGCCCTAACCAGGACCCATGTGATGTCACAGTCTTCCGCACTCAATGACGTAGTTACCGTCAGTTTATCTCCTACTCGGTAGACCGGAAACAGGGAAGCTCTGTCCGACGCCTCTGCGTAGCTTGGATAATTGCCGCTATCCTGATAGTCCTTAATAAGTGTCTCATTCTTAATGAATAGAGGCGGCAGCTGCTTTCCGCCCTTTTCCACCGTCGTCACCGTCGTCGTTCCCGCGCCCGCATACGGATCCGTCACCGCCGCCGTAGGGCCAAAGCTCACCGTGCCTTCAAACGCGCCCGTGCCCGTGACCTTGACGGACAGGGCCTTGCCGACGTCCTCCTGCGCCGCATTGTAATCCGCCGCCGTCGCGCCCTCGATCGCCGCGCCGTCCAGGTACCACTGATACGTCGCCGTCGCGTCCGCCGGGGTGATCGCCGCATGCAGCGTGTCGCCGACCTGTACGGAATTTTTCACATCCAGCGCAGAGTCGTCGTTCGTAACCGTCACGCCCGTCAGCTGCTGCGTCTCCTGCGACAAAACATTAAATTTCCAAGTCACCTTGGCCCTGCTGTTCAGCCTGGACTTCACGGTCACCTGCGCCTTGCCCGTCCCCTTGAACGTCACGACCGCGCTGCCGCTCTTAACTTTGGATATACTTACAATCTTCTTATTATTTGACTTCCAAACGACCTTCCTCGCGGACGCCGGCAGCTTGCTCGGGCTGAGCCTGTACTTCAGCTTTACCTTGCTCCCGACCGCAGCCGTGTAGCGTTTGCTCTTCGTCTGACTTGCCTTGGTGATCTTTGTCGCACGGACCGCCTTAACGCCCGCCGACCTCGACGTCGCTGCGTGCACGTCGACCACTGCTCCGCCCGGCAGTCCCCCGCCGACCATCGCCGCCGCAACGCCTGCGCAGAGCAACACCCTGATGCCCCTATTTCCAATCATTTCCTTTCCTCCATTAACATCGCACATATTCTTCAAACGATTATTGCCAGAATGCATTCTAGCATATCCCCTAACCCATGTAAATGCTTTTGTTTAAACATTTACACGCCCTTTCGATAAAAGTTATCAATTGTCACATGCACGTCACTCCCAGGCTCGCCACTTCCAGCAATTCCCATTTCTGCCGGCTATAACGTAAATTTTCCTGTGAGCCGAAGCGTCTTCGATTTTTTCCGGCTATAGTTCATATTTTCTCGCCAACAGGAAGACCACCCGGCGCCCCGCCCGCTCCCGGGTGCCCGGGGGCGCCCGAATCTCGGCTATGATCCAAGCTTGAAATATAGCCGAGGTTCTCCTTGCCATCGCGGTCACGTTGTCCGTCTTCCTGCACGGATCGCCCTGTTGTATCCCGGATTTCTGCGTTCCGCGCCCGCCCCGCTCGCTTTCCGGCGCGGGAGGATTCGGCTTGAAACGATAATTAACACATAGCCGGCGTTGTGCACTGCATACTCGGCTGGAAGAGAAATATGATCTATAGCCGGGAGCCGCCGCTGGGCAGCGGGCGGGCGGCGAGGCGGCAGAAGGGTTTGAAAACAGGTGGGAACATCTGCAGTTCCGCCAACGAGGTGTAGATGTTCCGGATTGGTTCGCCGCGCGGCTCGCCCGACTTAATTGCGCGCGGCGAGTTGGAAATGTTGCCGGTTCCGAGGCGGGACTCGGAACCGGATTGTAGGAGTCGGTAGAAGCCGGTCAGCGCAAGACTTCCCGGCTTCTTCGATTTATCTATGCTGTAGAAATCGGGCTGCGCGGGAGCTCGCCCGATTTCTGCGATGAGTCTAAGCGGTGCCCACCGTCCTCGCCCGGCCGGTGGGATTGTCTCGGAAGGTGAGAGGATGCTCCCTGTTGGTCGCATCCTCCAATTGTATTTGCCGCCCTGCGGGCGGAGAGGTCGCCGTTCCCCGCCTTTCGTCGGGGAACGGGATCTGGCGGCCGCCAATAATAAGGTCCGGGGCGGCCGTCGGTAGAAATCAGGCTCCGCTTGCGCTCTCCTGATTTCTCCGATTTGTTTCGGCGCGCTCTTCCAAATGCAAAGGCGCGCCGAGGGCCGCGGCGCGGAAAACGTGAATAGCGCCGCGGCGATCCGGCCCGCCGCCCCGTTGAAATAACTGGGGTTGGAGCCGCGGGCCGAAGGTGCGCAGCCTCCCGATGGTCAGCTGCGGGGGATACGAAAATATACAGGATACAATTCTACAAATATCATTAATTATCCAACTCGAAATTGTATACTTCAGTAAATTTTAAAATACCCGTATTCCCGGAACCGCACCATTTTCGTTTATTATTTTTGAAAAATCGCCGATCTTAATAATCGTGATCAACGGCTCCAGACTGCTCAGTAACGAGTTTGACAGCTTCCAAGCTATCATTCACCAACGTGTATCCGCTGTGGTTACATCAACTTTCGGTAAATGACACGATCATGCCGATTCTCCGAAGTTTATCTTGGGCATCCACACCACGTCGTCTGTTATCAATGATCAACCGTACAGTTGTATCCTGTATTCGCTTGCCCGAGACCGTTTTCCGGGCGGAATCAAAAATACAATCTGGTTGCAAGTTCTTTAAATCCGCGATTTTACGATTTTTCGGAGGTGAATTCGTTCAATTCCGGGAAAACTGCATTTCATCGGATTTACTAAGGAAATACAGTATACATTCGTCGTCTCGTCCCGCAATTTCAAATCTTCCAGCTTGCGGGGCGGCCATCGCCGCCCGCTCTTCGCTGTGATGGCGGGCGGCGAAACCATCAATGAAACCGAGCGAGCAAACTGCGAGTCTCGGTTTCTACCATCGGCCGCGCGTCGTCCTCGACCGCGCGGCCATCAATCAAAAGAATCCGCGAGCACCCGTGAGCGGATTCTCACCTGCGCGGTGCCTCTTCAGCATCAGGGGCACCGCGGCGCCGGGGTGACCACCTGCTCCCAGCTGTTTTCCAGGCCGTCGCCCCGCGCCCCGCCGCCTCTAACTTTCGTCCGCCCGCATCACGCGAGCCCCCTCATACCATCCCAGTGTCCGCGGCTTTCCCTTTCGCGGCCGGACGCGCATACAACGAGCCCGTCCACCGACACATAAAAAAGTCCCCCGGGCCCCAAGGACACCGGAGGACTAACTGCAGTCTCATGTAATACTGTCCTGTACGGTACAGATGCCTCTATGAATAGATCGACTGTGGAACAATGTTATACGTATCACTCTTGAGTTTCGCGTCGGAGTAGTCAGTCGTGCCGTCGTTCAGACCAGTTGCTATCGCGTAGATCTGATCACCAACAATCAGTTTTCCTGCTTCAGCTGCTGTTTTTATGATGAAGCTCTGTGATTCTCCAAGCGATTCGATACTGCCAGAGGAATGGCGGACGAACCACTCTGTCGTGTAGTTCGTGCCGTACTTGAGAAGCGTGCCACTCTGCGTAGTCTGATCGTATTTACCAATCACCGCATATAGAGGACTGGAGGCGGTATTAGATAAGTCATTGCTTGGTGGGAAACGTGTGCCATCAGCATCGTAAGCGAGCTTCAGGCTGTAGCCGGCATCCGTAATGCTGTTCGGGCCATAGTTGGTGAGTGGGACCTGGCTGCTGACGATGGTGCCGGAGTAGTCGTTGATGCCGGTGATCGACATGTACAGCAACTCTATTTGATCGTCAGAGAAGGAACTTAGTTTGCTTGCATTGAAGGTTTTGCCGCCCTCCTGCACGATTTCCTCTGATGTCGATGGGGATGAAACACTCATCTTGACAACGTACCACCTGATCGTATAGTCTTTTCCCTCAGTCAGGCTGGTGTCACTGAGGATCGCATTATCCGCGGTCAGGGTGTACTTGCTGCCGACCGGAAGTCCGTTCTGCTGTAAATCCTGCTCTGCCCCGTCGAGACTGAGTGTGAAGCCGATCTGTGTTGAGTCGTCCGGGGCGATCGTTATCTCTTTGGACACGGACGTGCTGCCGGTGTAGTCCACACCGTCGGCGCCGAGTTTGCCGTAGGCTACCGCGTAAATTTTCTGTTCTCCAAAGACATGCGTGTCCTTATAGCTTAATGTCGGAACATCATACTCATGGTCAGCTGAATCTGCTTCGTAATCCTCCATATCTTCTGTCACGTCCAGTTTGTTGGATGACGATGGGACCTTTCCATCATCAAAATGCCACTCGATTTCATAGGAATCATCCGGAAAGGTTTCAAGATTAAAATAGGCGCTCAATGTGCCCAAATTAACAACATACAGCGTCGGCAGCTCGTTCTTCGGGCTGTTGTCGATCACCGTGTTCGTCGGCTCGGAACTGGAGCCCGAGCCGCCGGAGGATTTAGCAGTGACCGCGGCCGTCGCCTTAGATTCGACCGTGCCGGAGTAGAGGCCGGTGCCCGTCGCGCGGACGGTCAGGGTCTTGCCGAGGTTGGAGCGGGACGGGTTGTAGCGGGCACCGGTCGCGCCGTCGATCGGCTGGCCGTCCGCGTACCACTGGTAGGCGGCGGTTGCGCCGGCAGGAGTGACGGATGCGCGCAGGGTGTTGCCGACGCGGACGGATTTGGTGACGTCCTGGTTCGTATCCTTGGCAGCAATCGAGGCTGAGGTGAGAGGGGGCGATTCATTTTTTGTCAAAACCCTAAATTTCCAAGTCACCTTGGCCCTGCTGTTCTGCCTGGACTTGACGGTCACCTTGACGCTGCCTGCAGCCTTAAACGTGACCTTGGCGCTCCCGGACTTGGCACCGGAAATTTCTGCAATGTCACTATTATTCGACCTCCACGTGACCTTCTTCGCATTAGACGTCAGCCTACTCGGGCTGAGCTTGTATTTCAGCGTGACCGCCGTGCCGACGGACTTCGCATAACTCTTATTCTTCTTATAGTTCGCCTTGGTGACCTTCGTGACCTTACTCGCCGCCAGCGACGTGTACGTCATCGCCGGCATGAACGTGATCACCATCAGCGCCGCGAGCACGACCGCCAGCAGCGCTCGGATGCCTTTCCAAACCTTCATATCTTCTCCTTTATTTTAACATCGCAGATATCTGCATTCGGCTTCCTTATTGTAACTGTTATAGTTCCTGATTGCCCTAGTTCACAGACATCACCCTGAGATATCCAGCTAACGCGCGGCTTCCCGCGTACTTGCCCTGGCCGACCGCAACGGCATAGATCGCATCCTCCCTCGACAGAGTGCTCGGGACGACGTACCCGCCGTCGACCTGCGGCACGGTGATCGCCTGATCCTTTTCATCTGGTTCTTCAGATTCCAAATACCATTCCAGCTTATACGCGGATTCGGGATTCCCCGTCGAGACAGTCAGCAGGTCGCCGATACGGCAAGTACTGGTGACCATCTGCTCGATACTCGCGGATGGAATTGTGGAACTCTGAATAAGTGTCGCTTCCAGCGTGGAGTCGCGCAAAGTCAGCGGCATCAGTGCTGTTCCGCCGATCACGGTGGTCGTCGGCGTCGGTGACGGTGTGTCCGAACCCGCGTACGGGTCGATGACCCTGGCCGTCGCGCCGAACGTGGATGTGCCCGTGTAGCTGCCCGTGCCGGTCGCCTTGACGCTGATGCGCTTGCCGACGTCCTCCTCGGACGGGTTGTAGTGCGTTCCTGTCGCGCCCTCGATCGCCTGGCCGTTCACGTACCACTGGTAGTCCGCTGTAGCGCCCTCCGGCCTTGCCGCCGCTTCCAGCGTGTCGCCGACCATCACCGACGTCCTGACGCTCTGATTGCTGTCCGCTGATGTGACTGAGATGCCGGTCAGCCGCTGCGTCTCTTCCGCTGACAAAACCCTAAATTTCCAAGTCACCTTGGCCCTGCTGTTCTGCCTGGACTTCACAGTTACCTTGACGCTTCCCGCAGCCTTGAACGTGACCCTGGCGCTCCCAGACTTGATATTGGAAATACTTACGATGTTATTATCGCTCGCCTTCCAAGTGACCTTCTTCGCAGAAGACGCAAGACCGCTCGGACTGAGCTTGTACTTCAGCGTCACGGCCGCTCCGGCCGACTTCGCATAGCTCTTATTCTTCGTGTAGTTCGCCTTCGTGACCTTGGTCACTTTATTCGCCCCGGACGCGGCGAGCGACGTGTATGTCCAAGCCGGCAGGAACGCGATCAGCATCAGCGCGGCGAGCAAACCAGCCAGCAGCGCCCTGCTGCTTATCTTTCCCTTCATTAGACTATCCTCCATTAACATTGCCTTCAAACCATCGAAATCTCTGATCTAATTGTTGTTCGTTTTTGAAAATGATCCCATAATCGTTCCCGTATACCCGTTCGTACCTGTGATTACCACGGTGATACCATAATATTCATTAACCTCGACATTGTTGTTTGACGTATAATAGCCTTCGCCAGACGTTAACGGCAGCTGCAGCGGGTTATTCGGGTCCGGGTCTAATTGCCGTCTGGTTGTACCCTTAGCAGTTGAGTCCTCCAGATACCACGTAACCCTGTAGCAGTCCTTCGGTATACCCTGCAGCTGCTGTACGATCTCCTCCGGCACCTTGAGGAGCAGTCCAGTTTCAGTTTTATAATTTGTATCACCATCGTAGGAAAATGCTTTTACCGACACCGACTTCTCCTCCGAGACGGATGTGCTGCCCGCGTAGTCCGTACCGGCCTTCCCGACGGCGACCGCGTAGATCGTCGGTGCACCTAAGATCTTGTCGCTTCCGAAGCTAGTCGGGATCGTATATTTACCGCCGGATTCCGTCATGTCGGTCAGCAGCAGATCGTCCCCACTCGGCATTTCCGCGTACCATTCGACATCATAACTGCTCGCGTCCACGCCTTCGCAGGAGACGGTCAGGACGTCACCCACATAATACCCCGCTGCTAAAATTTTAGCAGAAGCAGAAAGAGCATCATCCACCCTCGCATCCGCGCTCGCGTTCGTCACGGTCAGCTTCGGGATCTGCTTCTCAGGGCTCTGATCGATGGTCACGTCGCCGGAGCCTGTGCTCTGCGCGTACGTCCTCGTCACCGCAGCAGTTGCGGCGGAGGTGACCGTGCCGGCGTAGAGGCCCGTGCCCGTCGCCTTAACCGTCAGCGTCTTCCCGACGTTCGCCTTGGACGGGTTGTAGTGCGAGGCCGTCGCGTTCTTGATCGCCGTTCCGTCCGCGTACCACTGGTAACTCACTGTCGCGTCCGCCGGCTGAACCGAAGCGATCAGCGTGTCGCCCATCCGAACCGACTTGGAGACATCCTGCGCGGTATCCTTTGTCGTAACCGTCACGCCCGTCAGCTGCTGAACCGCTGTAAACTTCCAGGCCGCCTTGACCTTACTGTTCTGCTTGGACTTGACCGTGATCTTGACGCTTCCCACGGCATGGAACGTGACCTGCGCGATGCCATTTTTAATATTGGAAATGCTTGCTATGTTATTATCGCTCGCCTTCCACGTGACCTTCTTCGCCTTAGACGTAAGCCTGCTCGGGCTGAGCTTATACTTCAGCGTCACCGCTGCGCCGACCGGCTTGGTGTAATTCTTATTCTTCTTATAGTTCGCCTTGGTGATCTTCGTGACCTTGCTCGCCTTGTACGCCGCGAGCGACGTGTACCCCGCCGCCGGCAGAAACGCGATCACCAGCAGCGCCGCAAGCGCGGCCGCCAGCAGCGGCCGGATGCCCTTCCTAACGTTCATATCTTCTCCTTTATTCAACACCGCAGATAACCTTACGCGGTTTCCTTCATTCATTATATCTGCATCATTGTCATTTACGGCCGAACACACTTCTCGTTGACCCGTTTACTTACGTTGCCGAAACGCTCGAGCTCGAACTCGAGCCCGACAGGATAAATCCCGTAACCGCGACACTTCCCTGATACTCGCCCGTGCCTTCCGCAACCGCGTAGAGCAGCGGGTAAACAACCGTCTGTCCCGGCTTTATCACGGATGGAATGATCGGTCCGACTGAGCTCGGAATGACGTAGCTGCCCGCAGTACCTGTGACGTGCAACAGGTCGACCGGCTTACTCACGCCGTCCGAATAGGCATACCACTTCAGATTATAGTTGGATGCTGGGACATTGGACGTCACCTGCAGGGTGTCCCCGATCGCCGCCCCCAGTGCGACAACGCCGCTGTCTCTGTCATATGCAGCATCCGAGAAGGAATTCGTTCCCTTAGTCACATTCGTCACGCGCAGCGGCGTCAGCCTCTTTCCGCCGATCACCGTCGTCGTTCCTGTGGAAGCGCTGCCTCCCGCCGCCGGGTCCGTCACCGCCGCCGTCGACTCGAACGTTGAGGTTCCCGCGTAGTCGCCCGTGCCCGTCACAAGCACCGAGATCGCCTTCCCGACATCCTCGCGCGACAGGTTGTAGTCCGGCGCCGTCGCCCCGTCGATCGGCGTGCTGCCCGCAAACCATTGGTAGGCCGCCGTCGCATCCGCCGGACTGACCGCCGCATGCAGCGTGTCCCCAATCTGGACCGTCTCCTGCACATCCTGCGCCGCGTCGCCCGCCTCGATCGTCACGCCCGCCAGCTTCACCTGTTCCTTAGACAAAATCTTAAATTTCCAAGTCACCTTGGCCCTGCTGTTCTGCCTGGACTTCACGGTCACCTTCGCGCTGCCCGTCCCCTTGAACGTCACAACCGCGCTGCCGCCCTTGATCTTGGAAATACTTACAATCTTCTTATTATTCGACGTCCACGTGACCTTCTTCGCAGAAGCCTTCAGCCCGCTCGGGCTGAGCTTATACTTCAGCGTCACCGCCGCGCCTGCGCAGAGCAACACCCTGATGCCCTTCTTCACTTTCATCTTCTCTCCTCCATTAACAATCGCACATAATCTTCCGCGGGCCGCCCTCGATCTTACCAGGTCCTCCATATATTCAGACAACTCAAATGCCCGGCATGCCCACCTGTTGCTAGAATGCATTCTATCACATACTATTATACATGTAAATGTATTGACCACGGATTTACACGCATTTTTGATATACATTATCACTTGATCGCCCCACAGCGCCGTCCACTTCCCCGGCGACCCTCTTCAGCGGCTCGGCTCATTCAGTTATTACCATTTTCGCCGGCTATAACGTAAATTTTCCTGCGAGCCGAAGTGTCTTCGATTTCTTCCGGCTATATTTCATATATTCTCGCCAACAGGAAGACCACCAGGCGCCCCGCCCTCTTCCAGGCGCCCAAGGGCGCCCGAATCTCGGCTATGATCCAATACTGCAATATAGCCGAGATTCTCCTTATCGTCGTGACCACGTTATCTGTCTTTCTGCACAGATCGCCCGGCTGTATCCCGGATTTCAGCGCCCCACGCCCGCGCAGTCAAGTCCATATTTGTGTGTAAATTTCCTTCAGGCACATGTTTGACTTATG
>CAIFEY010000032.1 GCA_903789635.1 uncultured Eubacteriaceae bacterium
ATCTAAAAAAACCGTTACACTTTTCCCGTGTCTACTTGACAGGGACCTGATCACAGGCCGCTCCGTTTTACTTCATCAGCGGCCGTCCGTACCAGCGTCCCGCCGCAATAGAAAAAAACCGCCGCGGCTTTCCTGATCGGAACCCCTGCGGCGGCCGTTCGCACCGGGCTGCGCCCGGCGCGTTAGTCTCATGTATTGATTGTATATTATTTCTCTGATAACCGTCAGCCGATCCTACTTGTGCTCTTCCTTGTACCTCGTAACTAGGCGGTCGATGCGGTCGTACGGATCCAGCAGGTTGCTGATGGATGCGTCGTGGTTCAGCGTGTCGATGATGTAGGCGATGTACTTGCTCATGCCGCAGCTGATGTAGTAGTCGCGGGAAAGCAGCTCCTCGGACTGGTAAACCAGATTCGTCGTGACGACCTTGTAGATGATGCCCTTCTCGACGGCGTCGTCGAATACCTTCATGCCCTTGGTGAACAGGCCGAACGTAGCGATGACAAAGATTCTGCGCGCTCCGCGCTTCTTGAGCTCCGTAGCAACGTCAATCATGCTCTCGCCTGATGCGATCATGTCGTCGACGATGAAGACGTCCTTGCCCTCTACGGAAGCACCGATGAACTCGTGTGCGACGATCGGATTGCGTCCGTCTACGACCTTGCTGTAGTCGCGGCGCTTGTAGAACATTCCCATTTCCACGCCGAGTACGGATGCCATGTATACGGCTCTCTGCGTGCCGCCCTCGTCCGGGCTGATGACCATCAGGTGGTCGTTGTCGAACTGAAGGTCGTCGACGTGCTTGCAGATTCCCTTGATGAACTGGTAGGTGCACTTGACCGTCTCGAGTCCGTTCAGCGGAATCGCGTTCTGGACTCTCGGGTCGTGCGCGTCAAAAGTAATAATATTATCCACGCCCATGTTGACGAGCTCCTGCAGCGCGATTGCGCAGTCCAGGGATTCTCTCGCACTTCTTCTGTGCTGTCTTCCCTCGTACAGGAACGGCATGATGACCGTGATGCGGTGCGCCTTGCCCTCTACCGCAGCGATGATTCTCTTCAGGTCGGAGAAGTGATCGTCCGGGGACATGTGGTTCGGCTCGCCGTAAATGTCATAAAACAGGCTGTGATTCGTAATGTCAACCATCAGATAGAGGTCCAGTCCGCGGACCGTACGCTTGATCTCTCCCTTTGCCTCACCGGAACCGAAACGCGGGTTGTCGATCTCAACGATGTAGGATCCGTTCTCGTATACCGGCTCCTCCTCCTTGCTCGTATGCTCTTCGTCTCTCTCCTTACGCCAAGCGATCAGCCAGTTGTCCACGCGCTTCCCGATATCCTCGCAGCTCTTCAGCGGAACTACGCCCAGCGGTGCTACCGGTCTGCGGTCCAACAATAATTTATCATTCGCCATGATTATACTCCTATTCACTTGCTTCTACTGCCTCTAGTTCAAGCGGATCAAAATGTCTATGCATTGTCATTATACACTTTTTCTAATTCGATTGCAGTCAGTATTGGGATTTTTTCTGGAAATACGAGCGATTGCGGGCTGTCGGCCGCGGGAATTGTGCCGGCGCATAACGAGGGGCCGCGTATATTGTATCCATCGATTTTATCTATCGGACATCCGCCGCGTCCATCCACACGCGGCGCGCGGCGGCCGCTTACACGAGAAATGACGTCGAAAAATTACGAGTGAGCGCCGCGCTTGATGGGGTCGCCGCGGCAAACGGAATTCCGCCGGCCGGATCAGCGGGTCCCGGGATACAGTACATATAGGTTAGATCTATTGAAATACCCTCAGAAGGACATTATTGACTTTTGTTTTTCAGTAAGAAGTCAAATCTTAAAGTTTGGTGTAACGGCTTTTCCGAATTTCAGCAATGCCTATTTTCCAGCGCGTTGGTGGAACTTTTTCACAGCCAGAAAACGAGTGAAGTAGTCTGACAAATTAAAATGGACCTGATGCTGCAAAAAATGGTCCGCGAGCGGTCCTGATATGATCTTGATATCCCCTGTAAGTGTCCATACCGGTGAATAGGCGCTCAAGTTGAATGTGTATTTGTACCAGACGTCGAAAATTAACTCTCCGTTGGATCGCCGCGGACGACATTTTTCCTGAAAAGACCGCGAAAAGCAGATGAATTCCCTGGAACATAACAAATTATGGTGATGGCAAATATATACGATGGAACAGCTCTCGGAACCTGTTATGTAAGTGCACTCGTTTTTCGCTATTATGGAATTTCGTAAATCGCGTTCCACCAAATTGAAGAATTAACGACTCTACTGAAAAGAGTACATTATACACAGGTAATTAATTTCCCGGGTATGAATCTCTCTCGAAATGAGCGAGGAACGATAGCGATCTCGCCGTCGTAGTTCCAGCACATGAAAAGGGGCTGCGTTTTTTCACAGCCCCATTCTCTTCATTATTATTAAAAAAGTCTTTCTGTCAATTTCAAGTTCCGAACTAGTTGCATTCACCGCAGACATTGATGATGTCAGGCTCGCCCCGTCCGTCTCAATCGGCCGGCGTCTGGCTCGCCTCGTCCGGCCGCGGCCGCCTCGTTCTGTTAGTTTCAACTGAAGAACTGCTTGACCTTCTCGGTGAAGCTGCCCTTCTTCTTGTAGCAGCTGTCGGTCAGCTTCTTGTCCATGTCTTTGATGGCCTTCTTCTGGGCGGCGCTGAGCTTGGTCGGCACCTCCAGGTTGACGGTGACGAGCATGTCGCCCATGCGGCCGGAGCGGAGGCTCTTGACGCCCTTTCCCTTCAGGCGGAAGATCATGCCAGGCTGCGTGCCCGCAGGCACGTGGTAGCTGACCTTGCCGTCCAGCGTCGGCACCGTGATGTCGGCGCCCAGAGCGGCCTGCTCGAACGTGATCGGCACCTCGATGCGGATGTCGTTGCCGGTGCGCCTGAACAGTTCATGCGGCTGGACGCGCAGGATGATGTAGAGATCTCCCGCAGGTCCGCCGTTCTCGCCCGGCTCGCCCTGACCCCTGATCGGAATGACGGAGTCGTTGTCCACGCCGGCAGGAATGTTGACGTCGATCTTGATCTTTTTTCTGACCTTTCCGGTTCCGTGGCAGTCCGGGCAGGGTTTGTCGATGACCTGACCGGTTCCGCCGCACTCCGGACACGGAGAGCTGCTCTGGAACTGACCCAGAGGCGTGTTCTGCACGCGGGTGACCATACCGGAGCCGTTGCAGCGCGAGCACGTGTGCTTGCTTGTTCCCGGCGCAGCGCCGGATCCGCCGCACGTCTTGCACGTGACGTTCTTATTCAGGCTGATCGTCTTCTTGACGCCGAACGCGGCCTCTTCAAACGTGATCGTCATGCGCTCCTGCAGGTCGCCGCCCTTTCTCGGCGCGTTCGCCTGCTGACGGGCGCCGCCTCCGAATCCGCCGAAGCCGCCTCCGAAGAAGTCATTGAAAATATCGCTGAAGCCGCCGAAGTCACCGGCGTTGAATCCTCCGAACCCGCCGGCACCTCCGCCGCCGAATCCCGCATTCGGATCCACGCCCGCGAACCCGAACTGGTCGTATTTCCTCTTCTTATCCGGGTCTGACAGGACGGTGTAAGCTTCGTTGACCTCTTTAAATTTCTCTTCCGCAGATTTATCTCCCGGGTTTCGGTCCGGATGGTACTTCAGCGCCATCTTACGGAAAGCCTTCTTGATCTCTTCCTCGCTGGCACCTTTCTTCAGTCCCAGAACCTCATAATAATCCCTTTTGTTTTCTGCCATACCTCTTCTCACCTTCTCGCAGCCTATGGCACATCAGTCCGACCGGGAATTCCTCGGTCGGACTGATGATGCATCTGCTGTTTTTTATCCATCTTCCATGCATGCGCTTCGGCCCGACTGGACCTGTTCCTGCAGGCACGGTTTATTTATCGTCGTCTACTACCGTGTAGTCCGCGTCGACGACGTTGTCGTCGTTTCCGGAGTTACCGCCGTTTCCTGTGTTTCCGGCATTTCCTGCTCCTGCGTTTCCGCCCATGTTCGGGCCTGCTCCTGCGGCACCTGCGCCTGCTCCCGGCTGACCCTGCTGCGGTCCTGCCTGCTGGTACAGCTTGGTGGAAACCTCGTTCAGCTTAGCCATCAGGGCATCTTCCTTAGCCTTGATGTCGTCCGGGTTGTTGGCATTCAGTGCAGACTGCAGTTCATTCTTTGCCGTCTCCAGGGCGCTCTTATCGGACTCGGAGATCTTGTCTCCGGCTTCCTTGATGACGCTGTCGCACTGGTAGATCATGTTCTCTGCCTTGTTCTGCTCCTCGACAGCTTCCTTTCTCTTCTTATCCTCAGCCTCGAACTGCTCGGCCTCCTTGACCTTCTTGTTGATCTCGTCCTCGGACAGGTTCGTGCTGGAAGTGATCGTGATCGCCTGCTCCTTGCCTGTTCCCAGGTCCTTAGCGCTTACGTGAACGATGCCGTTCGCATCGATGTCGAACGTAACCTCGATCTGCGGGATTCCGCGCGGTGCCGGTGCGATTCCGGTCAGCTGGAATCTTCCCAGCGTGATGTTGTCGCTCGCCATCTCACGCTCACCCTGCATGACGTGAATGTCTACTGCCGTCTGGTTATCCGCAGCGGTGGAGAAGATCTGGCTCTTCTTGGTCGGGATGGTCGTGTTTCTCTCGATCAGCTTGGTCGCAACTCCTCCCAGTGTCTCGATGGACAGGGACAGCGGGGTGACATCCAGCAGCAGGACGTCGTTGACCTCTCCGGTCAGTACGCCGGCCTGGATGGCTGCACCGATTGCTACGCACTCATCTGGGTTGATGCCCTTGAACGGCTCTTTTCCTGTTTCCTTCTGAACAGCTTCCTGAACTGCCGGGATTCTGGAGGATCCGCCGACCATGACGATCTTAGACAGGTCAAAAGCGGTGATTCCTGCATCCTGCAGAGCCTTGCGTGTAGGCGGAATCGTTCTGTTGACGAGGTCTGCGGTCAGCTGGTTGAACTTAGCTCTCGTGAGCTCCATGTCCAGATGCAGCGGTCCCTCAGCAGTAACCGTGATGAACGGCAGGTTGATGTTCGTCGTCTGTGCGGAGGACAGTTCCTTCTTTGCCTTCTCTGCGGCTTCCTTCAGTCTCTGCATCGCCATGTTGTCCTTGCGCAGGTCAACGCCGTGCTCCTGAGAGAAGGTGTCTGCCATGTAGTTCATGACTGCGTTATCGAAGTCATCGCCACCCAGGTGTGTATCACCGTTGGTCGCCAGTACCTCAAATACGCCGTCGCCCAGTTCAAGGACGGATACATCGAATGTGCCGCCGCCCAGGTCGTATACCAGGATCTTCTGGGATCCGGTTTCCTTATCGAGTCCGTATGCCAGGGAAGCTGCGGTCGGCTCGTTGATGATTCTCTTGACATCGAGTCCTGCGATTCTTCCGGCATCCTTGGTTGCCTGCTTCTGCGCGTCAGAGAAGTAAGCCGGTACGGTGATGACCGCTTCCGTGATCTTCTCGCCCAGGTATGCTTCCGCGTCGTTCTTCAGCTTGGTCAGGATCATCGCGGAGATGTCCTGCGGTGTGTAGTCTTTTCCGTCGATCGTGACCTTGAAGTCCTCACCCATGTGTCTCTTGATGGACGCAATGGTTCTGTCCGGGTTCGTGACCGCCTGGCGCTTAGCCGTCTCTCCGACGAGTCTCTCTCCGTTCTTGGTGAATCCAACGACGGACGGTGTCGTTCTGTTACCCTCTGCGTTCGTGATGACCGTCGGCTCTCCGCCTTCCAGTACTGCCACGCAGCTGTTCGTAGTTCCTAAATCTATTCCGATTACCTTCGACATGATGAATGTCCTCCTTGTTTTTCGATGTGTATCTCTTTCCAATACCCTGTCTGCAGCCGCTTCCGCGCTTGGCGGGCGCTCTGCTTATCGTCAGGCCTTTCGGCCGGGCTTACGTTTATTTTTTGACAAAGACAAAACAGTACCTTGTCAGGGGATAATCCCCGCCTGATGTCCTGCGGATCAGCATGTTCAGCCGATCAGCATTTCAGCAGGTCTCGCTACTGATTGACCTTGACCATCGCCGGACGGACGACCTTGCCGTGCAGCGTGTATCCCTTCTGCAGGACGCCGGTCACCTGGCCCGATGCGTAGTCCTCGTTGCTGTCGTTCATGACCGCGTGGTGGAAGTTCGGATCAAAGTCCTTACCCTGCGCCTCGATTTCCTCGAGACCGGATTTCTCCAGGACCTCGCGGAACTGCTTGAAGATCATCTCCATGCCCTTCCCGAACGCCTCGTCCGCGCATTCCTGCGCGAGCGCACGCTCAAAGTTGTCCAGGACCGTCAGCAGCTCGCTCAGAATCTTCTCGTTCGCGTAGTCGTAGATCTCGGATTTCTCCTTCTCGACCCTGCGCTTGTAGTTCTGGAAGTCTGCCATCAGGCGAACGTACTTGTCGTTCTGATCTTCCTCCGTGCTCTCTTTGCCCTGATCGCTGTCCTTGTCGGAATCGCTCTCAGCAGCATCGGCACTGTCTTCTTTCTTCTCCGCGCCGGCTTCCGCTCCCGCGTCCTGGCTGGTCTCATCAGACCCCTTGTCTGCGTTCGCTTCGTCCTTTGTCTGCGGCTCCTCTGACGGGCTGCAAGCCTGATCCTCCGCTTCCTGCTTCAGATCCTGCTCCTGTCCGCCGTTCATTTTCTGTTCATCCATTGTTGTTCTTTTCACCGCCTCCACCTATCTTAAATGCATCATTGAGATTGTCCGTTAGGTACTGGACAATCGATGTAATTTCATCGTATTTCATCCTCGTCGGGCCGATGACGCCGATCTTGCCGGCGAAACGCCCGTTCACATGGTAAGTTGCCGTGATCAGGGAACAATCCTTCAGGTCCTCGCCGGTGTTCTCGTCACCGATCGTCACGACCATGCCGTTGTCTCTGTCCATCAGCGTCTTCACGAGCTCGTCCTTATTGTCGAACAGGGCGATAAAGCTCTTGGCACGCTTCAGGTCACTGTATTCAGGCTGGTCAAAGATGTTGCTCAGACCATCCATGTAAAATCTGACGTTCAGGAGGTTCTCCATCGTGTGCATGAAGTTCGGCATGACGTTTCTCGCCAGCGGACTCATGGCCGCGAGATCATCCTGAAACTCAGAGATGATGTCGTCCTTCAGGAAGTCGGTCAGCCTGCGTCCCCGGTAGGTGTACGTCAGCGACTTGCTGAGCACACGCAGCACCTCGTCGGAAACCGGGCTGTTCACGCGGATCAGGTCGTTGGAGGATTTTCCGCTCTCCGCCACCGTCATCAAGATGATCGAGTGGTCGTCGACAGGCAGAAAGTCCACGAACTTCAGACGGTCCTCATCCTGAACCGGGCTCAGCGCGAACGCCGCCAGGTTGGTGATTTCCGAAAGCAGATCCGCCGCTCTCTGAATGGTCTTATCAAGTTCATCAATATCACTGTGCAGGGTATCCCTGATGATCTTCTGTGATTCCTGCGGTATCTCAACCTTCCCCATCGAGTTGTTCACATACCAGCGATACGCCTTGTCCAACGGAACCCTGCCTGCTGAAGTGTGCGGGTGAGTCAGGTAACCCATCTCTTCCAGGTCACTCATCTCATTTCGGATCGTCGCCGAGCTGAATGCATTGTTAAACTCCTTAGAAAGGGTCCGCGAACCGACAGGCTCTGCAGTCCTGACGTAGTCGCCGATAATCTGCTGCAGGATCTTTAATTTTCTTTCTGTCAGCTTCATATCTCATCTCCCCTTTAGTTGTTAGCACTCAACTTTTAGAGTGCTAACTGCTATATATAATGTACCCCCATTGAGGGGGAATGTCAACAGCCATTTCCACAACTTTTTCCGGAAATCGGGATATTTCTGCGGTTTTCTCCGGCGTTTGACGGCGCGCGGGCGGTACAATGGAGGTCACCCGGTGAATTGGTGAAGATTCGACAAAGCCGCCCCGGAACTTCACACCAGACTGCCCTGCCGCCTGCCGCGCCGCTACACAAAAATCGCCATAATCTCATTCGACACCGGGATCCCCTCCCGCGTCAGGAACAGGCGCCCGTCCTCCTCGCGCGCGAGCCCGCGCTTAAGATACTCGTCGAATTCCTCACGCCTGTCCGCGAACACGTCCCAGAGGTCCCTCCCGAACTGCCTGCGGAAGTCGCCCAGCACCACGCCGGTGTCGGTCCTGAGCGCCGTGAACACGTACTCCCCGCAGCTGTCCTCGTACGAGTTCACGTGGTGCTCCTCATACGGGTACTCGGTCGTCCGCACGCCATTGATAAAGCTGCTCGCGGACGCGCCGACGCCCAGGTAATCCTGGAAGCGCCAGTACTTCAGGTTGTGCCGGCACTCGTAACCCGGAAGCGCGGCGTTCGAGATCTCATAGTGGTGGTACCCCGCTTCCTTCAAGACGTCCAGCGCGCGGAAGTACATCGCCGCGTCCTTCTGTTCGTCCAGCTCCGGGATTCGCTCCATCCGGTAGTCCTCGTAGAGCGGCGTCCCCTCCTCGATCTGAAGCCCGTAGAACGACAGGTGCTCCGGCTTAAGCTCGACGGCACGCCTCAGCGTGTCCTCCCACTGCGCCATCGTCTGCCCCGGGAAGTCGAACATCAGGTCGATGTTGATATTCGTGAATCCGGCCTCCCGCGCCATTTGGTAGCTCTCAAGGAACACTTCCGCCGTGTGCACGCGCCCCATCGCCTTCAGAATCCCGTCGTCGAACGACTGCAGCCCGATCGACAGCCGGTTCACGCCCGCCGCCCTGAGCCTCTTCAGCATCGCAAGCGACAGCGTCCCCGGGTTCGCCTCCATCGTGACCTCCGCGCCGTCCGTCAGACAAAAACCTTCCCGCACCGCTTCAATAATCCGCTCGATGTATTCCGGGGGGCAGGATGCTCGGCGTGCCGCCGCCGATGAACAGCGTGTTCGCCTGGTAATCTTTACCAATTTCACTGCCCTTTCCGAGCAGCTCCGCGATCAGGCGGTCCGTGTACGCCGCCTCCTTCTGCGCTGCAGATGAGTCCCCGCCCACCGCCTGCGAGTAGAATCCGCAGTACCGGCAGCGCTGCAGACAAAACGGGATGTGCACATAGATGCCGAGCGGCCTGCGCTCGCTCTGCGCAGGCCGTCCGTCCGATTTATTGGTTTCCAATTTATTAACTTCTTTTCTGTTTTCTTTCATATCTATTTATCGTCATCGTACTTCAGCACGGCGGTGAACGCCTCCTGCGGCACCTCGACCTTGCCGAACTGCTGCATGCGCTTCTTGCCTTCCTTCTGCTTCTCCAGCAGCTTCTTCTTTCTGGAGATGTCGCCGCCGTAGCACTTCGCGATGACGTCCTTTCGGTAAGCGCGGACGGTCTCACGCGCGATGACCTTCTGTCCGACGGCAGCCTGGATCGGCACCTCGAACTGGTGCATCGGGATGACCTCCTTCAGCTTCTTGCAGACGAACCGTGCGCGGTTGTACGCCTCCGAGCGGTGGACGATCATCGAGAACGCGTCGACGACGTTCTTATTCAGCAGGATGTCCATCTTCACGAGGTCGGAGCGCTCGTAGCGGACGAACTCGTAGTCCAGCGAGCCGTAGCCCTTGGTCATCGACTTCAGCGCGTCGAAGAAGTCGTAGATGACCTCGTTCAGCGGCAGCTCGTAGTGGAGCGCCACACGGTCCGTCGTGATGTAGTCCATGCCCATCATCACGCCGCGGCGCTTCTGGCAAAGCTCCATGATCGCGCCGACGTACGTCTTAGGCAGCATGATGTCCGCCTTGACGATCGGCTCCTCGATGTGGCTGATCTCCGACGGGTCCGGCAGGTTGGTCGGGTTCTGGATCATCTTGACCGAACCGTCGGTCAGGACGACCTTATATACAACGCTCGGCGAGGTCGTGATGATGTCGAGGTTGAACTCCCTCTCCAGGCGCTCGACGATGACCTCCATGTGCAGCAGTCCCAGGAATCCGGCGCGGAATCCGAATCCCAGCGCGGCGGAAGTCTCCGGCTCGAACATCAGGGCGGCGTCGTTGACCTGGAGACGCTCCAGCGCCTCTTTGACCGACTCGTACTTCTCGCCCTCGGCCGGGTAGATTCCGGAGAAGACCATCGGCTGGACCTTCTTGTAGCCCGGCAGGATCTCCTTGGTCGGGTTGTTCGCGAGCGTGACCGTGTCTCCGACGCGGGCGTCGCGCACCTGCTTGATCGCCGCGCAGATGTAGCCTACGTCCCCGGCGCGCAGGAACTTGGCCGGCACGTGTCCGGGAGCCATCACGCCGACTTCTGTGACTTCGTAGTTCGCCTTTGCCGCCATCAGGCGGATCGTGTCGCCGACCTTGACCTGGCCGTCGAACAGGCGCACAAAGATCACGACCCCCTTATAGTTGTCGTACACGGAGTCGAAGATCAGGGCCTTCAGCGGGGCGTCCACGTCGCCGGTCGGTGCAGGGATGTCCGTGACGATCTTCTCGAGCAGGTCACCGACGCCCATGCCCGTCTTGGCAGAAACCTCCGGCGCATTCTCCGCATCGATCCCGATCATTTCCTCGATCTCCTCGCGTGACTCCTCCGGTCTGGCGCTCGCCAGGTCCATCTTATTCAGACACGGCAGAATCTCCAGGTCCTCGTTCATCGCGAGGTAGACGTTTCCCATCGTCTGGGCCTCCACGCCCTGCGTCGCGTCGACAACCAGCACCGCGCCCTCACACGCCGCCAGGCTGCGGCTGACCTCGTAGTTGAAGTCCACGTGTCCCGGCGTGTCGATCAGGTTGAAGATGTACTCCTGCCCGTCCTTGGCCTTGTATACCAGGCGCGTCGTCTGCAGCTTGATCGTGATTCCGCGCTCGCGCTCTAAGTCCATGTTGTCCAGGAGCTGCTCCTTCATGTCACGCTCCGCGACCAGCCCCGTCATCTCGATCATGCGGTCCGCCAGCGTCGACTTGCCGTGGTCGATGTGCGCGATGATGCTGAAATTACGGATATATTTCTGATAATCATTATCTTTCATGCAAAATTCTCCTTCTCTCTCCAGGATATCTGTTCTATTCTACCATAACTTTCCGTAACCCTGCACCCATTCTTCCGACAAAAGCCACTCCTCAAGCCACCGCCTGCCCTGATGCATATCCGCAATCCCTGCGGCGCGCCGGCTCCCTTAGTTTCCCCATCCGCGCGCGCGTCACGCTGCTCCGCCCGCGCAGAAATCTTTCCGCCGCCCCGGCCTCACGCACCCATCCTCCCCGGGCGGCGGCGAACACGCCGCCCGCGCGCCTAATCCCGCGGAAACCGCCTCCTCTTTTCATATTTCGCTTGTAAATTCTGGAAAAACGTGGTATATTACATTCTGCGTATTTAAATTTTTAATGCTATATTTTAGTAGTGGGGGTAAACATGGCTAACATCAAATCCGCAAAGAAGAGAGTAAAAGTTACTGCAAAGAAGACTGCTCAGAACAGAGTAATCAAGGACGCGCTGAAGGCTGTCACCAAGAAATTCGACGCAGCAATCGCTGCCAAGGACCTGGAGACTGCTGAGGCGAAGAGAACTGCAGTTGAGAAGCAGCTGAACAAGGCTGCTACCAAGCACGTCATCTCCAAGCAGGCAGCAAGCAGACACGTATCCCAGATCACGAGAAAGCTGAACAACGCTAAAGCAGGAAAGTAAAATCTCACCCGTCCCCACAAGTGCACCTGCTGGGGTGCACATGCTTATTTAAGCGGCGAACCGATGGTTGTGTCTCCCATCGGTTCTTTTTTTTTCGCCCGTATTTTATTTTCATACTAATACATTATATTAATATCACGTCTATCTTATGCCTAAAACCAGCTCGATTACTGTCCCCTCTAAAACGCGTGTATACAGTATCCGAGCGTGCGTGAGCCTCTGATCGTAGAATAGCGCAGCTTGATTCTCCGCTCCAGGCTTATGGTTCGATCCTCCGGTCATCCGCGCGTTCCCCCGGTAATTGACGATGACGATGCCCGCGGAGACCAGCGCGAGTGCGCCGAGCGACGCGAGGCGGAACGCCTGCCGCGCCTCGCCGAGGACGAGAGCCGAGAGCAGCACGCCGATGACCGGATTCATGAACCCGAACACCGCGACGCGGCTGACCGGGTTATACTTGAGGAGGTTGCTCCAGATCGTGTACGCGGCGGCCGAGATCAGCGCCATGTAGAGCAGGAGGAGCACGCCCTTCCACGCCTGCTCCGGCATCGTGAGGCTGCCGCCGCCCAGGATTCCGACCGCGGTCAGCATCACGCCGCCGATCACGAACTGGTAGCCCGAGAGCGCGGCGGGATCCTCGTTCCGGCCGGCACGCTTGATGAACGAGGACGAGAACGCCGCCATCACCGCGGAGAGCAGGATGCAGCCCTCCCCGAGAAGCGAGAAGTGGATGCTGATCCCCGCCCCGCCTTGAACCTCTACGAGCAGCACGCCCGCGAACCCGACCAGAGTCCCCAGAATCTTTCGCACCGTCATCCTCTCCGTCCTGAACAGAAAGACCGCGATCAAAATCGTGATGAACGTCCCCGAGCCTGTAATGATCGAGGCGTTGACGCCGCTCGCGTGTGCGAGGCCGATGTAGAAGAAGAAGTACTGCCCCGCCGTCTGCAGGAGCGCCAGCACGACGACGCTGCCCGCCGACTCGCGCTTAGGGCGCAGCGGCCTCCGCTCGAGCAGGCTCATGAACAGAATCACGAGAACCCCCGCGAGCATGAACCTCAGCCCCGCGAACAGCATCTGCGACGCCGTGTCCGCCGCCTCCACCCGAAAAAGCGCGTACCCGACCTTGATGCACGGGAACGCACTCCCCCAGAGAAAGCAGCTGACGAACGCCCCGCCGAACACCGCCGGCAGCCTCGTCCAGAGCCGCTTCTGATTGTCGTCCGTTTTATTTTCTCTTTCTTTATTTATACTCAAAATATTTTGTTACATTTCTCCTTTTTTCTCGCGGCAAAGTTGAGACGCGGCGTCGGCAGTGAGCTTAGAGTCTGACCGCCGTCTCGAGCGCGAGCTTCATCATGTCGGTGAACTGCGTCTGGCGCTCCTCCGCGGTCGCCCACTCGTCGAGGACGAAGTGGTCGCTGACCGTGAAGATCGCGAGCGCGTTCTTTCCGAGGAACGCCGCGTTGGAATACAGGGCCGCGGTCTCCATCTCGACGCCGATCACGCCCATGCGCTGCCAGTTTTTCCACCAGTCTTCCTCCGCCTCGTAGAAGTGGTCGCTCGAGAGGACGTTGCCGGCGTTGACCTTGATGCCCGTCTCCTTAGATGCCTCCTGCGCCGCAGTCAAAAGCCCGTAGCTGCAGCTCGGCGAGTACTGCCCGTCGACGTGAAAGGTGTTCATGTAGCTGGAATCGGTCGAAGTCGCGAGCGCCAGGACCGTGTCGCCGACATGGATCTCCGGATTGAAGCAGCCCATCGTGCCGACGCGGATGATATTCTCGACGCCGTGCTGGTCGAACAGCTCCCACGAGTAAATTCCCATCGACGGCATGCCCATGCCGCTCCCCTGCACCGACACCGGCACGCCCTTATACGTGCCCGAGTAGCCGTACATGTTGCGGATCTCCGAGTAGCGGACCGGGTTATCCAGGTAATTCTCCGCGATGAACTGCGCGCGCAGCGGGTCGCCCGGCATCAGCACCGTCTGTGCGACCTTCGCCTTTTCTGAAACTGCGATATGTAAAGACATCTTCCATCCTCCTTTATGACCGTTGTTTCCTGTCATTTGCGTTATTTTTCAATGTTATAGTATATTTCTGTGCTTGTTCCGGCGCAGACTATGTACACTATTCTAGCACAAGATCCAGTGTCCTCCCCGCCCGTTTTCCATCAAAAAATTTTCCTCTCGGAATCGTCTTCCCGTCCGTCCCGACTTTGTCCGGGGACAAAACAAACGCATCGCAAAGAGAACGGGCCCTGCCCGGAAAACGCAATGGTTTCCAGGAAAGGCCCGGTTGATCTCTATGAAGCAATGTTAAATTGAGATGGTAAACTCCGCGGATTGTCGGGTGCGGATTACATCTCGTCGGCGATCTTGATGTTGCCGCGGATTCCCTCGCAGCACTCGTGGAAGTGTGCGAGCTCCTCGTCCGTCAGGTCCATGGTGATGACTTCCTCGCAGCCGTCTTTGCCGATGATGGCCGGGATGCCTGCGAATACGTCGTGCTCGCCGTACTCACCGTCGAGCGGTGCGCTGACCGGCATGATGACCTTCTCGTCGTGCAGGACCGCACGGATGATGCGTGCAGCGGTGGCGGCGATTGCGTACTCGGTGCAGTCTTTGCCGTCAAATACAGTCCATGCGCCGTCGATGGTCGCCTTGATCATCTCCTCGCCGCTGAACTGGAAGCGCTTGTCCTTTCCCGCCAGCTCGGACAGCTTGTGGGAGCCAAAGGAAACCTGGGACCACGGAGCAAACTGCTGCGCGCCGTGCTCGCCGATCATGTAAGCGGTGATGGACTTGTGGTCGATTCCCGTGTACTCTGCCAGGTGGGAGACCAGGCGCGCGGAATCCAGGCCTGTGCCCGTTCCGAAGACGTGGCCCTTAGGCAGTCCAAGTCCCTTCGCGATCTCCGCCGTGACGATGTCGCACGGGTTGCTGATGTTCAGGAAAATGCCGTTGAAGCCGGAAGCCTTGACCTTCGGGATGAAGCCCTTAGCCACCGGAACGGTGAATTTCATCTCTTCCACACGGTCGTGCGTCTCGGACAGGATCGTGATCTTTCCGCTCGCATTGACGATGACGTCGCAGTCCTTCAGATCCGGATAGTCGCCTACCGAAACCCTTACGCGATGCGGCATGTAAGGGATGGAGTCCTTGATGTCCTGGCACTCGCATGCCGACTTCTTAGGGTTGGAGTCGATCAGGACGATCTCGTCCGCGATTCCCTGTGTGACCAGTGCGCTCAGCACATGTGCGCCGACGTGGCCGACGCCGATAATTGCAATTTTCCTCGTTTTCATCCGTTTTTCCTCCTGCATGGACCGTTCTCTCCATGCATAACCATACATAAAACAAATTCGTTCAAGATTGTATTTCTGCGTCCTTTGTGTGCATAATCCCGTATACATATGCATACGTAAATTTTATCGCAGAGATAACCAAGATCTATGATAGACGCATGATATTTTCCTGTCAACCGCCCGCACCCCGCTCCCCAGCCCGCCTGCAGCCCACAAGCGTAAATATTCGAACTTCTGTGATTCCCAGTTGTGCGATTGGGCGGAAAAATTGGTGATGTGTACAGATTTCAGAAATAAATTTTGTTTTTGAACAGGAACAGGCGGGGTTGGCCTTTTTGCGGTACAAGCCGCGGGCGGGCGCGGATGGAGAATACTGGATGATAAACCAGGTATACAAGATACTGCACGTAAATATAAACAAGCGCAATTTATCACCCATCTTTCATATCTTATCAAACCTACTTGTTCGATAGTATTTCTTACTTTTCAAGATTATGTCCAGAAAGCAAGAAGAATTGAAAAATCTTCGTGGATATCTTTAGTTTCTCTTGAAATAAGAAGCGCCGCTGCCGCCGGATGATCTGCTGTTGCATTGAAAACCCCTCTGCGAGGGATCGAGTATATCACATATGATGTCAACCAGACCATTTGATAAGAAATGCACTAACACTGCATGTTCCAGGATACGAATTATAGTTCAGTTTCCACTCGCCGCACAGCATTTCTTGCAATCCAATAGCAAATATGCATCAAACGGCTTCAATAGTTTTCTGACAATTTTAGATTGCGTTGATCAGACGTGAAAGGCGCTTCTTATTTTTCGAATTTACTTCCATATCCACGAAGATTTCCGTGATCTTCTTGCTATTTTAGATTTCGATCGAAATGAAAGAAGTATATGCGCAGCCAGCCAACAACCCCGACAATTTCGGAACGCGATCGCAGAGCATTATCACTAACTTGCAGTCGCAAAATTCACTCAGCAATGATATCCTATCCTTAGAAAGGTGGATGCGTATGAAATACGACAAGGAATTCAAGTTGCAAGCCCTCAAGTTATCCGATGAGATCGGTACGAAAGCTGCCGCGAACGAACTCGGGATCAGCTACTACACGTTGACCGATTGGCGTAAAGCCAGAAAGGAGCATAGTGATCAAGCCTTCGTAAGCAGTGGACACCAAGCGCCCCCTCTTGATGAAAAGGAGCGTCAGATTCAGGAACTAGAGGCTAGACTCCGTGAAAACGAACTAGAAAATGAGATTCTCAAGGAAGCACTCGGGTTTTTTAATACAAGCCGAAAGAAGTAAGGGTACATGAGGGATGCGGTAGAAGCCGCTCAGCGCAGGGCTTCCCGGCTTCTTCGATTTTAGGAAAGGAAGGAACTCGGACTCACCAGGATTCGTCCGAGTTCCTTCGATGTTTTCCCCGCGCTGGAAGACAGGATAACGGAAAAGACTTGAAAACGAGCGCGGGGAACTCGAGGTATACAGGATACACCAGTAAATGGAAATCATAGGCCCGACGATTTCCATTAATTACCATTTCTACCGGTTATAAGTTAATTATTCCTGTGAGCCGAAGTGTCTTCAATTTTTTTCCGGCTATAGTTCAAATTTTTCGTGGTTAGGAAGACGCCAGGGCGTTGCCGGACGGTCCAATCGCCTGATAATAAGAGAATCTCGGCTATTATTCGATTGTGGAATATAGCCGAGATTCTCTTCGTCACCGAGATCATGTTGTCTGTTTCACTGTACGGACCGCCCGGTTGTATACTGGATATTTGCGCTCCACGCCCATTCACGCCCACATTTTCTGGCTCTGGGCGCGAGAGAGTTCGGCCTGAAAGAATATATTGCAAATAGCCGGCGGTGTATACAAGCGGTTCGGCTGAGAGAGAAATTTGAATTATAGCCGACGGCGGCGCGGGAAGGAAGCGACGCGCCATTGGTCTGTCGCGTCGCTTTGATTATAGCGAATGAGGAAATCGGACTCCGCTGACGCAATCGTCCGATTTCTTGATTTTTTTCGCCGCGCGCTCTCAGCGCCGGGATGGCGCGCGGCCCGCCGGCCCCTTGGAAACTGGGGGTTTGGGCCGCGGGCCAAAGGTAGAGATCCGGCTTCGCTCATGCTGACGCCGGATCTCTCGGATTGTTTCCCCCGCACGCTATAGAAAAATGAAAAAAGCGCGCGGGGGGAGCTTGAAGTATACCGGATACACCATTAAATGGTAATTATTGCACTGCCAATTGGCAATCGTTCACCGGATGGTTACCAGTAATTACCATCTCGGCTGAGACCGACGTTTTTTCGGCGAACTTATCCCGAAAAAACGGCCTCGAAATTCCAGCCTCCGCGCTCACTGGCCTCGGGCGGCTATTTTCGTTCGGTCAATCCGAATTAGGATCAGTTTTATGAAGAAATCAAAAAACTTTCTGTCAAATCGTCCAGAGGCGAATAATATAAACTATTGTACGCTAATCTGTACAGAAAAATGTCGTAAACACCTCACCTGCTCTCCGTCCTGATGACCAGAGAGCACCCGTGATATCAACGTCCAAATACAACTTTAATCAAATCTCATGTTGTCAGAATTCATTAGCGCTATGTCAAGAACCACCATTCCATTACAGCGATTTCTGACCACGATACTCATTATCGTTAATCCGATTGCGCGCAACCATTCCGAAATCGCGGATCTTCACAGAATAACATAATTAAATTTTTAACATTCCCGAGAGCGGGGATCTTCACAGTTTGACAAAATCTCACGAGAGGTTCTGATTACAAAAAGGCTGTCATCTTAGCGATGCATAATCGCGATTACCTAACACCCCTGCCTGTATCGCCATTGGATACTGTATACCCCCTCCATCAGTCCCTGTGTTTGAACACTCCGGTGTCCCGGAGGGCGGCGCGGCGACGGCATTTATGTTATCAGCAGCAGCGCACCTCTTTCTATTGGGCACGCCGAGCCCTCAGTTTTCCTATCGTTCATCGCATCGGCGCTCTAATTTCTGCGATCACGCGCCGCTGCGCCCTCGGCGCGCTGCTTACATCTGGATGGCGTGCCGAAAAATCAAAGGAATTGGGCCAAAGCGGCAGCGACGTCCAATTCCCTCCTTCGGCCACGCCGCCTCCGGCCGCGTGGCCATAAATGGTAGAAACAGAATCGCAGGAAATCAATGCTTCCTGCGATTCTGTTTCTACCATCTCCGCGGCGACCGCATTCATGCCGTCGCCGCGGCTGCAATCCCGGTTCCGAGCACCGCCGAGGAATCGGCAACCTTGCCGCCCTCCGGGCGGCAACTAAAATTGGAGGATGCGAAGCAAACCTGCTGAGCATCCTCCCACCTCCCGAGGCAATCCCGGTTCCGAGCTCCGCCTCGGAACCGGCGACCTTCGGCCGGCCCGCAGCCCCAGTTAAAGCGGCCGGCCGCTCGATCAAGGAGAATGCGAAACCGGGCGCGCCAGTGATACGGTTGAGTCATTCTCCCACACTGCCGCACGAAGTGCGGCAAAGACAATCGGAGGATTCGGTGATGCCGCATCTGCGACAGCATCGAATCCTCCCACCGACTTTGACAATCCCTGGAACGCGGTCGACACCCGGAGACCGCGTTCCTACCATAAATATAATAAAAGCCACTGGATAAGCCCCGCGCCGTCCGGTGGCAACCTTCTTAGAAGATCAAAGAACTCGCGCCTTTGGCGCGCTGCTTACTCCCATATCTCTGCCCCGCGCCAGCGGGCACAGCTCCCCGCCGAACATCTCGCACTTATCCCCGATACCCATTACCGCCGCGCCCGATCGCAATCCCCCGCCAACCAAAAATACCAAAACACGGGAGCCCGAAGCAAGCGATTCCGCAGTAACAGATACAATTCAACGAAGAACGAAAACGGGATTTCGTTGGAGTTGCACTCTTTTTAGTGCAGCTCCCGAAATCCCTTGAGTTCTGAGTATAGAATTGTCTGTTACGAGGACCTAGCGCGCTTCGGGTACCCCGTGTTTTCTCCCCGACCTCCTTACCGCCTCGACCAATCACGATCCCCCGCCAAACAAAAATCCAAAAACACAGGCGCCCTCAGCTCACTGGCTTCGCCTTACAAGACATACCAAAACACAGGTGCCCGAAGCTCACTGCTATCGGACTTACAAACCCCGCAAAATACGGGCCCACCAGCGATCGAATTACGGACATATCAAGCTCCCAAAACACGGGCGCCCTCCGCGAACGATTTCGCAGCGACTGCTACAATTTTACGCCGAAATCCTACCTCTTCCCTCATACAGCGCCAGCCAACCTTCCAGCTACGACCAATCGCAATCCCCCGCCTCACATAAAGCTCGCACACAGACTCGCACTCCCTTACCGCCGCGACCAATCACGATCCCCCGCCAATTAAAAATCCAAAAACACGGGCACCCTCAGCTCGCGACTATCGGACATGTAAAGCTCCCAAAACACAGGCACCCGAAGCAAGCGACTCCGCAGTAACAGGTACAATTTTACGAAGAACGAAAACGGGATTTCGTTGGAGTTGCACTCCTGTTAGTGCAACTCCCGAAATCCCTTGAGTTCTGAGTATAAAATTGTCTGTTACGAGGACCTAGCGCGCTTCGGGTGCCTGTGTTTCTCCGGGAGCTGCCGTTGTCCGCATTCCGCGAGCTTCGGGCACACGTGTTTACTCCGCCAACGTCGGCCCATCGTACTCGAACGACGGCATCAGCCGCAGCTTGAACAAGTTGGCGCGGTGCTTCTGGTCGATGTTCGCCTTTGTCACAGGGTCGTCGCAGACGCCGGTGCGGATGTAGCGGTCGAGGACGTCGTAGGTGAAGCCGAGCTTCTCCTCGTCGGTCAGCGGGGTCAGGCCGTCGATCGGAACCTTGTAGACGAGCTCGTGCGGCAGGCCCAGGACGTCGCCGATTGCGCGGACTTCCTGGACAGTCAGGTGGGACAGCGGGGAGAAGTCGCCGGCGCCGTCGCCGTATCTGGTCGCATAGCCGACCCAGTCCTCGGAGAGGTTGCAGGTGTTCGCGACGCGGCCGTTCATGGTCTGGGAGACGGCGTAGGTCGTGGCCATGCGCAGGCGCGGCGGCAGGTTGGTCGTCATCTGCTCGGTGACGTCGAGGCCGGCGGCCTTCATCTCGTCGACGACGCCCTGGAACGCCGCGTGGATGTTGATCGTGCTGTAGGCGATGCCGAGGTGGTTGACGAGCTTCATCGACGCGTCGATGTCCTTCTGCACGCCGTTCGGGAGCAGAACGCCGTAGACGCGATCCTTGCCCAGCGCCTCGCAGCAAAGCGCGGCGGCGACGGAGCTGTCCTTGCCTCCGCTGATCGCGACGACGGCCTTGCAGTCCCTGCCGTTTTTCTCGAAGAAGTCCCTGATCCATGCGACGATCTCGTCCTTCACGGTCTTAGGGTCAAAGTTCTTATCGTAGTACTCTGTCATGACAATATCCTTTCTCCGCAGGCGCACCTGCAAATGTCTCAATTTTTAATGCCTCTATTATACCATCAGGCGCAGGCTGCTTCCACAGTCAGCGCTTGTCTTTTGTCGCAACTCTGTCATAGATTATGCCATAGATTCCGACCACATTGTTTGTAGGATTGGACAAAGTATTTTTGATTTTTTGTGTTGACAAACATATTTCACGATGCTAGAATGGGTTCATCAGTTAAAGATACTGAATTAAAACCGATGATGAAGAGTAAGTACGCAGGAATGCTGGTCTTCCAGAGAGCTGCCGATGGTGCGATGGCAGCAGATACAGGTCTTGCAGAATGGGCTTCTGAGGGCGATCCGAACGGCAGGTTCGGCGGGCTGATCACAGCCGCCGCGGCCAAGTAGGTGAGACGGAGATTAAACTTCGTAACCAAATGCAGCATATGATGGTATGCGTTAAGAGGACGCGGATACGCGTCAAGCCGGGTGGCACCGCAAGAGATCATTATTCTCCTGTCCCAGCATTTTGATATGCTGCGGCGGGAGTTTTTTTCTTGGGAAAGTTTGCTCTTTGCCCAGCCAAAACCATTATATGTAACCGTTTCAACCGGAAATGAAGACGATTTCAATTATTGGAGGACAAAGACAATGACTAAGCAGATTCCTAACCGCATTTACCTGACGGAAGACGAGATCCCTGAATACTACTACAACCTGCGCGCGGACATGCCGACCAAGCCGGCCCCGCTGCTGGACCCTAAGACGCACAAGCCGCTCCACGTCGAGGACCTGGAGCCGATCTTCTGCACCGAGCTCGCGAAGCAGGAGCTGGACGACGACACGCGCCTCGTCAAGATCCCGGACGAGGTCAGGGAGTATTACAAGACCTACCGCCCTGCCCCGCTGATCCGCGCCTACCAGCTGGAGAAGGCGCTGGACACGCCGGCCGAGATCTACTACAAGTTCGAGGGCAACAACACGAGCGGCAGCCACAAGCTGAACTCCGCGATCGCGCAGGCGTACTACGCCAAGCAGCAGGGCCTGAAGGGCGTCACGACCGAGACCGGTGCCGGCCAGTGGGGCACGGCGCTCTCGATGGCCTGCGCACACTTCGGCCTCGACTGCAAGGTCTTCATGGTCAAGACCTCCTACGAGCAGAAAGTCTACAGAAGAGAGGTCATGCGCGTCTACGGCGGCCAGGTCACGCCTTCCCCTTCCGACACGACGGAGGTCGGCAGACAAATTCTGAAAGAGCACCCAGGAACAGGCGGATCGCTGGGATGCGCGATTTCCGAGGCCGTCGAGGTCGCGGTGAAGAACCCTGGCTACCGCTACGTGCTCGGCAGCGTGCTGAACCAGGTTCTGCTGCACCAGAGCGTCATCGGCCTCGAGTGCAAGACAGCCCTGGACAAATACGGCATCAAGCCTGACATCATCATCGGCTGCTGCGGAGGCGGCTCCAACTTTGGCGGCCTGATCGCTCCGTTCATGGGCGAGAAGCTGACCGGCAAGGCAGATTACCAGTTCATCGGCGTCGAGCCAAAGTCCTGCCCGAGCTTCACACGCGGCGAGTTCCGCTACGACTTCTGCGACACCGGCCGCGTCACCCCGCTCGCGAAGATGTACACCCTCGGCAGCGGCTTCATCCCGTCCAAGAACCACGCCGGCGGCCTCCGCTACCACGGCATCAGCGGCATCCTCTCCGAGCTCTACCACGAGGGCCTCTTCGACGCCGTCGCCTACGAGCAGACGGAAGTCTTCAAGGCCGCCGAGTTCTTCGCCAGAACCGAAGGCCTGCTCCCGGCCCCGGAATCCAGCCACGCGATCAAGGGCGCGATCGACCAGGCCCTCAAGTGCAAGGAAACCGGCGAGAAGAAGACCATCCTCTTCGGCCTGACCGGCACCGGCTACTTCGACATGACCGCCTACCAGCAGTTCAACGACGGCACGATGACCGACACCATCCCGACCGACGCCGAGCTCCAGGGCAGCTTCGACCACATCCCGAACTTCCCGGGCAATGAGGAATAGACAGCGCCGCAACTGCGATCACGCCGGCCGGATCAACGGGGTATAGTGCGCCGCCGTTAGGAATTTCGCCTGTTCGGGTGCCGTTTTCCCAACGACTCAAAAAAAGTTAGGGAAAACGGCGCCAAAATCCTGTATTTCCCAACTCCACGGCGCGCCGGCGGGCGCCTTCCTCGCCACGGGCAGAGCACGATCATCAATTTGACCAGTGTGCCCGCCGCAATTGACTGCACCGCCGCCGTCATTCTGGACGTTCCGTGCAATTCGCCTCACAACGTATTCATTTCGTCATGCATTTTTCAGCAGCGGCGGCGGCGATCCGATTCCTTACCGATAATGATGGAATCCGTATACCCCGGTAGGGTATACGGATTCCATCATCCATTGCAGACGATTTAGGAATTTGAAGTTTTATGTTCCGATTTCCCAACTTTCTGAAATGACCTGGGAAATCGGCTGGTTACCCCCGTTTTTTCCTAATTTCATGCCGTCTTTCATGCCTTCATCCCAATCGGCCCCCTTCACCGTCCGGTGCGCGTGGTCGATATTCGTAAAGCCGCTGATTCCAACGCGTTTTCTGAAGTATTCTGTACACGCGCACCGTCTCACGTCCAGGCGTTCATTCGGGCGCCGCGGCGCGCCGCCCACACAATCACACAAAAATCCCGGCAAAAGCTCAACCTGCTGCTGCCGGGATTTTTCTTCATTATATATGATATCTGCTAAGCCGCATATCCGCTGGTTTTCCGCAGCGCGCCGCCTTCCCCACTGTTTTCAGCGCCTCGCGCGGTCCGTCGGATCCCTTCCTATAATTTATAGGATCCGACCGACCGGCCTTATCCCGCGGACCCCTGCAGCCTCAAGCCTTGCAGCCACGTGCGGTCTGCGCAGCTAATCCTCCACCGGCGTCGACACCCGCGTCGTAAACTCGCGGTAGACGGCGCGGATGGCCTCGGCGTAGCGGTCGTCGTCGATGCCGACAGTCATGCTGATGCTGTCGCTGCCGTAGTCAATGAAGCGGATGTTGATCTTCTCGCGGGAGAGGGCCTCGAACAGCTTGACGCTGATGCCAGGGGCCGCCTGGATCTTGCGGCCGACGACCGCGAGCAGCGCGAGGCCGCTTCTGGTCTCGACGGAGGAGGCACCCGTCTTCTCAGCGAGGACGGCCTTCAGGCGGTCTTCCTTGCCGCGGAGGGTCTTCTCCTCGACCACGAGCTCGACGGAATCGACGCCCGTGCTGCGCTTCTCGACCTTGATCTTCAGCTCGGTCAGGACGTCCGCGAGCTTCACCTGGAACTGCGGGTCCTCGTTCAGCTTCTCGCGCGTGATCGTGATGACCGCGTAGCCCTTCTTGCTGGAGATGCCGGAGATGTCGAGGATCTGCTTGTAGTAGGAGGCCTTGCTGACGATCAGCGTGCCCGCCTCTTCAGGCTCGTTGGTGCTCTTGATGTTGATTGGAATTCCGCGCTTTCTGACCGGGTAGACCGCGTCCTCGTGCAGGACCTCGGCGCCCATCAGGGACAGCGAGCGCAGCTCCTTGTATGTGATGACCGGGACGGCGAGCGGGCTGTCGACGATGCGAGGGTCTGCCATCAGGAGGCCCGGGACGTCCGTCCAGTTCTCGTAGATGTCCGCACCGACCGCGGCGGCGACCAGGGATCCCGTGATGTCCGAACCGCCCCTGGAGAACGTGTGCGTGACGCCGTTCGCGTAGGCGCCGTAGAAGCCGGGGATGACCGCGCGGTCGTGGCCTTTGAGCTCCTCGCGGATCCTCTTGTCCGTCTCCTCCGCATTCAGCTTTCCGTCGTAGTCGAACACGATCATCTCCGCGGAATCCACGAAGTCATAGCCGAGGTAGGCGGCCATCAGCTTGGCGCAGAGGTACTCGCCCCTGCTCTTCAGGTACTGGATGCCCGCGCCCGCCTTGAACGTCTTCTTGATCTGCTCGACCTGTCCTTCCGCGTCAAAGTCGACACCTAACTCATCCGCAATCTGCCGGAACCGCTGCTCGATCTCTTTCATGTTGTTGACGAGAAGGTGCGGCGCGTCTGAGCTTCGGATCAGCAGGTCCGTGACCTTGGTGTCGCCGCTGAAGCGCCTGCCCGGAGCGGATACGATCACGTAGCGGCGCGCAGGGTCTGAATCGACGATGCCCTTCACCTTCCGGAACTGGCCCGCGTCCGCTACCGAAGAGCCGCCGAACTTGCAGACCGAGAGGTTCGACTTCTCCGGCATGATCTTTGCCAGATCCTCCTCGTGGATCTTATGGATGTCGAACGGCGTGCTCTGGTAGACGAAGTAGTTCAGCCAGTTGGAGTACAGCAGGTTCGCGCAGGAGCGCCAGCGGACGATCGGCTCCTTAGTGTCGTCGTCGTCCGGGAAATAGTTCGCCGGGACCTTAGGGTTCAGGCCGGCCTTCTTATCGCGCTCGTACTCCGCCTTCAGCGTGTCCTTATCGTACTCGGAGTGGCCCATGACAAAGATCTGGCGGTCGTTCTCGGATTTGACGCAGAAGACGCCCGCCTCGTCTGAGCTCGCGATGACCTTCAGCTCCGGAACCTTCTCGATGTCCTCGCGGTATACCGTCGTGTTCCTGGAATGCGGGACGTAGAACTCGTCGTCGAAGCCTCGGAACAGCATTCCCTTCTTATAGTCCAGGTGGTGGCGGTAGACGCCGGACAGCTTCTCCGGCAGGACGTGCTTCTTGATGCCGTAGTGGTAGTACAGCGCCGCCTGCGCGCCCCAGCAGATGTGGAATGTGCAGTGGACGTGTGTCTTTGTCCATTCCATAATCTCGCAGAGCTCGTCCCAGTAGTCGACTTCCTCGAACTCCATCAGCTCGATCGGCGCACCCGTGATGATCATGCCGTCGTAGAACTGGTCCTTCACCTCACTGAACGTCTTATAGAAGGCGAGCATGTGCTCCTGGCTCGCGACATGGACCTTATGCGTCGTCGTCTGCAGCAGGTCCAGCTCGATCTGCAGCGGGGTGTTTCCGAGCAGTCTCGTCAGCTGCGTCTCCGTCTCAACCTTGGTCGGCATCAGGTTCAGAAGAAGCAGATGAAGCGGACGGATATCCTGCGTCATCGCGCGGGAATCCGTCATTACGAACACATTCTCCCTCGTCAGAGCCTCCACGGCTGGTAAATTATTTGGAACTTTAATCGGCATATGCTATTCCCCCTGAAACCCAAATCGCCAACAAAATAAAATAGTAAAGCGGCGTCTATCAACAAACGGATACCTGCGGCCCATGCCAGAGGCGGGCGTCACCATACTTAAAGTGACAATTCCAACCCCTGACCGACATCTCAACCGGGCCAACAGGTAAGTAAAATACTAGATAACTGAAACAAATTATACACCAAAATATAGGTTCAATAAACCAATTTCACAAGCATGTGCTGTATTCTTTGTCAACCGAGCACAATTTCAGCGTGGCTGCCGGTCTGGGTCTTGGTCACGACGATCTGGCGGTCGATCTGGTCGGCGAGCTGGGAAACGTGGGAGATGATGCCTACGATGCGATCGCTCTCCGCGAGGGACTGGAGGGCCTTGAGCGCCTGCTGCAGACTCTCGTCGTCGAGCGTGCCGAATCCCTCGTCGACGAACATCGACTCGAGTCTGATTCCGCCGGACGCGGACTGGATCTCATCGCTCAGGCCGAGCGCAAGCGACAGGGAGGCCATGAACTTCTCGCCGCCGGACAGGGTGTTCACGCTGCGGACGCTGCCGTTGAAGTGGTCCAGGACGTCTAAGTCCAGGCCGCTCTGAGAGCGCGCGTTGTCCGCGTGCCTGCGGCGCCGGAGCTCGTACTGGTTGTCCGTCATGATCAGCAGCCTGCGGTTCGCCTTCACCAGGATGCGGTCAAAGTAGTGCATCTGCACATACGTCTCGAGCTGGACCTTCTCCTTGCCGTTCAGATTTCCGTTGACGGTGTCGGACAGGTTCTGGACGTTGACGAGCGCCTTCTCCGCGTCGGCGAGCTTTCCGGCTCTCGCCTTGATCTCGTCACGCGCGCGCTCGTTGTTCTTCAGCCGGTGATCCAGCGCGCCGAACAGCTGCCTCAGCTTCTGCAGCGCGTCGGTCCCCTCGCGCTCCTTCATGCGGAGCGCCTTCAGGTCCTCGGCCGGCGCCTTCGCGAGCTCCTTCGTAAACTGCGAGATCCTCGCCGTCAGCTGCAGGATCTCCTCGCGCTTATTCTGCAGCGCCTTAGCCGCGAGGTCCGCCGCCTGGTCGAGCCTGGACTTCTTCTTCCGGATCTCGTCCACTGCGGCCTGCGCCTCCTTGGCGCTCTTATATGGCATCTTCTCCTGCATCTGGTCGATCTGGGCGCGGAGGTTCTTCCCATCGGTCGCGAGCACCGCCAGCTTCGCCTGGTGCTTCTGCTGCTCGCCCGCGTCCTTCTGCGTCTCCTGCTCGAGGCGCGGAATCTCCTGCTCGAGCTGCTGCTTCTCCTTCATCTGCGCCTGAAGTTCGGCCTGTTCCTTCTTCCTGGCCTCCTGCTGCGACGACAGGAGCTGGTTCTGCATCGCGAACGCCTGCTTCCAGCCGGAGGAGTCCTGGGTCTCCAGGGATTCCATCAGGGCGTCCTGATCCTTGGCCAGCTGCATTTTGTCTAACGGAAGGAGCATGCCCTTGGCGCATTCCCTGGAGATGCGGACGGACAGGTCAGAGCAGATCTGCTTGAGCTGGGAGGATTTCTTGGCAGAGGCGACGGCCTCGCGCTCGCGTGCCTGACCGGCAGCGGAGGCGGCCTTTTTCAGGCGGTCGACGGTCTCCTGGTCGACGGCGTGCTCGCTCAGAATCGCCGGGCGCGGGTGGTCGAGCGATCCGCAGACCGGGCACGGTTTATTGTCCTCGAGGGAAGACGCGAGGATGCCCGCCTGCTCCATAAGATAGGCGCGGGTCGCGCGGCTGGACTTGTCCTCCGCCTCCGCCGCGTCGAGGTCGGCCTTGATGAAGCGACGCTTGGCCGCGTCCGCCTCCTTCTTGACCGTTTCCAGAACCTCGAGGGAGCCCAGGATCTCGCCGATCCCGCTGCTCTGCGTCTGCATGCTCTCCGTCATCTGGCGGCTCTGCGCGAGCTTTTCCGCGGCGTTGGAGACCGTCATCAGGCGGTCCTTCTTCTTCTGGATCTGCTGGACACGCTTCTCGTGCTCCTGCTGCAGGAGCCGGAACTCACGGTGCTCCGCCTTGTAGTTGTCGCGCAGCTCGTCGCACTTGATCTTCTTCTGCTCGAGCTCGGTGTAGGTCGGGATCTGCGCCTCGATCGCGCCCGCCTGCTTCAGCAGCTGCTCGCCGGAAGCGGCCTCCTGCCTGCGCTGCAGGCTCTCCTTCTCGAGCCCCTGTACCTCGTTCTGCCCGCGGGTCTCTTTCTCACGCAGTGCCTTGAGCTCGTCTGCCTTTGCCGCCGCGTCCTGCGCCTGCTGCATCCTCTGGCGGAGGTCCTGCAGGGATTTCTCGATCTCCTGCTGTCCCTTCTGATTCTGCTCGATCCGCTTCCGGTCCTCGCCGATCAAAACCTCGGAGAACGCGATCACCTCGTCGGTCAGGCGGTTTCCCGCGCGGACCTGGGCGAGCTCGTCGGAATGGTCGCCCGACCCCTCCAGCATGCTGCTCCAGTAGCCGATGTCCTGGGTGAGCTGGCGGAAGGCGATCCTGCGTTCAGAAGCCTGATTTTTCAGCATCTGCTGGAGCGCCTCGTACGGCCTGGTCCCGAACACGCGGCGGAAGATCCCGATCCTCTCCTGCGTCGAGGCGAGCAGGAGCTTCTGGAAGTCCCCCTGCGCGATCATCGCGATCTGCGTGAACTGGTTCCGGTCGATGCCGAGGATCTGCTGCAGCTCCTGGTCGACGTCGGTCATCCTGGCCGTCACGCGCCCGTCCGGGTAGTGCAGCTCCGCCTCCGGCTTCTGCGTCGTCGTGCCGCCCCCGCGCTTGGCCGCACGGATATACTGTGGATTTCTCCTGACACGGTAAACTTTGCCGCCATAAGAAAACGTCAGGTCCACAAACGTCGGCGTGTCCGGATCCGCGTACTTGGAGCGGAATTCGTCGGTCCTGCGGCTGTCCCCGCTCGCCTCGCCGTACAGCGCGTAGGTGATGGCGTCGAAGATCGTCGTCTTCCCCGCCCCGGTGTCCCCGGAAATCAGGTACAGTCCGCCCTTTCCGAGCGATTCCATGTCAAGCGTGACCTCGCCCGCGTACGGTCCGAACGCCGACATCGTCAATTTAAGCGGTCTCATGCCTCTTCACCTCCAAAAATCTTCTCGATACACTTCTCCGCGACCATTTTCTGCTCGGGGTTCATCTCCCGGTTGTTCTGCAGCAGGTAGAAGTCCTCCAGCAGCTCCTCCGGGCCCTTGTCCTCGGTCCGTTCCTCGCCCGTGATCTCCTGCTGCGTGCGCGTCCTCGCGTTGTCGTAGTCGAGCCGCATCATCAGCGGGTACACCAGCCTGAGCTTGCCCAGCGCGTCCGGCACATCCTCCTCGTCCGTCAGCGTCACGTGGATGTAGCTCCCCGCAAGCCCGTCCTTCTCGTAGAAATCCCTCGCCGTGACCTCCTCGTACGTCCCCTGGATCTCCTTCAGGTCATGCAGAGGCGACAAAGCCCGAAGGCTCACCGAAACATCCCCCTTGCCGGCAAGCGTTACGATCGGCACCGACTTCTCCCTGTCCGCCTCGGAGAACGAATACTTCAGCGGCGAACCGCTATAGCGGATGAACTCGCCCTTCGCCTTCTGCGGCCGGTGGATGTGCCCGAGCGCCGTGTAGTCGAACGCGCTGAAGTTGTCCGCCTCGACGTGGTCGATTCCGCCGACGGAGAAGTCCTCGGAATCGGACGTCGTCGCACCCGTGATGAACTGGTGCGTCAGCAGGACGTTGCGCCTTTCCGGATCCATCGGCATGTGCCCGACCGCGTACGCCAGCGCCTGGTCGTACGTCTTCACCTGCTCCTTCTCCTCCTCATCCTCGATGAACCGGCGCACGTGCACCGGCTTCAGGAACGGCAGCAGCCAAAAATCGACCTCGCCGTACTCGTCCTTCAGCGTGACGGGCTCGACGGTGCCGCTGTAGACCGGCGAGATATGGACGCCGCTCCTCCCGAGCAGGCGCGCGCCGAACGCGAGGCGCTCCGCGGAGTCGTGGTTGCCGCTGATGATCAGCACTTCCTTTCCCATCTCGGACAGACGGTCCAGGAAGCCGTCGAACATCGTGACCGCCTCCGCAGGCGGCACAGGCTTGTCGTAGACGTCACCTGCGATCAGGACGGCGTCAGCCTCCTCCTGTCTGATGATTCCGATGATTTCATCCAAAATGTACCGCTGATCTTCCATCATGGAGAAGCCGTTGACCTGCTTCCCGAGGTGGAGATCCGCAAGATGTGCGAGTTTCATATGAGTCTCCGTTTCGTTGTGTTGGTAAGTAATTAGTGATATGGTTGGCCGGGGCTATTTGGCCCGCTTCGGTTTTCCGGCAGGGCGGGCGGTGCCTTTGGCAGGTTTGGCTTTTGCCGCCGCAGAAGACGATGCCGGCGAATCCGGAGAATCTGCCGAAGCGGAAGGATCCGACGAATCCGTTGATTTCGGCGACTCCTGCGCAGATGGCGCGGATGACGTACCGGAGGTCTTGGAACCGCTGCAGTAGGCGGTCTCGTAATCGTGAAGAAACGAGGTCAGCGTCTCCTCCGGGAAACTCTGGACGAGGGCTTCCTTGGCGGGGCGCTTCAGGCGCTTGATCGCGGGCTCGCGCGTCCTGGCGTCGTGAGGATTGTCGTAAACCTCAAAATAAACAAGGTGCACCGGAAGGTGGGAGCAGGTGTATTTCCCGCCCTTGCCCGTCTGGTGCATATGAAGACGGCGGACCAGATTATTGGTCCACCCCGTATAATACGATCCGTCGCCGCAGCGCAGCATGTACGTGTAGTTCTGCTGCTTTCCTTTGACTTTGCCTGATTTTCCGGCTTCTTCTGCGTCCTGCGTTCCGCCGTTTTCTGCATTGTCTCTGTCTTTGTCTCTGTCTTGATCTATGTCTCTATCCTTGACTTCCTGATCCATCGGGTCTCGCCTCGCCTCCTGATCCAGGGCTAGAATGTCGCGACTTCCGGGTCGGTCGGCTCGCAAGGTGCCAGCGTCTGCACGTAGAGCACCGGGCCCTCCTCCTGGTAGATCGGCGTGTACTCGTTTTTGACGATAAAGCGGATCTTCACCCACTCGCCGTTCTTCAGGGTCTGCGCCTGGTCGTTCCACTGGCAGAGCAGTCCGGCGAACTGGATGTCCTGCACGCAGCAGGTCATGACGTGGCGGCCAAAGATCAGCTGGTCCTTTGCCAAACCCTCTCCGACTGCGGCTCTTCCCTTGACGCGGAATTCCTTTCCCTCGTACTTCTCCGGGTGATCGTTCACGTCGCGGTACCACTCCGCGTACCAGTCGTCCTCGATGTTGATGCGGTCCTGCGTCAGATCGTACGGCAGTGGGTCCTCCAGGTTGTCCATGATGACATCGTCCGGTCCGAACTCGTACAGGATCTGGGACTTGCGGTTGGCCACACGCACGATCTTATGCGCCTGCTTCTGGAACTCCTCAAAGTTGTCGTCCCTCGTGCAGCGGTTGAACACGACGAGCTCGGCGCTCTTCAGCTTGTCGAACGTCTGCTGGCGCATGTTCTGGTTGAACATCAGGAAGGTGCGTGCGTCGCAGAAGCTCATCTCCTGGTACGCGGTCCACGCCTCCGGCATGTTCTGGTAGAACGTGTCCAGTCCCCACATTCCGTTGTACTCGACGACGACGCGCTCGGCCTGGTGCTTCTTCAGCAGGCTGTCCAGCAGTTCCGGCGTCAGGTCAGACTCGTTCTCGATCTTCTCGATGAAGACATTCGTGCCGTAAAATTTAGCCGGGTGCAGCTCAACCTCGCCCTCCTCGCAGAGCAGGAGCAGCGTGCGGTCCTCGTTGCTGTTGAAGTCCTCACCCTCCATCGCGTCCTGGATGAACGTGGTCTTTCCGGAGCCCAAGAACCCTGTGAACAAATATACCGGTATTTCCATAATTTCCTGCGGCATGTTTTCCTCCTAAATCTTCTATTTCCGCACAAGCCCGCCGAAAGTTCTCCGGCGGGCAGTGCTGCGGTCTTACAGACCGAATAATTCCTTGATGTGATCCTGCTTGAGGCCGACGCCGATGACGCAGACCATTCCGGTCGTCTCCGGATCGCCGTCTCTGACCTCAGGCTCTCCCGGAACGTAGTCGAACTCGAGCCACTTTCCGTCCTCGCCCTCTACGATGCCCTTGGCACGCAGAACCTGTCCGCAGGCGTCCTCGTCGACCAGGCTCTCCAGCGCGTGCTGCAGCTTCTCCCTGGTGAACTTGTGCGCGGTCTCCACGCCGAACTCGTCGAACACCTCGTCGGCGTCGTGGCCGCCGTGGTGATGATGGTGGTGATGGTGATGGCCGTGCTCGTCGTGATCATGGTCATGATCGTCATGGTCGTGATGATGCTCGTGGTCATGATCGTCGTCATCGTGGTGGTGATGGTGATGCTCGTGGTCGTGCTCCTCTTCCTCAACCTCGTGCTCGGCCAGCTCCCTGTGCGCCTCTTCACGCAGGCGGTCCAGCTCGGCGGACAGCGTCTTCTTCTGCTCCATGATCTCGAGGATCTTGCTTCCGTCGATCTCGTCCCAAGGCGTCGTGACGATGGACGCCTCCTTATTCAGCTCGCGCAGCATCGCGACGACCTCGTCCAGCTTCTCCTGGCTCAGCCCGTCGACATGGCTCAAAATAATCGAGCTCGCATTCTCAACCTGATTGCTGTAGAATTCGCCGAAGTTGCTCAGGTAAACCTTGCACTTCTTAGCGTCGATTACGGTCGTGAAGCCGTTCAGCTGCAGCTCGTCGTTGTGCAGGTCCTGCACGGCGATGATGACGTCAGACAGCTTGCCGACACCGGACGGCTCGATCAGGATCCTGTCCGGCGCATACTTCTGCATGATGTCCGTCAGCGCCCGCGCAAAGTCCCCGACCAGCGTGCAGCAGATGCATCCCGCGTTCATCTGGTCGATCTCGATTCCCGTGCTGTTCAGGAATCCCTTGTCCACGCCGATCTCGCCGAACTCGTTCTCGATCAGCACGACCTTCTCGCCCTTGTACGCCTCCTCGACCAGCTTCTTAATCAGCGTCGTCTTTCCGGCGCCCAGGAATCCACTGAAAATATCTACCTTTGTCATACTTCACTCACCTTCATATTCTTCTTATTCCGCGGACAAAAAAACCGCCCGCCAGGGCGCACCACTTCCCAGCCATCCCGAATATCATCCCGGAACTCTCGGCCGCGCGGCGCTCCCGCTTATCCGTCTTTATTACTTTTTTTCTTCTAACAAAGCCCCGCGCGCAATGCCCGCGGCCTCCGTCACGTGTGACATTATACCACAAACCGCCGCGAGATAAGCAGACCAATTCCGACTTAACCCGGGCGGCGGCGACGCGAACTGCCCGACGGCGGCGACGCTGTCACCATCCCCCGCTGGGCGCGCTTGTATACAGAATACCGCCCGTTTCCTTCGCGGCGATGGCGTTGCCGCGATCACCTGGGTCACGTCCATATAATGGTGTAAAAGTGAATAAAAAAAGAGCCATCGCTCATC
>CAIFEY010000033.1 GCA_903789635.1 uncultured Eubacteriaceae bacterium
ATCTAAAAAAACCGTTACACTTTTCCCGTGTCTACTTGACAGGGACCTGATCACGGGCCGCCGGGCCGCCGTGCCGTCGCCGCCCGTTTTCTCTGCCCCAGTCGTTCCTCGTCCAAGCGGGAGGCGCGGCGACATCATGTCTACAATCGCGTTTTCCATTTAATGGCTAATGCAGTATACACTGATCGCTCCCGGTATCATTTCCTTTTACATTCAGGCGCCGCAGTCGTTTTGACGCCGCCGCCTTTCCCTCCGCCGCTGCCGTTCTCTCCGCTCATTCTCGTGATGTTAAACAGAAAGGCTGTGAAAAATGCCCCGCGTTTTTCACAGCCCCTCACAGCCATCCAGTTAGTATCGATCACTAAATCGTTTACTGCGGATTATCACTGATCTTTGTTGATCACTGATGATCACCATATTCCATATTCATAACGTGCTTATTTATTCCTCGACGTCACCCACACCTGCTTGCCGGAGTCGGCGGCGCCGGTGTTCTGCGCCATGACGCCGACCAGGCGGTGCGGCACGTACGGCTCCTCGAGGTAGGCGGTCTCCTCCTCGGTGAGCTTCAGGTCCACGGCCTTGGCCGGTCCCTCGATATGGTGCAGCTTGGTCGCGCCGACGACCGGGGAGGTGACCTTGGTCAGCAGCCAGGCGATCGAGATCTCCGTCATCGAGACGCCCCTGCGATCGGCCAGCTCGGCGACGCGATCGATGATCACGCTGTCGGTGTCCGCCGTCGCGTCGTACTTCAGCTTTGCGTAGGAATCCTCCTCCAGGCGCTTCGACTTCTCGCCCGGGTGCTTGGCCAGGCGTCCGCTGGCGAGCGAGCTGTACGGCGTCATCGCGATGTTGTCCTCGCGGCAGAGCGGCACCATCTCGCGCTCCTCCTCGCGAAAAATCAGGTTGTAGTGGCTCTGGACGGAGACGGAACTTTGCGAATCCCTCGTGCTCGGCGAGCGCGTTGGCCTTCGCGAGCTGCCAGGCAAAACAGTTGGAAATGCCGATATAGCGGGCTTTGCCGGCCTTAACGGCGTTGTTCAGGCCTTCCATGATCTCGTAGAGCGGCGTGTGCCAGTCCCACATGTGATAGATGTACAGGTCCACGTGGTCCATGCCGAGGTGCGACAGGCTCGCGTCGATGCTGTCTGCGACGTGCTGCTGTCCGGAAACGCCGGCTTCGATCTCCTCCGGCGTGCGAGGGAGGAACTTGGTCGCGACGACGACGTCGTCCCTCTTGGCGAAGTCCTTCAGCGCCCTTCCCACGTACGCCTCGCTGGTTCCGTTCTGGGACCCGATCGCGGTGTCAAAGAAATTCACGCCCAGGTCCAGTCCGTGTCTGATGATTTCCCGGGAGTGCTCCTCGTCCACGGTCCAGCTGTGCTGCCCGTTGCTCGCGTCCCCGAATCCCATGCAGCCCATGCAGATCCTAGACACGTTTAAGTCTGAATTCCCCAGTTTGATATATTCCATATGTATTAATCCCCTCTTGAATATGTGCTCTGAACAATAGCAGCCCCGGCGGCTGGAATCGCGAAATATCAACGCTGCTTTAATCGCCGATGAATTTTCGTCGAAGATGATTTACGTGATTTAATTATGGACAACCGGCAGAACTTTCCCTGTTTTGCCGCCGGCGGTCCGCAGCCGCCCATCAGTCCGGCTCGTGGGCGGAACGCGTTGATTTTGTCTCTGCGGAGCCTACTCCAGTTCCTTATGCGTCGCACAAGGCTCGAGGATCATGCCGCTTCTGACGTAGGAATAGGTCGGCATCTCGAACAGGACAGGCGCGATCAGCTCGTAGTCCGGGCGGCCGTTCGGCAGGATCTTGTCTTCCTGGACGTAGGTCGCGAGGATCTTCAGGATGAACGTGTCGAACGCCTCGGTCTGGTAGTCGTCGACGACCTCGCACTCCATGACGAGCGGTGCCTGATTGATGACCGGAGCGCCGAACTCGCCCTCGTGCCAGTTGAAGACGTGAGACTTGTCTGTGCTGTTGCCGCTGACCGTGCCGACGTAGTCCGCACGCGGGAGCATCGCCTCGTCGACCAGCGCGATCGTCAGGCGGCCGGTCTTGCGGATGCCTTTGTTCGTGTAGTGCGCCTTGCCGAGGCTGACCGTGACGCGGTCGACGCCGATGATGCCGACGTGTGCGCAGAGGAGCCAGTTCGGCTTGCCGTCGACCATTGCGCCGATGACTGTTGTCGGCGTTGGATACAGGGATAAGAGTGTTCCGATATTCTTTTGCATGATATCCTCCTTACCAATAATTAAGTGAAACGATCATTTTACGATCGGTGATAATGATTTGCATATTTAATAGAGCGTTATTTCCAACTTGGTTAAATAACGTGATGTAATTTAAAATGAATGTAGCACACAGAATGTCACTTGTCAATCCTTTATCTTTATGGTAATCTGTAAAAAACGAAAATAACGGAAAACGGATCTTCGTTTTCATCATTATTAATCATTGTTAATCATTACTATCATGGACAATTACCTGGAGGAAGCACAGATGGCAGAGTTTAAACGCGCAAGGAGCGAGGAACAGAAGGAGCAGCGCATGCAGCAGATCAAGGATGCTGCCGATTCGCTGTTTTCCCATACCCCTTACCACTCGATCACGCTCACGACGATCGCAGACGAGCTGTCACTGACGCGCGCCAACCTGTACCTGTATGTCTCCACTAAGGAAGAGATCTTCCTGGAGCTCTGCGCGGATAAGAGGGACGATTACTACGACGCCCTGCTCGCCGCATTTCCGGAAGGCAGCAACTATTCCCCGGCAGTCATGGCGGAAATCTGGGCGGAGATTCTCTTTGCCCACAGAGACTACCTGCGCTACAGCGGGCTGCTGCCGGAGATCATCGAGACGAACGTCTCCGTTCCGCGCCTCGGCGCGTTCAAACGCCGGTATTACGAGAACACTTACGCGCTCTGTGACCGGCTCGGCGGTCTCACCAGCCTCTCGCGCGATGAGATGTACGAGGTATTCCTGAACATCCACTACCACGCGATCGGGATCGACAGCATCTGCAGCGGAAACCCGCTCGTCCGCGAGGCCATGGAACGTGAGCACCTCACCGCCCCTGCCGTAGATTTCCGCGCCAATCTGAAGCGCTTCATCCTGATGAACCTGCGTGCATACATGCAGCACGAGGATTAAGAGGATCAACAGGAATAACACGACATAAAAAGAGGCTTTCCCCGTAAACCCCCAAACATCAGCTATGCCGCGGTTCGGGGAATCTATGGAGACAGCCTCTTTAAAGGGCGCCCTCTCGGACGGCCCGGCTGGTAGACAAAATTACATGTACAGGCAGGCACCGTGCCTGCCGGTCCCCTGCGGCTGTGAATTCCCGCAGGGTTTTCTTTATATTGTGATGTTGTTTCGTTATCTGCTTGATTCGCCATCATATTATTCCGCCAGGAACTTCTCGAGCTTCGGCTTGAAGTGTGCGGTCAGCTGCTTGCGGAAGAGGAAGCAGAGTCCGCCGAGGACGATCAAAATCACGATGATCGGGATGATGATCTTGTAGCCGTCGCTGACGAGGATGTCACCGCAGCAGACGTAGATGACCAGCTGAGGCAGGCAGCCCGCGGCCAGCGCCTTGGTGAAGTCCGGCAGCGAGATGTCAGTCTTGGCCGAAAGCAGTGGAATCGTCCCGCCCGGCACGATCGGCAGCGCCGCCATCAGGAAGACCACTCGGCTCACGTGAGTCGACGACTGCAGAAATTTATTCAGCACGTTGTTCTTGGTGTTCCCCGCGAACGAGAGCATGCCCTTCTTGGAATGCCGCGAGAACAGGAACATCATGATGTTGATCACGATATTGGTGACGTAGCAGATCAGGATTCCCTGGATCTTGCCGAACATGACGCCCGCGCAGATGTACACCGGCTCCGCCGGCAGCACGATGGAAACCGTCTCCAGAATCTGCAGCACGACGATCAGGTATTTCCCGTCCGTGCCGTACGTGTTCAGGTAGTTCCGGATTTCCGTGATATTTCCGCTCTCGATAATCTTCAGAATCGGCGGTGCGTGACGCTGAACCAGGTAAATGATGATCAGCGCGGCACAAACCCCGATGATAATCTCGATGATTGTCCGTTTTTTCTTCCCCTTGTCCATAATTCCCCTTTTTCACTTACAGTCTCAGGTGCGGCAAAAAATCAACGTAACTCAGCACGCATCCGTTCTGCCGCCTCCATGCCCCTATTATACCATGATCGAATAAGTTTGAATATATGAAAAAAACGGGCATCTCCGCCTAAGCGGTGAATTGCCCGTGATTACTTGGATCCATACATTATGTATACTTAGATCAGATACTCCTGGATCAATTCGTCCAGCTGTTTTCGGATCTCGTCGAACTCCACGCTCAGGTCCAGCGTCTTCGCGGCGATCCAGTTCCCGCCGATCTTATACTTCACGTCCGGCGTGACCGCCTCCTCCGTCTTCGCGTAAAGCAGCAGGCCGGAAACCTCGTCCGAGCAGCGTGCCGCCTCGTTTTTCACGTACGAGAAGATCTGGTACAGATTGCCGGAATGCAGGGTCTGCCTGTCGAAATTCTCCTGCAGGGTCCTGCCGTAGTACTTCGCGTCGATAATTAGCACCTTGTTTCCCCGGCGCAGCGTGACGTCGGTCTGCATCTTCGGAAGGAGCGCGCGCATCTCCTCCGCAGGTTCTTCGGTGAGGTCCCAGGCGACCTCCTTCCCTCCCGCCGCATCAAGCCGCAGGGGATCTTCCGCGCCCCTGCCCGAGCCGAGGTGTTCCTGCCGGTAATACTCGCGGATAAACCGTTCGTACAGGCCGGCCATCTGGGCATCCTTGAAGATCTCCAGCTTGTATGGACCAGCCTCCGTGTTCGGGAGCATGCCGTCCAGCGCGAGCCTGCAGATGTTCATCAGCATCTCGTAACTGCCGTTTTCGCGGCTGTACTGCAGGCGCTCCCAGCGGATGGTCTTCAGGTCGACCGTAGAGATTTCGCTGAAATACACCAGTACTCGCTTGATTTCCGTCTTGCGCCTGAGGCTGACCTCGCCCGTGCGGAGCAGGCAGAGCAGCGTCGTCTTCAGGATCTGATTAAAAAGATTGTCCGCGGTGAGTTCATCGTATTCGCACGCGAGCTTCCTTATGGCCTGGATGCGGTTTCGGATCGTGCCCGGCATATTCAGTTTGCCGCGCAGGACAGGCAGGGACTCCGCATGGGTGACGTACTCCCGGTGAAGGCCCCTCTTCAGATGCAGCGCGGTGCCCGCCGCCAGAATCGCCGCCAGCAGATCCTCAATACCGTCGAAGTCCTCGCGTGCAACCCTCGCATAGCTCTCGTGCCTGAGCGACTGGAACGCGTAGGAAAGCATGCAGAAGACGTTCCGGATGAGAATTGCCTTCTTATCCCTAATCATCTTCCAGCGCTCCGATTAATTGATTCTTCATGTCGACGTATTTGGTGCGGTTGTCGAACCAGTACTCCGCCAGCATCGGAAGGATCTCGTACTCGACGATATCGCGGAGCCTTGCGGTTGTGCGGTCCTCGGGGTTCGTCAGACAAAAGTAACTGTGCCCGATTTCAAAGCCCCTGCCGAGAGACGGGTCGCTAGCAATCTCAACGTTCAGTTTCCGGACCGCGTCAATCAACACATCAAACCGGTGCTTAAACGCCGGGTCGAATTCTTTTGTCATCGCACGGAAGCCCTCGGAATCGAAGGCCGGCTGCATCTCATAGAAACTGAACCTGCGGCGAAGCGCGTAGTCGATCAGCGCGAGGCTGCGGTCCGCCGTGTTCATCATGCCGATGATATACAGGTTTTCCGGGACGTAGAACGGTTCGTCGCTGTAGGCGAGCCGGACCGCGTGCGCCTTCCCCCGGTACTCGTTCTCGATCAGCATCAGCAGCTCGCCGAAGATCTTACTCAGGTTGCCGCGGTTGATCTCGTCGATCAGGAAGAAGTAGCCGTTCTCCGGATCCCCTGCCGCCGCCTCACAGAAACGGCAGAAAATGCCCTCCTTCAGCGCGAACCCGTCTCCATTCGGGCGATAGCCCATGACGAAGTCCTCGTACGAATAGTTTTGGTGAAACTGCACCATCTCGATTCGGCTTTCGTCGCGGGTCTCCATCATCGCGTAGGCCAGCCGCTTTGCTGCGAACGTCTTTCCGACGCCCGGCGCCCCCTGCAGGATGACATTCTTCTTATACTTCAGCAGCCCTTCCAGGCGGTCGAACTCCTCTTCCGGCATAAATACCTCGCGGAGGAAGTCTTCGCGGGTGTACGGGCGGCTGCTGTCAGCATCTGCGCTTTCCGGTGCCGTATCGTCGTTTTCGTATAGAGGGACGTCGCTGAGGTCTACGCGTTTGTCGTCAAGAGCCTCGGAGAGCTCGTCGCGAAGACGGTACATGTAACGGTCGTTTTTTTGGCTTCCTTTTACCGTGCGCCCTAGGCATACTATAGGCCACAACTGGGAATCCTTTGTGTTCTCAGACATCGTTGGGCAGTGCGTACTTTTGTGGATTCTATCTGCCAGGTTATGTATACCGTTTTTGTAAAAGTTAAATGAATTTCCGTATGCGTTTTCCAGGTCCTTACAGGTTGACTGTCCATCATGATCCTTTAGGCACTTAATGACTTTTCTGCTATTTTCGTTGAAGACCTCAGGATCATTCAGAAGAGCAATCCAATCTTTCTTCTTCAGGTTCGGGCTGTAGTCCTGCGGGAACCATCCCTTGATATAATCGTTCGCCATGTAGTAGCTGAGGTCATGGGTCATTGTATACAACTCGGGGTCCGGGTAACAGTCGTCCGTCAAAACCTTATCCAGCGTCTTTCGGATACTGTCGTCCGCGAGCAGGGCTTTCCGCATTTCCCCGTAGATCTGATAAGCCTCCTCGATCTGCTGGAATCCGCGGCCTTCCTTGGCCGTTCCATTATACAGCAGCTCTTTCCTCGCATTCCGAAAGTAACTGGACTTGAAGATAAAGTACTTATCCGGATACCGGAGCCACAGGTAGATCGAAATCGCATTGAACTCCTGATCGTGGTTCCCCTTGGATCCGAACTCCTTCCAGAGTTCATCGGCCTTCTCCGCAAACCCGAGCATTCGGTCTTTCAGGTCGAGGGTCTCATCGTACAGCCTTCGGAACATCGCGCGGACCGCCTCAACGTCTGCCTTTGCGAGCTCAATGATGTGCCTGCGCGGGTCGAAGAACCCGGAAGTCAGCAGATTGCCGGTCTTCCCGGTCGCCGCCTCGAACATCGAGGCGAAGTCCTTTGCCTCGATATCCCAGGTCTCCTGGAATACCTTGACTGCCTGCCACTTGTACTTTTCCTCGTCCCAGTGTTTAGGGAAATAGGACTTGTAGCCTTCCAGGATCGGCTTGAGCCTGATTTCGCTGATCACACTGCCCTTATTGAATGCCATGCTTCGTTCCTTCCGTGAATAATGAATATACCGAACATCAGACAAAATCCTAGAAGAATTTCTCCGCCAGTTCCCTCGCCTGCTGCTCGCCGTCTGTCTTTGCAACGTCTCCGGCCTCGTTGACGCCCGGGACCAGGACCTCGCCGACGATCTCCGCGTCCATCAGTTCCATGGTCTTCTCAAAAGCGAATTTCACGCCGCTCAGTGTGTTCGGATCCTCATCTTCACAGCAGGAGATTAAAGCAGTCTTCTTGCCCGAGAAGTCTTTGCCCGCGACGCAGAAGGAATACCAGTGGTCGATGACCGCCTTGATCTGCGAAGGGATGTTGTACCAGTAGACCGGGAAGGCCAGGACGATCGCGTCTGCGCTCTCGAACTCGCCGGCGATCTCGTTGTACTCCGGCTCGAACGCGCACGGCACGCCGTTCTTGTAGCACGCCTGACAGGCACGGCAGCCGCCGATCTTCTTATCCGTTGCGGAGATGACCGTGACCTCGGCGCCGCGGCTCTCGGCCTCCTTGCGGAATGCTTCGGCCATTGTGTTGGAATTTCCGTTCTTTCTCGGGCTTCCGGTGAGCAGTACGATTTTCTTCATGGTAGGTTCCTCCTATACGTTGCAAATGTATTATGGTTAATGTTCCTTACCGCCAGTAAGGAATTATCTAGTATAAATTCATCCAGTCTATAAATTTTGCTTAATGTTGTTCAAATACTCTTGATGCTGCGTTTTCCAGCGTACGTGGTCGGCCGGCGTGATGGCGCGGATGACCCTGCACGGGTTTCCCGCGGCGATACAGTGGTCCGGGATGTCCCGTGTCACGACGGATCCGGAGCCGATGACGACGTCGCTGCCGATGGTCACGCCCGGGTTGATCACGACGTTTCCGCCGATCCAGACATCGCTTCCGATGGTCACCGGCCATGCGTATTCCAGGTCTAGATTTCGGATCTCCGCGTCGATCGGGTGGCCGGCGGTGTAGATGCTGACGTGCGGCGCGAGGAATACGTTGTCCCCGAACGTGACGCCGTTCTCGTCCAAGATGGTCAGGTCCGTGTTCGCGTAGAAGTGACGCCCGAACGAGATTCGGTCCCCGTGGTCAAAGTACACCGGCGGCGTCAGCTGCATGTCCTCGGGCGCCCGCTTGAAGCATTTCCTCAGCTCGTCCAGCGCGGTATCATCGCACCAGAATTCCGACGCGTTGAACTTCTGCTGCGCCGCGTGGACCCGTTCGAAAGAGTCGTCCCCGACGTTTGCCGGCAGGTACAGTTTTCCGGCCATCATGAGTTCCCATTCTTTTTGATTTATCATTAATTCTCCTCGTTCAGCAGGTAGATGTTGTCCTTGTCGAAGCAGATTCCCGTCGTGTGGTTGTATACATGGTTCATGTTCTCCAGGTTCTCGACGAACGCACCGGTTTCCGGGCTGCTCAGAGCGGCGAACTCGTTGACCGGCTTCTGCGCGATATCTTCGCCGGAGTCCTTGATCTTTTCGCCCTGCTCCTGCAGGAACTCGTCGACCGGTCCTCTGCTGATGATCGGGACCGCTCCGATGAGCTTGCCGACGGATTCGCCCGCGATTCCGACACCCTTTACGACGTTCGGCGCCAAAGACTTCTTGCTTAGCTTCTCGATGTACTGCGAGCAGTCCTCGAAGACGCTGCGATACTTCTGCGAGCATTCCTCGATTTCCTTCTTAACACCGGAGATGTACGCTTCCGAGAAGTTGCCGCTGAGCATAACCTCGAGCATGGACGCCAGGGAGAAGATGTATACAGAAAGCCGGTAATATTTCAGCTTACGGTCATAATCATCCTTTACCGTTTTGACATTCTTAGGCGGTGTGAAGAGCTTCTTGCTCTTCTGCAGTGTCTCCTCCACGTCCTTCTGGGCGGAAAGCATGTTCTTCCTGGCCGTCCGCTGGATGTCCATGGTCAGCTTGTGGCTGCTGAAACGGAAATGCTCGTTCTCCCAGTTATTCTTATACTTGTTCAGGATGCTCATCGGCATCTCGACGTCCGCCTCGATCTCCGACTCCTTCTCGATCTGCAGGAACGAGTAAATCTGCCTCTGCATCTTCTCGATGTTGTCCAGCTTCATCTCGATGGACATCAGAGAAGCAGCCATCATGACGGTTGCCGGATTAATAAACTCTGCAGACGCAGTTGTTACCTGAGTGATCGGCGCAGCTTCCTGCAGTTTCAGCATCTTTGATTTTCCGTTTTTCGTTTTCAGCGAGCCCCAGAATTTCCCCTCCGACGCTTTTTTTAAAACATCGCCGACATCTGCGTTGGCGAGTGAGTAAAGGCCCGATACGTTCAATTCTGATTTCGATGTCACCTCCATAAACGTAGGAACTAGTCCCGCAACACCGACTCCCAGAGAGGAAAGATTCCCGATCGGAATGCGGACGGTGCTTTTATGCGTGATGGATTGACGCGTCTCCGCGAGCACGCTGCCGGAAAGCTCGATCAGATCCGCAGTCTCCGTGTCTGGTGCCTTGATTTCTGTGCCGTTGTTCTTTGTCTCTTCCATGATGTTCTCCCTTATGCAGTAATAGAACCTATTGCTTGATTAATTGATATTGATCGCATTTATAGCTAATGCTGCCGTGAATACTGACTTTTCGGCATGTGTCTATTATACCAGCTATCCGCGCCCCGCGGGGTCGGAAAGTGCGTCGCGGCGGACGTAATGCGTTTTCTCCCAACATACTTTTCTTTCTCCCAAAGTGACACCTGATTTGGGAGAAACCTCAATGTGCTGGGAGAAACCGCCGTCGTTTCCTCCGTGCGCTATAGAATAATGAAAAAGTGCGCGGGGAAGCTTGAGGGATACTGCTTCCCGAAGAATAGTCACGTTCAAGGTAAAATTTTGCCCGTCTTGAGCACGCTCAAAATCACTGTTGTTCGGAGGGATTTCTTACTTTCCTTTATTACATCCTAAAAGCAAGAAGAAATGGAAAATGTTCGTGGATTTGCTCGATTTTGATTTAAATAAGAAGCGGATTGGACTCCGGATTTGCTTCAGCGCCGCCTGATCCGTCGCGGCGCCTGGTGCCATATACCACATATGCACTCAGGTTCGTCCCTTGATAGGAAATCTGCAGTCATCGCAAGTACATTTATAAGGGAAACCGGTGTGGATTCCCCTCGCCGCGATCTCAACTCGGTGAAGCGAGCGCAAATTTTCAGGAAATCCCCGAAAAATTGTCTGACAACTTTAAATCGCGCTGATCAGGCGGGAAGGATGCTTCTTATTTAAAGGAATAAAATGAAAAACCAAGAAGATTTTGGGAAAGTTCTTGTTTATTAGGATTTCGAGCGGAAAGTAAGAAGCCTGCGGGCCGGATGAAAAGAATCCGCAGGGCACCAGCCCAGCGGATTCCATAAGTGCATGTTCAATTTTCACTGGCGAGGTTTACTTTGCCTTAAGATCAACCCTGGCCGCCGCCGTAATCGACATCGCCTTCACCAGCAAATACCTGGAAGCTGAAGATTCCAGGGAGATCAGCTGAGGAATTCTTTGCTGTGATTTTCAGGTAATATGTTCCGGCGGTCGGAGCATAATATTTACCGAACTTATTTTTCTTCAATTTTTTATTGGCGCGGTTAACTGCAGTAATCTTAATCGATCCGCCTGGAACTTCCTTCCAGGAATAGACACTCAGGTAGCGATAACGCTTTGTCTTGATCTTTACCCAGCGAGTGATCTTAGTGTCATTCGGCTGAATAACTGTATGATAAATATGACCGGATTTGATGGTTTTCGCCTTGGATTTGCTCTTGGCATTAGCCGTCGCATCTTTATATGAAGGATTATCAAAAGCGATGCTGAAGTTTGGTGCATCGTCTTCAGGAACACCGAGGTTTTTCACGACCAGCGTATAGACCGTACCGGCGGTCACTCCGATTTTCGTGGTTTGCTGCAGTGTAAAGGTCTTGTATGTCTTCTCACCAGACTCATCTTGCAGTACAAATGTAGCGCCGTCTATACTGGAATCGATGGAAAGTGCTCCGGTCTTGTCAGTCTTAATTTTAAACGTCTGTGTTCCCGGGTCTTTCGTTGAACTTCTCTGCACGTAGTATGTTTCACCGAGTGAAGCGTCAATTGTTCCCCCGATAAAGCTGGTGTGTTTCCTTGCGATATTATCAATCGATAAGGTGCAGTCCTCGTCCATATTTAAATCCGATGCCTTAATCAGATAGGTTTGTCCTGCACGAATACCATAAAAGGAATCGGACATCCTGTCCTGGTTAACGTAGTCATCTACCAGGGTGTCTCCATTCTCTGAGCACAATTGAATGGTCGCGTAGTAATCACCGGAAGTATCGACTTTGAGCTCTCCATCATGCTGTGCGGTTACCCGAAAAGTAATGACGTTAGAATCGGCGTCAGAATATGCGAGTGTGTACGGATGATCAAACTCCGCGTTTATCGTTGCCCCTTCTTTCGCGATATCCATAGCCGCATCGTCGTCCGTATCCGCCAGCGCCGGCATCGTGAAGCACAGCGCGATCAGCACGGCCAGTGCCGCAATCATGCAGCTTCGCAGGGCCGCATGCCTGTTCTTTCTTATCATAATTCTCTCCTTTGAATTGTTCATGAATTTCACTGCCAGTGAAACAATTGCCGAAAACATTATACGCCTCTTATAGAATAGGACGCAATGCTTTGACAAAGATTACCCGGCTATAGCCACAAGCATACAAAATGCAATGGAGCTGCTGCATGAATTGCTCCAGTTATTCACCTGCATCAGTTGCTCAGCTGCAGCCATTGTATTCTTTGCATCAGAAAAGGACCGCCCGCGGGCGGTCCCATAGGTGCATGTTTGATTTTACTGGGAAGGCTTGCTTTGTCCTGAGATCAGCCCCTGCCGTGGCCGCCTCCGTGGCCGCCGCCGTGACCTCCCCCGCCGTGGCCGCCGGAACTGCCGGTGCTGTCCGGGTAGAAATAGGTCATGATGCTGAAGACGCCGGTGAAATTCGGCTTCCCTCCGAGGCGAATGTACACGGTGCCGCGGCGTTTGACTGGGATGATCGTGCCCTGGGCCGGCAGGAGTTTGCCCGACTTGCTGAAGGCTTCCGCCTTGATGTGATAGTTTCCGAAGCATCGGTCGTTGATCACCAGCGACCCTGGCCCCTTCACGCGCACACGCATCCAGCGGGCGGTGTTCTCTGATCCGGCGGGGACTACCGCGGCATACTTATTCTCGAATTTGATCTTCCTGGCCTTGGACCTCGACTCTCCGGATCTGTCGCGGTATCCCTTGTTGACCGCTGTGAACCGGAAGGTGGAGGAATCTGTTTTCGTCAAGTCGAATTTCACCGAATAGGTCGTCCCTGCCCTGGTCCCGATGAACTGTTCGTCGTTCGCATCGCCGCTTCGGAATGTGATTCGGTTGTACAGCGTGTTTCCGTCCGCGGAGGACAGCGAGATCGTCCCGTCCTCAATCCCGCTCGTCCGGATGAGCAGGTATCCCGTCTTCCTCGCCTTTATTTTCAGGGACAGTTTTGCTCCCCTGTTTGATTCTGCCCTGACCGTGTAGTACTGGTCCGGCACGATATTTGCCTCAGCGCCTGCCCGCAGGGTGTACGGGTCCGCCACATCCCCGTCCGCGGCCGCCAGTGACGGTGTCGCACTGCACAGCGCGAGGAGCACAGCCAGCGCCGCGATCACGCAGCTCCGCAGGGCTGAATGCCCATTCTTTCCGATCATATATTTCTCCCGTAAATTTCTCGTAAATTTTTTAGACAAAATAGAACAGACGCCATTATACGCCCCTGATAAATCCGGATGCAATGCTTAGACAAAAATTGCCTATATTCAGACACGAATACAATCAAGAAACTCACCTGCTGTCTGTTGTATGATTGTCAGACATATTGGATGCGTTTGAGGTAATTAACTTGAATATTGCACGGTTACACGTGAACCGTGCGCACTACTTGGGCATGTTAGAATCATCTATCGGTAAACAACACAATAGATCGTTTAATTCATTGTCGTGACAGCTCAATGTATCCATGATTATTTAATTACTGACAAAAATTACCGTTCTCTTCCTTGCCCTTCCATTTTTCACTGATATACTCTAAAAGTTCTGCCCGGCTGCTGAGATTCCACGTTGGAATTTCAAGCACCTGATGGCAGGAAAGGAGGTGAACAATATATGATAAATAGCGAAAAATTCAAACGCAGAATAACATCGTTACGGCAGAACAATAATAAAGGATGGTTTAATAAAATGAAACAGAGAGAACATTGTGCACATACAGCGCGCAGGCAGCTGCACGCAGGGCTGGTCATTTTTCTGGTCATTCTGCTCATCACAGGCATGATGCCGGACATCGGCACCGCCTACGCATGTGTAACCCCGGCGCCTAAAGAATGCACTTCTTCAGCCAATACAATCAGCATCCCGGTCACCAAGGTCTGGGACGACAACAACAATGCGGCAAAAACGCGGCCTAAGTCCGTCACCGTCCGCCTGCTGGCAAACGGCACAGCGACCGGAAAGACGTTGACGCTGAGCAGCAGAAATGGTTGGAAAGATTCTTTTGATGGGCTGTCTCCTTATGATCAGGACGGCAACAAGATCAATTATACTGTGTCCGAGGACAGCGTCAGCAATTACAGCACGTCCATTGAGGATGGCGCATCAACGGATAAGGTGACGAAGGGTACAACCATATGGATAGGTAAAGACTCTCCTTGCGACACAACCACCAAATCATATACAAACTGCAATTTCCTTGTAATCAAGAAAGGGAACAGCTACCTTATCTGGACACCGAGTCGTCTGAATTGTAAACAGCAGAATGCTTTAAAACAATACATCTTCAGTACAAATAAGGTTGCGGGCTTCAGAACAGACCGCGTCTACGGTTTCGTCTCGGGATCTAAATATAACTGGTGGTATGGGTATTATGATTATATCTCCTTTACCAATAATGGCAACGGTTGCGATGTCTATTTCAGCAACCATCGTGATTGGAATCATGTTTATCCCGGTTATATAACCTGGGATGATGATATCGCAATACCACAGACAATCACGAACACACTGAATACGGGCAGCCTGAAGGTCAGCAAGACCGTCGTCAACGGAACCGATGCGGACAACAACACGCTCTTTGATTTTACTGTAAAGCAGACGAGCGCCGGTGACCAACTGAACGGAACTTATGGAAAAATGAAGTTTGAAAATGGAAAGGCAACTTTCCAGCTGAAACACGGCGAAGCCATATCAGCGAGCAACCTTCCGGCAGGAATGAAGTTCAAGGTATGGGAAACAGGAAATAAAGACTTTACGACGACGCTGGAAGAAAACGGCGAGAAAAAGAACGACTCCCTGACGGAGTTTACCGTCGGAGATGGTCAAACGACACAGCTGGACTATTTCAATACCAAGATTACCCCTGCCAGCAGCCTGACCATATCGAAGAACGTCGTCAACGGAAACGATGCGGACAACACTAAGGACTTCGCTTTTACCTTGAAGATTTCCAATCCGAACATCAGCGGTACGTACAATACCGTGGACTCAGATGGTAATCAGGGTACCTTGACGTTCAACGAGGACAGCGAGGCAAGTTTCTCCTTGAAACACGGAGAATCGCTCAAGGTTGAAGGTCTTCCAGCCGGCGCTGGCTATAACGTGTCAGAAGCATCGGATGAGGACTTTACGACAACCGTAAAGAATAATAATAGCACGGGTGTCATCACCAAGGATAAGAATGAGACCGTTGACTTTGTCAACACCAGGAAGCCTAAGAAGATAACCGTCAACATCCCTATCGGGAAGACTGTTCTCCAGGGCGGAGACGTCGCGCCGGGAGCCAAGACCTTCAACTTCCTGGTATCCGGAGTATCCGAGAACGCGGACCTCACCGGCCTTATGATCACGGGGACCTCGATTTCCACGGAAGGTGCGAAAGACAGCGCCTATACCGGTCAGATCAGCATCACGGGAACGGAGGAAGCCTTTAAGAACGCCGGAACCCTCAAGATCACCGAGGTCAACGACAACGCAGACAACTGGACGTATTCCAATGCGGAATACCAGGTGTCCCCTTCCGGAGCCATTACTATGGTGAAGGACGACCAGGGAAACCTGGTAAACAGCACGGCGGAATCGGCTGACTTCACGAACACGTTCACGAAGAATACGACGACGTCTGTCTCCGTCAGCAAGGTATGGAGCGACAGCGACAACCAGTATAAAACGCGGCCGGATTCGATTACGGTCAACCTGCTCGCGAACGGCACGAAGGTCGACTCCAAGACTGTGATGGCTAAGGACGGCTGGAAATGCACGTTCAGCGACCTCCCAAAGAAGACTGAGGACGGAAAGACGATCGCCTACACGGTGACCGAAGATTCTATTTCCAACTACACTTCAGAAGTCACGGGCAGCGCGGCTAGCGGTTTCACGATTACGAATACGAGCACGTACACACCGCCGGCACCAACGCCGACGTACACGACGTTCACGGTCAACAAGGTCTGGAACCTGCAGGCCGGACAAAAGGCGGCGGATTCTGTAGATGTACAGCTGTATAAGAACGGCGAGCTCTACGACACCGAGAGCGTCACGGCGAGCCAGGGCTGGACCTACACATGGGTAAACCTGCCTGCGTCGGAAAACGGGTCTACCGTTAACTGGACGGTTCAGGAGGTCAACCCGAACAACGCGTATCAGGTTTCTATTCTGAGCGGGACGAACAAAGCGACGATCACGAACACGCCTAATGCCCTGTCGCCGGGAGCCACGCAGGTCACGGTCAACAAGGTCTGGAAGCTGGATAACGGCGGAACGGCCGCGGACTCCGTGCAGGCGCAGCTGTATCAGAACGGCACAGCATATGGCGACCCGGTCACGCTGAGTGAAGGGACGAACTGGGCACACACCTGGGAAAACCTGCCGAAGGCGGACACGAGCGGAAACGAGTACACCTGGACAGTCCAGGAAGTTAACGTTCCGAACGGATTCACGAGTTCGGTAACCGGCGAGGACAACACGTTCACGATTACGAACGATGATAACCCCACGACGCCGGATCCGAAGCCGAATTCGGAACCACAGCCAGATCCGGAACCGGCTACAGTAAATATCAGCATTCCGATCACCAAGATCGTCGAGAAAGGCGAAGGCGGAACCGAGGAACCGGAAGCGAAGGACTTTACCTTTACGGCAGCCGGGGACATCACCGGCCAAGCCACAATCTCGACTGACGGAACCGGCTCATACCCCGGCAGCATTGTGACCCAGGTCAATAAGGACGACTTAACCAAGCCGCTCACCTGCACAATCAGAGAGAGCAATGACGGCGCCTCCAACTGGTCGTATTCCGACAAAGTCTATACGGCAACGGTTGCGACGGACGGCACGGTTTCGGTCACGGATGAGAGCGGTTCCCCGGCGCTGACGGCAAGCTTCACGAACACGTTCACGAAGAGCAGTTCAAACCCGGATAATCCAAACAACCCGGTCAATCCGGACAACCCGGTGACTCCGGTCAACCCCGATCCGACTCCAACACCGACGCCGACACCGACTCCTGACCCAACGCCGGTTCCAACGCCGACGTACACGACGTTCACCGTCAATAAGGTCTGGAATTTACAGGCCGGACAAACGGCGGCGGATTCCGTAGACGTACAGCTGTATAAGAACGGCGAGCTCTACGACACCGAGAGCGTCACGGCGAGCCAGGGCTGGACTTACACGTGGGCAGGACTGCCTGCGGAAGAAAACGGATCCACCGTTAACTGGACGGTCCAGGAGGTCAATCCGAACAACACTTACGTTGTCTCGATCCTGAACGGGCCGAACAGCGCGACGATCACGAACACGCCTAATGCCCTGTCTCCTTCAACTGCGCAGGTCACGGTCAACAAGGTCTGGAAGCTGGATAACGGCGGAAAGGCCGCGAGCTCCGTGCAGGCGCAGCTGTATAGAAACGGCGAGGCATACGGCAGCCCGGTCAAACTCAGTGCGGCGACGAACTGGACATACACCTGGAAGAAGCTGCCTAAGGCGGCCAAGGATGGGACCGAATATGTCTGGACCGTCAAGGAAGTCAACGTACCTGATGGATTCACGAGTTCAGTCAGCATAGCGGCAGCTCATTCACGATTACGAACGACGACGTCAACAAGCCGGTGAACCCGGACAATCCTCCGGATAATCCGGATGACCCGGACACGCCGGACAACCCGGTAAATCCGGTTAATCCGGTCACACCGAGTCAGCCGACGAATCCTAAGTCACCGGCCAGCAAGGTCATTAACAGCGGCCTGATGCCGAAGACCGGAGATTCCAACGACTTGACGGTTTGGATCTCCCTCACCTGCATGGCGGCGCTTGGCGCAGCAGCAGCAATCTGGAAGAAGAGACGCCGCGGCGGAGGCAGCGACAGGTAAACCCTGAAGCCCGCTGCAAGCGCGGTCGATATGGCCGCTCGGAGACGGCAGGAACGACAATTCCTGCTTTCCCGGGCGGCTTTTTTGAATTAAAATGCCGCACAGAAAAGAAGAAAAAATCCTCATAAGCCGGGCGATTTTCATATGTAAATTTATGTAAAATAAACAACGTAAAACCTTGATTTCCCCGGGTAATTGCGCCTATAATAAGTTAACAAAGAGTAGAAGTGGTTACTAAAGTGATCAAGTCTCGAGTTAACATTCAGTCCAACCTACTACCCTGTTGGGTTGATATTGCAACCGTATACGAATTATTGATCATGATTAACAAATGGAAAATACATCAATAGAATGAATTTTCATACTGTTGAGTTTATCACCTACCCTGATACACTTCTTGCTGATCAATCAACCAAATCTTATTCCCCACCCGGCAGATGACCTTAGGAGGATACACCATGAACCGCAGAGAATCTGGATGGGCGCTGTACTTTTTCCTCGCCATTCTGCTGGTTGTCGGCATGCTCCTGAGCGTGCGTGTCGTCAATGCGGCCGACAATATCCAGGAACAACGTATGGCAGTCCCCATAACAACGGCCTGGGCCGACGCCGGGCATGAAGATCAACGCCCGGAAAGCATTACCGTCAACCTGAAGGCTGACGGCCAGACAATCGACACGATCACGCTGACCAGCGCGGGAGGCTGGAAAGGCTCCTTCGCCGATCAGCCGATTTACGACGCGGACGGCGCCAGAATCAATTACACGATCGAGGAAGAACCCATCGACCGTTACACCGCATCCTGCTTGCAGGCTGCAGATATCGCAACACCACAATGGACCATCACGAACACTTATACGGCAGCGGCCGCGCCGGAGCAGGATCCGGAATACGGCGGACTGACCGTCTCCGCAACCGTTTCCGGGGACAAAGCAAGCATGACCAGGGAGTTAACCTTCACCGTAACCCTTGATGACCAGACGGTCAACGGGAATTACGGCGACATGACTTTTGTTAATGGCACATCGACCTTTGTCCTAAGGCACGGAGAGTCCAAGACCGCAGCGAACCTTCCTGCAGGACTCACCTACACCGTGACGGAAGCCGGAAGCGAAGGCTGGACAGTGACCGTGAATGGTGGCAGCGAAACGAGTGCGAGCGGAAAGATTCTGGCCAACCAGACCGCAGCGGCGAAGTTTAACCACGCCATGGAGTCCCCTGCAGAAGATCCTGGCGGTGATCCGAACACCCCGGTAAACCCGGGAACGGACCAGCCGGACAGCAAGGGAACCGTTGACAACCCATCAATTACACCAGAGAATCCACTGCCGAGGGTCATCATCATTGTTCGTCCTGGCAGCGGAATAAGCCAATTCGGAGCCAATACGGGCACAGAACAGATCAGTGCGATTGGAAGCGCCCTCGGAAAGACGGAGAAGACGTCCGAGTCCGCGTCCATCGAGCCTGAAATCAGCGATTCGCTCACGGTCCCGTCCCTGAATACGGCGGTACTGATCCCGCGCAACGGGGACGATGCAAGCGCCGCGATATGGATCTTTCTCTCCTGCCTGGCAGCAGCAATTATTGCGATGCTCAGCCTGAGAAGCCAGAACCAGCGCGGCAGAGGGCAGGATCCGCCGAACATGCGCAGCAAACGTTAGCGATGCGCAGCAGCAAATGTCACTAAAACACATACACACCCAAGAGTTATCAAACAACGTATCAATCCCTGCAAGAAAACAATTAGAACCAATTGGATTAGAGTAAATAAGTAGATGCCGACAAGGTACGGCCGGAGTTAATCGCCCGGCTGCACCTTGTTTTCTTATTATATTGGGATTCGATTGGAATTGTTTTTCCTCGTCTGGGTGACTTGGTTATGCCCTCGTTTCATCCTGGTTATCCGCGTCCAGCACGCCGATCCGGGTCAGATACAGCAGGATCCAATGCATCGCGTCCTCAAAGCAGCGGCCGAAGAACCCGTGCCGCCCGCCGTCGATGACGTGCAGCTCTGCGTTCGGATACGACTTTGCCGCCCGTTCAGAAAACGAGATGTCGACGGTGCGGTCGCGGCTCCCGTGCAGGATCAGGACTGGGCGCGGATATTTCCGCATCTCCCCGTACACGTCGTAGTCCCAGACGTCCGTCGCGTAGTTTCTGCCCACGTCGATCCAGCCGTTGACGCTGAACGGGTTTGGGATCTCGTCCGGCGAGGAGAAATGTTCGTACAGATCGTGGTTGATCAGGAGCGCAGGATACATCAGGACGAGTCCCGCAAGCGCATCTGGATCTGCGGCTGCCCTCACCGCTGCTGCGTAGCCGCCCTGGCTTGCCCCGATGACGACGATTTTCTCCGTGTCGACAAACGGCCAAGACTGAGCCTCTCGGATCACCTCGGTCAGGTCGTCCGCCTCCGTCATCGGCGACATCTGAAGCGGCGTCCCGTCGCTCAGGCTGTTTTCACTCCCGCCGCGGAAGTCGAACGTATAGGCGGCAATTCCCTGCTCCGCCAGCCTTTCCGCGTACGGCGTTCCAGACCTATGCGTGCAGCACAGCTCGTGCGCGAAGATCACGAGCGGAAGCCTCCCCTCGCGCTCCGGCCGGTACGCGAATCCGACGATCGTCTGGCCGTTGATGGTGCAGTTTTGTTTTTCAACTGTATATCGATATTGTTTCATATTAGTCCTTAGTCCAGTACTTCCCCCTCTGAATAGCAGGCGTAGATATAGTCACGGGAAGAGTAGTAGAAAGAAGTATTGTAGTCGGAAATGGCGTCATCCATCCAGGAGGAATAGATCTCCAGTAAGCGGTCGATGATATGTTCTTCGTCATCTCCGCAGACATCTTCAATCAGACGCTCGTAAACTGCGCCTATGGCCCAGTAATCCGGGACATCGTAACGACAGTCCGCAACATTGTCGAACGTCCCAGCAGGGATATTCTGCATCTTGGTAAATTCGTCGGCAACCCTGGCAATTGGCTCACAATGCAGGACATCCGCGTGACTGTAAATTCGCTGGATCACAATTCCTCCGAGAGAGCGCACCACATCTGCGCGTTTTAGCTTCTGTTCCCTTCCAATATATTCGATCAGACTGCATGTAAAGAATAATGCACTGTTATTTTTCATTCGTAACCTCAATTCCTTCTTTGAAACGTAAAGTTGAGAGCGCCCGTGCTGAATGAAAGCTGATCTGATGTGTAGGATGCTTAAATCTTGCGAACGCCTCCCAAGCGGAGAACATATGTTCATTATAACACATTATGTGTTCGTGACAAGTCAAAAAATATCCTCATTCCCCCTTGACTTAAAGTTAGGTTTAAGGCTTATGCTGATTAAAGAAACTTGAGAAAATACGAGAAGAAAAGGAGAACAGAACCATGAGCAAGGTATTGATTATTTCTTCCAGCCCGCGCAGGGACGGGAATTCGGAGACGCTGGCCAGGTATTTCGCCAAAGGCGCTGAGGAAGCCGGCCACCAGACCGAGATCTTCATCCTCTCCGGCAAGACGATCAACTTCTGCCGAGGCTGCTTCGCATGTCTTAAGACCGGGCGCTGCGTCATCCCGGACGACGCCCCGGAAATCGTTGAAAAGATGCACGATGCCGACGTCCTCGTCTTTGCCACCCCGGTCTACTACTACAGCGTCAGCGGCCAGCTGAAGACGATGCTCGACCGCGCAAACCCGCTCTACGACACGGATTACGCCTTCACCAAGGTCTACCTGCTGACCTCCGCTGCAGAAGAGGCACCGGAGACCACGGACGGCGCGCGCACGGCCGTTCAGGGCTGGGTTGACTGCTTCCCACGCTGCGAGCTCGTCGATACGATCTTTGCTGGCGGCGTCAACGACATCGGCGACATCATCAGCCACCCTGCCCTGCAGCAGGCTTACGAGGCGGGCAGGACAATTTAGCCGTCCCTTCGGACAAAAAAGCTGCGGGGGCAGGATCCATACCTTTCCTGCTGTATTCTTTCGTTACCATATTGAAGGAGCATTTCAATGAGACAAAATCAGAGAGGAAATCGTAAAATCATCGCCCTGATCATCGTCGCCCTCTTCGCAGTCGCGCTCGTATCCTGCTCCGCCACGACGGAATGATCATCGACGTCAGCCAAGAGCACGACCAAGTCCGCGGCATCGTCCGGGTCTGCCAGTCTGAAGAACTTGACGCTGACCATCAACGGGAAGCGGATGAACGTAAAGTGGAAAAACAACAAGTCCGTATCGCAGATCGCCGCCTATGCGAAGAAGAAGACGATCATCATCCGCACGAAGCGCCACGGCGGGTTCGAGCAGTTCGGACCGCTCCCGAAGACGTTTTACAGTAAAGACGTGCAAATGACGACCAAGCCGGGCGACATCGTCCTGTATTCCAGCAATCAGATCGTCGTGTTCTACAGCTCTAACGACTGGAGTTACACGCGTCTCGGCCATATCAAGGGAATGTCCGCGGCGAAGCTGAAGGCGCTGCTCGGCGGGAAGTCCGTGACGATTAAGATTAAATCAAAATGATACCCAGAATATATTGTTAAGCAATGAAACAGGGGCAGCGAAAAATGTTGAGGCATTGTTAGCTGCCCCCTTCTTTTTTATTTATAGCCGATATGCGGCGATGGAGTATAACGTGGACGAAGGGGATGGACGGACAGGCGGCCTGTAAGGACGACAATGGCGAAACAGTGCGACGGTGGATGGCGGGAGATCGACGGTATGCAGTACACATAGATGAAATCTATCGAAATACCCTCGGAACGATAATATTGACGTTCCTTTTTCAGCAGGAGGTCAAATTTTGAAGTTTAGTGTAACGGCTTTTCCGAATTTCAGCAATGCATATTTTTCTGCGCCTTGGTGGAACTTTTTCACTGCCAGAAAGCGCGTGAAGTAGTCTGACAAATTAAAATGGACCTGATGCTGCATGAAAATGGTCTGCGAACGGTCCTGATGTGATCTTGATATCCCCTGTACGTGTCAATGGCAGTGAATAAACGCTCAAATTAAAAGTATATTTGCGCGGGACGTCGAAAATCAAGCCTCTGTTGGATCGTTACGGACGACATTTTGCCTGAAAAGACCGCGAAAAGCAGATGAATTCCCTGGAGCATAACAAATTACAGTGATGGTAGGTCTATAAGATCGAATAGCTCTCGGAACCTGTTATGTAAATGCATCCGTTTTTCGCTATTATGGAATTCCGCAAATCGTGTTCCACCAAAATGAATAATCAACGACTCTACAGAAATGCATACATTATACCCAGGCAATTAATTTCCTGGGTGTGAATTACACTGGAAATGGGCGCGGAGCGACAGCGAACTCGCCGTCGCAGTTCCAAACCCCCCTATTTATAGTTGATGACGATAATCCCCGCCAGGCAGATGCCGATGCCGACGATCTTATTCCAGGTGATCGTCTCGCGGAACACGAGCCAGCCGACGAATATCAGCACGACCGCCAGGAACGAGTTGTAGACGACCGGAAGTGTGCTCACCTGCCAGCCCGCCTTGTAGCCGTAGATCGTGCCGACCTCCAGGCCGACGAGCACGATGCCCAGGACGAACGGGGCCCAGTTCAGCATCCGGTACTGGTGCAGCAGCGAGCCGCCGGTGGACGCGCCGAGCAGAAAGTACAGCGTGCCGGCCAGGACCGTGCTGACCGCGTACGTCACCGTCAGCGATGCCAGCGGATTCAGGCCCGCCGGGAGCGATTTGGCGCAGATCTGGTACACCGTGTTCGAGATCACGATCAGGCAGACCGGCCAGATAAAGTTAAACATAGAAATTCCTCCTTAAATTGCGATTGGCCTTATCGTGACGGTAGGTGCCCACCCGTAAAGAAGGCCGCTGAGATTCGCCGCCTTCCACGTATACTATATAATTAATAAAATATAGACTATGTAAATCATGTACGCGGCTATTTGATCCCAGCTGCGAGCCGCACCGCCTTCAGCAGAATCTCCTGCGTGTGGAACCCGGAGCGCAGGTACGACGCCATGTTGCAGACGTTCCGGCCGTACTCGAGGTACTCCTCCTCGTCCATCGCGTTCACCCGCTCGCAGGCTTCTTCCAGGGTGTCGACGACGATGCCGAGGTTGTTTTTTTCGACAAAGTCGAAGCCCGAGATACCACGCTTAATGATGATCGGAAGCCCGGCGACGATGAACGTTGGCAGCTTGAACGAACAGTTCATCGTGGCGTATTCAGCCTCCTGCGTCGCGGACCAGCAGAGCCCGAATCCGTCGGACAGCTCGCGGATCAGATTCTCATCCTTCCGGAATCCCTTGTAGATCACGCTCGGGCCGATCTTATGATCGTCGCGCCGTGTATACAGGTAGAGCGGGATGTCGTGATTCCACTCTGCGACGAATCCGAAGCGCTCGGGATTGCCCGTGAAGCTGATCTTCCTGGTGAACTTAGGCAGCGGCGCCTGGTACGCCGTCGGGTGGTCCCAGTACTCCTGGATGACGACGTTTTCGACCGTAAGCCCCTCGCCCCGCAGGTATTTCAGCATCTTCTCCGTCGGCACGATCAGCACGTCGGCCTGATTGTACATGTCGATGTATTCCGGCAGTATGTAGCGGTTCGAGGCGAACATCAGCGGGAAGACATCGTTGATGAAGATCACCTTCCGGATGTCGTAAAGGCCCATCTCGAACAGCATTTTCTGGTCGTACTCCGGACCCATCCACGTCGGCGACTGGAGGATGAACACGTCACCGTCCTGAACGCCGGAGAATATCCCATCCATCCTGGTTCTCGTCAGCTTCGGATCCTCTTCGACCACATTGAAGTAATAGTATGCGACCTCGTTGAATCCCAGCTTCATTCCCAGTTCGGCGATCATCCCCTGTGAAAGCTGCGCCGTCGACGCATATGACATCCCATAAATTCTAGTAATATCTACACGCATGTTTCATCTTCATCAATTATCTGTTACGTTCTGCAGCCTGCTGCTATCTGCACGTCTCCCCCATCGCGCGGATGTCGGAGAGCACTTTGCCGGACACGTTTCCCGCGCAGGTGAACAGACCCATATTCTCCAGTTCCAGGTACCCGAGGAAGTCGTTCTCAAAGGAATATACCGCCCCGTCGTACTGGTCGCTCGCGCCGGAGCTCAGGAACATGGCCGCCTTCTTAAGCCGCGCCGGGCGCTCCGGGTACGCCGCCGAGTAGAATCGGTCGATCGCGCACTTCAGCTGTCCGGAGATGCCGTGGTAGTAGATCGGCGACGCCAAAACCAGCATGTCCGCCTCCTTCAGCACGTCGTAGACCTCCTGCATGTCATCCTTCTGGATGCATTCCCCGAGCCCCTTGGTATGACAGTACTCGCAGGCGATGCAGTCGTGGATCTGCTTCTTGAACACGTCGATCACGACGACCTCGCTCCCCGCGCTCTCCGCCCCTTCGCGGAACGCCTCGACCATCTTCGCCGTGTTCCCGTTCGGCCGCGGGCTTCCATTTAATACCAGTACCTTCATGTTCGTTCTCCCTCCACTTTCGACAAAATCAAAACAAAAATTATCCGGCAAGAGCATTGCCGGAATATCTCATGGTTTCTATTATACAACGTTATGCGGCAAAATTAATGGCTTTTTATCGATCACAGGATTTGATGGAACATAACGCAGATTAATCCCTGCGATACACCCATTCTATGATACAATATGCATCATACAGATAGCAATAATGCCGTCTTCATTGTCCTGCGACGCGTGCCGCAGGCACCGGAAAAGTCGGAAAGTACAGAGATTATAAAGATTATACAGATTCAAGAGGATTAAAAAGGAGGTTCATCATGGAAAGAAAGCGCAGCCGGCCGGTCAGGCAGGAGATCATGGACGCGTTTATGAAACTGATGGCGGAGAAGAACTACATGGACATCACGGTGACAGACCTTGTGAAGAAGGCGGGCGTCGCGAGGGCCTCGTTCTACCGCAATTTCCAGACGACCAATGACATCCTCGAGGCGATCACGGACGGGATCTGCAAGGAACTCCTCGAGATGGTCGTTCCGAACCCGGGGAAGCGGGACGAGCGGAAGTGGCGGGAGTTTTTGAACAATCACTTCACCTTGTTTCTGCAGAGGCGCGATGAGCTTGCGAATATCCGGGTGGAGAACCTGTCGGCGGTCTTCAGCCGGCTCAGCGGCAGGATAGAAAAAAACCAGTCCCGCCTTCCCGCCGAAACCGTCTGGGACAGGTATTCGGCCATCGGGAAGATGGGACTGATTTACAGTGTTACGAGAAAGTGGATGGCTTCCGGCGCTAAGGAATCGCCGGAGGAGATGACCGACTATATTCTGTCGTTCATCACGCTGTTTTAGCCATCTGTTTTAGCCGTCTGTTTAGCCATCAGGCAGGTTTACTGGTTATTTCCAGCACTCGACTTTGTCCTCTAAGCCAACCGTGGAGGCCTTGAAGACCGGGTTCTTGCCCGCACGTCTCTGCATGGTGTAGTCGTCCAGCGCCTTGAACGCGGTGCGGCCCATGATGAAGATGACCGGGATGTTGATGATGGCCATCGTGCCCATGAATACGTCCGAGATGTTCCAGAGCAGGTTCATCTCTGCGATCGCGCCGACGAAGACGATGACCGTGCATACGAGGCGGAATCCGAGCATGAATGCCTTGCTCGGGATGCCCTTGTGGATGTAGATCAGCAGGTTGTCGGTGTAGTAGATGTTTCCGATCAGGGTCGTGAACGCGAACAGGATCATCGCCACGGTGATAAAGATCGGGCCGAAGTTTCCGAGTGCTGCGTGGAGTGCCGCCTGTACGTACGGGGCGCCCTGCAGTTTCGGGTCCGGAGCAACGCCGGAGGACAGGCACATCAGTGCCGTCGCGGAGCAGAGCAGCAGCGTGTCGATGAATACGGACAGCATCTGGACGAGTCCCTGCTTGACCGGGTGGCTGACGTCTGCGGATGCGGCCGCGTTCGGTGCGGATCCTACGCCGGCCTCGTTGGAGTAGAGTCCCCTCTTGATTCCGTACATGACGCAGGAACCAGCGAAGCCTGAGAAGATCGCGTGAACGTCGAACGCTTCAACGAAGATTCTGCGGAATACGTACGGCAGAAGGCTGTAATGTGTCACGAGGACAAAGAGCGAGACCGCAACGTAGAGGATACCCATGATCGGGACCAGGGTTGATGTCGCCTTGATGATTCGCTTTCCTCCGCCGAGCAGGCAGTATGCGAAGATGGCTGCCAGGATCGCTCCGATGATGTACGGGGACGTCTTAGGGTCGTAGAAGGAATAAGCCGAGAATGTCGACTGCAGGTTGTACGAGCAGAGCATGTTGAATCCGCCCGCGTAAGTCAGCAGCATGCAGATAGCGAACAGAATCGCCAGCGGACGGCTGTGTATCGCCGCCTCGATGTAGTAGGACGGTCCGCCGTAGTAGTTCCCGTCCGGATCCTTCCTTTTATATACCTGGGCCAGCGTACTCTCGACGAATGCTGACGCGCCTCCGATGAAGGCGATCAGCCACATCCAGAAGACTGCGCCGAATCCTCCCATGCAGATCGCGGTCGCGACACCGACGATGTTTCCTGTGCCGACTCGTGAAGCCGTGGATACCATCAGCGCCTGGAACGAGGAAACCGCTCCCTCCTCCGTCGGCTTCTCCGTTACGACGCGGATCGACTCGACGAAGTACCTTCCCTGCACGAACTTGGTCCGTATCGTGAAGTAAAGTCCGGCGCCAATCAGCATAATAATCAGCAGTTTACTGTACATAAACGTGCTGATCACATCAACTAGATTGCTTAGCATAATCTCTTTTCCTTTCTGTACATAGATAAAACATTGTCTGTTTATTTAGATGGCGAAACTCCCAAATTCTGTTCTCCTATATCTGTTCGCCACCCATGAAATTGGTTATATTATATTAAAAAAAGGCGGCATTCGCCACCCGTTTTACAAATTGAATTTATTTTTATGCAATTTTTTTAATATTATTGAAGCAGTTTAATGAATGAACAGCAATTTATTACCTAAGTGTGCCGCATTCCTCCGTTTCCCTCGTGCGCAGACAAAAATCCCGCCGCAGCATCAAACACTGCTCTGATGGATCATTTACACGGATCATACGTCTGCTCTCTGCCCGTTTCAGCTTGCCTATTCCCGCGCGATATCAGACTATGTCGATTTCAGCTGATGGTGCTTGTGGTGATGCTGCCGTCTGCGGTTGCTGCGATCAGAATCCCCGGCTGCGGAAGCCTTTCCTGCTGCATTTTCGGATTCCGGCAGGTGCCTGAGGTCGTAGTAGACTGTCTTAGGAGCGATGCGCGACGCGAGGTGCGCCCCGAACGTGCCGAGCCTTGCGAACACGGCGAGTCCGAACCGCCTCCATCCGTATTCCTTCCCGAACAGCTTTCCGATCCTTCTGGCGGAACGGAAGTTGTAGAAGTGCATCGCCGCGTGGTAGAACTCCTCCTGGAGGTCCCACGGGGACATGTTTTTCGGCTGGAACGTGACGTTCATCATGTCGAACCGGTCCCACTGGTCGGTCAGCATCCGGCCGTCCTTCTCGAACTCGTCGTAGACCGGGGTTCCCGGGTACGGCGTCAAAATCGCCGGCTGCAGCTGGTACGCGTCGATCGAGCGCGCGAACTCGACGCTGTTCTCAATGTCCTGCTTCTCATCGTCGTCCAGTCCCAGCACGATGCTCGCGATCACGCGGATGTGATGGTCCGCGCAGGCCTTTCCCGCGCGCCGGATATTCTCGACGCTCTGCCGTTTGTTGATGCTGTCCAGTGCCTTCTGGTTCAGGGACTCGATGCCGATCAGCACCCTGGTCAGGTGCGCGTCGTGCAGGAGGTCGAGCAGTTCCTCGTCCTCCGCGAGGTCCGTCCTCCCGAAGAAGAACGTCTCCTTGAACGTCAGCCCCTCCGCGATCATGCGGCGGCAGATTTCCTTTGCCCTCTCCTTATCGGCGGTGAAGTTGTCGTCCTCGAAGTTCATGTACTGGAAGCCCATCTCCTTGTACATGCGGATCTCCTCGATCACGTTGTCGACGCTGCGCTGACGGTACGGCGCGAACATCCGCGAGGTCGTGCAGAAGGTGCACCGGAACGGGCAGCCGCGCGTGGAGATCACGTTTGCAGCCCTGCACGGGGTCTTTAGGATCGAATAGTCCGGGAACGGCACCTCGTCTAAGTCCAGGATCGGGATGCCCTCGACGATCTTGTCGGTGATCCTGCCCTCGACCACATCGAGGATGACCTTCTCGCCCTCGCCCGTGATGACCTGGTCCGCGTGGCGCGCCGCCTCCTCCGGAAGCGTCGTCGGATGCATGCCGCCCATGATCACCCTGGCACCGCACTCCCGGTGGATCCGATCGGCGAGCTCGTAGCCCCTCGGCGCCGTCGACGTCATCAGGGAAAAGCAGAAGACGTCCGTGTCCTTCATCAATTTCTTCAGGTCCACGTGGGCGTTCAGCTCCTCGTAGACCTCCACCTCGTGCCCTGCGGCCTTGAGGATTCCGCCCAGGATCAGCGGTCCCGTGATCGAGTTGGTCTGTCCGTAGATTTTTCCGGCCATCCGGTAGAATGGGATTCGCCGGAGCGCGGTCGTCGGGGTAATAAAGACAATCTTCATTCTGAATCCCCCCTTTCTGTAAAAATTTCGCCCGCTATTAATGCATTATGTTTAATGCATAATATGCATGATATACATTGTATCCTTAAATAAATATTTTATATCTCTTCGTTGATGGATACAATATTCACGGACGAAATGAGACAGAAAATGTAAATTATGTCTCATCTTCATGACAACGATTGCGAACTTCTTGGAAGTCCTGTCGGAGTTAACGCTCTATTTCTCTGGATGGTGCTCGCCAGGTTTCAACACTTTTCTGCCTGGTCCGGCTGAACATCGCCGATGTCGTCGATGCTTCCTTTGATGTTTCCGTTCTCGATGTGCTTTCTGATCACATCGATCGTTACATCATACAGGGTTTCGGATCCCTGGCGGGTCTTCCTTTGTCTCCCGAGGACCTGGGACGCCGTCACCGTGTGCTCGCGCCAGTCCCCGCCGTCGTTGCTGTCGTTCAAAAGCAGCGGCTGCAGGTTGTCCATCGCGTGCGCGAACCTGGCCTCTGCGGTCTCGTTTGCCTCGAACTCGTCGAACAGGGCCGTCAGCTCCCTGGCCTGGTCTTCCGGCAGCAGGCTGTAGATGCGCTCCTTGGCAGCGTACTCGCGTGCCTTCTGCGTCGCGAGCCCCTCCACGTCGTACGCGTACGTGTCGCCGGCGTCGATCTCTACGATGTCGTGGATCAGGCACATCATCATCACGTGCGCGACGTCGACCGGCTCGTTGGCATACTCCTTAAGCAGGTACGCCATGACCGCCATGTGCCACGCGTGCTCCGCGTCGTTCTCCCTGCGCCCGCCGCCCGAAAGGTGCGTCTGCCGGAGGATGTTCTTCTCCTTGTCAATTTCCAGTATGAAGCTGAGCTGCTGCGCTAATCGCTTATCCATGTTTCCTCCCGAAGATTTCTCCTCTATATTCTCTTCATTTTCTCGATTATTCGTTTCCCATTCGTTTTGTACATTTGAATTGCTCATTTCTCCTGCGGATCCAGCCGTGCAATAGTCGGTAAACTCAAGTGAAACGACAGTTTCCCAATCACGTCCCGGTAGGCATCCATCGGCAGCGGGTTCTCGGAGCATAGGATCATGTACCGGCCGTCTTTGTCAGACAAAAAATACCCTGTCTCATCAATCCCGTTCCTGCTGTAAAACTTCAGCCTCCTGACCCTCTGCTCGCGGTTCGCGGCGCGCTCGTCCGGGGGTTCGACGTTCAGGGCGACCGCCTTCCCGCCGGACCTCGACCGGAGTGCCTGTAAAATCGCAGTGCCGTATCCCCTCGAGCGGATGCGGTCGTTGACCGCGAGGTACAGGACGAACACCATGTCCCGGTTTTCTATCGTATAGGTGAATCCGCAGAACGTGTCCCCGTCGTAGTACGCCTGAAACTTGAATCCCCGCCGAAGTGCCATGATGCGCAGAAACAGCATCGGCATCTGCTCGTTCTCCGGAAAAGCCCGCTGAAACAGGTCCATGACCGCCTGATATTCGGGCAGTCGCCTGCTTACCTGCCGGATAGTCAATTTTGGTTTATGCATGTTCCGTATTCTCTCTTTCCTTCTAATTTCAACCATTATAAATTCTAACACAGAAAACGCGGCGGGTTCAAGCGGGCGGGTTTTCGCCGGCCGGATCTCAGGACAATCGTCCGTCACAATCATTCGTCTTTGCTGAAACGTGCGGTGTTCATTGCTTCGGCAAAGAAAAAGCGCCGCGGGGCGTTTGATCGACGGGATATGGGAGTGTTGCGTGTATACTGCATATTTCAGGAAAACATCAAGATTCGACGGCTTTAAGAATATTGGGCGCGGGCGATCAACGACGCGAGGTATTCCACGCAGGCACGGAACCTGAAATTTGGGAAAAACCACCGTTAGATCTCCATTTTCCCACTAACCTCCGAAAATTTAGGAAAATGACGCCTATAAAGGTCAAATTCCCAACTCGCCTTGATCAGGTCCCTGTCAAGTAGACACGGGAAAAGTGTAACGGTTTTTTTAGAT
>CAIFEY010000034.1 GCA_903789635.1 uncultured Eubacteriaceae bacterium
CATAAGTCAAACATGTGCCTGAAGGAAATTTACACACAAATATGGACTTGACTATTTCATTAAACCCTCGATTTACGGAGTATTCTGTATCCTCGCACACTCCCTCATCCAGCGCGTCCGTTATTCTTATCCAGGTAGGCGGCCGCACTTCGGCTATCTTATAAAACCATCGATTTACGAAGTATTCTGTATCCCCGCGCAGTCCAGCGCCCGCCGCTCCGCCGCCGCACCAGAAAAGTGGGCACGCATCGCTGCTGCCCACTTTTTGATTTCCATTATTCTATTCGGCTATTCTAAGCCATCGGCCGCCCATTATTAAACGGGCACCTGGATACAATATCCACACACCACATACCAGCGGCGGCGCAGGTGTCGGCAGTCGTCCCCGGCGGCGAACTTCTGTCAGCCGACGATTAGACGGCGGCCCGGCAATTCGGCGTTCTGCCAGCGGATGCCCAAGTATCCAGATATCGGGGCGACGGTCAGGCGATCCGGCCGTCGGCCGCCTGCCGCCCAGCCTATCAGCAGCGCCGGTGGTATCCTGCCGCGCGGCTATTTTGTCTGATCAGGCTCTGCCGGCTTGTCGTAGCGGACCGCACCCTCGCGGAAGCGCTTGACCTTGCCGGTGGTGGTCTTCTCCATCTCCTTGTCGGTCGCGATCAAGCGGTATACCTGCTTGTAGACCGGGAGCTGCTCGTTGATCTTGTCGAGGTCCTTCTTGATGATGGTCTCGATCTCCTCAGGGTCCTCGGTGTTGTAGTTCTCCTTCATGTAGTCTGCGTCGTAGACGATCTTGGCGCAGAGGGCGAGGTCGCGGTTGTTGCCGTCGTGGTGGCGCGGCTGGCCGATGACGATGTTCTCCTTGACGTACGGGAGAGCGGCGATCAGGGTCTCGATTTCCTCTGGGTAGACGTTCTTGCCGTTCTTCAGGACGATGACGTTCTTAGCGCGGCCGGTCAGCCAGATGTAGCCGTCCTTGTCGATGTACGCGAGGTCGCCGGTGCGGATCCAGCCGTGGACCAGCGTCTTGGCGTTCTCCTCCGGGTCGTTGTAGTAGCCGAGCATGACGTTCGGTCCCTTGACGACGAGCTCGCCGATGCCCTGGGAATCCTCGTTGACGATCCTGGCCTCGACGCCGAGCATGGTCTTTCCGACGGAGCCCGGGCGCAGGTTCTCGATGTTCTCCGCGCAGATGACCGGGGAGGTCTCCGTCAGGCCGTAGCCCTGCAGGACCTGGACGCCGATGTCGTCGAAGCCTTTGGCAACCTCAGGGTCGAGCGGGGACGCGCCGCTGATGATCAGGCGCAGGTTTCCGAGCTGGCCGATGATGTCCTTGAACATCTTTCTTCTGACGTCGATGTGGAGCTTTCTGAGGCCCCTGGAGATCTTCAGGCCGCGGCGGAAGGTCTCTTCCTTGCCCTCCTTGCGGACACCGTTCAGGATGTTCTTGTACATCTGCTCGATCAGGAGCGGGACGCCGACGAACATAGTGACGTTGTATTCGATTAAGTTCTTCTTAATATAGCGCAGGCCGTCGCAGAAGACGTTGACGATGCCGCACTGCAGTCCGGTGACCACGCTGATCGATCCGAACGTGTGGTGGTACGGCAGGAAGTTCATGTTGATGTCGCCCTCGCGCAGGTCCTCGCAGCGAAGCATGGTGTACGCGTCGAACAGCAGGTTGTGCGGGGTCAGCATGACCGCCTTGGACATACTGGTCGTGCCGGAGGTGAACAGCAGCTCGGCCATCTCGTCCGGGTCCCTCTCGATGTTCTGGAACGACGTGTGTCCGGCCTGGAAGTCGCGGATTCCTTCGTCCATGATGTCCGGCAGGCTGTCGTAGCCCTCGAGCGGCGTCATGCAGATGTATTCCTTGATGCAGGCGTTGTTCTCCTTCAGGTACTCGACCAGAGGGAGGTGTTTTTTGTCAAAAACCAAGGCGTCAGAGAAGCTCCTCTCGACTGATGAGAGCGCCTCCTCGTCCGGCAGGCCCTTATCCAGCGGCACGATGATTCCCGTTCCGCAGAGGACCGTCAGGTAGGTCAGCGCCCACTCGTAGCTGTTCTCGCCGATGACCGCGATGCGCTTGTCGCCCAGTCCGCGCTTCATGAGGCCAGTTCCCAGCCAGTTGACGTGGTTCCTGAGCTCCCGGAAGCTGATGTAGCGGTAGGTCGGGTTGTCCTTGCGGTTCGCCGGCTTGTCCTTGATGATGAAACTCGTCTTATCCTTATATTTAGCCGCGATGCCGTCGATGAAGGAGCGGAAATCCCTGTACTCCACCGCCTCAAAAATCGGCTTCAGCTGTCCTGCTTTCGTGTTGTAATTCTTGTCCATGCATGCCTCTTTTCACTGCAAACGAGCCAGATCCCTGGTTTTCAACGTCTGATTTTATCTGAAAATTTACTATTGCTACTTATAAAGTTGTTAATTCTATTATAGTATTCAACCGCCGGAAAATAAAGGCGGGAGCGGGATTAATCCGTGAAAACCCGGTGTTTTTTTCTGACAAAAACCAATCCTTTCACTCCCCCACATGCCCTGCCGCCGTCCTTTGTCCCCAGACAAAAAAACATCCCATCAGCCCAGTCGGCTCCCCTGACGCTTCGTCTTTGTCACCAAACACAAAACCGCACGAAAAATTTCCCATCTCTTCAAACGGCTATGTATTTCCACAGAAACATGACGTATACATTATCCGTTATCTGAAAAGGTGGAGAAGCGAAATTAATTGATGTATAATGAGATTGTCACGCAATGCAGGAGGAGACCAAAATGGGAAAATATGGCATGATCGGTACGGGGCTCGACCTGAGCTATGCTGTGCCGATTCATCAGATATTCGGAAATTACACCTATGAACTGCTGGAGACGCCGGAAGAGGAACTGACGGCGGTGCTCCGGAACCACGATTACGACGGCTTCAACATCGCCCGTCCGTACAGAAACAAGATCATCGAATTCTGCGACGAGATTTCGCCGGAAGCGCTCGCGACGGGAAGCGTCAACACCGTTATCCGGGAATTCGGAAAACTGAAGGGATACAACACCGATTACTACGGGTTCTGCTACCTCCTCGACCGAAACGAAATCGACGTAAAAGGTAAAAAATGCCTCATCCTGGGCAACGGCGCCGTCTCGCACACGGTTCAGCAGGTCCTGAAGGACCGCAAGGCCGCGGCGGTCACCGTCGTCTCGATCACCGGCGATGTCAACTACGACAACGTCAGCGCGCAGAAGGATGCGGAAATCATCATCAACACGACGCCGGTCGGCATGTATCCGGACACCGGCCGCTCGCTGCTCGACATCCGGGACTTCCCGAACTGCTGCGGCGCCGTCGACATCATCTACAACCCGGACAAGACGTCGATGATCCTGGACGCCATGCTCCGCGGAATCCCTTGCTCGGGAGGCATCTCCATGATGGTCGCCGCCATGAAGCAGTCGAGCGAGCTATTCCAGGATAAGAAAATCTCCGACGACGACCTCGACACGGCGATCTACGAGATCCGCAGCCAGAAACTGAACTACATTCTGATCGGCATGCCGGGCTCGGGCAAGACCTACCTCGGCGGCCAGATGGCCAAGGCCAGAAACCGCGACTTCTACGACCTGGACACCTGCATCGAGAAGGCCGAGGGCATGAGCAGGCGCAAGATCGTCGAGGAAAAGGGCGAGGAGTACTTCCACAATAAGGAAACCGAAGTCCTCCGCCGCCTCTGCAAAAAGAACGGCATCATCATCGCCGCCGGCAGCGGCATCGTCGCCCACCGCGCTAACTACGCCCTGATGAAGCAGAACGGCCGCATCATCTGGATCAAGCGCGACCTCGACAAGCTCGAGATCGACGACTACTCCCCGACCCCCGAGGAACTCCAGAAACTCTACGACGAGCGCGCCGCCCTCTACGAGGAGTGGAGCGACCACTTCATCGACAACAACCAGGAGCTGTAGGTCACGGGACCGTCACGGGCGGCAGCTGCGCATGGTCCGATGCCGGGTGCGATCCGGCGCGGGGCTGCACATGCGCGGCGGGGCGTGATCCGGCGCGAGGCGCAAGATCCATCGCGGGCGCGATCCGATGTGAGGCACAAGATCCAACGCGGGCGCGGCGTCGGGGAAATTGGAAAGCACGCGATTAGTACGTGCGGCACACGAGCGCTGCACGTTAAGAGCGCAGTGCCGTACGATTTAGGAACGCCGCCGCTGGAATGAGAAAGCGCGCGGTAAGTTAGGTACCGCCGCCGTTGCAATTTCATATGATAATCGGAATCGGGCTCGCAGGGATGCGGGCTCGATTTTTGGCGACGGGCGGCAATCCCGGAACGCCGGGGAGCGCATAGGGGACGGGGGCGCACCGCGCGGGGTGGACGTGGCTGGTATACAATGTACTGTATCATTGCGCCGCCCGAAAAGCTGGAGGGCCCGCCGAGGAAAGCGCCCGCGAATTCCAGCGGGCGTACGCGGCGGACGGCGATCGGGCGGGCGCCTGATGGCAAATTGGCGGCAGTGACACGACGAATTGACGGCCGTGATTGAACCCATGACAACATCGGTAAAAAATCACCCTTGTATACTGCATATTGTTGCGTAGGAGAGCGATTTCTTCATTCTAGCGCAACGGCTTTTACCGAATTGCGTAAAACAGTAATAATGACGCTCCTACGCAACAGCTTTTTTGACCCCTTTGATCTTATAGATTTACAACACTTGTATTTTCTTAAATACTCTGAAATTCACCTGTTTTCCGTGCGTTTTTCAAGCAAAACATCGTCCGCGACGATTAATATTTTTAATCCGCGTTCAAATATACACTCAGTTTGATCCTTTGTTCATCGCCGCGGACTTAGTTGAACTGCCCAGCGATCACCTTAGCCTATCTAAGGGCTGCCTGCGGACCGATTTGATATCAAATATGCTACATTTTAAATTGTCAGACTTTTGCGCGCGCTTTTTGGCACAGAAGAAGTTGCGTCAGAGTGCGAAAAAGCACGCTTTGCCAACAAGGAAAATACGCGTTGCGTCAGAATTCAAGATTTGCCTTCCTGCGCAATGGTTGGAGGCCAGAAATTCCCTTCGAGGGTTTTTCGATAGATTTCATCTATGTGTACTGTATCACCGCGTCGCCCAGAAAGCCTGAGTGCCCGCCGTGATAATCATCCGCGAATTCCGGCGCGGCGGGCGGGCGCAGCGGGTGACCCGGACAGCGGGCGGGCGCGCGCGCAGACGAAGAAAGATGCATGTATGCAACATCCACCATTTCTTGACAATAACGATAGCACAATTGCGATTCCGGCGCCCGGACCCCCGGGATAAACTGGGGTATGGCGCGCCGCCGTTAGGAATTTCGACCACTCGTCGGCCATTTTCCCAACGATGCAAAAAAAGTTAGGTAAAACGGCGCCAAAATCCTGCATTTCCCAATAGCAAAGCGAGGCCGGCGGGCGCCCCCATCGCCGCGGGCAGCGCCCGATCATCGATTTGACCAGTGCTCCCCCCGACATTGACTGCGCCGCCGCCGTCATTCTGGACTGATCGCACAATCCGCCGCACAACATGGTCGTGCTGTCGTCCATTTTCCAGCGGCGGCGGCGGTGCTTCCATCATCCATCGATGATCATCGCCATGCATATACCCCTATAGGGTATATTGATCTACTTGTTCAGCGCAGGCGACTTAGGAATTCGAGCCATATAGGCGTCATTTTCCCAAATTTCCGGAGTTGAGTGGGAAAATGGAGGTCTACCGCCGGTTTTTCCCAAATTTCAGCCCGCCGCGCGCCATCGCCCGCGTCCAACATTCGTAAATTCGCTGAATTCCAACGTTTTACAGAAATATGCAGTATACACGCATCATTCCACGTACCCCATGTTCCCCATGCCGTCATCCCATGTCCCCCATCCCCCGGCGGTCAAATGCCGCGCGCCATCGCCCGCGCCCAACATTCGTAAAGCCGCTGAATTCTAACGTCTTGCTGAAATATGCAGTATACGCGCATCATCCCATGTACCCCATGTCACCCATGCCGTCATCCCATGTCACCCATGCCCCGGCGGTCATTAACCGCGCGGCGCTGTCCAGGTGTTCACTTGCGCCGCGCGCCATCGCCCGCGCCTAACATTCCTAAAACCTCTGAATTCCAACGTTTTACAGAAATATGCAGTATACACGCATCATTCCATGTACTCCATGTCACCCATGCCGTCATCCCATGTCCCCGATGCCCCGGCGGTCAACAGCCGCGCGGCGCTGTCCAGGTGTTCACTTGCGCCGCGCGGCCCGGCAATTGCGATGCCCGACCCAGCATTTACAATGTGCGGCGCAAGTAGGCACACAATCCGGCGGCCGGCGGCTGCACCCAGCGCGCCCAGACGGCCACTTGCGCCATCAGTCCATTTTTTCGAATAAAAATTGGAGAATGCGAAGGCTGCCGCCGCGTCTTGCGTAACGCGAGGCGCGAATGCGGCAGCAATCGCATTCTCCCACATTCTCTGCAATCCCTGAACTCGCGAAGCCCTGCGCTGAGCGAGTTACACCGATTACTTAAACTTTACGATCTCCTCCAGCGGGCGCTTCGGGATGAAGTAGTCGCCGTTGTCGTCGCGCCAGTACTTGACGTCGTCGTCCTTCATTGAGACGATTTCGGCGTTGTGCTCCGGCTTGCCGAAGGCGATGACGAGGCGCAGGTTCTCGGATTCCGGGATGTCCAGGAGCTCCTTGATCTGGTCGCGCTTGATGTTGCCCATGATGTAGCTGCCGAAGCCCTTTTCCCAGGCGGCGGTGACGAGGGTGTTTGCGGCGATGCCGAGGTCGACGTCAGCGAACGCGCCGGCGCCCTCCGTCTCGGACAGCGTGATGAACATGACCGGCTGATGACCCGGCTGAGGTGTGCCGGCGCCCTTCAGGTAGCCTGCCCAGCCGACCAGGTCCTGCATCCTGGCCACGTTTTCTTTGTCCCTGACTACGACGTAGCGGAGCGGCATCAGGTTGGCTGCACTGCTTGCAATTCTAACGTCCTCCATCATTTCCGAGACGACGTCGTCCGGCACCGGGTCCTGCTTGAATGCGCGGTAGGTGCGGCATGTTTTGTATAATTCCTTCAATTCCATCATTGATCCCCTTCCTGAATTTTTTTCTTTTATTATACTCCAGATGGGCGGTTCGCGTCCCCGTATTTACGCCGATACATTACCAAGATTTCACATTTTCTTCTTGTTAGAGGCGTTGCACGGCCTCAGAAACGTGTATATATAATAGAGGTATGGGGTGAGTACATAGAAAGGACTGATGCGATGAAATTTGACATGCATTGCCATACCGCCGAAGGATCCATCGACGCGAGGATTTCCATCAGGGATTATGCGCAGATCTTAAAAGATAAGGGCTTCGGCGGTATGCTGGTCACAGACCATGATTCATATAGAGGCTACAATCACTGGGCGGCGTACCGCGACCAGATGCCTAAGGACTTCGTCGTCCTGAAGGGCATCGAGTACGACACGAGAAACGCGGGTCACTTCATCGTGATCCTGCCGGACGACGTCAACCTGAAGCTGCTCCAGTACCGCGGCATGCGGCTGGAGGTCCTGACCAGGGTTGTCCACGAGTGCGTCGGCGTCCTCGGAGTCGCGCATCCGTACGGCATGAAGAGCTCCAGCGCGATGTTCACCTGGCACACCAGGAAACATCCGGAGATCCTGGCGGACCTCGACTTTGTCGAAGGGCTCAACGCCTGTGAGAATCCAGCCTCCAACGTCAAGGCCAGAGAGCTGGCCGACGAGTACAACCTTCCGTGCACCGGCGGAACGGACGCCCACGTTGCCAAATACGTCGGACTCGCGTACACCTCCTTCGATCAGGACATCACGTGCAACGACGACATGATTCACGCCATCAAGAACGGCGGCATCGCGGCATTCGGCGGAAGGGAGCGCACCTACAAGCGCAGCCACGAGAAGCGCAACATGTTTGCCGCAACCTGGGGCTTTAAAGCGTACAATCAGAGTCTGGGGCTGATTTACAAGCCTTATCGGAGATCAGTGGTACACAAGATCCTCGGTGATTACCACATCTAGATGTTTTTCATCCGGAAATCTTCTTTCCGACAAAATTTACCCGGAAAGTAAACAGGGAACTGCACTGGAAACAACTTCCATTCCGCAGTTCCTTTTTTGATGCCCTGCCGCCCGCCGCCCCTTCAAAAAGGCCGGCGGCCCCCTTCACCCCACGCGGCCCGCCCGCCTGTCCCATCCGCCCGCCAGATCCCATCCCAACGCTGACCGGCGGCCACACATCCCCAACCTGACCCCCCGTCCGCACCACCGAACTGCACACAAAAAACCGGCCGCAGCATCACGCCCACGGCCGGTAAATGTTCATTATTCGATTTTCAGCCTGTTTCTGCCGGATTTCCGATTGACCTCTGACCCAACTGCATATTCGATCTGCTTTCCATCGGGCGGCAGAATTTTTCCGCTTATCGCTTCGGCTTATCCGAAGTAACGCTTTCCAAGACGCTTGAACGCCTCTCTGGAGTTCTGGATCACTTCATTGGAGACGCAGAAGGACAGGCGCACGTTGCCCGGGCCCGCAAAGGAAGTTCCCGGAACCATGATGATGTGCTCCTCCTTGGCTGCGGCGACGAACTCGGCGTCGTTCGCGATCGGGGACTTCATCCAGAGGTAGAATGCGCCCTGCGGCTTCACGCAGGAGAATCCGGCCTCGGTCACGATGTTGTAGAGGTCCTCCGCATTCTTCTTATAGTAGTCGACGTCGACCTTCTCGTCCAGGCAGCGCTCGATCGTCAGCTGAGCCAGGGAAGGCGCGTTGACGTCGCCGCTGATCCTGTTCGCGATCGTGGCGGCCTCGACGAACTCGTCCGCCTCGTCCGCCATTTCCGGTACCGCCAGGTAGCCGATTCTCTCGCCAGGGAGCGACAGGGACTTGCTGAAGGAATACGCGATCAGTGTGTCGTCGTAATACTTTGACGTGCAGACGACCGGCTGATCATCGTAGATCAGCTCTCTGTACGGCTCGTCGGAGATCAGGTAGATCGTCGTGCTGAACTCCTTCTCCTTTGCCGCGAGGATGTCAGAGATCTGCTTGATGACCGTGTCCGGATAGATCGCACCCGTCGGGTTGTTCGGCGTGTTGAGGATGACCGCTCTGGTTCTGCGGTTGACCTTGTACGCGAACTCGTCCATGTCCGGCATGAATCCGTGCTCAGGGTTCGGAGAAACCTCGATCGTGATTCCGCTGTAGTTCGCGATGTAGTTTCTGTACTCGAGGAAGTATGGGGCAAAGACGATGACCTCATCTCCAGGATCCAGGATCGTGCGGAGCGCGATGTTCAACGCAGATCCGGCGCCGACCGTCATGATGATGTTCTTGGCACCGAAGTCGGTGTTGAAGCGCTTGTTCAGGTTTTCGGCGACAGCCCTTCTCGTGGACTCGAAGCCGGCGTTTGACATATATCCATGGACCTTGTGCGGATCCTCGTTGTTCAGAATATCGATCATCGCCTTCTTTACTGCTTCCGGCGGATAGAGATTCGGATTGCCGAGACTGAAGTCGTAGACGTTCTCCGCGCCGTATCTCTCAGCCATCAGCCTTCCATCTTCAAACATCGCCTTCACAGCGGCATTTCCCTCCACCAGTGGGAGCATCGAATGTGCAATCATATTAGCCTCCTGTTTCTATATAAATAACCCATTTATATTTGTTTTTTACTTTCGATTATTCATTTATAGATCTTGATTATATAATAAACATGATAAACCTTTTGCGGTCTAAATTATAGAGTAAACCTATTATAAAATAATTTGATCTATTGTATTATTTTTACTGATTGCTGCCTGCCTGCGGTCCGTTTGGGCGGGCGCTAGTCCTCGTAGACCGGGTGAGCGGCGTCGACCATGCCGGTATGGACCGTGCCGCCGAAGTACTTCTGCAGCAGCTCGGCGAGCTCGTCCCTGGCCGCCTCGACCTGTTCCCTGTTGAAGTCCGCGAACCCGTCGATCGGGAACTGGACAGCAGTCGTGTCTTCTGTGATTTCGCCGATCTGGCTTTGACGCCACGTCCAGCGGCGTGTGCGGACCTGGCTGCCCGACGCGTAGACGACCTCGCCGTCCTTCGGGTTGTCCGGCTCGTCCGATCCGAACGGCAGGAAGATGTCGCCCTCCTTGGTGTAGCGAACCATCAGCGCGTCCTCGATCGTGCCGTTGTCGTGCGCGCCGATCGGCAGGCGATGCTTCAGCGAGACCGCGTTGCCCAGGTCGACGACCGGGTTGATGTGCGGCATGCCCTTCCCCTTCGCGATGCGGTCGATCAGTGCCTCGATCGAGCACATGTAGCGGTTCGGGTTGATGCCGATCGCGCGGAACGCTTCGCGGTACGGCTGGACTTCCGGTGCCTGCTTGGCCTTGACGCCTTCAAACGCGCTGCTGCACGCCTCGACGGCGTCCTTAAGCAGGGCCTCGATCTCTTCATTAGTTCCGTGATTGTCAATTCCGTCGACGGTAACGATTCCTACAATATATTCCGGAAGAAGTGAAAAAACTTCCTTCTCTACCTCGAATTTCACTGGTTCTCCTCCAATCCTAATCCTTTAATGAACGTTTTTTACCCTTAAATCTAATCTTATCATATCAAGGGTGAAGTGCAATAAGGAGTTTGAATTGTTAAAATAATAACGTGCGCGGCAGCCCGGGAATTCTGTGCGGTCCGGGGGTTTTTTGTCCCTCGCGCATGCCGCACCGCGGAAAAAAGATCCAAACTTTTTCGATTTTTTAGCACTCAACTGTTGACAATGCTAACAAAATGGGTATAATAAGAATTGTCAAAGGGATGACAACAGATTAGAGAGATGAATGGAAACACACCGGACGGGTGAAAATCCGGAAGGTGTGTGACCATATCAGAATAAGGAGGTTTTTCATAATGATGTCCCCAAGCTTTTTTAGAAATGGATTCGACGATTTCATGGACTGGCCGACGGTCAGCACAGATACAACGATGATGAAGAGCGACGTCAGAGAGACCGCAGACCGCTACGAGCTTCTGATGGACCTTCCGGGATTCCGTAAAGAGGACGTTAAGCTCCAGCTGAAGAACGGCGTGCTCCACATCGAGGCCACGACCACTAAGAATAATGACCAGAAAGACGACAACGGAAAGTACCTGCGCCGCGAGCGTTTCCAGGGCACCTGCTCCAGAAGCTTCTACGTCGGCAAGGATCTGAAGGAGACCGACATCACCGCCAAGTTCGAGAACGGCGTCCTGACCGTCACGATTCCGAAGCAGGTCAAGAAGCCTGAAGTCGAGGAGAAGCACTACATTCCAATTGAAGGATAGATTAGACAAAGTTCGGTCGGCTCAGCTTCCACAGACAAAAGCCGAACCTGAGCTCCGGAGAAACGGCCTGATGGCCGCCGGAAGCGGCCCGAACAGTCGGAAACATCGACCAGCTGTAATCCATAATGAAATAATAAATAAATATGTATGATCACGGCCAGTGCTGCAACAGTTATGCGGCGCTGGCATGATTATAGATCCGGCTTAGCACTCTAAGCCATACAGTGCTAAAACGCACAGCCCCATCAGCCGACCGGCCGGGAGCCGGCGGTAAGACAGAATATGGTTCCGAGCTGCAGAAGCCGCGCCGCCGCAGGGCGGCACCAACAACAGAAAAAAAATATAAAGGAGGTTTTCATAATGTTGTTCCCAAGTGTATTCAGAAATAATTTCTTTAACGATTTTGATGACATGATGGACTGGCCGACCGTCAGCACCGACACTTCCCTGATGAAGAGCGATGTAAAGGACGCCGGCGACCATTACGAACTGACCATGGATCTGCCGGGACTCAGCAAGGATAATGTAAAGCTCCAGCTGAAGGACGGCGTCCTGAACTTCGAGGCCTCGACGTCCAAGAATAACGACGTCAAGGACGAGAACGGCAAGTACCTGCGCAGAGAGCGCTTCCAGGGCACCTGCTCCAGAAGCTTCTACGTCGGCAAAGACGTCAAGGAAGAGGACATCACCGCCAAGTTTGACAACGGTGTCCTGACGGTATGCGTTCCTAAGAAGGAAGACAAGCCGGAAATTGAGGAAAACCATCTGATTCCGATCGAGGGCTAATCTCCTCGTTACGGGGTTAACCCCACATACATCGGCAGGAGGTGCGGATCGCCTCCCGCCCCCTGCCGATCGGGCAAGCCTGCCGGGAAGCGCGAAGCCAAGCTTCCCCTCCCGGCGGCCGCCCCTCCTATACTCCTACAATCAGTAATCAATAACATAGATAACTCCAATACTCACACGAAAAATCAAAATAAGCAGAGATAAGTAAGCATAGCATATTGTCCATAACAGTAATAAATATCAACCATAACTAATCCATATAAACCAATATTCAAACGAACGTTTCACAAGCCTAAGAAAGAGGGAGAGTGGCCGGAACCAAGATTCCGGATCACCCTCCCTCTTTCTGTTATCTCTGCAATAATCAATATTTCTATTCCTCGTGCCGTGAGGCATCTTTACTGCAGATACCAATGCACCTCGCGGTAAATCCCGCGCCGTTGGTGATCTTAGGGAAGCAGACCAGGATAGCGGCGCCGACGGCCGGCAGCTTGTCGAGGTTCCTGAGCAGCTCGATCTGATAGCGGTCTGTCGACAGGATGTAGGTTTCGCCGGCATACCCGTTCTCAGGTCCCAGAACAGCCGGATCTGTGTCGGACTGTTCGTGGCCGATCGCCGCGATGTTTCTCTCCTCGACGAGGAACCTGATCGTATCGACGTTCCAGCCCGGATAGTGTTTCTGTCCGGCTGCGTCGCAGTTGTCCAGGTCGGTGCCTCTCTTGTACCAGTCCGTTCTGACAGCGACAAAGCTGCCCTCCGGGATCCGTCCGTTCTTTGTCTCCCACTCCTTAATGTCGTCGACCGAGAACTCGTAATCACTGTTCGCGGCGGCTTTCTCCGACAGATCGACTACGCACAGCGGAAAAATCATATCCCTGCCCGTGAACGAATCGAGGCCCGGATGCCCTTCGCAGAAGTGACACGGCGCATCGATGTGCGTGCCGTACTGGCTTACGATGTTGAACTTATTTACGTAGAAGCCGTCCGGATAGTCGAAGAGCGTCTCCATGCTCATTGCAGGAAATCCCGACCAGTGCGGCGTATCCGGCGATACGTCGTGCGACAGCTCTACAAACTCGCAGTTTTTCTTGAGGTCTGCAACCAACTCCCAAAGATTGATGTTCATCGTACGTCTCCTTTAACGTATGGAATGCAATATCCAATTGAATCTACAGCTTAGACTTGATCAGATCTCCCAAACGCTTCATGCCCTCGTCGATCTTCTCCGGCGTGACGTTTCCATAGCTGATTCTCATGCAGTTCCTGCCTTCTCCGGTTCCGCCGACAAAGAATCCCGCTCCTGCGATATACGCAACCTTATGCTGCGCGGCTTCCTTGAGCAGCTCCGTCGTATCGATGTCTCCCGGCAGCTCTACCCAGCTGAACAGCCCGCCGTCCGGATGTACCCACTTGGTCCCCTCCGGCATGTACTTCTCGAGGGCGGCCATCATCGCGTCTCTGCGTTCCTTGTGAACGGCGATGATCTCTTCCAGGTGCTTGTCGAACAGGCCGCGGGCAAAGAATTCTGCGCACAGAATCTGCGGCAGCATGCCGGTGTGAGAGTTCGTCGCTGTCTTGACGTCGATCAGCTTGCTGATGATCTCTGGTGCGGCATTGACGTATCCGAGCCTGCAGCCCGGCGAGAAAATCTTGGAGAAGCTGTTCGCGAACACGGTGTGTCCGGTCGTATCGTAGGCCTTGATCGGCTTGAGCGCCTTTCCGCTGTACCTCAGGTCTCTGTACGGGTCGTCCTCCAGGATGATGACGTCGTACTTGCTGCCGAGCTCGGCGAGCTTTTTTCTCCTGTCCTCCGGCAGAGTCTTGCCCGTCGGATTCTGGAAGGTCGGAATGACGTAGACGAACTTAGGATGGTATTCCTTGATCTTCTTCTCGACGTCCTCCGGAACGATTCCGTCGTCGTCGGTCTCGCATCCGATGCACTTCGCCTGGAACATCTCGAATATCTCGACGCAGTGGACAAAGGTCGGGGACTCACACAAAATCACATCGCCCGGATTGATGAATACCTGGCACATCAGATTCATCGTCTCGAGTCCGCCGTTCACGATCAGGATATCCTCCGGGTCTGCCTCGACCCCCTTAGGGGCGAGCAGCTGCTCCGCGATGATTTCTCTGAGCTGCTGAACGCCCTTAACCGGTCCGTACTGCAGTGCCTCTGCTCCGCGGCCAGGCACGCGCAGGACATCGTTCGCGGTATCGTGTACTTCGTCTACCGGAAGCGTATCCGTCGCAGGTGCTCCTCCGCCGAAGGAAATCGTATCCGGATCGTCCATCGCACTGAACAGATCTCTGATGATCGCAGCGGAACCTTCCATATATGCTATTCTGTCTGCAAATTTCGTCATTTTATACTCCTATTCCAGCGCTGCAGGGCCTGCATCCGGCATCGCAGCGCTTTTCTGATCTACAGGTCTAAATTCTTTTCATACTCTGCGAGGAACTTATTAAACTCGTCCTTGTCACCGGTAAACTTGTACTTATGCTCCGGTGCCGGGAAGGTACCAGCCTTGACCTCGCTGATGTAGTCCTTCATTCCCTGCGTGGCGATATCCCCGATGCTGCAGTATTTCTTCGCGAACTTAGGAGTGAAGTTCTTGTATACGCCGAGGGCATCCGCAGCGAGGATAGCCTGTCCGTCGCACTCCGCCCCCGCGCCGATGCCGTATACCGGAATCGGCAGGATCTTGTGAACGAACGCGCACGTTTCCTCAGGCACGCCTTCCAGCAGCAGTGTCTTGGCGCCTGCCTTGTACACCGCGATTGCGTCCTCGATTACCGCCTTTGCCGTCTCCGTGCTCTTTCCCTGAACCTTGAATCCGCCCATAGCGGCAGAGCTCTGCGGCGTGAGGCCGATGTGTCCGAATACGACGATGCCCGCTTTGGCAATCGCCTCGATCTTATCTGCGACAGCGACACCGCCCTCCAGCTTAACCGCGTCGACGTCGCCTTCCTTCAGGAATCTTACGGCGTTGTGAACGGCATCCTCCGTGCTCTCGTGATATGCGCCGAACGGCATGTCTCCGATGAGGTAAGTGTTCGGTGCACCGCGGCGGACGCCCTGGCAGTGTGCGATGGACATATCCATCGTGACCGGAACTGTGCCCTGATAACCGTAGATAATCATGCCCATCGAATCACCGATCAGGATCATGTCCATCCCTGCGTCCTCGGCAAAGGAAGCCATGCACGAATCATACATCACCATCCATGCTGCCTTCTCGCCGTTCGCCTTCATCTTCTGCAAGTCTAAAATTGTCTTCTTCTTAGCCATTTCATAAACCTCCTGAAAAACAAGAATCAAATTCATTCATTACTGGATTTATGCCGTGCCCGCAACCTGTCTGAACACACTCAATCTTTCTATTACAATGGTAACGCAGATACGGAAATCTTGTATTTCATATAATACAATCCCCGTATTCTTGTTTCTCAAGGCATACAAAAAGATGACCTCCGTCTCCGAAGGTCATCTTCACCATTTCATTCATTATTTTGCAGCAAATGAAACACTTCTACCGGAAGTACGGAAGCTCGACCGGATAACGGTCATCGATGTACTGCCTTACCGTCTTTATGAAGGTCCGCGTAGCCTTTGTCACATACTCCCGCTTCTGCGTCGCGATGCCGATCTCTCGGAACGGGGCACTCTCAATCGGATAGACGTGAATGTCATCGGCCGGCGCACCCACCTTTTCCATCACCAGCTCCGGCATGATACTGATGCCGAGGCCGCTGGCGACCAGGGAGATAATGAGAAGGTCGTCCGAGACATAGTGCGGGTTGGAGATGTCCAGCCGGTTGTCTTCCATGAACATCTTCGCATCAAAGTCGTTGCCTTCGCAGGGCAGGACGAAAGTCTGCGAGGAGAGTTCTTCTATGGTCACCACGTCTCCGCTGCGCGGAATGAAGTCCCTCGGGGTGATGCACAGCAGCCTGTCCCTCACCAGGGGAGTCATCTGCAGATCGCCCGGCATCGGCCCGGACAGAGATGTAAATATGACGTCGAGCTCGCTCATTTCCAGGAGTTCACGCAGGTCTGCATATCCTCCCTCCCGGATGATGAGCTCGATTTCCGGATGCGCCTCCCGCATCGTCCTGATGATCTCGGGCATCCACACGCACCCGACACTGCTGAACACCCCGACGCGCACCGTCCCGCGGTCGTCATCACACAGCCGCCCGAGCTCCTCGCCCATGCGGTATTCGGCGCTCAGCGCCATCCTCACGAACGGCAGGACCACCCTTCCGGCCTCGGTCAGCTGAACGCCCCCCGTGTTCCTAGACAAAAGTTTGACGCCCATCTCCGATTCCAGCTTGCTGACCGCCCTGCTCGCCGCCGAAGGCGTCATGTGCAGCATCTCCGCCGCCTTAGACAGACTCTTGGTCTTCTCCGCAATATCGAGGATTCTGTAACTCGTCTCAATCATACGTCCTCCATTCGCCCCGCTCATACACTTCTGTTATCCAGTCTCATTCCGCTGACCACGCATCCCTTTCCGCTGATCACGCAGCCCATTTCGTTTGTCGCGCATCCCATTTCGCTGATCACGTACTGCTGTCCGAACATTATATATTACCTTTGCATTAAACGCAAATGGGGTATTCATTATATTCAACAGCTTTAACGCTATCTTCCCCTGCCATTTATCCGATTTGCGCAGTCCGATTCCATCGAATTTCATCGATAGTTGTATTTCTCCTAAGGCCTTCAAAAAAAGGAAATGCTGCGAAGAAATGAACAATCATTTCTTCACAGCCCCCTCTCTGTTATCCCTGTAACTTTCTCTGTTTTTTCACGCGCCGGGCGGCATCGCCCGCTCGCGTTCCCCTAATTCACGATGGCCCGGCAGGCCATGCCGCCGGCTCCCCATCCGCCGCGGCCGCAGCTTCATTTCCCCTGGTCCGCTGCCGCCGCTCGTTTTCCGCGACCGCAGCATCTTTCCCCTGGTCCGCTGCCGCCGCTTCTGTTCCGCGGCCGCAACTTCTTTCCCCTGGTCCGCTGCCGCCGCTCGTTTCCCACGGCCGCAGCTTCTTTCCCCTGGTCCGCGGCCGCCGCTTCTGTTCCGCGGCCGCAGCTTCTTTCCCTGGTCCGCTGCCGCCGCTTCCTCATCGCAATAACTGATCTATCCAACTTCCACGAATGCTCTTTTCTAAAACGAATCCCGCAAGACAGGAAGAAACTCCCTCTCGCACTCCCCTGTTTCAGGGAATAAAAAAAACAACCCATTTTAAAAAAAGAGTTGCCCAGGCGGTCGGCTTATATTCATCCTGCAGCGCACCGTGTTGTTTCACGTGATCCGCCAGCGCTGCGGATAGATTGTACGTCTTCATGCGCGGGACCTGTCCCGTATGCACCTGACATCATTCAGACTATCGTAAAATATCCGTTCTGTCAATAATCGATCGAGTTCTTATTTCCGTACAGAATAACAGCGCCCGGCGCAAATGAAAGGCGCCGGCCCTCGGGCGCGCGTTCTCTTACGCCTCGGGGTGCGAACGCGCGGCCTGAAAGTTGGGAATTCCCCTCATAGATCGCCATTTTCCCATGCGCCACCAGAAATCTGGGAAAATGAAGCCTATAAGCCTCAAATTCCCAAGTCGCCTGCGACAGATCATAGATTCGATATACCCTACTGGGGTATATGCAGGGCGATGTTTATTAACAGTCGATCGGCGCACCGCCGCCGTCATTGGAAAATGGACAACAACACGGCCGAGTTGTGCGGCGGATTACGCAGTCTGTCCAGAATGACAGCGGCGGTGCAGTCAATGACGACGGGCGCACTGGCCTATTCGATGATCGTGCCCTGCCCACGGCGACAGCGGCGCCCGCCGGCCTCCCCGGAACTTGGGAATATCGGATTTTCAGCGTCGATTTTCCCAGCTTTTTTTGGAATGCTGGGAAAATGACCAGTGAATGGGCGTAATTCCCAACCGCGCCGCGCCATACCCGTGTTGATCCCAGCGATCCGGGCGCGGGAATCGCAATCACGCTGTCATTTCTGCAAGAAAGCAGCGGATACAGTATACATTTGTCTTCCCACGCCAAGACTCGTCCTAAGCGTCGTGAATTCGCGGCCCCACCGCCCACCTCCAAACCACAGTGTGCAAGCGCCCGTCAGAAATTAAAGACGCTTGCAGCACGGCGTGCCAGCGCCCGGCGCAAATGAAAGACGCCGGCCCTCGGGCGCGCGTTCTCTTACGCCTCGGGGTGCGAACGCGCGGCCCGCCGCCTGCGTTATTTCAGTTTCTTCAGCAGCTTCCTCCTCGCAACCGCCGTTCCAATGCGGTAGTAGAACGGGCGGAGGGCTTTGTCGGCGTCCTTCAGCTTCTCGCGGATCGGCAGGCTCTGCGGGCAGTGCTTCTCGCACTTGCCGCACTGGACACACTGGCTCGCAAACGCGGGCTTCAGGCGGAGTCCGACGGTCTGCGCGTACTCGTGGCGGCCGGCGCCCTTGTTCTCCGTGTACATGCGGTTGTAGCAGCGGAACGCGGCCGGGATGTCGACGCCCTGCGGGTAGGGCATGCAGTACCCGCACCCGGTGCAGCCGACCTTCTCGGTTTCGGCGATGATCTGCTTCACGCCCTCGACCACGCGGAAGTCATCCTCGGTGAAGCAGCCCGGCGCGGCTTCCGACGCGATCCGGCAGTTTTCGCGGACCATGTCCAGGCTGTTCATGCCGGACAGCACGCAGGTCACCTCCGGCTGGTTCCAGAGCCAGCGCAGCCCGTACTCGGCAGGCGTGTATTCAGTATCCTGCGACGCGATCAGCGCCTTCGCCTTTTCCGGCAGAAGATTGACCAGCTTCCCTCCGCGGAGCGGCTCCATTATGACGACCGGGATGTTTTTTGCCCCTGCGGCGCGCAGACCCCGGACCCCCGCCTGCGTGTGCTCATCGACGTAGTTGTACTGGATCTGGCACATGTCCCAGTCGTACGCGTCCAGGATCTGCAAAAAATCATCCGTATTCCCATGATACGAGAACCCGATGTTTCGGATCTGCCCCGACGCCTTCTTCTCGCGGATCCAGTCCTCGATGCCGAGCTTCTTCAGGTTCTCCCACTGCACGAGGCTGGTCATGTGGTGCATCAGGTAGTAATCGACGTAATCGGTCTGCAGGCGCTGAAGCTCCTCCTGGAAATACTTCTCGATCCCCTCCGGCGACTTCACGAGGAACTGCGGCAGCTTGGTCGCAATCTTCACCTTCCCGCGAATCCCATTCCGCTCAAAAATCTTTCCAACCGCCACCTCGCTCCCCGGGTAAATGTACGCCGTGTCGAAGTAATTCACCCCGAGCTTCACCGCCTCGAGCAGCTCCTGCTCCGCCTTGTCCAGGTCGATGTTCCCCGCCGACCTCGTAAACCGCATGCATCCGAACCCCAGCTCCGACACCTTATCCCCATGTTTATCCTCACGATACAGCATCCCGCCGCCTCCTTCTCTCCCTAAGTTCATTCCAGTATATCCGGATTCCCCCGCCCGCGTCAATCTTCCATTCCTCCCCTGCGACAAAGTCCGAACCTTCCTCCACACCACCTCCCCGCGGCAAAATCCGAACCTACCATCCAACCACCTCACCCGCGGCAAAGTAAATTTCCACTACTGCACAACACACGTGTATACAATATACAGGTGGGAAGCACACATTGCCCGCACTCAAGGACATTGATGCCAATATTTTATCTTTTCTCACAAACTATGGAATCCTGCGCATAAACGCGGTAAGATTATAGTATAGTTTGAACACAAAAAAGGAGATGAAACTATGTCTGAACAGCAGAATTTAAACGCGCACGAGGCGCTCGACCGCCTGACAACGGGCAACCGCACCTATCTGGAGGCCTCCGTTTCATCAGGAAATATTTCCCCGGCTGTCCGTAAGGAGACCGCCGAGAACGGGCAGGTTCCTTACGCGATCATCGTCACCTGCTCGGATTCCCGCGTGATTCCGGAAAGCATCTTCAACGCCGGCATCGGCGACCTGTTCGTGATCCGCGTCGCCGGAAACGTCATCGACCGCCACCTGCTCGGCAGCATCGAGTACGCACAAAAACACCTGGGCACCCGCCTGGTCGTCGTCATGGGCCACACCCACTGCGGCGCGGTCACCGCAGCGATGCACCCGGACGACGATGATAAATTCATCACACCGATCCTCGAGGAGATCCGAAGCGCCATCGGCAACGAGACCGACGACCGCGCCGCCTCCGTCCTGAACGTCCGCCACAGCATCCACCGGATCGAGAACAGCTTCGAGGTCCTGGAGAGCGAGGAGGAGGACGGCCTTGAAGTCATCGGCGCCATCTACGACATCGAGACCGGAAAGGTGGACTTCCTCGGGTAGCTGGGCGCGGCGCCTCTAAGGCATGATAACGGCGGTGCCTTCGGTATAAGTGTGAAAACGGGGGAAGTGCTGAAGGATACTGTATCCTCGCACTCCTCCCGTTTTTTTATTTCTATTTTATTTGATATTTTGGTATACAGCCGCCCATTCTGTTTTGCGCACAGTATTCGTAGAAATGATGCGGCGGCGAAAGGGGCGCGGCGGGAGATGCAGTGGAGAAACGATGCGGCGCGGCGTGAAGGTGCTTGTATACAGTACCCATTGATGATATCTATCGAAAAACCCTCGAAGAGCCCGCTCCGGCTTTCAGCTTTTCTGCAAAAATCCAAACCTTGAATTTTTGTGTAACATGTTTTCCGAAATTCAGCAATGCGCATTTTTCTGCGCTCCGGCCGAACTATTTTCCCGCCTGAAAGCGCGCACAGTAGTCTGACAATTCAACATGAACTTGATTTGAAATGAAAATAGTCCGCGACCAGCCCGGAGGCGGTCTATACGTGTCCGCGGCGATAATCAATCAATCAAATTGACTGTATATTTGCACGATATATCCAACAGCAAATCGTCGTTGGGCCGCCGCGGACGATATTTGGGCTGAAAAGAATACAAAATCCAGGCAATTTCGAGACGATGCAGTAAATTACAACGACAGTAAATCTATAAAATCAACCAGCTCTCGGAAACCATTCTGCATTGACGACATTCATTGCGATTTGTTGAATTTCCCCGACCCCCGTTATGCAAAATTGAAAATAGAAACCTCCTGCAGAAAAGCATACTGTATCCATGGGTGATTTTTTACCAATATGCTCGTCAACGTCCTTCTAGCTTCCATTGCCGTCGCCTGCCGCCATGTTCTTTTAATAATCTGCGGACAATCATATTTTTACGAACACGTCAGCCCGGTTTTTTCCATGCCGCGCCGCCGCGCGGTCCGGCGCTTTCGGCACAACCACGAAAACGGGGAAAGTGCTGAAGAATACTGTATCCCTGCACTTTCCCCGTTTATTAATTTCCATTTTTACTATATGAAAGACCGCCGTGCCGCCGCGCAGTCCGGCGCTTTCGGCATAAGTGCGAAAACGGGGAAAGCGCCGAAGAATACTGTATCCCCGCACTTACCCCCGCTTATTTGATCTCCATAATATTGAAAGATTGCTGCGCCGCCCCCACCGTTTCCACTCGGGTCGGCGTTTTCCATGCCAGTCCGCCGCGCCGCCCCGCCATTTCTCAGCAGGTCGGCTGTCCTATTTCTTCTTACTGTCCTTTGCCTTCTCCGGCTCGTCCTCCGGCGGCATTACCGACGCGAAGATTTCTTTTCTGGAAAGCTCGCTCTTTTCCCCGTCCTCCGGCGGCAGCGCCGAAGCAAGCACCGGATCCAGAGACTTGGCACCTCCCGCGGCCTTGGATGCCTTCAGGGACTTCGCGGCCTTTGCCTCCTGCGGGATATTGCCGACGCCGTCTAAAATAATCGACGGGCGAAAGGCGTAGGATTTCAGGGTGTCGCGGTCGGAGACGCCGGTCATGACGAGGACGGTGGACATGCCGCTCTCCAGGCCGGAGATCACGTCCGTGTCCATGCGGTCGCCGATCATCACTGCCTCGTTGGAGTGGCAGCCCAGCCTCTTCAGGCCGGAGCGCATCATCAGCGGGTTTGGTTTTCCGCAGAAGTAGGCTTTTGTCCCCGTCGCGATCTCGATTGGGGAGACCAGTGCGCCGCAGGCAGGCATGATGCCGTTTTCTGTCGGGCCGGTGACGTCGGAATTGGCGCCGATCAGCTTGGCCCCGTTCAGGACCAGCGTGCAGGCGCGCGTCAGGGTCTCCAGGGAGTAGCTCTTGCTCTCGCCGACCACGACGTAGTCCGGGTCGACGTCGTTCATCATGATCCCCGCGTCGTACAGCGCATTCAGCAGGCCCGCCTCACCGATGACGTACGCCGAACAGCCAGGCGCCTGGTCCGCCAGGAACGCCGCCGTCGCGAGCGCGCTCGTGTAGAAGTGCTCCTCCGGAACCTCGAGGCCCATGCGCAACAGCTTCTGGTGGAGCTCCCTTGGCGTGTAACCGCTGTTGTTCGTCAGGAAGAGGTACGACTTATCCTCGCTCTGGAGCCACTGAATAAACTCCCTGACCCCCGGCAGAATCTTGTTGCCGTGGTAGATCACGCCGTCCATATCGCAGATGAAGCCTTTTTTCTCATTAAAATTAATCTTTGTCATTCTTTCACATCCTTACTCTTGACATGCGGGGCACACTCATCCGCACCCCCTCTTTGCCTTGTTTCATTAATTACACGTTCAATATACCACGCCCTGCATACAGAATCCACGGCATTTTACATTCTTGTAAAGGTTTTAGGCTCCTTTCACACGACGTTTACATTGCGTTCCCGCCAAGTCTGCCCTCCGCAAGCTATGGACGTTGAAATTCCGGCGCTTCCGCGTTCTCCCAGGGTTTGTCGTCTGACAAAAAATACACATCCGGCAGCTCACCTTCCCTGCCGTTTCTCCGCTTTCATTTTGACAAAGTTAACGCCCCGCGTCAATCACCTTCCCTGCCGTTTCCCGAGGCTCAGCGGGCGGCGGAAACTCGCCTTCAGCAGAACCGGATTCTTCCTGGCCTTTAATTTTGACGCGCCGCCCTTAATCTCCGAGCGATGCTTGAACAGCTCCAGCGCCAGGACGCCGAGCGCGCCGACCAGGAACAGCAGCGGCTGGAAGTTGGACAGGCTCAGAATGCTGCCGCCGTAGCCGTGCACGCGCAGCGGGCCGACGACGATCGCGTACAGCGAGCCGATCACCATGCCCGCGACGCCGAACTTCACCGCCGTCCCGTGGTCCGCCATCTGCCGCTTCAGGAAGCGGATAAACACCGTGATCCCGATCCACAGACCGAGCACAAAGAACATCAGCGCCGGCACGTAGCGGAAATCCAGCTGGAGGAGGCTCTTGACCGCGTCGATGATCGGGACGTAGAGCCCGAAGATCAGCAGGATCGTCGAGCCGGAGATGCCCGGGAGGATCATCGCGGAGATCGCGGCCGCGCCGATCAGGAACAGGAGGCCGCCGGTCAAAAGATCCGGGGACATCAGCTGAAACGTGAACCTGCTGATCACGCCGAACTGCGCGGCGGTGCAGACGGCCGCGGCGCCCAGGATCAGGCATCCGACCCGCCGGACGTTCCAGCCGGACCTGACCTCTCTGTCGGAGAGCAGCACGACCGTCGCGGCGGCCGTGAAGCCGAGGAACAGCGAACTTGCGCCATAAATATCCTGTTTGAAGAACGCGGACAGCACCGACACGCAGAGCCCAAAGCCGGCCGCCCAGCCGAGGCCGAGCGTCACCAGAAATGGAACATGCGGGCGCACCCGCTCAAGCCTCAGGCTCGTCAAGCCCTCCACGGCGTCGACCAGCCGCCGGTAGAACCCCATCAGGTAGGCCACGCTGCCGCCCGAGACGCCGGGCACGGAATCCGCGGCCGCCATGCACATGCCACAGATCATATTTTTCAAATTATTCTTAATCATCGTCGCATCCTCCTTATATTTTCCTATATAAGAAGGATAGCAGGTGAAGTTCAATAATTTTTTATCAAAGTTTAAACGCCCGGTAAACAGGCGATGAACCGGGCGGGCGGCAGTGAGCTGCGGCGAACCCGCGGCAGTCGGCGCGCAGTGTACGAGCCGCCCGCGTCCGCCCGGAAATCAAGCGGCCTCGTCTCACAATACGTCCCCGCAATTGTAATACGCGCGCGGGCGGCGGTGGTTTTACCGGCGGCGCGGCATGTGAACCTCACGGCCGAACATCAGCAGGGGTGTGACGGCGGCCCGGGGTGATTTTGCCGCAGGGACTACTTGCTGAAGCGGTAACCCGCGCCCCAGACGGTCTGGATGTGCTTCGGGTTGGCCGGGTCCTCCTCGATCTTCATGCGGAGGCGGTTGATGTGCACGGCGACGGTCGCGTTGTCGCCCATCGCGTCCATGCCCCAGATGTTCTCGTAAAGGGTCTCCTTGTCGAAGACCTGGTCCATGTGGTAGACGAGGAAGAGGAGGAGCTCGTACTCCTTGTTCTTCAGCTTGACCTCGCTGCCCTTGACGGACACGCGGTGGGAGGAGGTGTCGATCGTGATGTCGCCGACCGTGATGACCTGGCTGTGGCTGCCCTTGCCCGTCAGGCGTTCGTACTGCTGGAGGTTGGCCTTCACGCGCGCGACCAGAACGCTCGGCGAGAACGGCTTCTCGATGTAGTCGTCCGCGCCCATGCCGAGTCCCCGGATCTTGTCGACGTCCTCCTGGCGTGCGGTGACCATCAGGATCGGGATGTCCAGCTTCTCCCTGCATTTTTGACAAAGCGTGAACCCGTCCATGCCCGGCAGCATCAGGTCGAGGAGGATCAGGTCGTACTTGCCGCTCATGCTCTTCTCGTACCCGGCGTTGCCGTCCTTCGCGATGTCGACCTGAAACCCGTTCAGTTCCAGGTAGTCCCTCTCGATCTCGGCGATCGCCCGGTCGTCTTCCACAATCAAAATCCTGCTCATCTCTTTCTCCTCCCACTCCTCTCGTGTGTACAGTATCCCTGCATCCTATTCTTTATTATTCTTCTTCGTGTCCGGAATCGATTTCCGCGGCGTCCGAACTGGTTTTCCCGGCTGACGAACCCTCAGGCTCGCCCGCGTCCTCCGGGATCTCGACGATGATGCGCAGTCCGTGCGGCAGGACGTTCTCCGCGCGTAGGTCTCCCTTCATGGTCCGGACTGCCTTTGCCACGATAGCGAGGCCGAGGCCGCTGCCCTTATCCGGGTCCCTGCGCGCGACGTCCGTGCGGTAAAACGAGGTGAAGATCTTCTCGAGCTCGCCTTCCGGAACGCCGGGACCGTCGTCCTCCAGGATCAGCTGGGCGCGGTTTTCCTTCGCCTCCATCAGCGTGACGCGAAGCGTGCCGTGATCCCCTTCCATATATTTTAGACTGTTTTCAGCAATGTTTGTGAAAATTCGCTGAATCAATCCAGAATCTCCAAGAATTTTTATCGGTCTCGCCGGGAGATTCAGGCTGACCTTGAGGCCGCCGTCCTCGTAGCGCGCCGCGTCCTTCTCGACGAACGCACGGAGTTCCTCCCCCAGGTCGACCTGCCGCAGCACCGGCTGGTACTGGTCGAGGTCCATCTTGGAAAACATGAAGATCTGCGAGACCATGTGCTGGATCGCGAGCGCCTTCTCGCGGATCGTGTTCAGGTATTTCTGCCGCATCTCGTCCGTCTGCGCGACGCCGTCCATCAGCCCCTCGACGTAGGCCAGGATCGAGGTCAGCGGCGAGCGCAGGTCGTGGGAGATGTCGGCCAGGAGGACCTTCCGGCTCTCCTCGTGCTTCCGGACCTCCTCGGTCGACTCCTGCAGGCGGTCCGCCATGTCGTTGAACGCGCAGCAGACCGGCAAAAATTCATCCTTCCTCTCATACGGGATCCGGTAGTCGAGGTTGCCCTGCCCGACCGCACGAACGCCCTCGCCCAGCACGTCCAGCGGCTCCTCGATTCGCTTGAACACGAACTTGATCAGGAACCGGTCGGTGAACAGGATCGCGAGCACGATCGTCATGAGCAGCACGATCCCCGCCGCGATCAGCGCATTGATCAGAGTGCCGTAGGAGAGATGGCTAACCTTGCTGAAAATGTAGATCTTATAGTAGTTGTCGCCGATCATCCGCTTGCAGGCATAGACGCCGCGCTTGTTGTTCGTCGCCGTCGCCGTGCGCCCGAGGCGCGAGACCGTCTTGATCAGCACCGCGTCGCTCTCGGTCGTGTCGCCGTACTGGTAGAACGGCCTGCCGTTGCAGATCACGGTCAGCGACATGTTCTGCTGGTCGATCATGCTGCTTAGCTTCTTCAGGTGGCTGATCCTGTGGCTCGGGACCGCCTTCAGCGCCTGGACCACCGTCGCCGACAGCCCGCTGCCCGCCTGGTAGAAATCCTCATTGTCGTCAAAACTCAGGCCCGTCCCGCGCGATACCATCGACACGAGCATGAACACGCAGCCGACCGCGATCAGCATCGTGATCACCACCGGCACCAAAATCATCAGCACATTCGAGAGTGCGAGCCTCTTCTTAATCGTCATCCGGGAACCTCCTTGCCGCCGCACGGGCCATGCCCGCACCCTTCCCTTTACCGGAACTTTCCTATACCTAAGTCTATACCTAAGTTTCTTACGTTCAGTATATCACGGCAGAATTTTTATCCTTTAACAAAGGTTAAACCTTTCATCATCCGCACCGCTTCTGATGGTCACCTGGCCCACGGTCAGGCGCGCATGGTGATCAGCGGTGTCCGGGCGCCGCGCGGTCCGTCTTCGGGAAGTTTGTTTCCTGTCCGCACGCTATCCCGCATGATTTTCCAAGCGGTATTCCTAGTTACATCTCGATATATGGTCAGATCCCGGAAACCGCACGGCGCAGGTCTCGGGCCGCCCAGAGACGCCCATCAGCCGATGCAATTCCAACAGTTCCGCGTAATCTTTGTCCAAGAATTATCAAGCATAAAATAAAATTGTACAAAATTCATTTTGTACCTTGACAGGTTCAATTTCCCGCGCTATAATCTAATCGTAAATTAAATAGAGCGCAATTCAATTTAACGCAATATATAACAGGAGGTAATGAAAATGAGCAGCAAGATTTATGAATACTCCGTACCGACACCGGATGGAAAGGAAGTTTCCCTTTCTGAGTTTAAGGGCAAGGTAATGCTGATTGTCAACACAGCGACAGGATGCGGATTCACCCCGCAGTATGAGAACCTCGAGGCGATCTACGAGAAGTACCATGACAAGGGCCTGGAGCTGATCGACATCCCGTGCAACCAGTTCCTTGGACAGGCGCCGGGAACCGATGAAGAGATTCACGAGTTCTGCACACTGCACTACAACACGCAGTTCCCGCAGATGAAGAAGTCCGACGTCAACGGAGAGAACGAGCTTCCGCTGTACACCTTCCTGAAGAGCCAGAAGGGCTTCGAAGGCTTCACCGGCCCGCAGGCAGACACCATGAACGACCTGCTGAAGAAGTTCGACGAGGACTTCCAGAACAACCCGAACATCAAGTGGAACTTCACCAAGTTCCTCGTTGACCGCGACGGCAATGTCCTGCAGCGCTTCGAGCCTACCGCCGACATGGCCGACGTCGAGGCAGCCGTAGCCGCAGCCATCTAATCGTACAAAAAATCCACCGCCCCGCAGGCCCATCGCTCCCTGCCGCTCACCGGCGGTAAGTACACAGCATCAAATGAGCAGCGATAACCATCCGAGGATAAACCAACGATAACCATCCAAAACGAGAATAGAAAATAAAACATCCACTCAACATATTGAGACTCACTTAATAAACCAACAGAATCTATAGAATAACCACTCCTTTCATAACGAAACTAATACATGCCGAACGGGGGACTGCAGCGATGCGGTCCCTTGGTTTTTTCATCTCAAGTAAACCTGTATACAATATACCCGTACACCCGATTTCCCTGCCCCGCTCGGTTTCCCGAGGCGGCACCCACTTCAATCGCCGTCCCTCTTCATTAGATAGATCATGGCAGAGAAATAAGCGTCGTGCAGCGGCTTTAATTATTACAGAATCATAATAAACGGGGAAAGTGCGGGGATACTGTATTCTTCAGCACTTTCCCCATTTTCACGTTTATTCCGAACCCGGCGCCGTTATCGTACACTGGAGTCGCCGGTCCGACGCAGAATGACGGTGCCGTGCAAGCGGCGCGGCGCCAGTGAACGCGTGGGTGCGCCGCGGCTATTGAACGACAGGACATGGGATGATGCGTGTATACTGCATATTTCTGCAAAACGTTGGAATTCAGCGGCTTTAGGAATACTGGATGCAGGCCATGGCGCGCGGCGGCCTGATGTTTTGGAAAATCCACTGTTAGACCTCCATTTTCCCACTCACCTCTCAAAATGTGGGAAATGACGCCAAAAAGGCTCAAATTCCAAACTCTCCTGCGCCGGGCGAATGGATCGTGATACCCTATAGGGGTATATTCAGGGTGATTATTATCGACAGTCGGTAGGATCACCGCCGCCGCCGCTTGAAAGTGGACGACAGCGTGACCATGTTATGCGGCGAATTATTCAGTAAGTCAAGAATGACGGCGGCGGTGCAGTCGATCACGGCGGGCGCACTGGTCAAATCGGTGATCGAGATCTGCCCGAGGCGGCGTGGGCGCCCGTCGGCTTCTACGTGATCAGGTCCCTGTCAAGTAGACACGGGAAAAGTGTAACGGTTTTTTTAGA
>CAIFEY010000035.1 GCA_903789635.1 uncultured Eubacteriaceae bacterium
ATATATCTCATCTCATGAAAGGCCCCAAATTACAGAAAGAATTTCATGCTCCCGTACAGCAAGCACATACTCTGCCCATACCATACCCATATTCAGTTGCTTCTGTCATTGAATCATAAGTACGGACTAACTTACCATTAGGTGTGTATTGAGCAATAGGCCGCCTTTTTGATTGTCCTGCTCTGAATGACCGACTCCCATGATTCTGATTTTGAGTATGGGTAACAGCTTCAAGGTTCTCAATGCAGTTATTAGCTTTGTTCTCGTCCTTATGGTTTATCTCTTTCCCTTTAGGGATAGGACCTTTATATGCTTGATACACCATGCGATGAACATATACCCGCTTTCTTACTCCATCATCATTGAGTAGGTTTACTTGCATATATCCACCACCATTATCAAATTGTGGCTTAATAGTCTTTTTTACAATGTCATATACCTGTCCATCAGCAGAAAAGAGAAACCATGAAAAGCCCTTAACTGTTTTCCATTCGTTTAGGTTTTCTACCTCTCGTTTCGATTTTGTCATCGTCCTCAACCTCCGTTTCGCCAGTGTTCAAGTATTCGATGAACTTATCCACATTCACAAGGTACTTGTTACCGGACTTTATATATACGATTTTGTTCTGCTTGCACAACTGCCATAGTGCTTTGTATGAGATTCCAGATTCATCAGCAAGAGTCTGTAAAGGAATCATGCGAGGGAACTTCACACCAGAAAAATCAATAGTAGCTTCAATAGCTTCATTCTTAGTATTTGCTTTCATTTTGTATTCTCCCTTAATAGAGACACGAATACAAATTCATCTGAACTATTGTATTGTTGTCCATGTTTTTGTGTTTGCTCCGTCTGGACAACTGGACTATTCTTTAGTAACCGTTTTATTTTATTCTTAATTTATGTTTATCCCCAGAGGCTACCAGATGACTTCTGGTGGACTTTTATCCTATACCATAGGAATACATTATCTAATGACTTAAATTAAATCTGGATAACTCTGGTTTATTCTGGTGTTATCCTGTTATGTTGCTTATACTGCTTCTTCCCAGTTAGAGGGCTTCTTAAACGCATTGACCTGTTTCTCAATGTTTCTAAGGTGGAATCCCTGCATATACACAGAAGCAAGACCCTGTTCAGCTTCTTTCAGTTCAGATTCTTTCAATCTGTCAAAAGCCTGTTCAGCAGAAGATTTACTACCCTCAAAAGCACGCTCCCTAATCTTTGCAGATACCATATCAGCATAAGCAGGATATTTAAGCAGTTCCAGAACAGCCTTGCTACCGATAACACCAGAATTGATAGAATCTGTCAAAACCTTAGTGATACGATTTGCGTGATTACTGTTCATTACCTTAGGCATCTGAGACATAAGCTGGAGCACTTTGCTCTGTACTGCCTGTGAATCGTCATGCTCGTTTGCGTAGTCATATCCACGATTGCGGATTTCCTCAGCATTGCTATTAGCACGCTCATACACAAAGGTATTTTCAGCAACCATATCTTTCAGCTTGGTCTGGAGCTTTCCATAAATTTCATCTGTAATGTTCTTATCAACACGCTTATACATGGAAATGAACTCTTTAACGCTTGCCACCAAAGCACGAACATCATCAACTGTCTTTGCCTTTGCGATCTGTTCAAACAGCTTATTGTAATTCTCAATGATAGTCATGCCATTACCGTTAATATTCGATTTCATCTTCGCCATTGTCCTCATCCTCCTGTTCATCATTATCTGTTACAACCTCAAATCCTTGCTTTGCGTAAAACCTATCGTAAGCGCCTTTCGTGACCTCGGTAGTAAATACGCCATTCGTTATTTTAATCATTGTCTATATCCTCATTTTCATCTGGGGTATTGTTCCATTCATCTTCCCAGTCATCTTCGTTCCAGTCCTCGTTTTCTTTACCGTATGGAACAATCCTAATCACAGTAGGAGCAGTATCTTCTGTACCGTCTAAAAGAAAAGCAGTATTTACACCATAAGCCTTGTCAATGATATACTTACAAGCATTGAAACGGTCCTTGTTGTACCTGTCATTGGCAATCTGGATTATGCTTTGCAGAGCTTCAACGGTAGAAGATTTAAGCAACCTCTTAAATTGCTCCTTTTGTGATTTCTGCTCTGCGGTTTGCTTTGGTCGGCCTTTTGGATTACCGCTTTGTCCTTTAGCATAAGGCATAGAAAATCACTCCTTCCTACATATCATAGATGTTCACGCTCCTTGTTGTAGGATTCCAGTTCTCTATGAATTTCTGTTTTACTTTGTCCTGTGAGAGATGAGATAAAATCTCTTGTTTTTCCTGTATCTCTGCTTTGAGAGATTCAATCAGCATATTGTAAGCCTGTGTTCCCGTTCTGGGTTTGTGCTTCAATGTAATGTCTGCTGATATGCGTTCTACCTGCATTAGTGAACACCCCCTTATTGTTAATGTACTGTTATCTGTTTGTGTATCTGTCAAGCTTTATTGGACAGTTTTTGAAAATGTGTTTTTGCTCAAAAATGTTGTATAAGCACTTATACGCTTTGTTTGAGCCTATTTACAAGCCATTTGAGCAATTTCGCTTTTGAAAACTTTCTATATCATTTTAATCATTTTGTGATTAAAACCGACCAGAATGTTTAACCACAAGATTCCTTAAAATCATGCAAAGTAAGAATTGTGTCTTGTGGCAATGCATATCTTTCAGCGTATGCTTTAATATCCCTCGATAAGTTAGATGTAGGCTTATGTCGCAATTTAAGATACTTACTCATAGCCTTTTTTAACACCTCAACATCTGGGATTAGCTCACGCTCTTTAGCAATGGTTTCAGCTACATTGTCCGTCTGCGTCAAAGACTCAATTAGCTTCCACATACAACCACTCAAATATGTTTTCACATCATGCTCAATCAATTCATCACAGAAGATTCTTTTATACTCTTGAATGATTGCAATTAAGCTATCTTTTGCTAGAATATCTGAAAAGCTGGTTTTATCTCCAAATAGCTTTTTGATGATTCTGTCTTGCATGACGATTTCTATTCTAAGCAACCCTTTTGGTACAGATTCATTGTGTTTGTTTTCTTTCTTGTTTCGTGTCTCTTGCTCACGAGTTTTATCATATGCTTTCAACACATAGTAGTGTTGTTTTGTATGTGTGATGGTCCTCGTTACCTCTTTATATTTGCTGTTTTTACTTGCCCCAACCCATTTGTGATTATCACTATCTGTTGATAATGTTGCATGGCACATCAAATTCAACACATCAGATTGAGATGCTTTTCCGCTAACTTTCTGCGTTATATTACACTCAATAGATTTTACTGTGCTTGTAATTTCACTGCCTAAGATTTGCTTTAGCTGCTTTTCAACATCATTCTTACATATTTCTAAGTAAATAGAATCCGTTAGTGTAAAAGGCTGTATGTTGTTGTCCCTTACAAACTCTGGAAGAACCAAGTTTACTGTCGCTTTTCCATTTACAACCTTGACAGCCCCGTATCTTTTACCCTGGTCATTTATAAGTGGCTGTTCAGGCAAATCTTTTAGATTACTTTGAAATGCAACCTCAAACTCATAGTTATCTGTACCTTGCTTGTGTCCATTTCTTTTTACTCGCTTCTTTCTCTCAGCCATTCTTAACACCTCAATTCAGAAACAATATCATTCAGTATTGCTTTTTTAAGGTGTCTATAACACTTATCGCAAAACCCATAGCAAAAGCCATTTTCTTCGTTTTTGTCACCAACATCATGAAACCAGATTTCTTTACCTTGCTCATGATTTTCTGGGTCATTAAAGCCTTTGCCACAGATAACGCAATTTGTTTCAGTTGTATCTACAACTCTAAAGTGGCCTGCTTCATTGAGAAACTCTCGCTTTATTGTGAGTTCTCTATATTCATCACTACATATTTCTTTTACTTTTCCCATTTTCACACCTCGCCCATTGCTTTCTTTATGTCTTTGATTATTGAAGCTGTTTCCTTGATAATTGCTTCGATTAAAGCAATGTAGCTTTCAGCATAATAATTTCTTTCGTCAGTCTTTGCTCCGTTCATATTCAATACCTCACATTCTTTGCTCACATATATTCATCAATGCAATTCACATCAATGCTATTCAAGATTTCCCTTAACTTGATAAACTCTTCCTTAGAGAAAGTGATACCACGCAAAGGATATTGCAATCCGTCTCTATCTGATAGTCTCCATGCTCTAATATCAAATACAGGCTTCTTGTCGTTCCACTTTACAATCGTTACTTCCTTTGAGAAGCCACGCACACCCACCATAATAGTGTCAATGTGCTCTTTAATTTCATACTCGGTAACCTTACCAACATTGCATGCAAACTCATGCTTAGTTTCTTTACTATTCATTTTCCTTGTTCCTTTCATTTGATTTTAGGCAACAAAAAGAGGAACCAAGTTAAACCTCATCTGAGATAACTTCGTTCCTCTGAACAATCAAAATATTAAATTGGTTAGTCCTTTTTCGACCTATTTATATTATACCACAAATAATTCTGTTTGTAAACCCTTTTTGATAACTTTTTTACTTATTTTTCCAGATTATTCTCTGTGTTCATTTTGATATATAATCCTCAGATTAACCAGAATGGCCCCAGATTGATTTCTTTGGATTAACCTATATTTTATATATCCTAATTCCTAAAGTCAATTCTGGATTATCTGGTGTCCTCTGGTGATAACCTCAAAATAAATAGTAATGGTATAGTATAATGTTCGTTCCTTTATCATCAAAATACCAACCCAAATAAAAGAGAATGGACTGAAACTCATTTGTTCAATTTGGCTTTGCACAGTATGAGAGGGAGAAGCCTATAAAGCCTTTGATAGCAACACTTTCTTTGCATTTTCATCTTTGCCAGAAGTAAGACTTAAAACCTTGCTTTTACATAGTAGCTTATAGTGTCAGTATTACGCTTACTGAACAAACAAGCACAATCTAACAAACATTATTAATTACCCAACTCAAAATTGTATACTTTATTAAAATTGAAAATACCCGTATTCCCGGAGCCGAGCCATTTTCGTTTATTATTTTTGAAAAATCGCCGATCTTAATAATCGTGATCGGCGGCTCCGGGCTGCTCCATGACGATTTCGATATCATATAAGCCGTCAGCTGTCATCGTATAACATATATGTTTACACTAGTTTTCCGTAAATGATACGATCATGCCGGTTTCCCGAAATTTATATTAAACATTAACACCACGTCGTCTGTTAACAATTATCAAAGATACAGTTGTATCCTGAATTCCCCGGCTTGAGGTCACTTTCAGGCCGGAATCAAAAATACAATCTGGTCACAAGTTCTTTAAATCCGCGTTTTTACGATTTTTCGGAGGTGAATTCGTTCACTTCCGGGAAAACCGCATTTCCTCGGATTTACTAAGGAAATACTGTATACACTCGTCGTCACGCCCCGCAGTTTCCGGTATTCCAGTTTGCGGGGCGGCCCTCGCCGCCCGCTCTTCCCTTTAATGGCGGGCGGCGAAACCATCGAGGGAACCGAGCGAGCCATCGCGAGCCTCGGTTACTACCATCGGCCGCGCGTCGCCCCCGACCGCGCGGCCATCAATCAAAAGAATCCGCGAACACCCGCGAGCGGATTCTCACCTGCGCGGTGCCTCTTCATCATCAAGGGCACCGCAGCGCCGCGGTCTGTCTGTTTCTCAGCTGTTTACAGACGGACCGCAACCGCGCCGGGCGACGGTCCGAACCGCAGTACAGATTGATGACCGGTTCGGACTGTCGCCCAGCGCACCAATCAGGAGAACTCGACCACCCGGGAGAGTTCTCCCACCTTACCGCGCAGCGCGCGGCAACTACGATAGGAGGATGCGAAGCAAACCTGCTGAGCATCCTCCCACATTCAAGACAATCCGGTTCCCGACCCACTCGGGAACCGGCAACCATTTTCTCCCCCGCGCAGCGGGGCTCACCCCAGTACCGCCGACTTTCTACATATTATATAGTCGGCGCCGCGGTCCGTCAGCCCTCCACCTGCTCAATGCTGACCGACCGCTTAAGTCTCGTCCCCCATCCCAGTGTCGCCGCCCTCATGTCTATCCGGCGGCGCGCGGTCCGTCGTTCCACAGTTTCTAATCGCCCGACCGCTTAAGTTCCGTGCCCCGTCCCAGTATCGCCGCCCTCATGCCCATCAGGCGGCGTCCCCTACGGCCCGGCAGGCGACAACACCTTGGAGCCTGCGGGCCGGATCCAAGAAACCGAGCGAGCAGATCGCGAGCCTCGGTTTCTACCTTCGCCGGGGCGACCACCTTTCGCCCACCTCCATTCCAGGCCGTCGCCCCGGGCGCCCTACGCGCGGTCCGTCAGCCCTTCACCTGCTCAGCGCTGACCGACCGCTCCAGTCTCGTCCCCAGTCCCAGTGTCGCCGCCCTCATGTCTATCCGGCGGCGCGCGGTCCGGCGTTCCACAGTTTCTAATCACCCGACCGCTTAAGTTCCGTGCCCCATCCCAGTATCGCCGCCCTCCCTCTATCCAGGCGGCGCCGCGGTCCGTCGGAGCCCAGTCCGCTAAATCCGACCTACCGCCTACGGCCCGGCAGGCGGAGCCTGCGGGCCGGATCACAGAAACTGGCTCGCCCCGCGAGACAGTTTCTACCATCGCCGTGCCTCTTCAGTTTCCCCGGCACGGCGCCGCGGCGCCGGGGCGACCACCTTTCGCCCACCTCCATTCCAGGCCGTCGCCCCGGGCGCCCTCCGCGCGGTCCGTCAGCCCTCCACCGGCTCAGCGCTGACCGACCGCTTAAGTTACATTCTCGTGCCAGTCTCGTACTCCGTACATGCCTACAGACTCTCCAAGTACTCGATCGCCTCGTGGACTGTGGTAAATGTCACTCGGTTTTTACTGAGCCATTCGTCTCTTTTATCTAAATTATCATCATCCGGCGCAGGTAAACCTTGGCCCGCTAATCTCGCAAGCGTTCGTTGACCATTCGCTACGGCTGTTGGATAATTTTCGGCGATTCTATTAGTGATCTCTACGTCACCTTTCTGGTAATGCGGCTCGTATTTCCTTAATGCTGCCATCATTTTCTCTTTCTGTGCCCTGTTTTCCAGGGCTGGCGTGCAGTACTCGTAATGCAGCATCAGCCAATACTCGATGCAGCCGCTTGTCATCAGTAATCGGACGCGGATGCCGGGCTTCCTTCTCAATTTCCGAAGATGTTTGATGATTTTCAGCCGTTGTTCCCATTTCTCCATATCCTCTGCTTCCACATCATAGAAGAACCAAATTTCATCCGTCACCTCGATGTTATTATGCAAGATTGGATTGTTTCGGAACTGACTGCGAGCCCTTTCATACCAGTGTCCGCGGCTTTCCATTTCGCGGCCGGACGCGCTTATAACGAGCCCGCCCGCCGCCGCACACCTTCGTTTGCACAATCACGCGAGTCCCTCCATGTAAAAAGTCCTCCGTCCGCATCTAATGCTGTCGCCCTCACGATTCGCGAGCTGAGGCGAAGCGAGAGTGATGGGGACTGCTTATGCTCCCGCGGCCCAAGAGAGCAAGCCCGTGAGGGCGATGCTCGATTGGCATGCCGCGGATCGTATTTTGGGGGTGGCCATGTGCCCTTCCCGAATTCTTGCGAAGCACGTGTTCGGGAAGGGCATGTGGTCGCCCCTATTGACTGCGGACCGGAGGACTCGAATTTGGATTGGGCTCGCCGATAGACAGCGGACGATGCTTGCAGTCGGCGGGCGGCAATGCTCATCAATCCACCTCCGCCATATCCAGTTCCGGGATTCCCCCGTACTTTCCGACCAGGTATCCCTTCTGAATGTTTTCTGATGTTTTGGTGACGAAATCGCTGATGCTGTAGAGGGATGAGGCGCCGTCCGCTTGATCTTTGTCGACGAAGTACAGCTGATCTTTGCGCAGGATCTCGAGGTTCAGAAGTTCGATGTCATGCGTAGTGAAAATCAGCTGGGCGCCGTTCTTGTTCGTTTCCTTGCTCTGGAACCTGGAGACGAAGAATTTGACTAAAAGCGGGTGCAGTCCCCTGTCGATCTCATCGATCAGGAACAGCCCGCCGTTGTTGAGTGCGGATTCTATGCCTGGGGCCAGGGACATCAGTCTTCTGGTTCCATCGGATTCATCATCAAGGCCGAGCGGATAGGTCTGCCTCTCCCCCGAGCGATTAATTCCCTGATGCATCGATGTCGTTTTTACTTCGTTCCGTGAAAACTTTGCCGCAGAACGCACGTTCGACGATGTCAGCGTTTCCATCAGCTGAGCCAGAGCCTGTCCCAGTCCTTTCGGCATTTCTTCAGGAAGTTTCTCGACGGGTATTTCCCTGCTGTTGATCTCGAACTGCATGTCCTCGATTCCGACATCCGCGGATTTTGCATACGTCCTGATGGCATTCAGCATAGTCTGATCTTCGGCAAATTTCACCAGCTGCGTCGGCATATCCGCATAATCCCTTGAAAATACGACACAGTCGCGGAACCACGTCATCGCCGAAATGCAATCCTCATCGTTCATCATGGATGCAACCGAAAAGTACAATTGATTCTCGGCTACCACCTCTGCGATTAATTTTCGCCTCGACTTTGCCGACGTGAATTTATACTTCTGCCCGTCTCGTTGGAAAACCAGTGCCTTCTGCCCGTTCGGCGCATGATAGAGCGATTCCGACACAATCCTTTCCTCCGTGGCAGCGAAGGAATACCAGTATTTAATTCCCTGGAACGTGTAGACAAAGTTGAATGCAGTCGGTTCACTCGCGGAATAGTCGTTCAGCAGAAACGGATGAACCGGCACCTTGTCATCAGCATGCTGGGTGACCTGCGCATTCCTGATGAACTGGACAGCCAGCCAAAATGCACGGATCACATTGCTCTTGCCTCCGCCGTTCTTGCCAAAGATTGCAGCGCTCGGAACCAGACTCGTCTTGCTGTTAAGCCGTATCAGGCTGTTTTTCAACGATCTCAGTCCCGCCGCTTCCATCGACAGCACCGTTTCGTCCCGGAACGACCTGTAATTGGTAAATGTAAACTCAATAAGCATATTCTTACCCTCCTCCCTTAAGCATATCAGCCAAATCGAAAAAATCAAGTCGATATAATCAAAATTCTTGATAAATCAATCGCCATTTCATCAAGTCCGACGAAGTCCAGTTGCGTGCCCTCGCCCGCCGCCTCTCACCTTCGTCCGCCCGCATCACGCGAGCCCCTTCACACCATCCCAGTACCCGCGACTTTCCCTCTCGCGGCCGGACGCGCATACAACGAGCCCGCCTGCCACATTATGCATTCGCCCGCCCGCATCACGCGAGCCCCTCCATACCATCCCAGTGTCCGCGGCTTTCCCTCTCGCGGCCGGACGCGCATACAACGAGCCCGCCCGCCACATTATGCATTCGTCCGCCCGCATCATGCGAGCCCCTTCACACCATCCCAGTACCCGCGGCCTTCCCTCTCGCGGCCGGACGCGCATACAACGAGCCCGCCCGCCACATCACGCATTCGTCCGCAACTAAAGGAGGAGGCAATGCGTGCTGACTGAATTCTTGCGAAGCACGTGTTCAGGCAGTACGCGTTGCCTCCTCTATTTGACTGCGGACGATGCTGAAGGACGGCGGACGGGCGCCATGCGAAGCACGTGTTCGGGAAGGGCACATGGTCACCCCTATTGACTGCGGACCGGAGGACTGGAATTTGGAAAGGGCTCGCCGATAGACTGCGGACGATGCTAAGGTCGCGGGCGGGCCCTCAATGTAAAGATTTGTTCACATTCCCACCCTCCTTTTGACCTCCCCCACCTGTTAGAGTATAATAAGTCGAAGGATCTGTTGACGGAGCACAAGTTTTCCTCGCAGATCCTTGTGACTACATGAGGCTGGTTCCTGGTTCTTGTCGTCCGGATCCGGTATTCATGCCTGTAAACAAATCTCATATTTTTCATGGAGGTATAATATGATAAGATCGAAAAGCTCTAGAGCGGTTCTTTCTGTTGTACTTGCTGGATTGATGGCTGTGGTTTTCATGCCTGCAATCTCCTACACTTCCTTCGCCGCAACGGCCAGGAAAGCAACGAAGATCACCAAGGTTTACCACGCCAAGTCAACGACTTATAAGTTATAAGAAAACCGTCGGCTCAGCTTGGACTCTGAAATACAAGCTCTCCCCGAGCAAACTGACTTCTTCCGCTAAAAAAGTCGTTTGGAAGGTTTCTGAACCTGATGTCGCTAAAGTTTCCAATAAAAAGGCTGGCCGTTATGGCAAGGCTAAGGTCACTTTCCTCGATGCTGGCTACGTTACTGTAACCGTTAAGGCTAAGAACAATCCGAAGGTCAAGACTTCCTGGAAGTTCAAGGTTACCAAGGAAGAGGAGCCGACAACAACAACACTCACAGGAGTTACTGTCTCCGCCCCGAACGCTTCCGCTCCGGCTACTGAAGTTAAGGCTGGAACAACTCTGAACGCTACAGTTGCTCCGGCTGACGCTAAGGGCGTTACCTATCAGTGGTATGCGGATGATACTGCAATCACAGGCGCTACTGACTCCACGTTCAAGGTTACGACTGACCAGATTGGCAAAGCCATCACGGTTAAGGCTAAGAGCGAGAACGAGGTTGCTTCCACAGCTACCGCTAAGGTTTCTTCTGAGACCCTCGCAACAGTACGTCTCGTTACAGTGACAAAGGATTCTGCTGGTAAGGAAACTACAGGTGAGGTTCCTAGCGCAGATTTCGCTGTAGGAACAGTTCTGCGCGTAGTTACAGGAGCAGCAGATGTTGTTGCTACCGCTAAGGCTGTTGACACCAACATCGCAGACATTCAGTGGTACAGAGTTTCCGCTGGTGGAAACGGAAACACCGTCGAGACGGCAATCACAGGCGCAACTGGAACTGATTATACAGCAACATCTGCGGACATGGGATATGTGCTCGAAGCTAAGGTAACTCCTAAGACGAATGTTCTCGGTGTAGCACAGACTGCAACGACTTCCGAGTATAAGGTTGCTAACAGCTTACATCTTACTGTTGGCGCTAAGACAACTAATAATGTTGTAGGTGATACTCTTGCATTAACTTACAAGGATTCCTCCAGCAATGCAGTTCCTGCAGCTGAGTCTGCACTGAACTATCAGTGGGTATATTGCAATGCAGAGAAGGGTCCTTACACTGCAATCACTGGAGCTACGTCTTCCACATATAAGGCAGACAAGGTTGGTTACTATAAGGTTATCGTAACGGTTCCGACCACGAATACTTATTATTTCGTTGACGATGCTAATGCGAAGGTAACTACTGTTGACTTCGGTGAGGTTAAGACTGCTCCTAAGGCAACTCTGCCAACACCGACAATCGTAGACCAGACGACTGCAACTACTGGTCAGACCGGAATTGCAGTTGGCGATTCTCTGTATGCTTCCATCCCAGGAATCACAGAAACACCTGGAAATGTTACCTATCAGTGGTACAAGCTGGATGCTTCCGGAAATCGTGTAGCACTCGATAATAGTTCCACAAGCAATCCGTATACTCTGGAAACTGTAGATAATGGAACCAAGATCGTTGTTGGCGTAACCGCATCCACTGGACTTGATAACACCAATTATGCTGGATCCACAGTATACTCCGACCCTGTAACGGTTACTGCTCAGGAGTTCCCGATTACACAGGAGTTTAAACTTGCGTCTACTGGATCATCTGAAGACGCATGGAAGGTTGGTCAGAAAGTTAGCTTCACTGGCATAACTTATGATAAAGCGGACATCGGAATTAAGTACACGGTTACTTGGACTCTGGTTGATGCTAACGGAAACAAGGTTTATGATCTGGGAACTAATGCTGATACTTATGCAATTCAGAGTTATGATGTAGGATACAAAGTAAAGGTTACGCTCAACGGAATCGGTAACTATGCTGGACGTTCTATCACAGCTACTTCTGAAAGTGAATGCCTTCCTGCATAATTAAATTTTATGTAGGAATTTAAAATATGATCATGACAGTAAAGTAAAATTGTATGATATATATTTCCCCGGCGGAACCCCCGCCGGGTTTTCTATTGCTTTCGCGTTGCTTCACGGTCAGAACATATGTTCTATTTTATATCACACACAATTTTCGAAAATATATTTAATCAGAATTCACAATTCTTTATAGATTATTCTACGCAATCGAAATTTTTATAATAAATTATTTTTTCATGTGTTGACAAATGATAATTGTTCCGGTTACAATCCAATTGTGTTCACCACTCCATGGATGTATATAAGCTTATGAGCACAGATGTAATTGCAGGCACTATTGTCTGATAATTCATTTTATCAGACGAGTTATAATCAAACAGATAAAATTTAAAGGAGATCTAACATGATAAGAATGAAGAGCGTTAAGACGCTTATCGTCCTCGTTATTGCTATTTCTTTTTTTATTTCATCAATGCCGATGATTGCAGCTTCTTCGCTCGCTGAGTCTAGAAAGGCGTCGAAGAAGGCCACGAGGATCACCAAGGTATATCACACCGGAAACACACGTTACACCAGGACCGTAAACACGTCTTGGACGCTGAAATATAAGCTGAGTCCGAGCGGGCTCAATAAGCCCTCCCGCAAGGTCGTCTGGACGGTTTCGGAGCCTGATGTGGCGAGGATATCGTCTAAGAGGACGGCCGGGCGGTACGGCAGAGCCAGGATCACGTTTAAGGAGGCCGGCTACTGCACGGTGACCGTGCGGGTGAAGAACAGCCCTAAGGTACGGGCGGTCTGGAGATTCAAGGCTGTACCTGAGCCGGAAGAGAAGATCCCGCTGACGGGAGTTTCGATCACGGCTCACAACCTGGGCGCGCAGGATATCAGTAAGCACGTCTACGTCGGCAACACGCTGTGCGCGTATGCGGAGCCGCAAGAAGCGTCTTCTACGGCCCAATGGTATGCGGATGACGTGAAGATCGTCGGAGCGACCAGGGCGCACTTCAAGGTCACCGATAAGGAGCTCGGAAAGCGGATCCGGGTCGAAGCGTCCGGAGTGCACGGCTTCACGGGAACGGTCAAGTCGGAACCGACCGCGCCGGTCACCAGGCTGGACGGATCGACCTCAGGAATCCACGAGGAGGACTCCAAGGGAAATATCACCGACAACACGATCCCGACGGGGCCGGAGGATCCCGAGAAACCGAACGATAAATCGGGTGACGTCAGCGTGCTGATCCTCGCGGACGGCGAGGCGGCCGAGTATTCCGTGATAAATAAGAAGCTGACCGCGGCGGTCACACCGGAAGCTGGGGCGCCGGATGTGCGCTGGCAGTGGTATAAGGAAGGCCGGCCGATCGAAGGCGGCACACAGGCGGAATACACGCCGACGGAGAAGGGTTCCTACTCCGTGGTGATCCGCCTGGCGGATCCGGCAAGCGGCTGGAAAATCACAGAGAACATCGATAACATATACGTCGCACCGTGTGCGTTCGGAAAGCAGATGACCATCAGTAACCTTTCCAATGGCACAGCGGGCAGGTCGGAGAACCTGCCCGGCGATACTTTGTCCGCACACGTCCCGGACGCTCCGCTGAAGGCGGCGGACGGCGGCGACAACTATTCCGTGCAGTGGTACATACGGGCGGCCGGGGAGACGGCCGGTCGTGCGATCGCCCAGAACGCGCGGGCCGCGAAGTATCAGATTCCGAGCGGCCACTCCGAGGTCGCGGTCGTCGATAACGGTGACGGCATCACCTCCGTGCAGCTCGTCGGGTCCACCATCTACTGCGAGGCCAACGGCAAAGCCGACTACATCGGCAGCGCAGCCTCATCTGATGGCCTCCTGATCAGCGGCCGGATCGGCAGCCTGTCCGCGAACCTGAACTTTGGCAACTCCGTCGGCGTCGGCGGCTACCAGTCGCGCATGCAGATCGCATCCGGCACCGTCCTGACCCTGGACACCGCCACCCCGCTCTCCGCCGCCGCATCCAGGCCGTCCGACCTCACGCTCGGCTCCCTGACCTTCGGCACGGACTACACAGTCACCTGGTACACGCGCGACACCCTGGGCACCCACATCGCCAGCACCGAGGCCTCCTACACGGCCCTCCTCCCGGCAGGCACCCAGGTCTACGCCATCGTCACCGGCTGCGGCCACTACTCCGGCACCGTCACGACGGTCACCGGCACGATCGCCGCTGCAGTCGCATAACTCCAGTAATTCCAATCGATTCCAATCGCCTGATTCCAATCGTCGATTTCAATCGATTGGGACTATTGATCGCCCGTGACGGGCACTAACCAACGATATAAGCTCTCTCCTGTTTCCTTCCAGGGACGAGAGTTTATATATAGAAACATAGGGGTGTTTTAGTCTATGCGCCCCAGTACAGTGGGTATTTTATCCTATGAGCCCCTGTACGGTTTCGTGATTTTAATATTCTGTAGCAAGATCCCCTCCCGGCTTGGATTTACGTCTTGATATTATCTCCATGGGGAGGGGATTTTGCGTGCGTACAATTCTTGTCGGAACATCTCTCGCCGCTCACAGCATTTTAAACCTGCGGTTTGGGATACAGCGCAGCGGCGGGATGCGATATATTATGATACGCCGAGATGTCGGGCCTGCAGATCTATCCAGGGGACTGCATACATGGTACAATCAAAGGATGGATAAGAAGAATAAATTGACTGTGGAACAACTGAACAGCCTGCCTAAGGACGTGATCGTGACGATGTGCCTTCAGCTCAGTGAAAACATGGATACGCTGATCGAGCAGAATGCACAGCTTACCCGCGGGATCGAGGCACTGAATGAACAGATTGCTGCGCTTAACGAACAGGCTTCCGGGCGAGAGAGAGTAAAGAGGTCTGCGAGTGTTGACGGGAGGCAGATTTCGATCGAGATGAATGCGAACAGAAACAAATAGCAACTGTAGCGAGATGGAATCAAGTAATGAGGGCGTGTGGTGGAGGGGACAGGAATAGTACGACCGTGCCCCATACAGTCCGGACAGAAATGCTGGTGCCTACGGCGAGAGACTGTGAGGTGTAGTGGTGTGGTGGGGATGGTAGGCGGTTGATCGCGCAATGATAGCGAACATATGTTCTGCATATGAGCTGCGCGAAGACAATAGAAAACCCGGCGGGGGTTCCGCCGGGGAAGAAAAAGGATGCGGGGAACCGCATCCTTTTCTACTAGTCATTCTCACTTGTAAGAATAACTCCTATGTATTAAACTTTACAGTTTATCTTACTGTGCAAGAAGCAGTTGCAACTGCATGTGTTCCAGTGAAGTCAGTAGCAGTAACCTTAACTGCGATAGCAGTGTTAATTTCAGACGTACCACCTGCAATTGTAATGGACTTGGTATCATCAGAAACTGTTACTCCACTTGGCATTGCGGTCGCGTTGTCGAAGGTTGCATTTCCCTGTTTCCATTCTACTTTGTAGATGGTAGCAGATGGCAGCACCCTTGTGCTGTCCGGAATAACAGTGATTGTCGCTGGGTTGCGTGTCCATGAACGAGAAGAGACAGCGCTTCCTCCATTTACTGTCGGAGTGAACTCATTCAGCTTAGCCATGTCGTTTGTGATCGTCAGCTTCTTGGTAGTTACTGTTCCGGAATATCCGTTCTTTGCTACAACCTCGGCCCAGATAGTTCCACCGTTCCAAGCTGGCTTGAGTGCACAAGTAGCTCCAGTGCCTACGAGTGTCTTAGTGGCATCAGAAGTTCCCATGTACCAGTTAACGGTATAGTTGTCTGTACCGATTAAATTAAGTGTATTGTTTGCAGTAGGAACAGATGTGAATTTTTCATCTGTATTCAGGGACAATGTTGCGTTGTACGGTACATAATTGACCTTATTAACAGTATTGATCATTGTCTCTACAGTAGATGCATAGGGCAGGGACGGCGTAGTTGAATCTTCATCAGCGATCGTTCCTGTTACCTTGAACTCGATCTTATCTCTGTTAGAGTAAGTGATACCAGCATAAGTTCCCTTACCAACAGCCTTAGCATAGATCGTCTCACCTATGAGATTTGTGTCCGATGCTCCGCCAACTGTATCTTTTCCTGTGCTAGGAATAATATAGGCGTTGTTTGTAGCAGTATCGATAACCTTGTCCTGAGCTTCTGTAGTGCCCTTGACGTACCACTGGATGCTGTAGTCTGTGCCAGCCTTCAGTCCTGGAACGTATGCATAGAGCAGGTCATTTGGAAGGTTGGTCGTTCTCTTCTCAGCGGTAGCTGTGTTGTTAGAAGCCGTCAGACCTTCTGCAGTCTGAGCAACGACAACCTGTGCATAAGATGTTGTTACATCCCATCTGGAAGTGATCGACTTAGTAATTGCAACACGGTAAACGCCACCTGTCGTCGGTGTGTAGTCAGCAGTTGTAGCTCCAGCGATCGGGTTACCATCCTTATACCACTGATACGTTACATCGGATGCAGCAGTAGCAGGAGTAATAACAGCGCTCAGCTTGGTGTTGATTGCTGCTGTCTTAACGTCCTTGCCATCAGCCTGGATCGATACAGACAGGTTCTTATTTACCTGTGGTGTCTTGACTGTGAGGAACGCAGTTCCATCATAAGCACCTTCAGTACCAACTGCACTCTTAGTAGCAGTAACCTTTACTCCTGTCTTAGGAGTAGCCTTGCAGATAATGTGGAATCCGATATCTGTCTTAGTTGTTGTATAGGTATCGGATGTAGCTCCAGTGATCGGAGTCAATGTGGATGTATTATTGCCATTCGCATCGTCAGCATAATACCACTGGTAGGTCAGGCTGCTCGGATCAGCTCCCGTAACTGTTGCTACGAGTTTCTGATCAACGCCAACTGGTGTAGAGTCGCTAACATTCATCAGAGGCTGTGTCTGGTTAGCTGTCTGCATTGTTACTGCAGAAATAGCCTCATCAGCAACCTTAGCAGTAGCCGCAGACTTAACTGTGCCGGAATATCCGTCAACACCAGTAGCCTCTACGGAGATAGTCTTTCCGATCTCAGCAGTTGTTACTGTGTAAGCTGCGTCTGTAGCTCCATCGATCTTTGTATCGTCTGCATACCACTGGTATGTAGCGGAAGCAGATGCAGGATCTACGACAGCGCTCAGTGTGTTTCCAACCTTAACGGTCTTGGACAGGTCCTGTGTGCTGTTCAGCATCTTTACGCTTACTGCGGTCAGAGCCTTAGTGTCAGCAGCCTTGGTAACCTTGAACTTCCAGGAAGTCTTGACCTTCGGATTGTTCTTAGCCTTAACGGTTACAGTAACGTAGCCAGCATCGAGGAAAGTGACCTTAGCCTTGCCATAACGGCCAGCCTTTTTATTGGAAACTTTAGCGACATCAGGTTCAGAAACCTTCCAAACGACTTTTTTAGCGGAAGAAGTCAGTTTGCTCGGGGAGAGCTTGTATTTCAGAGTCCAAGCTGAGCCGACGGTTTTCTTATAAGTCGTCGACTTGGTGTGGTAGACCTTGGTAATCTTCGTAGCCTTCTTAGCCGTAGCGGCGAAAGAGGTGTAGGAGATAGCCGGCATGAAAGCCACAGCCATTAAGACAGCAAGTACAACTGAAAGAAGAGCTCTAGAGCTTTTCGTTCTTGTCATGTTATACCTCCATAAAATAAAAATGAGATTTAGGTGAACATAAGGGGAAGGCGGACGGACGACAAGAACCGCAGCGCCAGCCTCATGTAGTCATTAGAATCTGCGAGGAAACGTTGCTTCTTCTACAGATTCCATATCACATTATACCCACATAAGCCCGATTGTGTCAAGGTCATTTGTGTTTTGTGGCGACTTGATGAAGCTGTTTCTTAACATATATTAAGAAATTCCAGTACTTTCCGCAGTTATGGAAATTACTGGAATTTCAACTTTGTCTCTACAATTCCGGCTCGCAGTCCACGATTTCCTCGGACTCTACGGCCGCGCGCACGAGCGCATCGACGTCCAGCGCGGACTCGGACTGCTCGATCCGCTCCCTCTTAGGCTTGGTCGTCGGATGCTTAGGCAGGAACACGGTGCAGCAGTCCTCATACGGCTCGATCGAGGTCTCATACGTCCCGATCTCCCTGGCCTTATCCATGATGTCGACCTTATCCATGCCGATCAGCGGGCGCAGCACCGGCAGGTCCACGCACGCGTCGGTCACGGAGATGGCCTCTGCGGTCTGCGACGCGACCTGTCCCAGGTCCTCGCCGGTGATCAGCATCATGCAGTGATACTTCCTGGCGATCTCCTCGGCGATCCGCATCATGAACCTCCGGACTAATATCGTCGTCTCCTCCTCCGGGCAGTTCTGCACGATCTGCTCCTGAATCGGCAGCAGGTTGATCACGTGCATCCTGATCCTCCCCGCGTATCCCGCGACGATCCCGGCGAGCTTCTCGACTTTCTCCTGCGCGCGCTTAGACGTATACGGGTAACTGTGGAAGTGCACGGCCTCGATCAGCATCCCGCGCCTCGCCATCATCCACGCCGCGACCGGCGAGTCGATGCCCCCGGACAGGAGGATCAAGCCCTTTCCGTTGGTTCCGAGCGGCAGTCCCCCGATCGCGTCGACCTTCTCATCGTAGATATACGATACGCCCCTCCTCAGGTCCACGTGCAGCCTGACTTCCGGGTGATAGACGTCGACCTTCAGCACCTTGCACCCGATCAGGACCTTGGCCCCGATAATCCTCGCGATCTCCGGGCTCTTGATCGGGAACGTCTTATCCGCCCTCTTGGCGAATACCTTAAACGTCTTCACACCCCTCTCCTCGATCTGTTTCAGCATGAACTTGACGGCCATCTCGCCGATCGCATCCAGGTTGCTCTCGCACTCCCACGCCGGACTGATGCTCGCGACGCCGAACACCCTTCCGACCACCTTAATCACCGTCTCCTCCGGGATTTCCTTAGGACTCTTGATGAAGATCAGCCCCTCGTGGCGGTACACGTCGATCCCGCCGTTTCCATCTTCCTTAGACTGGTCGCTCACCTTCTTCAGCGCCGCCCGTATCCTCTGCACCAGCACCCTCTCAAAGTACGGCTTGTTCATCCCCTTCAGCGCCACCTCTCCGGTGCGCACGATGAAAATATTCTGCTCATTCATAGATGTCGTTTCCCTTTCTATTACTCCCCTAGCGGAAGCTTCCCAATTTCCTGAACCGCTCAACCTCAGCCTTCACTCTGTCGGCTACAAAATCCATGTCCGCAGGATCACTGTACCTGCTGAAGCTGAACCGGACGGCCCCCTCGATCTCTTTAGGACTTCTTCCCATCGCCCTTAAGACGTGGCTCTGCCCCTTATGGTTGGAACTGCAGGCGGAACCTGTCGATACGTAGATCCCGTCCTCCTCCAGCACGTGCAGCAGCACCTCGCCGCGGACGCCCAGGAAGCTGACATTCAGTACAGAATCCGCTCCGGTCTCGTCCTCCGGCGAGTTGATCAGGATGTCCTTCACCTGATCCTTCAGTATTCCCAGCAGCCTGCTCCTGCACTCGTGCATGGCCGGACTGCCGTTCTTCATGTCGCTGTACGCCAGTTCCGCGGCCTTTCCCATGCCGGCGATCCCAGGGACGTTCTCAGTTCCGGAGCGGTAGCCCCTCTCCTGGCCGCCTCCTAAGATCAGCGCCGGAATCAGTGTTCCTTTCTTCACGGCCAGGGCGCCGACGCCCTTAGGCCCGTGGAACTTGTGGGCGCTGACAGTCAGGAAATCCGGGTCATTCTCGCCCTTCACGCTCAGGTCGACCTTCCCGTACCCCTGCACGGCGTCGGTGTGGACCAGGATTCCGCTCGACCGGTCCGGCTTCCCGGCCTTCTCGTGCGCGAGCTTAACGATGTCCCGGATCGGCATGATGGTCCCGACCTCGTTGTTCACGGCCATGACGCTGATCAAAGTCGTCTCGTCATCGATCGCATCAGCCAGCTCGTCCATGTTGAGGTGGCAGAGGCTGTCCACGCCGATCTTTGTCACCCGGTAGCCGTCCTGCTCCAGCCGGCCGCAGCACTCTAATACCGCCGGGTGCTCGACGCTGCTGACGATGATGTGCTTTCCCTGGTGGCGCCTCGCGTGGGCGACTTCTCTTAAAACGGTGTTATCCCCCTCCGTCCCGCCGGAGTTGAAGATCACGCAGGACGGGTCGGCGGAAATCGTCTTAGCGAACGTCTTCCTCGCGTTCTCCACCACCTTCTCCGCGTCCATCCCGAGGGAATAGAGGGAGGAAGGGTTCCCGAATGTGTTCCTCGCGACGTCCGCCATCAGGTCGGTGACCTCATCGGCCTGCCGGGTCGTCGCGCTGTTGTCCAGATAGATGAGTCTCTTCTCCTTACTCATGTATGCCTCCCATGTAACAGGGAAGCCTTTCGGTACCGACGATTCCGGTCCCGAAAGGCTTCTGATAATATTCCGTTGATTTCGGCCTTACTTGGCGTAGTCGACCGCCTTGGTCTCGCGGACGACGTTGATCTTAATCTGGCCCGGGTACTCGAGCTCGGACTCGATGCGCTTGGAGACGTTTCTCGCCAGCAGCGCCATCTCGTCGTCCGGTACCTCGTCCGGGTTGACGATGATTCTGATCTCGCGTCCGGCCTGGATCGCGTAAGAGTTGGAAACTCCCGGCGTTGTGTTCGCGATGTCCTCGAGCTTCTCGAGCCTCTTGACGTAGACGTCCAGCGTCTCGCGGCGCGCGCCCGGCCTTGCGGCGGACAGTGCGTCGGCGGCAGCGATCAAAACAGCTTCCATGCACTTAGGCTCGTAGTCACCGTGGTGGGAGGCCATGCAGTTGATGACCGCGCTGCTCTCCTTATATTTCTTCAGGATCTGGATGCCGATGTCGACATGCGTTCCCTCGTACTCATGGTCCAGCGCCTTTCCGATGTCATGCAGCAGTCCCGCGCGCTTGGCGAGCTTAACGTTGAGACCCAACTCGCCTGCCATCAGGCCGGCCAGGTGAGAGACCTCGATGCTGTGCTGCAGTACGTTTTGTCCATAGGACGTTCTGAAGTGAAGGCGTCCCAGCAGTTTCACGAGTTCCGGATGCAGGTTGTGGATGCCGGTCTCAAAGGTTGCCTGCTCTCCCTGCTCCTTGATGACGCGGGAAACCTCGCGGCGTGCCTTCTCGATCATCTCCTCGATCTTGGCCGGGTGGATACGACCGTCGACGACGAGCTTCTCCAGCGCGATGCGCGCGACCTCACGTCTGATTGGATCGAATCCGGAGATGATGACCGCCTCCGGAGTGTCGTCGATGATCAGGTCGACTCCGGTCAGGGTCTCGATCGCGCGGATGTTGCGTCCCTCGCGTCCGATGATTCTTCCCTTCATGTCGTCGTTCGGGAGGTTGACGACGGACAGCGTGCTCTCCGTGACCTGATCGGCCGCGCATCTCTGGATCGCTCCGGTGATGATGTTCTTAGCCTTCTCGTCGGCCTCCTCCTTAGCCTGTGTCTCGATCTCCTTGATCATCCTGGACGCCTCGTGGCGGCAGTCCTTCTCGACCTTCTCCAGGATGATGTGCTTGGCGTCCTCCGCAGTGTAGCCGGAGATGCGCTCGAGCTCGGTGACCTGCTGCTGCAGGGCCTCCTCCGCCTTCTGCTTCTTTCTCTCGATCTCCTGCTCCTGCTGGTTCATGCGCTTCTCGCGCTTCTCCAGCTGCTCGATCTTGCGGTCAGCCTGCTCCTCCTTCTGCTGGATTCTGCGTTCCTGATGCGTGACCTCGCTCCTGCGTTCTCTGACTTCCTTATCCGCATCGTCGCGGATCTTGTGTGCTTCTTCCTTAGCCTCTAACGTGATCTCTTTCTTGATCGTCTCCGCATGATTCTTCGCGTCCAGAATCAGGTTCTTAGCCTGCTGCTCCGCGCTGCCGATGACCTTCTCCCCGACGTTCTTTCTGATGATATATCCGATCAGGACGCCCAGGACCAGAGCCAGCACGATTCCGATGATCGCTCCAATAACCGATATTGACACGGAAGCACCTCCCTCCTCTTTTCTATTAATACACTCTCTTCTTCTTCCGCGGTATGCACCGCGGCTTTCCCGCAGCATGCACTGCGGCTTCTCCACAGCTTTCTCCGCGGTTTTCCCACGGCATTCTCCGCGGTCTTCCCGCAGTATTCGCTGCGGTCATCGTCGGAAACATTGCATTTCTCAGCAGACAGGTTCCGAATGAATATCCGTTCGAAATCAATCCCCAAACAATAAAAACGCAAATAAAAAACCGGCGATAAGCCGGGGTCACTTGTGTATACTGTATTTCCTATACAAAAACAACAGCAAAGCACAGGCCGGCGGTGTTAAAATTGCTCCGGACCTGGCTTCCGCAGTGGTTTCAGAATATATAAGATGTCCAAGATTTCAATTAGCGGCGGGTATCCCCACCGAACGGTTTATATGAAAAAAAAGATCTTAAATCTTTCTAAACTTCCGGAAAACGGTCCGCAAATGTGATATTCTGTATATTCTTAAGATAGGCTGGAAGTGCACAGCAATTCCGCCTTGATATACTTACATCTTTTACATTATAATGGTCTGGATGTTTTACTGTCAAGTGGCAGCACGGATCGGAGGAGATGAAATTCATGCGTTATCTATTCTCGCGCTTTAAGGGCGCTGATAAAATTTCACTTGGAATTGTAGGGGTGTTCATGGTCCTGAGTATCCTGATGATCGGAAGCACGACGATCTCGACGGATTCCTTCTGGAACCGCAACACGATCGTCCAGGCAGGCTCCTACGTCATCGGCATCGGCCTCCTCGTCATCATCATGGCGATCGGCTACCAGCTCTTCCAGGGCATGATCAAGAAACTCTACGCCCTCTCGATGATCCTCCTGCTCCTGGTCTACATTCCAGGCTTAGGCGTCACCCAGTTCGGCGCCCGCTCCTGGATCACGCTCGGCTTCACGACCGTCCAGCCATCCGAGATCGTCAAAGTCCTCTTCTGCCTCCTCATGGCAGACTACCTGACCCGCCACCACGACGAACTCTACAACTTCAGAGGCCTGCTGAAAGCCGGCATCCTCGCCGCCCCGATCATCGCCATCATCTTAAAGGAAGACCTGGGAAGCGCCCTCGTCTTCATGACCATGTGGCTCGCGATGGTCTTCTTTGCCGGCCTCAGCATCAAGGTGTTCGCCCAGTTCCTGGTCCTGGTCGCCTGCCTGATCCCGCCGGCCTACCTCATGATGGCCACCTACCAGAAAGAGCGCATCAGCTCCTTCCTCCACCCGGACAACCTCAGCATCGGCTCCAACTACCAGGTCTACGAGTCCAAGATCGCCATGGGCTCCGGCGGCGTCTTCGGCAAAGGCCTCTTCCACGGCACCCAGAAGGCCCTCAACTTCATCCCGGTCCAGAAGTCCGACTTCATCTTCTCCGTCATCATCGAGGAGCTCGGCCTCATCGGCGGCCTGATCGTCATCGGCCTCTTCGCCTACCTCATGGTCCGCTTCATGCGCATCGCCCTCGAGGCCACCGACCTCTTCGGCGCCCTGATTGTCGTCGGCTTCATCGGCATGTTCATCTTCCAGGTCTTCGAAAACCTCGCCATGACCATGGGCATCATGCCGGTAACCGGCATCACCCTGCCGTTCCTGAGCTACGGCGGGACGAGCATACTGTGTAATATGATGGCGCTGGGGTTTGTGTTGGCGGTGAGGGATAGGAGCCGGCAGATAAGATTCTAATGGTGGGAGAATCTGCAGTTTGGATGATGGAGGTGCAGATTCTCCGATTGGTTCGCCGCTGGCGCGGCGAGTGTTAAAGGTAACCCCGCTCAGCACAAGGCTTCGCGGGGTTTTTGATTGTAGAGATGGTGGGAGAATCCTCCGCTGGGTGCGTCGGATTCTCCTATTTTATTTGCCGCCCTACGGGCGGCAAGGAGGCCGGATGCCTGCGGTTACTCGGCATCCGGCTATTTTTTCGCCGCGCGCCTTAAACACTGGAGTGTCGCGCGGCGAGAGGCCCGCCGGCCCCTTTGACGGCTGGGGTGGGGCCGCGGGCGGAAGGAAGGAACTCGGGCTCATTAGTATTCGCCCGAGTTCCTTCGATGGTTTCCCCCGCGCCGGACGACGGGGGAACGGAAATGACTTGGAAACGAGCGCGGGGGAAGTTGAGGTATACAGGATACAATTCTACAAATACTATTAATTTCCCAACTCGAAATTGTATACTTTATTAAAATTTTAAATACCCGTTTTCCCGGAACTGAGCCGTTTTCGTTTATTATTTTTGAAAAATCGCCGATCTTAATAATCGTGATCGGTGGCTCCGGGCGGCTCCACTGTGTCTTTAACATCATTGTTGATATCATTTATTGTTACAAAACCATTTACATTACACGTCATTTCGGTGATTAAGGTGATTTTGCGGATTTACTGAAGTATACATTGAATGTCACGTCTATCTTATCTGTCATCAATGATTTATAGTATAGTTGTATCCTGTATCCCGCTAATCGAGGCCGCTTTCAGGCCGGAATCAAAAATACAATCCGATTACAAGTTCTTTAAATCAGCGATTTTACGATTTTTCGGAGGTGAATTCGTCCGGTTCCGGGAAAACTGCATTTTACCGGATTTACTAAGGAAATACAGTATACATTCGTCGTTTCGCCCCACAGTTTCCGGTGTTCCTGCTTGGGGGGCGACCCTCGCCGCCCGCTCTTCGCTTTAATGGCGGGCGGCGATACCATCGAGGAACTTGACGAGCACACTGCGCAGTCAAGTTCCTACCATCAGCCGCGCATCGTACCTCGACCGCGCGGCCATAAATCAAGGAATCCGCGAGCACCGCCGAGCGGATTCTTACCTGCGCGGTGCCTTCTCATTCTTATTGGCACCGCGGCGCCGGGCGACCGCCTGCCTTTCAACATAGTCCCAGGCCGTCGCCCGGCGCCCTGCCAGCGGTCCGTCGGAGCCCAGTCCATTAAATCCGACCGATCGCCTCCGGCCCGGCAGGCTTGAAGCCTGCGGGCCGGACCAAAGAAACCGAGCGAGCAACTGCGAGTCTCGGTTTCTACCTGCGCGGTCTGGCGATCTAATATTTTGAAATCGCCGGACCGCCTATGCGCCGGCGACGGTCCGAACCGCAGTACAGATTGAATATCGGTTCGGACGGTCGCCCAGCGCAATACTCGCCGCTCAGGCGGCGATACCATCGAAGGAACTGGACGAGCAACGCGAAGTTCCAGTTACTACCATCGGCCGACCCGCAGCCCCAGCAAAAAGCGGTCGGCCGCTCGATCAAGGAGAATGCGAAACCGGTCGCGAAAGCGACATGGTTGAGCATTCTCCCACTCTGCCGCACGAAGTGCGGCAAAGACAATTGGAGGATCCGATGATGACGCAGCCGCGGAATCGTCGGATCCTCTCACATTCTATAATAATCTGAGAATCCGCGAGCACCGCCGAGCGGATTCTTACCTTCTTTGACAATCACGGAACGCGGTCGACACCCGGAGATCGCGTTCCTACATCATTGACAATTAAAGATCCCGGGAAGCCCTGCGCTGACCGGGATCTACCACTTTTAACAATCCCCGACTCCGCAGGAAACCTCACTGCGGAGTCGCACCTTATTTCCGCGGCGCCGGTTGGCCTTTGTTCGGCGCCGCTGCAGTTGACCCGGCAGTTGACCCAGCAGTCCCCTGCGCCGGAACTTGCGACGGCGCAGTCTGTCGACTGCTTTGCGGCGCCGCGGCCGGCTTAGCAGGTGCCGGCGCCCGTCCCTGCGTTTTCTGCACGGCGCCTTGCGTTAGTGGCTGTTTACCATTACTTCGCGCCGCTGCAGTTGATCCGGCAGTCTGTCGACTACTCTGCGGCGCCGCGGCCGACTTAGCAGGTGCCGGCGCCCGTCCCTGCGTTTTCTGCACGGCGCCTTGCGTTAGTGGCTGTTTACCATTACTTCGCGCCGCTGCAGCTGACCCGGCAGTCTTCTGCGCCGAAGCTTGCGACGGCGCGGGCTGTCGATTGGTCTGCGGCGCCGCAGCTAGCCAAGCGGGTGCCGGCGCCTGTCCTTGCATTTTCTGCACGGCGCCTTGCGTTAGTGGCTGTTTACCATTACTTCGCGCCGCTGCAGCTGACCCGGCAGTCTTCTGCGCCGAAGCTTGCGACGGCGCGGGCTGTCGATTGGTCTGCGGCGCCGCAGCTAGCCAAGCGGGTGCCGGCGCCTGTCCTTGCATTTTCTGCACGGCGCCTTGCGTTAGTGGCTGTTTACCATTGCTTCGCGCCGCTGCAGTCGACCCGACAGTCTTCTGCGCCGGAGCCTGTGACGGCGCAGGCTGTCGATTGGTCTGCAGCGCCGCGGCCGGCTTAGCAGGTGCCGGCTGCGGGGGCGTTGACTTTGTCGACGAGGGGCTGGACTTGGTGGCGCGGCGACGCGTCTGTCGCTCTGGGCGGGGCGGCGCGGCGAGGTGGACCTTGATCTGGTCGAAAACGTCGTAGGTGCTGACTTCATTGCTCATGCCATCAACGGTGAAGATCAGATTCTCGCCGATCCGGAATCCGGCGCGGTGATAATGCTCAAGCTTTTCCAGGGTTTTGATCAGATAATCCGGATCTTTCAGCAGTCCCAGGTGCTCCCAGACGAAAAAACGGTCGTATTTGTCCGAATAGATCACGAAGTCCGGTTCCATGTACTTCCCGTCGAACGTCTTCTGATACTCATAGCAGAACGCAAGCCCACACTCACAGAGTTTGTTGTAAATGATCACCTCGGATTTTGACCGCGTCTTAGAGTGGTCGCAGGTCTCATGGATCAGCCCCTCTGGATGGTTCCGCGTCGGTTCATCCGGGTGATGATTCGTCTGGTAACGCTTTTTCCACCGGTACACGTTTGCTTTGTCCGCCAAGTCAAAGCATTCCCTCGGCAGCTCACGGTACGCCCTCGCCCCCGACCGCTGGATTTCATTCGGATCCGCTATTGTGTAGTCGCGCTGAATCTGCTGCAGCACCTTCAGATTCTTCCTCAGCCTCTTGATCGATGTCGACAAAAAATAATGCATCTTCGCCTGAAACGTCGTGCTGCTCTCCTGTTTTCCCAGATACACGCGCATCCGATTCCCCTGCTCATCATACTCATTCAGGTACATCGAATAATAGCACGTCCCGTTCGGCCCATCCTTCGCAAACAGCGAACACCCATCCATCGCCCGGTACTTCTGAATCTCCGCCTCGTACCGACTCAGTAACCTCCGCGCCTCCGCTTCCTTCTCCCGCGCCCACTTGAAAATATCGACTTCCTCAGTAGTTAACATACATTCTCCTTTCTCTCATTAATATCCACGTGTCCCAATCCCGGCCGCTTTCCATCCCGCCCGGCGCTGACCAGTTCCTTCCGCCGGGCACCGTCCAACGCATCCCAACCGGCGCCATCCAGCTCCTCGTGCGCACCGCCGAAACCGACGCGTCATCGCCGGTCAGTCCGGACTGCCAGCGGCCGATTGCCACCAGTATAACCCATCCCATACCCCATTACAAGCAGTTGCGCGAATTGTTGGAATAAGTAGAATACTTTACCTAACCCCTTCAAAATTTAACAGAATCCAACGCGGCAGGATACGCGCTACAATGCCCGTCCGCAGCTTATCGGCGAGCCCCGCCCGCGCCCAATAGTCCCCCGGTCCGCAGTCCACAGGCGAGCCCACGTGCATATGCAGACGAAGGCAAAAAGTAGCGGACGGGCTCGGCGTATGCGCGGGCGACCGCGAAATGGAAGGCCGCGGATACTGGAGCGGAATATGATACGGTTGATCGCCAGGGAGCGGCCGCTGCGTGGAATGGCGGACGGGGAAAACTAGAGGGGGCGCGAGGTTAAAATTTATCGTCTGCTCGGGTGATGGTTTAAAATGAGAGCGGATGCTCCTCCGTGGTCGCATCCGCCAATTGGTTCCGCCGCTGGCGCGGCGGGTGTGTAAGTGGAAACCCCGCTCAGCCCAAGGCTTCGCGGGGTTTTGATTATAGATATCGTTGAAACTGGAGATCGCAGGTATGCGCCTCCAGTTTCTTGTATTGTCGGGAATGTAGAAATCGGGCTGCGCGGGGCTCGCCCGATTTCGGTGATTTTAGGGAATGTGGGAGAATCCTCCGCTGGAGGCGTCGGATTCTCCAATTGTCTTTGCCGCCTGCGGCGGCAAGGTCGCCGGTTCTTCGGCGGAGCTCAGAACCGGGATCGAGCGCCGTGCCGGAATTATAGAAAAGCACGGCGATTGTGGAAACCCGACTTCGCTGGCGCTGTCGTCGGGTTTCTTTGATTATAGCGCGGCGCGACCGTCCGATCCGCCTAAGCATCTGATCAAGCGGCTCGGACAGTCGCCCGGCGCGGTTGCGATCCGGCGATTTATAAACTGATTATCGCCCGACCGCTTTTGGAATCGGATGGAACACGTCTTCCGCTGTCAGCCGTGTTCCACCGATTTTTTTCGCCGCGCGCCCTAAACGCTGGAGTGGCACGCGGCGAGGGGCCCGCCGGCCCCTTTGACAGCTGGGGTTGGGGCCGCGGGCGGAAGGAAGCGATCTGGCTTAGCTTGCGCTGACGCCAGATCGCTTCAATTGTTTCGGCGCGCACATAGAATAGCGAAGTCGCGCCGAGGGCCGCGGCGAATTATACGTGAAAATCGCCGCGGCGAATAGGGTAGAGTGACAGTCTTCCGTCACCCTCCCATTGCACCGTACGTACCGA
>CAIFEY010000036.1:0-15069 GCA_903789635.1 uncultured Eubacteriaceae bacterium
GAGTTGTGCGGCGGATTGTGCAGCTTGTCCAGAATGACGGCGGCGGTGCAGTCAATTATCGCGGGTGCGCTGATCAAATCGATGATCGTGCTTTGCCAGAAGCTGTAGGGGGCGCCCGCCGGCCTCACTCGGAATTTGGAATATTGGAGTTTCGGCGCCGTTTTACCTAACTTTTTTTGGACTGTTTGGAAAACGGCCGGTGGATGGGCGAAATTCCTAACGGCGGCGCGCCATACCCCCGTTGATCCCGTTGATCCGGGCGCGGAAATATCAATTTCGCTATCGTCATTGTCGGAAAATGGTGGATTCTGTATACAAACATCTTCCTCCGTCAAAGTTCCGCAGCAGTGTCGTCAATTCGCGGCGGTTTTTTTCTATTGCGGCGGGCCGCTGGTACGGACGGCCGCGGGTGAAGTAAAACGGAGCGGCCACGGAGATGAGTGAGCAGCGCGGCCGGTTGTATGGTAAATTGTATGGTTATATGGACAGCTGTATGGTAAACGCGGCGCCAGCCCTGTGGATGGGTACCCGGGGTACTGCTGCGGAGGGAGAGTTTTTTCCGCAGCGAGGAAAATGAGTAAGTGAGTAAGTTAGAAAAACTTTGCACCCCGTGTAACCTTATTCTATAATTTCTGTTTGCCTGGTTGAAACCACGGGGTTGTAAAACTTCCGTAAATCCCTGATTCGGGAGGATATTATCTGGCAGTGTTGAAATTTGTATGATAGAATAGTGATATTTATGAGATAGGACAAAGACGAGGACCGTACACAGTCGGGTACGGTTCTTTCTGCGTCAGCGGTTCAGCGTGCGGAGGCTGCCCCTTGCGGGTGGACCTTAAGCAAGCGCCGGGCCGCGCGTTGAAATGGGTGATCGAGCACGGGAGGCCGCGGAAGCGGGCCGCCGCGCGGGAAACCGAGGCGAACGCCGGCGGGAAACCACGGCGGAACGCCGCGTGGAGAACCGAGGCGAACGCCAGCGGGAAACTGACGCGGAACGCCGCGGCGGGACCGGAGCCGAATGCTTCGGAGGCCGCCGGGCGGACGAACGTGCAGAATCGGTTATGGAAAGGATTGCAAATGGCTAAGACTCTTATTGAATTGAGGGACATATGCAAACGGTACGATGACAACGTCGTGCTGGACCACTTCAACCTGACGGTGGAGGAGAACGAGTTCATCACACTCCTCGGGCCTTCAGGATGCGGAAAGACGACGCTTCTTAGGATCGTCGGGGGATTCGAACAGCCGGACAGCGGCCAGGTCTTCTTTGAGGGCCAGGACATCACGGAGTTTCCGCCGAACAAGAGGCAGATCAACACGGTATTTCAGAAGTATGCGCTTTTCCCGCACATGAATGTCGGGCAGAACATCGCGTTCGGCCTGAAGGTCAGCGGAAAGAGCGATTCGTATATCCGCCAGAAGGTGAAGTACGGGCTGAAGCTGGTCAACCTGGAAGGATTCGAGAACAGGAAGGTCGACCAGATGTCCGGCGGACAGCAGCAGCGAGTCGCGATCGCGAGGGCGGTCGTGAACGAGCCGAGGCTGCTCCTGCTCGACGAGCCTCTTGGCGCGCTGGACCTGAAGCTGCGCGAGGACATGCAGTACGAGCTGATCCGCCTGAAGGAGGAGCTCGGCATCACGTTCCTGTACGTCACGCACGACCAGGAGGAGGCGCTGACGATGAGCAACCGCATCATCGTGCTGAACAACGGAGATATCCAGCAGATCGGAACGCCGGAAGAGATCTATAATGAGCCCCAGAATGCCTTTGTCGCTGACTTCATCGGGGACAGCAACATCCTGGACGCAGAGATGGTGCACGACAAGCTCGTGAAGATCTGCGGAACGGAATTCCCTTGCGTGGACACGGGATTCGGCGAGAACAAGCCGGTCGACGTCGTGATCCGCCCGGAGGACATCATCATCCGTGAGCCTGGCGAGGGAAAACTGGACGGCGTCGTGACGCACAACGTCTTCATCGGCGTCCACTACGAGATGGAAATCGAGGCCGGCGGGTTCACCTGGCTGGCTCAGAATACGACAAGCTATGACGTGGGAACGCCGGTCAGCATCGACGTCATCCCGTTCAACATCCAGATCATGCACAAGCCGGTCAAGCCGGAACAGGAAGCACTCGATCTGGAGGCTGAGTAAACGGTACTCAGAGAAAGGAGCTTACTATCGATGAAAAAACTGCCTGCAGTTCCGTACATCGTCTGGATGATCGCGGGGACATTCATCCCGCTCTTAATGATCGTCTACTACGGATTTACGGACCGGACGGGAGCCTTTACCACGGCTAACATTCTCGCCGTCTTCCAGCCGGTACACATGAAGGCACTCGGCCTCTCGCTCGGACTCTCCGTCGTGAGCACGGTCATCTGCCTCGCGCTCTCTATTCCGCTTGCCCTGGTGCTCAAGCACAGCACGATGGGCAGGGAGGGACTGATCGTCTTCATCTTCCTCCTCCCGATGTGGATGAACTTCCTGCTCCGCACGATGGCGTGGCAGGTCATCCTGGAGAAGGGCGGAATCATGTACCACCTGGCGCACATGCTTCACCTGCCGTTCCCGCCGATCATCAACACGACGGGAGCCATTGTCCTGGGTATGGTCTACGACTTCCTGCCGTTCATGGTCCTTCCGATCTACAACGTGCTGGAGAAGATCGACCCGAACATCATCGAGGCGGCCTACGACCTGGGCGCCGGCGAGTCGACCGTGCTGAGGAAGATCATCCTTCCGATGTGCGTGCCGGGAATCGTCAGCGGCATCACGATGGTGTTCGTGCCGAGCCTGACAACGTTCGTCATCTCCAATATCTTAGGAGGCGGCAAAATCTACCTGATCGGAAACATCATCGAGCAGGAGTTCACGACGAGCGCCAACTGGAACCTGGGATCCGGAATTTCCCTGGTCATGATGGTGTTCATCCTGCTGAGCATGGCCGCGCTGATGAAGCTGGATAAGAATGGGGAAGGAGGTATGATGTAATGAGAAAGGCAATCAGAGGTATTTACCTGATCATCATCCTTCTGTTCCTGTACCTGCCGATCGTGACGCTGATCGTTCTCTCCTTCAACGAGAGCAAGTCGATGTTCGCATGGCGCGGTTTCTCGCTGCGCTGGTATAAGGAGATGTTCAACGACACGACGATGCTGTCCGCGGTCTGGAACACGTTCTCGATCGCGATGGTCAGCGCGCTGCTGGCCACGGTGATCGGCGTGCTCGCGTGCGTCGGAATCCTGCAGTTCGGAAAGAAGGGCCAGGCGTTCCTGCTCGGCATCAACAACATCCCGCTGCTGAACGCCGACATCGTAACCGGTATCTCGCTGATGCTCGCGTTCATCGCGTTCGGCTTCTACCTGAACTGGGGAACCGTCCTGCTCGCGCACATCACGTTCAGCATCCCGTACGTCATCCTGTCCGTCATGCCTAAGCTGAAGCAGCTCGGCGTCAGTAACTACGAGGCCGCACTCGACCTCGGCGCCTCCCCGCTGACCGCATTCTGGAAGGTCGTTATCCCGGACATCCGCCCGGGCATCGTCAGCGGCTTCCTGCTCGCGTTCACGATGTCGGTCGACGATTTTGTCGTCACACACTTCACGCGCGGCGCAGGCATCAACACGATCTCCACGCTGATTTACAGCCAGGTCAAGGTCGGCATCCGACCGACGCTGTTCGCGCTCTCGACGATCATCTTCGTCGTCGTCATGGCGGTCCTGGTCATCGCCAACCGCGGCAGCAGCAGGCAGAGCTCCAGGAACGACTTCTTCCTGGAGACTCCGCAGAGTTAGCAGGAGGGACAAAATATGAAGCTTCAAGAGAAAAACCTTAAGTTGATGCGGCGGACAGCTGCTGTTCTGCTCATTTTGATTTTGTCTGCACTGACCGCTGTGACGCTCACCGGCTGCGGGGAAAAGAATAAGAACGAGGTGCTTGTATACAGCTACGGCGACTACATCAACCCGGCTGTCGTCAAGCAGTTCCAGAAGGAGACGGGCATCAAGGTCGTGCTGGACACGTACGACACAAACGAGGAGATGTACCCAGTCATCAAGAACCGCGCGGGCGTGTACGACGTCGTCTGCCCGTCGGACTACATGGTCGAGAGGATGCGCAAGGAGGGCCTTCTGCAGAAGATCAACTTCAAGAAGGTGCCGAACATCAAGTACATCGGAAAGCAGTACCTGAAGATCGCGGCGGAGAACTACGACCCGACGAACAGCTATTCCGTGCCGTACCAGTGGGGCGTAGCGGGAATCCTGTACAACACCAAGAAGATCAAGGCGGGGTCGATCACGTCCTGGAACGACCTCTGGAATAAGAAGTATAAGGGGAGCATCCTGATGCAGGACTCCGTCAGGGACACGATGATGGTCGGCCTGAAGAAGAACGGGTATTCCCTGAATTCGACTAATAAAAAACAGCTGCAGAAGGCGGTCAACGACCTCGTGGCGCAGCGCCCGCTTGTATACAAGTACGTCAACGACTCGGCGAGAGACCTTTTGGTCGGAAACTCCGCGGACCTCGGCGTCGTCTGGAACGGAGAGGTCCTCTACAGCCAGAAGCTGAATAAGAACCTCAAGTTCTGCGTCCCGAAGGAGGGCTCGGAGCTCTTCATCGACAACTGGGTCATCCCGAAGAACGCCTTCCACAAGTCGAACGCGGAGAAGTGGATCAACTTCATGTGCCGCCCGGACATCGCGTACAAAAATTTTGAGTATCTTACCTACAGCACGCCGAACACGGGCGCGCGCAAGATGATGGCGGCCAAGTACCGCAACGACCCGGACCTGTTCCTGAGCGACAAACAGCTTGAAAACAGTGAGGTCCTGCGCGATCTCGGACCGGAAGGGGACGACCTCTACAGCTACTACTGGAAGATGTTCAAGTCCTCTAACTAGGACAGACAAGTAAATATTTCCTCATTTATATGGGGAAAATCACGGAAACCCGGACACCTGTAACGACCGCGCGTCTTGCATGTTGTTCGGGTTTTCTGTATGATTAAAGAAAGCGCGATCCGGTCATCTTGTGAAAGATTCGGGATAATTCGGAAGAGTCGTTCAGATAAGAAAGGAGAAAACGAATGAGATATGAGATCAAGGGCGGAAACCTGCCGGTAGTCATCTGCGAGCTCGAGAGCGGGGAGATGATGATCACGGAGTCCGGCGCGATGAGCTGGATGAGCCCGAACATGAAGATGGAGACGACGAGCGGCGGAGGGATCAAGAAGGTCTTCGGCCGCATGATGACGGGCGAGCGCCTGTTCCAGAACCACTACACGGCGATGGGCGGACCGGGCATGATCGCGTACGCGTCGAGCTTCCCGGGCTCGATCATGCCGGTCGAGATCAGCGCAAACCACGAGATCATCGCCCAGAAATCCTCGTTCCTCGCATCGACGTCGGGCGTTGAGCTCTCTGTCTTCTTCCGCAAGAGCTTCGGCTCCGGCCTGTTCGGCGGCGAGGGCTTCCTGATGCAGCGCCTGTCCGGAAACGGCACGGCCTTCCTCGAGATCGACGGAAGCGTCACGGAGTACGAGCTTCAGCCGGGCCAGCAGATCGTCGTCGACACCGGCTACGTCGCGGCGATGGACGGCACCGTCAGCCTCAACATCCAGGAGATCCCTGGCATGAAGAACGTCTTCTTCGGCGGCGAGGGCCTGTTCAACACCATCCTGACCGGACCGGGCCACGTCTGGCTGCAGTCCATGCCGCTCAGCGGAACGGCGGCCGCGCTCGCGCCGTACCTGCCGACGCAGAGCAACTAGGACGCAGCAGAAATCAAACCCGCTCGACTTCAACACGAAGCCGGGCGGGTTTTCTGCTGCCTGCGTGGGAGGCGGCAGGGATAGAAGTTGTTAAATAATTTTCGGGGATGCATTGACATATAATGAATATATGATAATATAATCATATGAACGATAGTTCATAAGTTATATGGGAGGGATACGAGATGGCAGATTTAATAGAGATGTTCGACCGCAAGGTGGACTGCCTGACGAATCAGCTCGATGAGGAGGAGCTGATCGACCTGGCCGAGCTGTTTAAGGTTTTCGGAGATTCGACGAGGATCAAGATCCTCTACGACCTGTTCGACGGGGGCAAGAGCGTCGGCGAGATCTGCGACGACATCAACATGAACCAGTCGGCGGTGTCGCACCAGCTGAAGATCCTCAAGGCTTCGGACCTGGTCAACGCACAGCGTCAGGGGAAGTCGATGATTTACTCCCTCGCCGATGAGCACGTGAAGACGATCATCGCTATGGGTAAGGAACACATCGAGGAGATCTAAGGCAGACAAAATTCAGCTGGGCACAGTTTGGGCTTTGTCTGATGAATAGCCGGCATCGGATGATCATATGATCAGATGAATAAACGATCGGACTTATATTTATCCGGACTTATAGGGCAAGTTAGAGTTTTAATTTCAGCAATTCGAGAAGGAGCAGAATTATGAAGAAGAGATTCAAGATCGAGGTCGACTGCGCGAACTGTGCGGCCAAGATGGAAGAGGCAGTCAAGAAGATCGACGGCGTAAGCGACGCGAACGTCAACTTTATGACGCAGAAGATGAAGATCGAGGCAGACGACGGCCGTTTTGACGCGATCATGGACGAGGTTGAGAAGGCCTGCAAGAAGGTCGAGCCGGACTGCCAGATTTTCCGTTAGGCAGCTGAGCGGCCGGAAGATGATACGCCGGAGTTTTTCCGGCGGTTCGTCCGTGCATTCAGTATACCGCCGCCGGCTGTACGGAAGCCGGCAGGAAAGGGCGGACGCATAATCGGCCGCCTCAGAGATTGATCAGGTAGTTTTTGTCTGGGGGAAAGAGAGAAGGGAATCTCTTCAGGAGGGAGAATTTTCATGAAGAAGTCGACATTAAGTAAGGCACAGAGGCGGGAGCGGACGAGAATCGTGAGCGCGCTCGTGATCTACCTGGTGCTGGTCATTGGGGAACACGTTTTAGACAGGATGGGTATGCTGAATGGAATTCTTGCGAATCAGTGGATTCAGATGATTCCGTACTTAGTTCCGTATTTCATCGTCGGAGGCAGCGTCGTGAAGAATGCGCTGATCGGAATCCGCCATCTGCAGATGTTCGACGAGTCGTTCCTGATGTTCCTTGCGACGATCGGCGCGTTCGCGGTCGGGGAGAATTCCGAGGCCTGCGCCGTCATGCTGTTCTACCAGGTGGGAGAATTTTTCCAGGACTATGCGGTCAACAAGTCCAGGGGTTCGATCAAGGACCTGATGGAGATCGCGCCGGAATACGCTAACCTCCTGCACGAGGACGGCAGCATCGAGACGATCGACCCGGACGATGTAGAGATCGGCAATATATTGGTCATTAGGCCGGGCGAGAAGATCCCGGTGGACGGTGTCGTCGAGGAGGGAGAGAGCCTCGTGAACACCGCGGCGCTGACCGGCGAGTCGGTTCCGCGAACGGTCAGAAAAAACGACGAGATCCTGTCTGGCTGCGTAAACGGCGAGGGAACGCTGAGAATCCGCGCATCCAAGGAATACGAGGATTCCACGGTTTCCCGCATCCTGGAGATGGTCGAGGACGCGACCTCCAAAAAATCGAGGACCGAGAACTTTATTACCCGTTTCGCACGCTGGTACACGCCGATCGTCGTGTTCGGTGCGCTGGCACTCGCGATCATCCCGTCCATCGTCGTCGGTCATCCGCTGACCTGGATCTACCGCGCGTGCACGTTCCTGGTAATTTCATGTCCGTGCGCCCTGGTGCTGGCGGTTCCGCTGTCGTTCTTCGGCGGCATCGGCGCGGCGTCCCGCGAGGGCGTGCTCGTCAAGGGCTCCAACTACCTCGAGCTCATGTCGCAGCTTGACACCGTCGTCTCCGATAAGACCGGAACGCTCACTAAGGGTGAGTTCACCGTGACAAAAGTTGTCCCTGCCAATAACGCATCCGAGGCTGATGTACTCCGGACTGCCGCTGCCGCGGAAGGCCTCTCGACCCATCCGATTGCAGTGTCCATCCGCCGCGCGGCCGGAAAGGCCGGAAAAGCCGGCGCGGTAACCGGCTACGAATCCGTGGAAAACGTCTCCGGCCGCGGCCTGCTCGCGAAGACAGAGAACGGCCTGGTCGCCGTCGGCAACGCCAAGATGATGCGTGAGCAGAACATCGCCTTCACCGAGGAGAGCGACGACGCCTCCACGATTGTATACGTCGCCAGAGACGGCAAGTACCTCGGTGCGATCTTCATCTCCGACACGGTCAAGGAGGAGGCCGCCGACGCGATCGCCGATATGAAGCGCGCTGGCGTCCGCCAGGTCGTCATGCTGACCGGTGACCGCGAGGCAGTCGGCCAGGCGGTCGGCAGCAGGCTCGGCATCGATACGACGTGCGCGGAACTTTTGCCTGACGGCAAGGTGGCAAAAGTCGAGGAGCTCCTCCAGCAGGAGTCCGGCACCAAGCGCAAGCTCGCCTTCATCGGTGACGGAATCAACGACGCGCCGGTCCTCGCCAGGGCAGACGTCGGCATCGCGATGGGCTCGCTCGGCTCTGACGCGGCGATCGAGGCCGCGGACATCGTCATCATGGACGACAAACTGAAGCGCATCCCGCTCGTAATCCGCATCGCCCGCAAGACCGTCGCGATTGCCAACGAGAACATCGTCTTCGCGATCGGCGTCAAGCTCCTGATCCTCGCCTTAGGCGCGGTCGGCCTCGCCGGCATGTGGGCCGCCGTCTTCGCCGACGTCGGCGTCGCGATGATCTGCATCATCAACTCGATGCGCATGCTGAACCGCAATTCCTTCCGCCTGTAGACCCCATCAACCAAAAAGATGGACCGCCTGGAGGAGCAGGCGGCATAACGCCTGAACATGCAAGGCGCCGCGCGAGCCTGGATCACGGGATCGGCACTCCGGCGCGCGGACGTGCCTGTAAATGTAGGGTTCCGCGGCGCGCGGGAAAGCACGAACTCTAAATGAAAACGAGAAATAGGGATTGTGAAAATGACGAGTATTTTTCTCAGTCCCTATTTGCGTTCAGTCGTTCTGTGGTAAGTGTGCCGTGATCACATCGCTGTGGCCGCGTTGCTGCCCGGCGCTGGGATACTGTACACGCGCGGGGGAGCGCTTGGATCATGAGCTCGGCATTCCGGCGCGCGGCATGTTGGAAAATGTGAGGCGCCGCGGAGCAAGGATCACGGGATCGACATTCCGGCGCGCGGCGCAAATGAACGCTTGGGCGCGCGGCGGGGTCATTTAACGACGTGGCTATTGAAAGACGGGACATGGGGGACATGGGATGATGCGTGTATACTGCATATTTCTGTAAAACGTTGGAATTCAGCGGTTTTACAAATATTGGGTGCGGGCGATGGCGCGCGGCGGGCTGAAATTTTGGAAAAATCACTGTTAGACCCCCATTTTCCCATTGCCTCCGGAAATTTAGGAAAATGACGCCTATAAGCCTCAAATTCCCAACTCGCCTGCGTCTGGCGAGTTGGGGAGCTATACCCTATAGGGGTATATGCAGGGCGATGATCATTGATTAGCGACGGAAATACCGCCCCCGCCGCTGAAAAATAGATGACAACACGACGATGTTGTGCGGTGAATTATGCAGTTGGTCCAGGATGACGGCGGCGGTGCAGTCAATGTCGGCGGGAACATTGGTCAAAACGATGATCCTGCGCCGCCCGCAGCGGCGCAGGCGCCCGCCGGCTTTCTTGGAACTTGGGAAATACAGGATTTCGGCGCCGTTTTCCCTAACTTTTATTGAAACGTTGGGAAATGGAAGACGAATGGGCGAAATTCCTAACGGCGGCGCCCCATACCCCCGCCGATCCGGGAGATCCGGGCGCTGGAATTGCAATTGTGCTATCGTTAATTCCAGAAAATGGTGGATTCTGTATACACTCGTGAGGAGGTGACCGGCGGCGCAGATCGGGATCCTGTCCGCCCGCGCAGCCGTCCGCCGTGATAGTGGCAGTGATATTGCCGGGCGTGGGCGTGCTCTCGTTTTTCTTCTGCCCACGCGCCCATAGAAAAACCGCCGCAGTTCCATGCCCCGCGGCGGTCAATTTCCTATTATTATATATGAATATGTTTCCATGCGATGTCGGCATGCGCAAATGCGGCACGCGAGCCTTCCCGTATCTGCACCGCACCGGCCGCCCGTTGCCTCGAATCCAGCCGAGCAACCGGCGGCTTTCGTCTGCGCCCGGCTGCCGCCCGGCGCCTGCACCGCACCGGCCGCCCGTTGCCTCGAATCCAGCCGAGCAACCGGCGGCTTTCATTTGCGCCCGGCTCACGCCCGGCGCGCCGCATCACCTGACCGCTAGCAGCACAGGCACAGCGGCAGGGTCCAGCAGAACGGGTTTGCGCCGTAGCCCTGGCTGGTGGACGCGCCCTGGTAGAAGCTGCCGAGGCTGTTCATCTGGCTGTAGGCGTTCTGGTACTCCGCGTTGGAAGGGTCGAGCTGGACGGCGGTCTGCACGTCCTGGAGGCCCTCCGCGATGCGGCCGCGGCGGAACGAGACGACGCCGTAGAGGAAATGCCATTCGGCGTCCTCCGCGCGGTTCTGCTCGAGCATCTGCTCGGCGGCGGTGATGTTGTTGTTGTTGATGTAGACGCGGACCTGGTTGTAGATCGGCGAGCTGCCGGAGTAGCTTTGGCCGTTCGCGCCGTAGGAGGCGCCGGAACCGGATGAACCGTAGCCGCCGTAGGAGCCCCCGCCGTAACCCGCGTTTCCGTAGGTGCCGGCGTTTCCGTAGGAATATCCCCCGTAGCTCTGCGAGGATGCTGCGGCTCCGTTGTTTTTTGTCAGCGTATCGTACGCCCAGTTGACCTCCTGCAGCTTCTCCTCTGCGAGGTCGGCGAGCGGATTTCCCTGGTATTTGTCCGGATGGTACTTCTTTACCAGTTCGCGGTAAGCCTTCCGGATATCATCCTGAGAAGCATTGCGGGAAATACCCAGGATTTCATATGGATCATTGTTTCCCATTTACACTCTCCTCATTCTTAATCTCAAGCTCAGGATCTTGCCCTTTCGCAAGGATCTGGTCCGTCTTGGTGCGGAGCCCCAGATACACGATGTTTTCAATAATCCCTCGATTCTTTTTGACCTCCAGGAGGTCGAGCGCCCTGGCCATTTCTCCGAGCGCGTGGTACAGCAGGTCGTGGGCCAGCCGCAAGACGCGGTCCTCGGGAACCGAGAGGAGCGGGTTGTAACTGCCCGTCTTCCGGTCTTCTGCAAGGTCGTCCAGCGCGTCGATCAGATAGATCCATCGGCCGAGCTGGTAGGCGAATTCCGATACGACGCGGATGGCCGCATCGGGTTTGGTATATTGTATTTCAGCGGCGTTTAATTTTGCAGAATTCGTTGCAGAATCCCGTACGGAAATCGATTCGTCGGAACCCGATGCGGGATCCGGCGCGGAATCTGACTCCGCGGAATCCGCGCCTGCAGGACTGACGGAGTCCGCTGGATTCGCTGGATTCGCTGGATTCGCAGGCGTTCTATCCGCCGCATGGTGCTGGTCCTGGAAATAACTGAGGAAGATCGTCCGCATGACCTCGCCGAAGGCGTTGGTCGGATCGTCGATCGACCGGCAGTGCTCCCTTTCCAGTTGATACAGCAGTTCCAGCTGCTCGTGGATGCGGGAAGCTGCCTCGGGGAATTTGTCTTTTGCCTTGGAGAAGGCCGAGTGCAGAACCAGGGAACGGGACAGGGTCTTGGCGGAGGTGCCGTCGTCCTGAATGTCGTCCAGGTTGTTCTCGTAGCCCAGGATCACGGTCATCGCGGCCGCGTACTCCTGCGCGCTGCAGCGGATCACCGGCTTCTTCTTGATGTGGTGCGCGACGCAGTGCTCCTCGGAGATCTCCTCAGGTGCATCATCCAGCGACTCCAGGAAAAGCGCGAGGAAAGCCATCTCGAACTGCAGACCTAGCCGGAGCAGCTGCCCGTACTCTGCCCCGACGGTCTTGCACAGTCCGCAGTAGTATCCGTTGTAAACATTGAATTCTCGTAGTTTCAGCTCTTCCTGCTGCGTAATGACATACCCAAACATAATTCTTCTCTCATTTATTATTTTACAGTTACCATTGTAAAGTCTATCAGTGGAAATTAAAAGGCTGTTTTGTGTAGATCCTATGATTAGGTTTGACAAGAGGGGGACTTTACATTATCATAGTAAATAATGCTTAAGAATCTTTAAGATTCTTAAGCGCAATTTTGCTTTTTTACTTATCTGATGAGATCAATCGGGACGAAACGAGACATTCGTCACGGGGGCTTTCGCCGTTTTTTGCAGTTTCGGCGTCGCCTTCGATTATTCGATTAGATTATATGAAACGAAGAGAAAAGGAGGGAATATATTGATGGGACAGAAATACGCACCCCGGCGGCTGATGATCCTGCTGTCCGTGGTCGCGGCAATGGTTCTGGCACTGACGCTCACTGCATTCGCAGCGACGAGCAGCACCTCCGGCGGCAAGACATACTACCATCCGCCGGCAGTGCAGGGAAGCAATTATATCACATTTGACGGCATCGACGTGTCCGTCTTTCAGGGAAGCATCAACTGGAAGAAGGTAAAGAAGGCCGGTGTCGACTACGCATTTATCCGCATCGGTGGAACCTACGGAAAATCAACGTTTACCCAGTACCACGATTTAAAATTTGCCACGAACGTCGCCAACGCCAAGGCGGCAGGCGTCAACGTAGGCGTCTACTACTTCTCGCTCGCGAAGACCACTTCCGAAGCAAAGAAGGAAGCGAACTGGGTGATCGATAATCTCGAGTCTGCCGGAGTCCAGCCGACCATGCCGGTTGTTATGGACTACGAGTTCCTCTCCGGATCCCGCCTGAGCACGACGACATATACATCCACGGCATCGGTCAGGAAGACGCTGACCGCGAACGCCAAGGCGTTCATGAACACGATCAAGAGCGCCGGCTACACGCCGATGTTCTACACGTACAGAAGCGTCTGCGACTGGTCGCCGCGCTTCAACATGGACGACCTTCAGGACTACCCGTTCTGGCTTGCACAGTACAGCACGTCCAACAGCTACAGCAAGCGCGTGGACTACTGGCAGTACACGAGTTCCGGAAGTGTCAGCGGCATCTCCGGATACGTCGACCGTGACTTCTACTATTACAACCTGAACGGAACCGGAACCGAGTCCGGAACGGATTCCATCAGGGACTGCAGCGTCTCCATTCCGTACAGCCAGATGGCGTACACCGGAAGCGCCCTGGAGCCTGACGTCACCGTCAAGGACGGCAGCAAGACCCTGAAGCAGGGTGAGGATTACACTGTAAGCTACTTCGACAACCTGAAGAAGGGCACGGCTTATGTCGTCGTCAACGGAATCGGCGACTACTCCAACACGACGAGCAAGACGTTCACCATCGGAAGCTCGAACATCGCCAGCAGAGACGCGAATGTGACCTCACTGGACAAGGTCAGCGGATTCGGAACCTCGGTAAAGACGAGTTCCAGCAGCGTGGCGCTGTCGTTCAAGGCAGTCGACAACGCGCAGGACTATCAGGTCACGTACAGGACCAACCAGGGATCGTGGCAGAGCGTCATGACTGGAGGTGCGACAAAGTACACACTGAAACTCCCGGCGAACACCGCGGTTGATGTCAAGGTCAGAGCCGTCACGGGGAACGTCTATGGAAGCTATTCTGCGACCCGTCACCGCTTCGTCGGAAGACTGACGTCCTCCACCACGGTAAGCACGAGCAATGGCACGCTGAAGATCGCGTGGAAGCCGCTCACCCCGGCGACGGGAACGATGAGCTACCTCGTCACGATGATAGATGACAGCGGAAAAAGTACCACGGCAACCGTCACGGGAAACTCGACCGCGAGCAAGACCATGAGTGCTGAGAAGGGCGGCGATTACACCATCAAGGTTACGCCGAATCTCACGATCGGAAGCCAGCTGTACTCTGGAAATTCAGACGGAACCAAGAAGTACCGCCTGGTGAACAAGGCAGACGTCACAAGCGTCACCGCTCCGTCGCTGACATCGCTCAAGGCTGCATGGGATAACATCGGTGCGGACAAGTATCGTGTATACATCTGCAGCAGCGCGACCTCGACATCCGGGGCCAAGACGGTAGAGACGACCTCGACGGATGCGACGGTCACCGGACTGACTTCCGGAAAGACCTATTATGTCCGCGTCCGCCCGATCGACACCGACGGGCACACCTACTCGGGAGAACTCAGCGGAGCCGTATCGATCACCCCTTCCAGGTCGGTCGTAAGAAACGCGGCCGAGCAGACACTTTCCAAGATCAACTCACTCAAGGTGAAAGGCGATGCCAACGAGCCTAAGGTGACAGTCAAGATCGGAGCAGTTGAGGGAGCCACAGACTACGAGCTGACCTATCGCAAGAACGGCGGCGACTGGACGACCGTCTCCACGGGAGGCGAGACGACCTACACGCTGGAAGGCGATTACGGCGACTGCTACGAGGTCAAGGCGAGACCGATCGCGATCGGTGACAGCGAGACCGAATACGGTGCGTCCACCGGCGTCCACAGACGTGCGGTCCTGAAGCGCGGGACGATCAAGAAGGCGACGGCCGGAAACGGAACGATCACCCTGAAAGTCAGCCAGATGGACTGCAGCGGCTACTTCGTCAAAGTCTCCGGAACGAACTTCAAGAAGTATTACCGCTTCCCGGGAAGTTCGCAGACGACGCTGAAGATTACCGGTCTTAAGGCCGGCACATACAAGGTCTACGTATTCACCTACAAGACCCTGGATGACACCAACTACAACGGCGTCGCTTCCAAGAAGGCGACCGTCAGCGTGAAGTAGCGCAGACAATTACAATAAACTACAAAAAATCGAAAGGCCGCGGGGCCCGGGGCGGGCAAAGTGGCGCACCCCCCGGCCCGGCCGGTTTTTTTTCGGACGATGATTGTAAATAAAAAATAAAAATTAAAACCACAACCTTTTAAAAAAAAAAAACCCGGCCGGAACACCCTGAAAAAAATTGACAGGGTGTTCGGGCCTCTTTCAATTCAATGATAATCGCGAATCAGTCAAGCGCTTTGTCCGCCAC
>CAIFEY010000036.1:15079-28413 GCA_903789635.1 uncultured Eubacteriaceae bacterium
CGGACCGGTTAATTTCGCCAATAAAATAAAAAAAAAATAAAAAAACCCTACCGCCGGGGGCGCGGGGACTTCATCCTGCCGCCCCCCGGGCGCCGCGGCCTTTGATTGACATCACTTACTTGAAATGCAATAATAAAAGATACGTATGCCTGCGCGAAGTTTTTTTGTGCGGGATAAATAATGAACAATTACGGATAAAGGGGAAGAACAACATGGCATTATGGGGAGGCAGATTCCAGAAGGATATGGACGACATGGTGAAGAAATTCAACGCGTCCATCGGATTTGACCAGCGGATGTACCGGGAGGACATCCGAGGCAGCATCGCGCACGTGAAGATGCTCGCGAAACAGGGCATCGTCGAGGATGAGGAGGCGGAGAAGATCATCGAGGGCCTCCTTTCGATCGAGCAGGACATCGCGGACGGAAAGGTGACGTTCACCGCCGACGACGAGGATATCCACATGGCGGTCGAGAGCCGCCTGATCGAGCGCATCGGAGAGACGGGTAAAAAACTGCACACCGCGAGAAGCCGCAACGACCAGTGCCAGGTGGACGGACGCCTGTACATGAAGGAGCAGATCCGGGAAATCGTCAGTGAGCTTATGCACCTGGAAGAGGTGATTTTGTCTAAAGCGGAGCAGTATAAGGATACCATCACGGTAGGATTTACGCACATCCAGCACGCGCAGCCGATCACGGCGGGGTTTATCTTCATGGCGTATTTCCAGATGTTCAAGCGCGACATCGAGCGGCTGATCGACACGTATGAGAGGATGGATTTTTGTCCGCTGGGGGCGTGTGCGCTGGCGGGGACGACCTTCCCGACGGACCGCCACTACACTGCGGAACTGCTCGGATTCTCCGCGCCGACCGAGAACGCGATGGACTCCGTCAGCGACAGGGACTACGCGCTGGAATTCCTGAGCGACGCATCGATCAGCATGATGCACCTGTCTCGCTGGGCAGAGGAGTTCGTCTGGTGGAACAGCTCGGAATTCAGCTACATCGCGATCGACGACAGCTACTGCACCGGAAGCAGCATCATGCCGCAGAAGAAGAACCCGGACATGGCCGAGCTGATCCGCGGCAAGTGCGGACGCGTCTACGGCGACCTGATGCAGCTGCTCACGACGATGAAGGGCACGCCGCTCGCGTACAATAAGGACTTCCAGGAAGACAAGGAGGGACTGTTCGACGCGGTCGACACGTGGAAGGCGTGCGTCGCGATCTTTGCCAACATGCTGGAGAAGACGGAGTTCCGCGAGGACCAGATCCAGAAGCAGCTGAACAAGGGCTTCCTGAACGCGACCGACATCGCCGAGCACCTGGCGCAGCAGGGCATCCCGTTCCGCGAAGCGCACAACATCGTCGGACGCATGGTCAAGCTCTGCGAGGACAACGGCTGTGACTTCTCCGACCTGACGGAAGAGCAGCTCAGCCAGATCGACTCCCGTGTGACAAAGGCATCCCTGGGCGACATCAGCATCCCTGCCTGCGTGGATGCGAGAAAGTCATTCGGAGGCACCGCACCTTCCGAGGTCGCGCGCCAGATCGAGACGGGAAGAAAATGGCTTTCGGAAGTCCAGCAAAGGGAAGCAGAGACCCCTGCAGGCCTCGGAAAGGACGACAATGAGCGAGTATAGAATCGAACATGACACGATGGGCGAGGTGCGCGTTCCCGCGGATAAGTACTGGGGCGCGCAGACGCAGAGGAGTTTTCAGAACTTCAAAATCGGAAACCGGCACATGCCGGAGGAAATCATCCACGCGTTCGCGGTCCTGAAGAAGGCGGCGGCGCAGGCGAACGAGGAGCTCGGCATGCTGGACGGTGAGCGCGCGGGCCTGATCAGCCAGGCGTGCGGCGAGATCCTGGAGGGGAAGCTGGACGGGAATTTCCCGCTCGTGATCTTCCAGACGGGAAGCGGCACGCAGTCGAACATGAACGTGAACGAGGTCATCGCGCACAGAGGAAACGAGATCGCGGGAAAACAGATCCTGCACCCGAACGACCACGTCAACTGCTCGCAGAGCTCCAACGACACGTTTCCGACGGCGATGCATATCGCGGCACTGCACACGGTGCAGACGCGCCTGCTGCCTGCGGTCCGTTCACTGCGTGACCTGCTGAAGCAGAAGGAAGACGCGTACATGGACGTCGTCAAAACCGGAAGGACGCACCTCCAGGACGCGACCCCGCTGACGCTCGGTCAGGAGATCAGCGGCTGGCGCTCGATGCTGGACCACGACGAGCAGCAGATCGACGCCGCGTCTGTGTCCCTGCGCGAGCTCGCCCTGGGCGGCACCGCGGTCGGAACCGGTCTGAACGCACATCCGGACTTCGCAGTCCGCTCCGCGGAGAAGATCAGCGCGCTGACCGGCCTCCCGTTTAAGACCGCGGAGAACAAGTTCCAGGCGCTGACGTCCAAGGACGCGCTCGTCTACGTCCACGGCGCGCTGAAGGCGCTGGCGTGCGACCTGATGAAGATCGCGAACGACGTGCGCATGCTCGCGAGCGGCCCGCGCTGCGGCATCGGCGAGCTGATCATTCCGGCGAACGAGCCGGGCAGCTCCATCATGCCGGGAAAGGTCAACCCGACCCAGTGCGAGGCGGTCACGATGGTCGCCGTGCAGGTCATGGGCAACGACGCGGCGGTCGGCATCGCGGCCTCCCAGGGAAACTACCAGCTGAACGTGTTCATGCCGGTCCTGATCGACAACTTCCTGGAGTCGGCCAATCTGCTCGCCGACGCGATGGATTCATTCGGTAAGAACTGCATCGCAGGACTCGAGCCGAACTACGACAAGATCGACGAAAATCTGGACAAGTCCCTGATGCTGGTTACAGCACTGAGCCCGCACATCGGCTATGAGAACAGCGCCAAAATCGCCAAGCTAGCCTATCAGGAGAACCTGACGCTGAAGGAAGCGGCGGAAAAGCTCGGCCTGGTCACCCTGGAACAGTTCGATGCCTGGGTGGTCCCGAAGAACATGGTCCTCCCGAATCAGAGGTGATGTAAGAATGAAGAAATGGATCAGCTGGTCGTCGGTCATCCTCGGCGCCTTTCCGTTTCTGCTGCTGCTCTGGCCGCTCGACGTCAACAGCGGCATCCGTTACCCGCGTGAGGTGGTCGCGGGCCTGATTCCGTGCATGCTTGCGGCGGTTATCTGCGTGATCCTGAACGTGAATGATGTGAAGATGAACAAGCACCTGACCGCACGCGGCGCCCTCTCGGTCGTCGAGCAGTACAACGCGATGCTGCCGTTCTTCAGCGCTGCGGTCGCAACGGCGGTGACGATGTTCTCCGCGTCCCACGGGCGCGAGCTCGACGTCAGCATCGCGATCCTGATCATCTGCGGCATCGTGCACGTCGTGCCGATCAGCAACGCGATCGGCCTGATCTTCCGCCTGCCGTCGCTGATGACGGAGGGCCGCCGCACCCTGCGCAACGTGCACATCGTGCTGCAGTTCATCCCGATCGTCAATCTGATCGACTCCTGGAAGCTGCTCCAGATGACCAAATACGAGGGCCAGGAGATCTCCCGCCGCCGCTGGGTGTCCCTGTACCTGGGTCTTCTTATCCTGCTGCTCGTGTCGCTGTTGATCGCGCGTGCGGTGGTGTGGTGGATCCTGACGTAGGAGCGCGCGGCGGCCCTGCCGCGGCGCGCCGTGAATGAAGCCGGTCGGCCGCACGGGATGAGCCGGTCGGCCGCGGATAGGTTTTTGCTGGGCGGCGGACCGGGCGCTGCAGTGGCGTGAAGTAAGCCGGTCGGCCGCGCGGACAGGTTGCGTAAGCGGCGGACCGGACGCTGCAGTGGATAACGCGGGGATGCAGTGTACACTTGGGCTGCGTGACCGCGAAAACAGGTAATTGAAAATAGGTAATATAGCAATGATGTCATAGAAAAATTCGGCTGCTTTTCAGAAATGAAATGCAGCCGAATTTTCAGTTCCACGAACGGGCCCGCTTCGATAGCCCGAGCCGCAGTCGCGGCGAAATGGTCTAACGAGAATGAGGGATGTACGGATGGAGGAACGAGGAACGAAGAACGAGAAATGGAAAGACGGAAGTATGCAGTACACATAGATTATATCTATGGGAAAACCCCCGAAGGGCATTTCTGGCCTCTAATCAATTGGCAAGAAGGCTATTCTTGAATTCTGACGCAACGGATATTTTTTCTTTTGGCAAAGCGCGTTATTTAGCACTCTGACGCAACTTTTTCGGTGCCAAAATGCGCGCGCAGAAGTCTGACAATTTAAAATGCAGCATATTTGATATCAAAACGGTCGACAGACGATACTGAGGTAAGTCATAGGTGATCTGAGGGCTGTCTAGAAATGCCCACGGAGATGAACAAACGATTAATTTAAAAGCATATTTACACATAGCGTATAGAGTTCGATCGCCTCGGACGATATTCCTCCAGAAAAGGGTGTGAAAACGAGAAGAATTTTAGAGAGCGTAATAATTTACAGTGGCAACAAATCTATAAGTTTAAACGGTGCGCAGAAGCTGTTGCGTCAGGGCGCCGCTTTTGTACTCTTACGCAATTCGGTAAAAGTCGTTGCGCCAGGATGAAGAAATTTCTCTCCTGCGCAACAATATGCAGTATACAAAGGTGATTTTTTGCCGATGTGTTCCGGATCCAATCACTGCCGTCAATTCATCGTCTCACCGCCGCCAATTTGCCGCCGCCCTCCCTTCCACCATGATCAATCCTGTGAAGGAGGGCGGCATGCAAGGCAGTGGGGACGGGCTGGCATTACTTCGCCGGCCTCTCCCCAATCAGCAGCCAGCGCTGGCAGAAACAGACGTCGTTTTCGGCATCGCCGTTACCGCCGCCGGCGGCTGCGCTGCTGATGGTCGTGGCGGGCGGGCTGGCACTACTTCGCCGGCTTCTCCCCAATCAGCAGCAGCCAGCGCTGATCGAAGCAGATGTCGCTTTCGGCATCGCCGCCGCCGGCGATTGTGCTGCTGATGGTCGCGGCGGGCGGGCTGGCATTACTTCGCCGCCTTCTCCCCAATCAGCAGCAGCCAGCGCTGATCAAAGCAGATGTCGCTTTCGGCATCGCCGCCGCCGGCGATTGTGCTGCTGGCGGACTCGGCGGCGGGCTGGGTTTTCTTGGTCGGGGCGGACGGGGCCTCGACAGCTGCAGAGGCCCGGTCCGCGTCGCCGGCGGCGTCCGCGGCTTCTAATATATACGGGAAGAAGCCGGTCTTCTCGCCGCCGGAGAGGTCGGCGCGCATGCGGGAAGTGATGCAGGCGCGGACCTCGGACGGGGTCTGTGTCAGGGCGAGCCAGTTCTGGAGGTGCTGGCGCATGTTGGTGGTCTCGCAGGCGCTTAGGGTCAGGCCGCTCTCCTTATAGAAGGCGGTGAGCTCGGAGCGGCTCAGGTTCTTGACGTGGGAAGGGTCGCGCAGGGTCTCGATCTCGTCCTCGGTTCCGCGGAGGTCCTCCGGTGCGGCCTCCATGTCGATGACGACGAGCTTGCCGCCCGGGGCCAGGACTCTTGCCATCTCGGAGAAGGCGGCGCCGGGATCAGGGAAGTGGTGGAAGGCCAGGCGGGAGAAGACGATGTCGAAGCTCGCGTCGAGGAACGGCAGATCCTCGGCGAAGCCCCTGACGAAGACCATGTTGGAGAGGTGGGCTTTGTCTGCCTCGGACTTTCCGACCTCGAGCATCTGCGGCGTCGCGTCGAGACAGACGGCGGCCTTGACGTGCGGGGCGAACGCGCGGCCGCAGGCGCAGGTTCCGGCGGCGACCTCGAGGAAGCGGTCCTCCTGGCCCGGGGCGGTGCGGGTGACGCTGTAGTCGAGGAACTCCTGCTTGGAGAAGTTCAGGGATTTACTCTCAAAGTTCCCGGCCTGGACCGCGAACGAACGGTTGATTTCTTCCAGATTTTCAGGTTTCATGTTGCGCTTCCTTTCAGACGGTCTGCTGTTTTGTCTATGATTGGCGGATTGGTGCCTTTATCCCGGCTTTTAATTCCTATCGATTCTATTGGTTTATGATGCGGACCGGCTTCCTTTTCGTTGGAATTATGGTGTTTCCGTACGGAAATTGATCGGACGGGTTCGGACAGAACTGACGGTGTAGTGGATTTCCGCCGCGCCGCCGGCTTTACGTTTTCTTGTTGAACTAGTATAATTTTTCTTGCAGCAGGATGTCAAGTGCGACGGATGCAACTTTGCGCGGCCTGCACCGCCGCCGGAACGAGCGGGCTCGCTGGAAGTTCTGAAAATGCTGATCTGACGGAACGCGGGAATCGGGCAGTTCGCCGGTCTGCGGCGGTGCGCGTGAACCGGGCGGCCGCGTGGACAGGCTGCGTGGGCGGCATGTGGAAAACACCGGCAGGCGTCGCGAGCAGAATGCCGGCGGGCAGCAGGTCGGGCCTAAGTCCTGCTCGGGTGAACTTTGTCAGAAAAACGGAACAGGGAAAAATAAAATAGGGAAAAGAGGAGGAAACATGGAATACACGAAACTGGGGAAGACGGACATAGAGGTATCGAAGGTATGCGTCGGATGCATGGGATTCGGCAAGGCGGGCACGATGCTCGACTGGACGCTGGACGAGGAGAGGAGCGCCGAGGTGATCAAGCATGCGCTGGACCTGGGGATCAACTTCTTCGACACGGCGAACGGATACTCGGAGGGGACGAGTGAGGAATATCTTGGCCGGGCGCTGAAGAAGCTCGTGAAGAGGGATCGGGTCGTGATCGCATCGAAGGTGTATTTCAACGAGGGACGGCTGTCGCGGAAGGCGATCGAGAGGGAGATCGACGGGACGCTGAAGAGGCTCGGCACGGATTACCTCGACCTCTACATCATCCACCGCTTCGACTACGATACGCCGATTGAGGAGACGATGGAGGCGCTGGATTCGCTCGTGAAGGCGGGGAAGGTCAGGGCGCTCGGCGCGTCGGCGATGTACGGATACCAGTTCTACAACATGCAGCTCGCGGCGAGGGACAACAACTGGACGCCGTTCAGCACGATGGAGAACCACTACAACCTGCTCTACCGCGAGGATGAGCGTGAGATGATTCCGATCTGCCGGCAGATGGGCGTATCGCTGATGCCGTACAGCCCTTTGGCATCCGGGCACCTGACGAGGAGGACGTGGGAATCGGACTCGCTGCGCGGGAGGACGGACCTCGTGGTGAAGGGCAAGTACGACCGCATGAAGGAGCACGACATGGCGATCGTCACGCGCGTCGCGGAGCTCGCGGACAAATATCACTGCACCATGTCACAGATCGCGATTGCCTGGCACTGGTACAAGGGCGTGACCGCCCCGATCATCGGTGCGACAAAGGCGAAATATCTGACAGACGCGGCCGGCGCGCTGGACATCAGGCTGACGCCGGAGGATGTCGCATACATAGAGGAACCGTACGTTCCGCATCCGATCGTCGGCGCGATCGACCAGAATCCGCCGGAGGGCGCGGTGCTGCTCGACAAGGCGGAGAAGTAGGACGGGCAGCAGGGCGGGCCGGTCCTGAGCTTCTGTGGATTTTGCAGGAGGGCAGCAGGGCGGGCCGGTTATGCGCTCTGGTGGATTTTGTCGGAAAACAGGAGGAGACTGGATGGAATTACGGCTATTGCAATATTTTCTCGCCGTGGTGCGCGAGGAGAACATCTCGCGGGCGGCGGAATCGCTCCACGTGACGCAGCCGACGCTGAGCCGGCAGATGGCGCAGCTGGAGAAGGAGCTCGGGACGCAGCTGTTCATCCGCGGGCGGCACCTGGAGCTGACGGACGCGGGCATGATGCTGAAGCGCAGGGCGGAGGAGGTGACCTCGCTGATCGGCAAGATCGAGGACGAGTTCGCCCAAAAAAAGGAGATCGGCGGCGTGATCTCGATCGGGAGCGGGGGCCTGCACTCGACGAGGACGCTGCTGGAGGTCATGGACGGGTTCCGGCGCCTGCATCCCAAGGTGCGGTTCCAGATCTACACGAACAGCGCCGAGTACATCAAGGCGCAGCTCGAGCAGGGGATCCTGGACTTCGGCCTTCTGCTGGAGCCGGTCGACATCACCAAGTTCGACTACATCCGCATGCGTGACCGGGAGCGCTGGGGCCTGCTTCTGCGCAGGGGTCATCCCCTCGCGGCAAAGGATACCATCACCAGGGAGGACGTCTGGAACGAGACGCTGATCACCTCGGACCGCATGCCGATTCAGAAGGAGCTGCTGAACTGGATCGGGAAGCCGGAATCCGAGCTCGACGTCTTCGCTACCTACAACATCATCACCCACGCGGCCGAGATCGTGGACAGCGGCATCGCCTCCGCGCTGACCATCGAGGGAGCCGTCAAGATGTTCGCGTCCGACCGGCTGGTCTTTCGGCCGTTGGCGCCGGAGCTCTCGATGACGTCGGTGTTCGCTTGGAAGAAGTTCCTCCCGGGCTTCGGAGCCGCGAGCGCCTTCCTCGACTATTTCCGGAAGTTCGCCTGATCATTGCGCCAGGAAGCCGCGCTGTGCCAATAAACCGCGCCGGATCATCATGTCAGAAAGTCGGACCGTAAAACCATGCTTTGTAAGCATGGTTTTCTTCTCAATATAGGTATTTGATATAGAAATTTCCTCTCGATATAATAAGGATACACAAGGGGGATGCACCTGCGGCGTCCTGAGCGGCCCGCGCAGCAGGAAAGCGGGCAGACGGCCGGCAGTGATCCTGCCGGGAATCCTGTCAGTGCGATTGTCAGGGAACTGACAGCGAAACTGCCGGGGAACTGAAGGAGAAATTGTCAGGGCACTGACAGAAAGATCGAGAATCGAGAAGAATCGAGAAGAGATGAAAGAAATGAAGAAGATGGAAGACCTGAAGATCAAGATTACCGTTGGGGATCACACCCTTCACGCTAAACTTAAGGACAACGCAGCGACGCGTAAATTCTGCGCCGGCCTGCCGAGGACGTACCCGATGATGAACCTTTACGGCCGGGAGATGTGTTACCGCATGGGGGCGGGCAGCCTGCCGACACCGGGGGCAAAGAATATCCCGTACAGCATCGGAGACATCTCCTACTGGCCGCCTGCCGGGAGCCTGGTCATCCTGTACAAGCAGAACGGCGAGGTGTTTGAACAGCAGCAGTTAGGTCACACGGACGATGACGTCTCATTCTTTGACGGCATGGCGGACTGTGACATCCGATTTGAAATGGAGGACTGATGATGAATATTCTCTTACTGAACGGCAGCCCGAATCCGGACGGAAACACGGTGTTCCTCGCCGACGCGTTCCGAAAGGGCGCGGAGGAGGCCGGGAACAAGGTCCTGGAGCTGCAGGCCGGCGCGATGGACATCCACGGCTGCCAGGGCTGCAATTACTGCAAAGGGGAGGGCGCGGGAACGTGCATCCGGAAGGATGATCAGGAGCGTGTCTACCAGGCGATGAAGGAGGCGGACGTGATCGTGCTCGCGTCGCCGGTGTATTACTTCATGCTGTCCGCGCAGCTAGAGGCCGCGATCCAGCGCCTGCACGCAACCGGGATCCCGGGCAGGATCAAGAAGAGCGCGCTGATCTTAAGCTCCGGCTCGGACGATGTATACGATGCAATAATTATGCAGTACCACATGATCTTCCGTGATTACTGCAGCATGCAGGACATGGGCATCTACACCGCGCACGGCGCCCAGAATAAGACAAAATCAAAGGCGTCAGAGCTCGAAGCTTTCGGACGATCAATTGGAAAATAATTACCTAAATGCTGAAAATATGAATAATTATAGATTGGGAGGGGTATAAATGTATAATGAGACGAAGAAATTAGCAAACGGCATCGAGATTCCGCAGATGGCGCTCGGCACATGGTTCATCGACGATGACAAGGCCGCAGAAGCTGTCCGTAATGCGGTGAAGATCGGGTACCGCCACGTGGACACGGCGCAGGCGTACGGAAACGAGCGCGGCGTCGGCGAGGGGATCCGCACCTGCGGCGTCGACCGCAGGGAGCTGTTCGTGACGACCAAGATCGCCGCCGAGCATAAGACCTACGAGTCCGCAGCGGCATCGATCGACGAGTCGCTCGAGAAGATGGGCTTAGGCTACATCGACCTGATGATCATCCACAGCCCGCAGCCGTGGAAGGACGTCAACCAGTCCGACAACCGCTATTTTAAGGAGAACCGCGAGGTCTGGCGCGCGCTGACCGACGCATATCATGCAGGCAAGGTGCGCGCGATCGGCGTGTCCAACTTCCTGAAGGAGGACATCGAGAACCTGTACGACTGGGCGGAGGTCAAGCCGATGGTCGACCAGGTGCTCTGCCACATCTCCAACACGCCGCTTTCTCTGATTGACTATCTCCAGGAAAAGGGCATCGTCGTCGAGGCCTACGCACCGGTCGCTCACGGCGAGGCGCTGAAGAACGAGAAGATCGCGGAGATGGCGGAGAAATACGGCGTAACGGTTCCGCAGCTCTGCATCCGCTACGACATCCAGCTGGGCACGATCGTCCTGCCGAAGACCGCGAACCCGGACCATATGAGGGCCAACGCCGACGTCGGCTTCACGATCAGTGAAGAGGACATGGAGACGCTGAAGAACATCGAGCCGATCAAGGACTACGGCGAGAGCAGCCGTTTCCCGGTGTTCGGCGGAAAGAAAGCGTAGTTGCAGTTGGCGCAGTTCGGACGTCGCTGAAGGAAGCGAACGCCGCTGACGGAAGCGATGCGCTGCCTGGAGATAAGGCGTTCGGCGAAAAATGATGAATGGGGACAATAGTAACGATGAATAACGAAAAAGCAGCAGAACCGACAAAAATCAACCCGGCAGAGATCAACATGGATGTCAGGGAAATCGACGTCCGTCACCAGACGCCGGAACGTAAGAACGAGGCGCAGCGCACGACCCACGTCCTGCACCTGCTCCTGCAGGAGGAGCCGGGCACGGAGGAGTACAGGCGGCTGCTGAAGGAGCTGTTCACCGGCGGCTTCGGCGAGGGCAGCAATGTCGTCGGACCGCTGTTCGTCAACCTCGGCGCGAACGTCCACATCGGGAGCCACGTCTCCATCATGCCGTATTTCAAGTGCATGGCCGCCGGAAACGTATTCATCGACGATCATGCCAGAATCGCCATGAATTCGTCGATCATCACCAACAACCACGACTTCTACGAGCGCGACATTCTGACCGTTCAGGACGTTCACATCTGCGAGAACGCCTGGATCGGCGCGGGCGCAACGATTCTGCCCGGCGTGACCGTCGGGAGGAACGCGGTCGTCGGCGCGGGGAGCGTCGTCACTAAGGACGTCCCGCCGAACACCGTCGTCGTCGGCAGCCCGGCGCGCCCGATCAAGCAGCTCGACCCGGACAAGTTCCCGGAGGAATTCCGGTAGCCGGCAGCACGGATCGTATCTGGAAGACGGGTAAATTTTGTCGAGAAAGCGCTGCGCGTATCGATACCGGGCAGCCGTACGAAAACGAACCAATTAAGAAACAACCGCAACCACCCAAAACTGAGGAGGGAACATGAATAAACCATACACAATCTGCTACATGATGACATCCGTCGACGGGCGCATCGACTGCGCGATGACCGGCCAGTTCCAGGGCGTGGACCAGTACTACCGCGTGCTCAGCGAGCTCGACATGCCGACGACGCTCAGCGGCCGCAACACCGCGGAGCTAGAGATGTCGCTCCCGGGAAAATTCGAGGCGAAGGACCCGGCCCCATGCGGCAGGGAAGGCTTCTCCCGCAAGGCAGAGGCGGATGGCTACGAGGTCGTCGTCGACACCCACGGAAAGCTCCTTTGGGACAAAGAAGACGCGGACGCACACAAGCCGCACCTGATCGTCACGAGCACGAGCGTCCCTAAGGAATACCTCGATTACCTCGACGCGCAGAACATCTCCTGGATCGCCTGCGGCACCGACAAAATCGACCTGATCCGCGCCTCCGAAATCCTGTCTGATGAGTTCGGCGTGCGCCGCATGGGCATCGTCGGCGGCCCGACCATCAACACCGCCTTCCTGGACGCCGACCTGCTCGACGAGATCGTCATCCTGATCGGCCCTGGCATCGACGGCCGCGCCGCCATGCCGTCCGTCTTCGAAGGCCGCGACTCCGACAAGCCGCTCCCGCTTATCCTGCAGGGCGTCGAGTCCTACGACAACGGCACCGTGCTGCTGCAGTATAAATTGAAGTAAGTCAGCGCACCGCTGGACCAAGTGACACTGTGTGAAGCAGCGGCATGCAGAGAAATCCGCTGCTGCGCTTTTCCACATTGATACTAATCGAAAACCCGGAGAGGAATCAGAGTCCATCTCCGGGTTTTCGTGTTTCTGCTTGTCATCATCGCCTGTCTTGACTGGCCATCTGACCTGGTCATGCGTGTATACTGCATCCCAGCCGCGCGAGGATCGTACGGAACGAACCACTTTCTTCAGTTCTTACAGCTGCTCGTCGTTCGCGGCGGGACGGCGGTGGATTGGCGGCGGTGTAACGGTGGATTGGCGGCGGTGTAACGGTGGATTGGCGGTGGTGTAACGGTGGTTTGGCGGTGGTGTAACGGTGGTTTGGCGGTGGTGTAACGGTGGTTTGGCAGCAAATTGACGGCAGTGATGACGAATTAACGGCCGTTATCGAAGCTAGGATGATATCGGCAAAAAATCATCCTTGTATACTGCATATTGTTGCGTAGGAGTGTGATTTCTTAATCCTGACGCAACGGCTTTTTCCTAATTGCGTAAGACAGCAATAATGACGCTCCTACGCAACAGCTTTTTAGGCACCTTTGATCTTATAGATTTACCGCCCTTGTAATTTTTTGAAGGTTCTAAAATTCGTCTGCTTTTTACGACCTTTTTGCGCTAAATATCGTCCGCGCCAGGTCAAGTTTCTACGCTATGTACAAATATATAATTAACTTGAACGTTTGTTCATCGCAGCGGACATTCTTGGACAGCTTACAGATAACCTAAGGCTTATCTCAGGATCATCTGCTGACCATTTTGATATCAAATATGCTACATTTGAAATTGTCAGACTTCTGCGCGCACTTTTTGGCATCGAAGAAGTTGCGTCAGAGTGCGAAAAAGCGCGCTTTGCCAACAAGAAAAAAACGCCTTGCGTCAGAAGTCAAGATTTGCCTTCCTGCGCAAAGGTTGGAGGCCAGGAATGCCCTTCGGGGGTTTTTCGATAGATTTCATCTATGTGTACTGTGTACCGCCGGCCTCCGACCGCCGATCTTCCACCTTCAACCTCCCACCGACGCAACATTTCGCCGCCGCGTGCTCGTCACCGTCGCCTGTTATGATGAGTAGCCTGTTTTTTGCATAATGAAAATACAGAAAGTTGCAAAGCAAAAATGTAGGTAATT
>CAIFEY010000037.1 GCA_903789635.1 uncultured Eubacteriaceae bacterium
GATGAGCGATGGCTCTTTTTTTATTCACTTTTACACCATTATATGGACGTGACCCTAATTTCTCTAGTTCCTTCGTAATTGTATCCGCGTTCGATGATCTTCTCGCCAATTCCTGCGATGGCTGCGAAGCCGATCAGGATTTTCGAAGTTCATCGATATAGTCTCAGTATTCTTACAGTGTAACATATCCCGCATTCTCACACAAAACAAACCCGGCGGCGCACGAGGAGATTCGATCGTGCGGCCGCCGGGCCTGCCCTGTTTTGTATATCGTTGATGTATGTGTTTGGCTGTTTGTTATGCCTTCTTAGGCGCGCGGATCAGCATCGCGATTCCGAACGCGACGATCGCCGCAGCCAGGATCATGATGAACGTCATGCCGTAGCCGCCGTTGCCGACCATAGGTCCGAGGTAGGACGCGAAGATCAGGTTCAGGTTGACGATACTGAAGTTCAGCGCGTAGTTCTGCTTTCCGAAGAAGTGCGCCGTGAACGCGGAGTTCGTCGGGGTGACGCCGCCGTAGGCGAGTCCCATGACCACGAAGGCCGCGACGACCGCTGCGTAGGAGCCCGTGCTCCTGGACAGCATCAGCAGCAGTGCCGCGCACGCAGTGACCAGGCAGACGCCGATCATCGTGACGCGGTAGCCCTTCATGTCGAACAGGCGTCCGAACAGCACGCGTCCGAGTCCGTTGAAGATCGAGACGATGCCCGCGATCGCAGCCGCAGCCGTCAGTCCGACGTGCAGGACCTCGCTCGCGTAGACCGTCGAGCTGTTGATAATCGCGAGTCCGGCCGCGCTCAGGACGATCGCCCAGATGAAGTACAGCCAGAAGTTGCGGCGCTTAAGCATCTGCGCGGCGCCGATCTCCTCGACCGCGGTGTCCGCGTGCTTGCCGCTTCCGGAGAGGTGCTCCAGGAAGTCGTTTCCGACCGGCTTCAGGATGATCGCGCCCAGGACCATGATGACGGCGAACACGATGCCGAACATCATGAACGTCGTCCTCCAGCCGAGGCTTGAAATCAGGGACGCGCCGACCGTGCCGAGCAGCATGCCGCCGAATCCGAATCCCATCAGCGAAATGCCGGAGATGAGTCCCTGCTTGTCCGGGAACCACTTCACGACCGTGCTGATGACCGAGTTATAGCCGAGTCCGACGCCGAAGCCGCAGAGCACGCCGTAGGTCACGTAGATGCCCGGCAGCGTGCTGATCCTGGACGCCAGGATGAATCCGACCGCCAGGAACGCCGCACAGAGGATCAGCGTCTGCTTGACCCTGCTATTCTTATTGATAATTCCGGATACCAGGCCGCCCAGGCAGAACATCATCATCGAGATTGAGAACGTGATGGACAGCTGTGAATCGCTCCAGCCGAACTCCTTTGCCAGCGGCACGCGGAATACGGACCAGGCGTAGATCAGCCCCAGGAACAGGAGCAGGACGACGCCGGTCACGACGTACAGCCATCTCCGTTTCATTAATTTACCGTAATCAGTCATAAAATTCTTTCTTTTCCCTTCCTTTAGTTTCGAATATCCGCAGGTTCGCCCCCGGATTTCCCATCATTGCCAGTTGAATGTCAATTGAATGCCATTTAAGAGATTTCGAAAACAGCCGCCCATCCTGGACGGCTGCTTCCGTAAAACATGCTATCGCGTGTTACTCTGTCTATTTTCTATCGCTTGTTGGAGCGTCTCCAGATCCTCTGCTCCTCCGCTGCGGCGATCAGTTCGTCTCTGACCTCAGGGTCAGCGATTCCGATTAGGGCCTCTGCGCGCTCCCAGGTGCTGTGTCCCTGGAGCTGTGCGGTGCCGTGCTCGGTGACGATGATCGGAGCCTGCGTCCTCGGCGTCGTGATGACGTTTCCGCCCGTAAACTTCGGGATGATGTTGGAGTGCTTTTTCCCGTTCTTGTCCGTGAATACGGATGGCAGTGCGAGGAAGGCCTTTCCGCCCTTAGAGCGGTATGCGCCTGTGACAAAGTCGAGCTGTCCGCCGGTTCCGCTGATCTGACGGGTTCCGACGGTCTCGGAGCAGACCTGACCGTAGAGATCTACATTGATGCAGCCGTTGATGGATACGAAGTTGTCGATCTGCGCGATCGTCTCCGGCTTGTTGACGTAAGCCATCGGCGCGGACAGGATGTTGACGTTGTTGTCCAGGAATTCATACAGTTCCTTGGAACCGTTGCAGATGGAGAACACGCCCTTGCCCCTGTTCAGCGTCTTCTTCTTATTCGTGATCTTTCCGGACTGATAGAGCTTCAGGTATCCGTCGCTCATCAGCTCCGTGTGCATACCCAGGTCCTTCAGGTCGGACTCCGCGATCAGCGTGCCGAGCGCGTTCGGCATTCCGCCGATTCCGAGCTGCAGCGTGATTCCGTCGTGCAGGTACGGCATGATCTGTCCGGCGATCATCTGATCGATCTCCGTCGGATCCGGGCTCGTAACTGTTGCAATATGGCTCTTGCTCTCCACGATCAGGTCCACGTCGCGGACGTTGATGTGGTCGTTTTCCATACCGTAGACGAACGGCATTTCCGGATTTACCTCGACGACGATGGTCTTTGCCGCATCCAGCATCTCCTGCATGCAGCAGTTGGTCAGACCGAAGCTGAAGTTGCCGAAACGGTCCATCGGGGATACGGTGATCATCGCGACGTCTACCGGGGCGAATCCGTTCTGATAATAGGATCCGCAGTCGCGGAAGAGCATCGGGGAATGATAAGCGCGTCCCTGATCGAGGTAGTGGCGGTCGATGCCGGAACAGTGCCAGAGGTTATAGGTAAACGCCTTCTGCTCCGGGTCCTGCTCTACGACCTGAACCGGCTGCATGGAAATCGCGTTTCTGACCTTGACGTCTGTCAGCTCGTCCTTTCTCGCCGCGAGTGCCGCGTCTAAGTCCGTCGGGAACGAACAGGTCTGGCTGTAGTCCACCCAGTCCCCGCTCTTTACGACCTTGACGGCCTCCTCGGCAGTGCGAAGTTTTTCCTGATAGATTTTCTGAATATCCATAGCTGCACCTCTCCTACTTTCTTAGTCTGTTGCTATTTTCTGGCTGCTTTTCCGATCTCCAGTCCCTTTTCGAAGGCCTCATTGTTCAGCGGGACCAGCTGCGGTCTCTTCGCGCCGATCTTGTGCTCGATGGCCTTCAGGATAACCTCTTTATCGATGACCTGTGAATAGCCGACATAGACGCCGAGCATGATGATATTCAGAACCTTGGCGTTGCCCATCTCCAGAGCCATCTCCGTAACCGGCGCCTCGACGATCGTGATGTCGTCTCTGTCCGGACGGGTCTTGACGATGGATGTGTTCAGGAAGAGCGTGCCGCCCTTCTTCAGTTTACCGATGAACTTCTCCAGGGAAGCGTCGTTGAAGATGACGAGGTCGTCGACCTGGTCCATGACCGGTGCGCCGATCGCATCGTCGGAGATTGCGACGTAGCAGTTCGCCGTGCCTCCGCGCATCTCTGCGCCGTAGGACGGGAAGTATGTGACCTGCTTATCGGTCGCGTCTGTGGTGCCCTGCGCGAGCAGAGTACCGAACATCATGACTCCCTGGCCGCCGAATCCGGCAGCGATTAAATCTCTCTCCATTACTCTGCCTCCTTTTCTTCCTTAGATCTGTCTCTGAAAACGCCCAGAGGGTATTCCTTCAGCATATCACTGTTGATGAAGTCCACTGCCTTGAGCGGTGTCATTCCCCAGTTGGTCGGGCAGGAGGTTACGATTTCTACCATGGAGAAACCTTTTCCGTCGATCTGGTTCTGGAATGCCTTCTTGATCGCAGCCTTGGTCTTTCTGACGTGAGCCGGGTCTGTGCAGGTCGTGCGCTCCAGGTAGTAAGGACCGGTCAGCTGGTTCAGGATCTCGCACATGTGCATCGGGTATCCCTGTCCCTTTTCCGGGTCTCTTCCTTCCGGAGTCGTGGTGGACTTCATGCCGAGCAGTGTCGTCGGGGCCATCTGTCCGCCTGTCATTCCGTAAATTCCGTTGTTGATGAAAATAACGGTGATATTCTCATTTCTGTTAGCCGCATGCATGGTCTCTGCGAGTCCGATGGATGCCAGGTCTCCGTCTCCCTGATAAGTGTAGATGATGGAGTCCGGGTTGGAACGCTTCATTCCTGTTGCCATCGCGCATGCTCTGCCGTGCGGAGAAATCGTCGTGTCGTAGGAGACATAGTTCTGTCCCAGACCGCAGCATCCGACTCCCTCTGCACGTACCAGTCTATCCATAATTCCGAGTTCTTCTGCAACTTCTCCGATCATCTTATGAACGGTGCCGTGCATACATCCCGGGCAGAATCCGGAAACCTTGTCCTGGATTCCTGTTGTTCTTGCGTAAACTTTCTTCATCATGTCTACAGCACCTCCTTAACTAATGCGTGGGCTTCTTCCATGACCTTTTCCTTCGTCATGATCTGTCCGCCGGAACGCAGACACTCGTGGATCGGGAGTCTGTCCTGAACCGCGTACTCTACATCCCACTTCATCTGTGCCGGAATAGACATCTCAACGTCGAGGATGCCCTTTACGCGGTCAAAGTCGAGATTCTTGAACACATCGTACGGGAACGGGGATACGGTGATCGGACGGATCAGTCCGGCCTTGATGCCCTCTGCACGCAGGTCCTTAACCGCAGCCTTGGAGATTCTCGCGGAGATTCCGTAGCTTGCCAGGATGATCTCTGCATCCTCGGTCATGTACTCCTCGCAGCGGATATCCTTATCCCAGGTCTTATACATTGCCGCAGCCTCGATGTTGCGGATTTCCTGTCCGGTTCCTACGCTTCCCGGTACGCCGAGCTTTCTGTCGGTGATCGGATGGCCGACGATGGCCTTCTCGTAGTACTTGGCCTTCAGTGCGGCAACTTCCTCGTCGCTCTTCATCTCAGGCAGTTCTACAGGCTCCATCATGGTTCCCAGGACTCCGTCTGCCAGGATCAGAACCGGGTTGTCGTCGCGCTCTGCGAGGTCGAACGCCTCGTAGACCATGTCTACGCACTCCTGAACGGTGGAAGGCGCCAGTACAATCATGCGGAAGCCGCCGTTGCCGGATGCCTTGGTTGCCTGCAGGTAGTCCTGCTGAGCCGGCTGGATTGCTCCGATTCCCGGGCCTCCTCTGACGACGTTTACGACAACTGCCGGAATTCTCGCAGATGCCATGAATGAGATTCCCTCACTGTACAGGCTGATTCCCGTACTGGAGGAGGAACTCATCGATCTGGTTCCGGTCTGCGCGGATCCGTACAGCATGTTTACGGATGCGACCTCGCTCTCGCCCTGGACGAAGTTTCCGCCTACCTCAGGCAGTCTTCTCGCAAAGTACTCCGGAATCTCGTTCTGCGGAGTAATCGGATAACCTGCGAAGAAACGACATCCTGCGCGAACAGCAGATTCCGCATTGGCTTCGCAGCCTTTCATGAATATTCTTGCCATAATTGCAGCCTCCCTCAATTAATCTTCTCTGTATACTTCAATCGCCGCGTCCGGACACATGATTCCGCACTGTGCACATCCGATGCAGTCCTCAGGACGCGCAGCCGTTACGTAGAGATATCCCTTGCTGTTCACTTCCATACCGATTTCCAGTACGTTCTTAGGACAGTACTTTACGCAGTAGCCGCAGTTCTTGCAGCTTTCCTTACGAATTTCGACTTTTCCTTTTGCCATAATTTCCAAGCCTCCTCATCTCACTCATTGAAGATTTCCGCGGCGGAGAATTCCGCCGGCTTTATGTCACGCATCTGCAGGCTCCCTAATCCCAGTCGTAGTTGATGAACAGGGAAATCGGGAAGACCGGCAGGTCCGTATGTCTCGAAACTTCATCCGCCGCCTCGTCTCTGACTGCCAGGAGAGACACCGGAAGCATTCCGTTCAACATATCCTCTGCCTTCTTCTCGCCCTCCAGGACCTCCTCCGGCGTCGTCGTGTGACCGACGTTCGGATTCAGGATCACGGACGTGTTCTCCAGTCCGATCCTGGCGGCGCGGTAGATCAGCGTCATGGTCTGATCGATCGCTCCGATCTCTCTCGACCACGGACGGTACGTGTTCAGCATGAAGAACACCTGCGTCCCCGGCTGCTGCAGCCATCCGGAATACTCTCCGATCAGCCTGGAGCCGGTGTCGTTTCCGCCGACGTCCAGAACCGCGATCGCATCCGGGTCAGCGAGAACGGCGTTGACGCCGCCCGCAGAAGTCGGTGCATCCTGGAACTGCTCCTCAAAATGAAAGGCAATTCCCTGCTCCTCCAGCTTATCCCTGACGTCGCGGGAACGGAACAGCGGCTTGGTCTGGTCCAGATCGAAGAAGTGAACCTTCTTGTCTGAAAGACGGTGAACCGCCAGCGCAAAGTTCAGCGCCGTTTCCGATTTTCCGCTTCCTGCTTCGCCAATAAATATGAAATTTTGTTTGGCAGACAGAAACTGCTTGATGACCTCATCCGCTTTCATGCATCCCTTCCTTTCTTCCATTTTGATTTGTTTTCAAACTTATTTTCATCTTTCGACGTCATTATATGCTCTCTGTACAGCAATGTCAAACTTATTTTTAGTTTATTATACTTTTTGTTTTCCCAATTTCAGCGATTTATGCTAAAATAAGGCAAAGGAAACCAGACTACACAGCAAAGCATCTGATTTTTTGTCAGATTGTATTTTGTCAGAAAGGAAAATCCTTATGGAAAAAGATATACGAGAGATTCTGTGTGATACGGCGGACATCATCGCCGCGCAGTTCGGGCCGGACACGGAGGTTGTGGTCCACGACTTCACCAACGACCTGAACCACACGATTACCTACATTGTTAATGGGCACGTGACCGGACGCACGGTCGGCGACGGCCCAACCAAGTCGTTCCTGCGCGAGCTGACGGAGAACAACAGCTTCCACAAGCACCCGCGCACGATCTCGGTCACGGACGACGGGCGCACGATCCGCTCCTCCACCGCCAACTACTACAACGAGGACGGCACGCTGGCCTACTCGATGTGCATCAACCAGGACATCACGAGCCTGATCGCCCTGCAGCACGCGTTCCAGGGCATGACGCAGGGCAAGTACTTTGACACGCCGATCCAGAAGGAACACGAGGAGGGCGGCAGCATCTCGATCCAGGACGTCATGGAATCACTGATCACCGAGGGCATCCGCCAGATCGGCATGCCGCCGGACCAGATGAACCGCGACGCTAAGATAGCCTTCATTAAATTCCTGAACGACCGCGGGGTGTTCAAGATCCAGAAGTCCGGGCAGGAGGTCTGCACCCTGCTGAATATTTCCAAGTTTACGCTGTACAACTACATGGAAGAGGCGAAGAAAGAATGAACAGCCAGCAGATCAACTATTTCATGGCCGTAGCGACCAACCTCAGCTTCACCAAGACCTCGGAGGAGCTGTTCGTCTCCCAGCCGGCGATCTCGCGCCAGATCGCGCTGCTGGAGAAGGAGTTCGGCGTGCGCCTGTTCAACCGGAGCAACCACCGGACCGAGCTGACCGAGGCGGGGCGCCTGTACTACGACTTTTTCAGCCGGGCCAAGACGCAGCTGCGCAACATCAGCGAGCAGGTCAGCCGGATGGAGAACGGAATCCACGAGCAGATCGCGGTCGGCATCCTCGAGGGCTGGAACGTCGACGGCATCCTGCAGCAGCTCCTCGGCCGCTTCTCGGATAAGCACAAGGACGCGGAGCTCTCCTTCAACTTCTTCAGCCTGAAGGAGATCAAGACCATGCTGCTGACCGGCGGCATCGACATCGCCCTGACGCTCCGGAACCGCCTGCTGGAGACGGAAGATATCGAATGCATCGACTGCAGCTCGATCAGAAAGCTGTTGATCATCTCCAAGAACCACCCGCTCTGCCGAAAGGCGCTGGAAAGCGGCAGAGAACTTTCCCTGTACGACCTCAGGGACGAGACGTTCTACGCCCCGTGGGACAGCGTGGAGGAGACGCTCGCCCGCGACATCACCGGCTACCTCTCCCCTTACGGCTTCACACCCAAGCTCAGGTTCGTCCACAACTCCGCGAGCCTGCAGTGCGCCGTGCGCTGCGGACAGGGCGCGGCCATCGTCAACGAGTTGTCCCTGGCCGAAGGCGACCCGGAGATCTATTCCATCCCGCTCGAGATTCAGGACCACATCTGCCTCGCGTGGGTCCCGGGCTCCGGAAAGCAGTACGCCGAGGACACGATGCGTGACCTGAAGGAGATCATCGCGTCCCGCTCGGACGGTGCAGGGACAAAAGAGAAATAGCCGGCGAAGCAGCGTCCCCTGATGGCAGCCTGATAGATTTTCTTAATTCTCAGATACATTTGCAACGAATTTCTTACATATATATAGGTTGATTGTGTTCATCAACTATATTTGTGCGAGGATTCGTTTTTTCTTTGTCCTGAGCCGTGCATAACTCAATGCCGCCCGTTCATAACGATTTGGTTATGTACTTCATTACAGACAATGCATTATACAAGCGGAACCGACTTTGTTATTATGATAACAGGAAGTAAGCGGGGCCTGTCCCCGCCGTAATGAGTCTCTGATGCATCGGAATATCAACTCCACAATAGATTCAATCAATCCACAGGATCTTACATTAAATCCAGTAAGATCCGAAAAACGAAAGAGTTTGGAAGCGGACCGCCGAAGGCCGTCATGGCCGGACGCGGGAACGAAAACATACACTTATCATTTAACACCGATTCGGCCGATTGACCGGATCCGCGAACCGAAACCAACGTTTTATCTAAACTTAAGAGGAGATTACAATGAGAGTATTAGGAATTTCCGGCGGAACGCCAAACGGAAACAACGACGCGATGTGCAGAGAGGCACTGATGGGTGCCAAGGAAGCCGGGGCTGACGAGCTCCAGTTCATCAACCTGAACAAGCTCCACATCGAGCACTGCACCGGATGCACAGCATGTGTCGTCAGCCTGATGACCGGCAAGGGCGGAAAGTGCATCCTGAAGGATGACTTTGACTGGCTCCGTGACAAGATGATGGATGCAGACGCGATCGTCTTCTCCATTCCTATCTTCGAGAAGGGTGCAAGCGGACTGTTCCACACGGTTATGGACCGCATGGGACCGAGAAACGACACCGCGATGATCCAGGTAGGAACCAAGATCGCAGAAGAGACCAACGGAACGGCTCCGGACCCGAGAATGATGAAGCCTAAGACGGTTGCATACATGGGAATCGGCGGATCCGACTGGGCGACCAGAATCGAGTGCGACTTCAGAAACCAGGCACTGACACCGATGTGGAAGATCGTCGACACCGCTACGTTCTCCTGGTCCAAGTCCATCGTCATGGACGACGAGAAGGTTGCACGCGCTCATGAAGTCGGATACAACCTGGTCAAGGAGACACTGAAGGGCTACGACGACGCGCAGTACTTAGGAGATCCTGGAGTATGTCCGCACTGCCACAACAGAAACTTCTTCCTGAACGACGACGCGACCAAGGCAATCTGCTGCGCCTGCGGACTCGAGGGAGAGATCAAGGTTGTGGACCGAAAGATCAAGTTCGTCTTCGATCCAGCAGATGAGCACAAGGCACACGACACGATGTCCGGAAAGTTCATCCACGTAGACGACATCAAGGAAAACGAAGGAAAACTGAAGGACTTCAAGTCCGATCCGGAATTCAAGGCTCGCAAGAAGGCCTACAACGACTTCATCCAGCCGCTCGTACCGGAGAGATAAGCTAAAAACGAACCGCCGGTACCGGGGAATCCCCTGTGTGCCGGCGAATCTTTATACTCCTGGTCCTGCCTGGCTTTGTCCCTGAATCAGGAGACCATAGGCCGCGTATAAGGCTCGGACAAAGGTTGCCTGCCCGCCCCGCACACCGCGGCTGCTGCCGAATACTCGCAGAACAGACTCAGAAAGGAAGAATTATAAAAATGAGAAAACCTGATTTTTATCCGGTGAGGAGCATCATCCTGGTCGACCTCGCCCATGAAGACTACCGCATCAAGCTTGAGAACTGGCTGTACCGCTACCACGTTCCGGACAGCATCTCCCAGTTCGGACCGTACGTTTCCAAGTACGCGTTCTACCAGGCACTGCCGGTACCTCCGGGCGGCGACCGCTTCGGAACAGTCCGCATGCAGATGACCGAGCACTACTGGCTCGCAAACCCGAACGACCTGCGCGAGTTCACGCACCACAAGGCGCTGACCGAGTACTTCCCGCAGGACGTCCTGATCTGGCAGAACAACCTCCCGGACACCGGTCATTCCCACATGATCAACAAGGCCGAGGAGCAGAACATGGAAGGCGACGACGCGAGATCCGTCAAGGGAAATGAGGAGCTCGGCACGGTACCGTTCGTCTTCGCGTTCATCCCGGTTTGGTGGGAGGACGACTTCAAGGGCGAGGGCCGCACGGTCGAGGACGGCCCGAACTACCGCTGGCAATTCATGGTCCGCTATCCGGAGGGCGTTTCCCGCGATGAGGGCGACCGCTGGCTGAAGGAAGAGTTCATCCCTGCCTTCACCGCGCAGGACGAGGTCACACGCTGCCTGTCCAGCCGCATCATGAAGGAAGTCAACAACTGCGACTTCGACCGCATCGTCGAGATGTGGTTCCCATGCCAGACCGCGTGGGTCGAGGCCGTCGAGAAGGCCTCCAAGATCGTCAAGAAGCCGTCCTGGGCAGAGACCTCCGACTTCCCTTACCTGAAGAAGTCCTACGGATTCATCGGAATCTTCCTGTCCGACATCGCCCGTTCCGACAACATGAACCAGTACCACGGCTACATCACGATGCGTTAGCCCGGCCTGCTGCTTAATGGACGTTAGGGACAAAAAATGAACCAGGCAAGAAAAGAAATGCTCTCGCTGGCCTTCCTGGTTGCGCTGCTCCCGCCCCTCTGGGCGGTCAGTGCGCCGTACCTGCACATCAGCGTCGGACCGATCGCACTGATCTGCGCGGGTATCTACGGGGCCAACGGAAATAAATTCCAGGACGCGGTCAAGATCTCGCTCGGCTTCCTGGCCGGCGACATCTGGGCACTGATCAGCGCACTCGTCACGGGCTCCGCGTTCGCCGGCATCCTCGGCGGGCCGCTGACCCTGTTCGTCACGCTGTTCGTACTCGGCTTCATCGCGGTCGTCGCCGCACTCAGCCTCCCGAAGGTATTCTTCCTCCCGGCATGGCTCAGCGGCTGGGCGATCGGCATGCTGACGATGAACCTCGCCCGCGGCGTATCGCTCGGCAGCCTCACGATTCAGATCGGCGCCGCCATGCTCGTCGGCGTCTTCTACGTCGGCGCCCTCGTCGACCGCCTGCAGAAGCTCATGGCCGGCGTGAAGAAATAGCGGCCGCGTCCGATCGTCGGAAGCGGCACGGCGCCGCGGGACGTGGGAAACGCCGCGGAATCGCGGATTCGGCATTCCGAAGAAGTGAGTTCTATCCGATCCGCTTCTCGGACGCGGCAGAACGCCGCCGCGGCGCGGATCCGACATTCCGAAGAAGTGGATCCAATCCGCGCTTCTAGAACGCGGCAGCGTGAATCTGGCATTCCAAAAGAACGAGCCAAAATACGATATCACTATATAAATAATGTTATCGTATACCAGGAACAGGCAATAATAATAGGAAAGAACGGTCAAGCACCCCGTGATCAAAACACGGAACGGACAATAAATAAATAGTAATATAATATGCTGCGGCACGCGGGGAGAGGAAATCCCCTCGCCCGCCGCGGCATCCATTGGGAATTAGAGACACGAAAGGAAAAGATATGAGTCAGAGAACAGAAATGTTAACGAAGAATATCGACTACATCGGCTATACTGACCTGAACAAGAAGCCGGGATTCCAGATGGCGATGTACAAGTCGCCGGAAGGAAAATACTACATCTACACGGCATGCTTCCGCGACAACGGCTTCAACATCGTCGACGTCACGGACCCGGAGCACCCGACCTCCAAGTGGGTCGAGGGCGACTGGCTGGGTGAGGTCCACGACGGACAGAGCCTGGCTAAGATCCAGACCGGCGACGGCAAGCTCCTCTGCTTCTACGGCGGAACGATGCGCGTCCTGCACGGCACGCACGAGATGCCGTTCTGGGGCGGAATGAAGATCTACGACATCGCGACCGACCCGATGAACCCTAAGTTCCTGGGCCAGTTCGAGTGCGAGGACGGCCCTGGCGCTCACCGCTCCTTCTACAACGGCGGCGACTACGTCTACATCGTCGGCAGCAAGCGCAACTACCTCGGATACATCATCCGCATCGTCGACATCTCCGACCCGACCAACCCGGTTGAAGTCGGCAGCTACTGGAACGACGGCCAGTACCTCGCAAACAAGAAGGCAGACACGATCCCGGAGGTCGGCACAGAGGCCTTCCTGAAGCTCCCGAACATCCACGCCGTAACCGTAAAGGACGACATCATGTACGTCGCAGCGCCGAACGTCGGCTACCAGCTCGTCGATGTCCATGACAAAACCCGTCCGCAGCTCATAGGAAACCTTCCGCTGAACCCGCCTTTCGGCAACGGACAGGGCGGAATGGCCGTCCACACGGCAATGCCGCTCGGCGACCGCCCATACGGCATCGTCACGACAGAGGCCGAGCGTGTACGCTACTTCTGCAACGAGCGCAAGACCGGCATGTTCCACAAGATCACGACACAGCCGATGAACATGATCGGCATGGTCGAGCTGACCGATCCTGCCAACCCGAGCCTGATCTCCGTATTCCCGTATCCGGAAATCCCGGAAGGCTGGACACACGGCGAGAACTTCAACGTCGTCGACGGCGTCCGCGCGGTCTTCGGCCCGCACAACATGTTCGACCAGTTCGGTCAGGACTGCTACGAGAAGAGAGACGACCGCGTCTACAACTGCTACTTCCACGCAGGACTGCGCATCTACGACGTCTCCGACCCGTTCGTACCGCGCGAGATCGCATACTTCCTGCCGCCGGATCCACAGGGCCCGAACTGGTTCGACAACGAGGAAGGAACACTCCTCCCAGGCCCTAAGGTCGCCATCACCGAGGACGTCCTCGTCGACGACCGCGGCTACATCTACGTCGACACCTTCGAGGACGGCATGTACATCGTCCGCTGCACGGTATAACCGGCGCCGCAGGACGAAATGCGCCATTACCCCGGCGCCGCCGTCAACGCCTTATGGATGAATGCGGCCGGCACCGCTGAACTGCAATTGCCGGGCGGGGCGCCCCGCATCAGGGTGTGCCCCGCCATCCTCCATATAAAAAGTGATTCGTACAATCACTCATAACTGTAATACTCCGGTGACTCTGGAAGAAGTCACCCATAACTGCATAAAACTGGGGATGCGGAAAATGATCGTTCATTTTCCGCATCCCTGCTTTTTGTTATATGATATTAGACATTATATTGGAATTTCTATGAGGGAACTTACCGTCGGGGACGCACAGCGAACGAGGCATACCGACCGCCGCCGGAAAACGGACGCGATCTAGATGAGGCGGAGACGTCGGCAGCCTGAAAGTTTGGAATTTGCTCGATAAATCTCCATTTTCCCACCCACCTCCGGAAATTTAGGAAAATGACGCCTATTAGCCTCTAATTCCCAAGTCACCTGCGGCGACACATAGGTTTGCTATACCCTATAGGGGTATATCGAGGGCGACGATTATCAACAGTCGATCGGTGCACCGCCGCCGCCGCTGGAAAACGAACGACAACATAACCATGTTGTGCGGCGAATTGCGCAACATGTCCAGAATGACGGCGGCGGTGCAGTCGACGATGGCGGGCGCCCTGGTCAAATCGATGATCGGGCTCCGTCCGCAGCGCTGGGTGCGCCCGCCGGTCTCCACGCAATTTTGGAAAGACGGATTTTCGGCGCCATTTTACCTAACTTTTTTTGGACTGTTGGGAAAATGGCCACCGTATGGGCGTAATTCCTAACTCCGGCTCGCCATACCCCCGCCGATCCGGGAGATCCGGGCGCCGAAATCGCAATCATGCTATCATTGCTGTCAGAAAATGGTGGATCCTGTATACAACCATCCCTCCCCGCCAAGGCTCGTCCGAATCGCCGCCGAATTCCACTGACAAGCGGCGGCCCGCCCCTCCACCATGATCATCTCGTGCAAAAAGACGGCGCTTCGATATCGAACTTGACATCGACGCCCGGCAGCGACCCCATGCGCGCCCGCACGCGCACTATAACATTATAAAGGAGATCATTCGTGCCGACAGAACACTCGTCGAGCCGCCGCCTTCGGCAGGGCTCAATGTGTTCCGGAAGTGCGAATGATCTCCTTTTTCATCGCTTCAAGCAGCATCGCCGCGCGCGCCCGCCCCGCCACCGTTAGATCATTTCATCGCAGCTTATTGCATCCCCTCAAACATCACCGCCGCATGCACGGCCGACGCGGTGCGCAGGGCGGACTCGTCGGGGCACATCTTAGGGCTGTGGAGTGGGTACGGGCTGCCGACGCCGATGTGGTAGTAGGCGCCCGGGTACTGCAGCAGGTAGAAGCCGAAGTCCTCGGTCGTCATGCTGGCGTCCTCTTCGACGACCACGTGGTCCGCGCCGAGCAGCTGCGATGCGGTGTCCTGCACCAGGCGCGTCGGCCCGTCGTGGTTGGTGACGCCCACGTAGCCATCAACCATGTGCAGGTCGAAGGTTACGCTGCAGTCGGCGGCGATTTTTGTCAAAATGGAACGGATGCTGCCCTCCAGCTCAGTGCGCAGGTCGAGGCCCGCTGTGCGCAGGATGCCGGAGAAGTCGGCGTGATCGGAGATGATGTTTCTCGCGGTCCCGGCGTGGAAGGAGCCAACCGTGACCACCGCGCGCTCCCCGTCGTAGCGGCCGGTCAGCTCCTTGAGGGCGGCGCACATCTTGGCCGCGGCGTAGAGGCTGTCCGTGCCGTTCTCCGGCTCCGCACCATGCGTGCCCTTTCCGTGGACGGTGACGTCGTACATGCACGCGGCCGCGTAGAAACGGCCGTACTTGACGCCGATCGTGCCCGCCGTCAGCGACGGATTCACGTGTGCGCCAAAGACCTCCTGCACCCCGAGCTCATCCAGAATGCCGGTATCCAGTATACGCTTGGCACCGCCGTCGCCCTCCTCATCTGGCTGGAAGATGAACACCGCCGTCCCGGAGAACTCGCTGCGGTGGAGGGACAGGAGCTTTGCCGCCCCGAGCGCCGCCGCCATGTGCATGTCGTGCCCGCACGCGTGCATCACGCCCGGGAACGACGACGCGAACGGAAGACCCGTCTCCTCCGTGACCGGCAGCGCGTCAATGTCCGAACGGAGCGCGACCGTGCGGCCCTTTCATGACTCTGCGGCGCCGCGCAGGATCCCGATGACCCCCGTCTTCAGAACCTTGCGTGTCTCAATGCCGAGGGACTCCAGGATCCTGGTGATCGTCTCCGTCGTGCGGTACTCCTTGTTCCCGAGTTCCGGCCGCTCGTGGAATTCCCGCCTCCAGGCGATGATTTCCCGCTCGTTCTCCTCCGCTTCCTTCATCCAGTCGATCATGCCCTGCCCTCGCTTTCCAGGATTCTCACGAACTTCTCCAGCCGATCCATGCCCTCGCGCAGCTCGTCGTCGCCGTAGCAGTACGTCAGGCGGATGTGGTCGTCGCAGCCGAACGCGAACCCCGGCGTCGCGGCGAGTCCGACCTCTCGGATCATCCTGCGGCAAAATTCACCCGATCCAATCCCAAGCTCCCGGATTGATGGGAAGACGTAGAACGCGCCGTCCGGCTCGGTGACCGGCAGCCCGATTTCAGAAAGGCGGCGCAGCATGAACGCGCGGCGCTTCTCGTAGGTCTTGAGGAACGGTGTCGGATCAAAGTCCAGGGCCTCAATTGCCGCGCGCTGGAACGGCGCAGGCGTCGACGTGATCATGAACTGGTGCAGCAGCTCCAGGCGCTCCCGGATCTCCGCGTCCATGCAGACGTAGCCCATCCTCCAGCCCGTCATCGCGTACGGCTTGGAGAACGACTGGACCAGGAACAGCTGGTCCTTCAGGTCCTCGTATTCCGCGATACTGTGGCAGCCGTCCTTGTATACAAGCCGCTGGTAGACGTCGTCGGCGATGACGAACAGCCCGTGCTCCTTCGCGAGGTCGTGGACCGCGTCCAGGCTCTTCTGGTCCAGCACGCAGCCCGTCGGGTTGTTCGGCGAATTCAGCACGATCGCCTTGGTGCGCGGGGTGATCAGGCGTTCCAGCCTGGCTTTGTCAATCTGAAAGTCCGTGTCGGAGGTGTCGAGCGGGACGAACGTCCCGCGGCAGAGCTTGGTGATCTCCTCGTAGATGATGAAGGCCGGAATCGGCGCGATGACCTCGTCCCCGGGATTCAGGATGCCGAAAAGGGACAGGAACACGCCCTCCTCCGCGCCCGCCGTGACGATGACGTTGTCCGCCGTGTAGCTGTGACCATTGCGCTCGTTCTCGAACTCGGCGATCCGCGTGCGGAGTTCCAGCGTTCCGTTGTTCGGAATGTAGTGCGTCTCGTGATTCCGGAACGCCTCCGCAACCGCGTCCTCCACCTCCTTCGGGGTGTCAAAGTCCGGCTCTCCCAGCGTCAGCGCCACGCACCCCGGCGTCGCCTTGGCCAGGTTGGAGAACTCCCGGATCGCGCTGCGCTGCGCCCCGTACATCACCTGATTCAGTTTTTCCTTCATAATTCCCATTGAACTATCCCCTCATCCGCCGCCACTGCCTGGCGGTGCCGAATTAACCCATTATCCGCGGCAAAGTCCACACTCACCGCAGTTCAGCCGGCCGCGCCGACAAACGCGGTCTTCCTTTTTCCGCGGCAAAGCCCTCGCCCGCCGCAGCCACCACGCCGTCTGCCGTCCAAACGGCCGGCCGGACCGCCAATATCACTGATAAATTACAGTTTCCTCAGCATATCCTCGAGTCCCGTCTTGCTCGACGTCTTCTCGTCCTTCATCTTGATCACGCGCGCCGGGCATCCCGCGACGACCGCGTTGTCCGGGACGTTCTCGATCACGACTGCCCCGGCCGCGACGACCGCGCCCTTTCCGACGTGCACGCCCTCGATCACGACCGCGTTCGCGCCGATCAGAACATCGTCCTCAATGATGACCGGAGTCGCACTCGCCGGCTCGATAACACCAGCCAGGACCGTTCCCGCACCGATGTGGCAGTGATTTCCGACCGTCGCGCGGCCGCCCAGGATCGCGCCCATGTCGATCATCGTGCCCTCGCCGATGACCGCGCCGATGTTGATGACCGCTCCCATCATGATGACAGCGTTCTTACCGATCGTGACCTGGTCACGGATGACCGCGCCCGGCTCGATCCTCGCGTCGATCTCCTTCATGTCGAGGAGCGGAACCGCCGTGTTTCTGGAAGAATTTTCCACAAGTGCGTCCTCGATCTTGTCCTTGTTTGCCTCCAGGATCGGCTTCAGCTCCTTCCAGTCGCCGAACACGACCTTATCCTTGTCCCCGAACACCTTCGCGCTGCCGTAGTCGATCGGAGCCTTCTCCTTCACGTATACCTTTACCGGTGTCTTCTTCTCCGCCTCGCCGATGAAACGGATGATTTCCTCTGCATTCATCATTGTTATTACCCCTTCGTATTCTTATATTTGATATTTGTTGACTGTTATCTGGTTTCCGGCTGCTGCCCGGCCGCGCAGTCCCCGCGGCGGCGCATATTTAGGGTCGCGCGCGTCTGGCGCGGCCAGTTTTTTAAGTACCCTATAATTTTATCACGTTGAAGTTGTGTATACAAACATATTTCCCATCAGACAAGTTTTCTTTTCCCCGATTTGCTGTTTATTTCTCAGCAGGGTCGATGTAGAATATTTTTTGTCAAAGGATATTAAAACTGCAATGCTAACATGTTAAGGAGAACCCTAAAATGCAAACCATCCGTTCACTCAGGCGCAACAAGATTCTCGGCAAAATCACACTCGTCGTCCTGGGAAACCTTTCCTACGCCGCGGGCGTCAACATCGCGATCAACCCGCTGCACTTCTACAGCGGCGGCTTCACCGGAATCGCACAGCTTCTGCGTCTGTTCCTGCTGCAGGTGCTGCACGTCCCGCAGATTCCCGGCATGGACTACCTCGGAATCATCTACTTCCTGATCAACCTGCCGTTCTTCGCGATGGCATATAAGGTGATGGGAAAGCGCTTCTGCCTGGAAACATTGGTCTCCATCGTCATGGCGTCCGCGTTCCTGACACTGATCCCGATCCCTAAGACCCCGATCATCACGGACCACCTGCTCGCGGCCATCGTCGGCGGCCTCGGATCCGGCGTCGGTGCGGGCCTCGTGCTTCGCGCCGGGAGCTCCCAGGGCGGCCAGGACCTGATCGGCGTCTGTCTGGCAAAGACCCACCCGGACTTCAAGGTCGGCAACATCGGCATCTTCATCAGCATCTGCATCTACGCGATCTGCCTGTTCATCTACGACATCCCGACCGTGCTGTACTCCATCATCTTCGCCGTCATGACCGGAGTCTGCATCGACAAAGTCCACGTCCAGAACATCAAGCTGGAAGCGATGATCTTCACCAAGAAGGAGGGCGTCGCTGCCGCCATCATGAACGAGCTCAAGCGCGGCGTCACCAACTGGGAGGGCGCCGGCGCCTACACCAAGGAGGACTCCCACGTCCTGGTCACCGTCATCTCCAAGTACGAGGAGCCCCTGCTGAAGGAAATCGTCGCCAAGCACGACCCGCACGCGTTCGTCATCCTCGTCGACCACGCCCGCGTCATCGGAAACTTCGAGAAGCGGTTCAACGCCTAAAGATTCGGCGCCGCGCGCACCAACCGCGCTTACAGCATGTCGTGAACCAGGAACGCCAGCATCAGCTGCATTCGGTTATCCAGGCGTCCAAGATCCATGTTCAGGATCTTGGACGCCTGATTTATTTTATAGTTCACGGTATTCCTGTGAACGAACATCTTGGAAGCCGTCCTCGTGATGCTGCCGTCGTTCTGCAGGTAGAGCTTCAGCACACTCGTCAGATCCGTGTCCTTCTCCTGATCATGACGCACGAGCGGCCCCAGAACCTGGCTGTAATACTCCTGTTTGATCTCGTCGTCCTCGATGCCCAGCAGCAGCCGGTATGCGCCCATATCGGTGAAAAAGATCTTTTCCTGCGGAATCGATCCGTTCATCTGCAGCTTCACGATAGCCTCCGCCTGGCGGTAGCTCTTGTAGATGCAGCGCATGCTCTTGGTCAGCTTCCCGATCCCGATGTACACCTTCTCCTGGTTCAGCGGCAGAAGAAAGCAGACATGGTCGAGAAGATCTTCTGCCAGCACGCGTACCTGCGCCGTATGCGGCGTGGAAATCACGGCGATGATGTCCCGTTCATCAGTGAACACTGCGCACTTGGGATAAATCTCCCTGAGGTGGTTCCAAAGCCTTGTTTTGATGGATTCTGCGAGCGCATACGGGTCTGACGACGTATTGACCACGCGCATCACACAGATCGCGTAACGGTCCTCACGGCGGAAATGGTGATCCGACAGCGGAACCAGATAGCGCTCCTGCTGATCCGGGAAAAAGATTGCATTCTTGAACGCCGTCCGAACCTCCTCCTCACTGACGTTGTCCCGGACGATTCGTTCGGTCAGCGGCTGAATGAACCGCTCGAGAGGCGCTTTCCGGGGCAGCGTAAACAGCGGAAAGTCATGCGCATTGCAGAACGAACATACCTCTTTCGGGATCTCGCGGATATACTCCCCAACGTTGACGACGACCCCTGCCGCACCGTTTTCGAAAAAAAGCCGCACCAATTCAAGCAGTGCCGCTTCGATATCCCACTTATCCAGCCCGACGCCGGTCGTGATCACGAGCTCCCCTCCGCTAAGATACCCCGCCTTCTCCGGCGTTTCAGAAATATGCACCCAGGTCACCCGGCGGTGCATGCCCGTCGCCCCGGCAGCGAGCACCAGGTCCCTGCCCGGGTACAGATCGACCAGTATTTTCAAATCCATTGACATCTTTACACCCTCACAATCTCTAAATAACCCTTTTCCCTGAAATTTACCCTTTCCCTATTATATCTCTTTTTATGTGATTCTCCACCATTTTCTTCCCTTGTTATTTGTTGCATTGCACAATAATCATTGTGTCCCATCACATCCTCACCAGAATGCGTTCTTGCTATAATGGGTCCATCAACCGAAAGGGATTCGGTATTGAAAACACTTGAGATTAAGGGTTTTACAGGAAAGGGAGAGAAAGATGAGACTTCGCAGTACAGGCTTTACAGCAGAAGAAATCAAGGCAAAGGTTAACAGGTACATGATTGAGACCTACGAGCGGTTCGACTTTGTCGCACAACGCGGAGAAGGCATGTATCTCTACGACGAGCACGACGAGCCGTATCTCGACTTCTACGCCGGCGTAGCCGTCAACGCGGCGGGAAACTGCAGCCCGCGCGTCGTCCGCACCGTCCAGGAACAGGCCGCCGACCTGATGCAGACCTTCAACTATCCGTACACGATTCCTCAGGCACTGCTCGCAGAAAAGATCTGCACGACGATCGGCATGGATAAGATCTTCTATCAGAACACCGGAACCGAGGCGAACGAGGCGATGATCAAGATGGCGCGGAAGTACGGCATCGAACACTACGGCCCGGAAAGATACAGCATCGTCACGGCGGCGCAGAGCTTCCACGGACGCACCTACGGCGCCATGTCCGCGACCGGCCAGCCCGACAATGCCTGTCAAATCGGATTCGGTCCGATGGAGGCCGGATTCTCCTACGCGGAATTCAACAACCTGCAGTCCTTCATCGACGCCTGCACGGAGAACACCATCGCGATCATGGTAGAGCCGGTTCAGGGTGAAGGCGGCGTGCATCCGGCGACCAGGGAATTCCTCTGCGGCCTGCGCAGATACTGCGATGAACACGAGATGCTGCTGCTCCTCGATGAGGTTCAGTCCGGCTGGGGACGCACCGGGAACATCATGTCCTACATGAACTACGGCATCCGCCCGGACATCGTCTCAATGGCAAAGGCTCTCGGCGGCGGCATGCCGATCGGCGCAGTCTGCGCGACTGACGAGGCCGCGTCTGCCTTCACGCCGGGCTCGCACGGTTCCACTTTCGGCGGCCATCCGGTCTGCTGCGCCGCCGCACTCGCGTCGATCGACGAGATCCTGGAGCGCGACCTTCCGGGCAACGCGAGGGAAGTCGGAAACTACTTCATCGACCGCCTCGGAAGAGAAGTTCCGCACATCAAGGAGGCGCGCGGCCAGGGTCTGTTCGTCGGCGTAGAGTTCGACGGCAGCGTCAGCGCGACCGAGGTCAAGCACGAGTGCCTGCGCCGTCATCTTCTGATCACCGCGATCGGCGACGATGTCATCCGCATGGTCCCACCGCTGATCGTGACCCGTGAGCAGTGTGATCAGGCTCTCGACATCATCTGCGATGCCGCGGAGGCCGTCTACGCGAAAGCCAGGAAAACCACGCGCGTTGCGTAGCAGCTGCCGCGTTTCCCAATGCAGCGCCCGCGGAGCACCCCGTTCGCCGGTCCCAGTGCCCAGCTGTGGAACCCCGATCACTGCGGAACGCACCGCGGGTGACGGCATCAATGACCAATACAAGCCAGCCAAATCAATTCAACAGAATAGAAAATAACCATATATACAACAACTCAACCAATAAAGGGCTGTGAAAAAATGCAAATTCATTTTTTTGCAGCCCTTTATTTTCATGTTTTTCAGACCTTGCTTCAATAAAGCGCAGGCTCCTCCTTTATGAGACGCGCTGCTGATGGTAACAGTAATGCCGTCGCCGCGCAGACCTCCAGGCAAGGTAGTGTCCCTCCGGGGCACCGGAGGGTTCGAACACGGGGGCTGATGGGAAAAATGTTATCGCCGCGTCGTCCTCGTCGTCCTCCAGGTTACCGGAGTGTTCAAACACAGGGGTTGATGAAGAAAGTATACAGTATCCACAATTGGTACAGGCAGAGGGGTTTTGTCAAACTGTGAAGAATCCCGTTCTCGGGAATGTTAAAAATTTAATTAGGTTATGTGTGAAGATCTGCGATTTTAGAAACGGTTGTGCGCAATCGAATTAATGATAATGAGTATCGACGTCAGAAATCGCTGTAATCGAATGGTGATTCTTGACATAGAGCTAATGGATTCTGACAACTTTAGGTTTGATTAAAGTCGCATTCGGATAGCGATATCACAAGTGCTCTCTATTCATCGAGATGGGGAACAGAGGAGTGGTTCGCAGCATTTTCGTGTACAGATCGACGAACAAGAATTCATATTTTCTTCTTCGAGAAAAATTGACAGAACGTTTTTTGATTTCTTCATAAAACCACTCCTAATTCGTATTGACTAAACCAAATATGCAGCCCGAAGCCGCCGAGTCCGGAGGCTGGAATTTTGAGGCGGTTTTTCCAGGCGAAGCCATCCGAAAAAACGTCGATCGTGCTCATCACGGCATCGCCTCTGCCAGTAATTGGTGTATACAGTATCCCTGAACATTTCTCCAGTATCCGACGCCCCGGTATTTTCCATCTCGGCATCCCGCGAGGGCCCGTCCGATGTCCCGCGAGGACAGTTCCAGTGTCCCGAAGGGCGATGCTCCTTTGCGGGAACGCATCGCACGCAGCTGACCAACGGGAAGCTGCGTACCATTGGCCCGCGGCCCCAACCCCAGCCACCCAAGTGGCCGGCGGGCTGCTCGCCGCGCGCCATTCAGGCATTCAGAGCGCGCGGCGAAAAAATCGAAGGAATCTGGCGAACGCGTAAGCGGAGGCAGATTCCTTCCTTTTCGCGGCGACCGTAATGCAGTCGCTCTCACGATTCGCGAGCTGGCGGCGAAGCGAGCGTGATGCGGACTGCTTATGCTGCTGCGGCCCAAGAGAGTTAGCCAACGGCGACGCTCGATTAGCTGGCCGCAGGTCGTACCATTTATGCCGTCGCCGCGTCTATAATCCCGATTCCGAGCCCCGCCGAGGAATCGGCAACCTACTTCCCCTGCCCCGCGCCTCACCCTCACACATCCCTCGACTCCCATTACCGCCTCTTCCAATCACAGCCCCCGCCGGACAAAAAATGCCAAAACACGGCCGCCCTCAGCAAGCGCATTACGGCCGCATAAAGCTCCCAAAATACGGGCGCCAGAAACGAACGATTTCGCAGCGACTGCCATCTCGCTTCCGAGCCCCGCCATACGACTTGCGGCAAACCAATCGAGCTTCGCTTATAGCTCGCTCTCTTGGGCCGTACGGTCACTTTCATCCAATCACACTTCGCGCTCCGCTCGTGCTCTTGGGAAAGTTTCAAGGGGAACCTGCCTCTGTTCTGCCTGTGCGACGGTCGCCGCTTGGCAATCACAGGGCTAGGTCTCCCAAAGCATTAGCAGTTCCCATCACTCTCGCTTCGCAACCAGCTCGCGAATCGTGAGGGCAACTGCATAAGGAAGCGCACCTCTTCCAACACTCACCCCAATTAACCTTCACAGCCGCGCTCAATCACAGCCCCCGCCGAACAAAAAATGCCAAAACACGGGCACCCGAAGCAAGCGATTCCGCAGTAACAGGTACAATTTTACGAAGAACGAAAACGGGATTTCGTTGGAGTTGCACTCCTTTTAGTGCAACTCCCGAAATCCCTTGAGTTCTGAGTATAAAATTGTCTGTCACGAGGACCTAGCGCGCTTCGGATGCCCGTATTTCGCTGGGAGCTTACGCTGTCCGTAATCCCCGAACTGATGGTGCCCGTGTTCTTGCGTATACAATTGTAAAGCGCAAAGTCCGCCCCGAGATGCGCAGCGTTCTGTTACTCGGCTTCCTTTGCCTCCGGCTTGCCCTTTCTGCCCGACACGAGCTTATGCCCCGAGCAGACGCAGATGAGTGCCGCCGCCGTCATAACCAGTGCGCTGCACGCGTGAATTTTTCCCCAGTTCATTACTTATCCTCCTTAATGTCTTTCTTCTGATCAGCCAGCAGATCCCTGATCTCCGTCAGTAAAACGATGTTCTCGTCCGGAGCCGGCGCGGCCTCTTCCTCTTCTTCCTTCTTTCGGCTCAGCTTACTGAGCATGCGGATCATGATGAATACACAGAGCGAAATCAACAGGAAGTTGATGATCGTCTGAATAAAATTGCCGTATTTCAGTGTCGCCGACCCGATCTGGACGCTGAGTCCCGCGATGTTGATCCCCTTCAGGATCATGCCGATGATCGGCATCAGCATATCATTGACCAGCGAAGTGACGATCGCCGTGAACGCAGAACCTACGATGATACCGACTGCCATGTCCATGACGTTGCCGCGCTGGATAAACTCCTTAAACTCCGCAATAAATCCCTTGGTTTTCTTCATTATGGTCTCTCCTTCCCCTGAAAATTGCCCATTATTCTCTGATAACTCTTAATATTATACCATGCTGTTACATCATTACACAAAGATTTTCTCAATACTTGTGCATATACGACAAAATTTACTTGCGCCGCCCCACGCACCGACCTGCCGGGCACCTGCGGCTCTCATCACCGAGCCGCGCGCATCCCGAGCCGCGCCGAAAGTCCAGCACCTCGCCTGGCCGTGTCTTTTCCGCGGCGCGCGGTGCCCCTGTCTCGTCGGCGGCGGCATGCACTGGAAAACTGCGGCTCGGCCATCAGCTGCCGTATTACTGCTGTTCCGTACTTATTTTGTCTGCGAATACTGCGGCGCGCGGCACACCGGCGAAGCTGCTATTCTGCCTTATCTCCCCCATCTTCCCCGCGGAAAAACGCGATCGCATGGTCCATGACGACGTCCGGGCTGTCCGGCTTCAGGCTGATGGAATGGCCCTCGCCGAGCATGAAGACGATTGGGATGCCGAACTTATCGGCGAACTTGGACGCCATCTTCGGATCGATCACGATGTCCTTCTCGCCGTGCACCATGCGGCACGCCGTCTTTCCGAACGCGTCGGGATTGAACTCCTCGAACAGATCGTGCTCCTTCAGGTCCTGGAACATCGCCTCCGGAACTTTGACCGGGTCGCCGACGCCGAGGTTCGGCTGCAGGTAGCCCTGCTTCTTCAGCAAAGCCAGCGATTCCGGGTCCGGCTCACTTCCCGGAGGGCCGAGCAGCAGCCACGGCATGTTCACCGCCGCGCTGCGCATGAAGAATTTGTCGCCCAAATGCTCCCGCGAGCTGATGTACAGCCCCGTGACGTACGCGCCAAAGCTCGAACCGAAGTATACAATCTCCGCCTCCGGATACTTCTCATGCGCGTAGTTCTCCACCGCCTGCAGACTGTCCATGCACGCCTCGATGCCGATCCACTCGTCCCGGGCCTCCGCCTCACCGTGCCCCGGCTGGTCGTACGAGATCACGCCGATCCCCTCCGGCGGCATCCTGCGGAACAGCACCTTCGCCGTCATGCACTCCTTGCAGCTCTCGAATCCGTGGACGTAGATGACAATCATCCCCGCCCCCTCTGGCACGTCTGCGAGGCACGGCACGACGCACCCGTTCTCCTTACTGAGTTTCAGCGGTTTTTTCATAACAAGCCCTCCCATGAATGTAAACTATTCGTAATTTAAGAATACTCTCAATATTGCCTCGCGTCAAACCCATTTCCTACTATATACAGTTGCCTGACCGCCCGAACCATCCTAACAGCGTTTGCAGCGCTATGCCACACCGATCCACGCGCCGCCCAAACCGCCGGATCTACTCCCTCTCCTCGCGGATCGCCTATCACAAATAGACGGCGCTTCATATTATCCAATCCAAGTCCCTCTTTTACGAATGCCGGCGCCGTCCGCCCTTGCCGTGCCCCGATGATCAGGTCCCTGTCAAGTAGACACGGGAAAAGTGTAACGGTTTTTTTAGAT
>CAIFEY010000038.1 GCA_903789635.1 uncultured Eubacteriaceae bacterium
CCCCCTAAAGTAGATTTCGATCTTTTTGCTGTCTACTTTAGGGTGATCATATCAGTGGTGCCTGGGAAAATGGCGAACTATCATGGAAATTCCCAAATTCCTAGCCGTCGTCGCAATTCCAGCACATCGAAAAAGGGGCTGTTTTTTTCACAGCCCCATATTAATCTTCCGTAATCAAATCGTACTTATCCTACTATTCGAACGCTTACTACCAGTCGAACGCTCTGTCATCGAGGGCTTCATCCGGCATTACGCCGAAGGTATCGTCAAGGAACTTGTTGAACACGTCGCGGTACAGCGGTTTATCCGGATCGATGGCGCTCCTCAGCAGGTCGAAGAATTCGCGCTGGCCGATAAGCTTGTGCGTGTCTTCGCCGTTCACCTGACGATACACCTCTTCCAGCAGGCCCCTCTCCGCACGGCGCTTCCTCGGATGCGCCTCGATGTCAGCCGTGCCGAGAATCTCAAACAGGCTCGCGACGTGGAAGGCGATCTTCTGCTGCCTGGTCAGCGACGGAAAGTTGACCAGTTCTGAATGAACTACGGCTTCGCAGTACATGGATAATGGCGCGGCCAGTTCGTCAGCAGAAACAGTGTAGCTGTAAATAGCGCCGGCCAGGTCTTTGTCAAATAAATCCTGGACATTCTCCCACATGAGCGACTGAAAATGTGCTACTGCTGCACGGTCGCGCATCGCATCGATCCAGGTATAGGTATCTCTCCAGGGCCGTCCAAGTTCATCCTTAGTGTCAAACCACCTGCTCTCTGGACTGTCGTCGAGAACCATAGCAAATGATGCCATGTAGTGGAAGATGAGCGGGTACAGGATCTCGACGCTGAAGTACAGGTTGCCGCCCTTGTGTTTCCTGTACAGATCGTTATAGTGTTTGCGTACCTTTGGCGGGAACCCGAAATCCCCACTTCCCAAGTCCTGCAAACGACCTGGGTGGTTGTCCACGGACTCGAATCCTCTGTCCCCCTGATAACAGTGCCGGATGTCATAGTTCAGGGAAAGCAGAAACTCGTACTCCGCACGCGGCATGATATCTATATTATTATCGCTGTAGAAGCTCAGGTACCGGAACAGGCTGTCGTAAAGCTGGTCGAGGTCGTCGTAATCGCCCATGAGCGTTACGCCGTACAGGTTCGGGGTGGTTTTGATTTTAAGCATGGCGGCTCCTTTTTTGTTTTTCGTTGACTGAATGTTATCTTTATTTTACAGGTGAAGATGGATGGTGTCTATCCTATTGATGTTTTGGTTTTTCAATATTCTAAAGAAAGCAATCGGTGTTGGATCACGATTGCACGGAATTCAGAAAGAAGACGCCCGTGCACTCGGGCGGACATTGAAGCCTTACGATTTATCATCACTCTCAAACATATTACTTTGAAGAATTACCCAACGACCGGTATTGAAGCCTTACGATTTATCATCACTCTCAAACAGCTGAAACAGGGTGAGGTCAAGTTGATCAGTATTGAAGCCTTACGATTTATCATCACTCTCAAACCCGATCGAGTTGGCCATCATCAACCCGAACGTATTGAAGCCTTACGATTTATCATCACTCTCAAACCTGCAGAGCTGCATGACTGTGCAACGACGTGTATTGAAGCCTTACGATTTATCATCACTCTCAAACTAAATGTTTGAAAAAAGTTTGAGCCTGAAAGTATTGAAGCCTTACGATTTATCATCACTCTCAAACCGTATGGTGCATTCAGTGGAGAGCCAGCTGGTATTGAAGCCTTACGATTTATCATCACTCTCAAACCTATTCATTGATCATTCTCCTTTCTGAATCGTATTGAAGCCTTACGATTTATCATCACTCTCAAACTAAGCGAATTTGAACTGATACCACGTGTAGGTATTGAAGCCTTACGATTTATCATCACTCTCAAACTCTATATAGTAACACATATGCCGGCATATGGTATTGAAGCCTTACGATTTATCATCACTCTCAAACAGGTCCCGGGCTATGAGTCGCAGCTTGAGGTATTGAAGCCTTACGATTTATCATCACTCTCAAACGATGAGTACGGCGAAGACGTGGAAATGTTGTATTGAAGCCTTACGATTTATCATCACTCTCAAACCGTATTGCAGTGAAACAGCGCCAGCTGCGTCAGGTAACCGCTCGCTGCGATCTCCCGGTTGAAGGAAGACAGCAGCAAGCTGTAGCCGTAATTCAGGGCGGAATTAATCGGATCATCGGCCCCGCGCAGGAAGTCCATGCCGAATACCGCGTTGAAGTACACCTTGGCTGCATGACCCTCCCGGTTCGTCTTATCCATCGGTTCTACCTGACGGACGTAGGAAGATAGCAGCTTTCCCTCTTCATCCTTATCCAGTTCGAACAGGAATCTCGCCTGGTTGCGGATCTTCTCTGAGACGATCGCCTTCCAGACCTCTCCCTTTGTCTCTTCCGTCCAGGTCATCTGTCTGCGGATCTTGGCGGGGCTGTCGCAGCTCCCGTAGTAGGGAACGAGCTCCGCCGTCGGGCTCCGCTTCGTATCACTGAAGATCACCTTCACCTTCTTCTCGATCAGTTGACTCAGGAGGTATCCCGTGATCGAGACAGCGGGGTTCTCCAGGACCAGCGTCCGGATCTCGTCGATCAGGATCTTCTGCGTCTGTTTCTGCACGTCCGGTTTCCGGATCACCAGATACCCCATCCGGTAGTCCAGCTTGGACTGGCTGCCTATGATTACTGTTCTCCAACTCATTCGACCAACTCCAAAAGATTCTCCGATGTCCGCTCCCAGAGCCCCGCTGGGGAGGAATAGACGATGCGGACATCGCTGTAATTCTTTTTCCAATTCGAAATTGTACTGCTGAAGCTTACCGTCGCCGCACTCTTTGGTTTACCTCCAACTGCCTCCAAATTACATCCACCTGAAGAATTCTTACCAAACACTTTATGAATTTCCAGAAGCACTTTAGCCTGTTCGATGACATCGAGCTGGTCAAACCTCTCCGATCCTTCGACCAGCGTTTTTACCGGATTATTCACGCGTTTCCTGTAGATCGAGTGCTGAAGCTTATCAATGTACAGATCGTAGAGTTCCCGGTTCTTCTCGACGCTGACCTTATCGTACCGCTCGTCGTAGACGTATCTGTCGTACTCGTTGCTCTTCCGCACCAGGGACTCAATCGCCTTCAGGTACACATTCCAGCATGGTGCCGCGGAAAACTGCATGATCGGCTGCGCTACCAGACTCCGTCCCTTATTTCCTGTACCAGCGATACATACCCTGAACCCATCCAGCGACAGCACCGTATTGACCTTCCACGGCCTGAGCCCCATCGGGAAGGAGATCTCGTCCACGGTCTTTCCGAGCGTGTACTTCAGGCGCTGAACCGCGTACTCCTTCGCGAACTCCTCGTCCTTCAGGAATCGTTTTCCGTACTGCAGCTCGACGGACATGATGATGACCGGGTGCTTCTTCTTGTCACGGTATCTCACCGGAATGTAGAACATGACGCCGGACTTGTTGTATCCGCCGTACTCCTCCGTCGGCATTCCTTTCTTAAGCGGGATGAGATCGCTGCCCTTGCGGACCGGCTGCTGGTCGAACAGGCCTCCGGTCTTGAAGAACGCGTACTTCGTGAAGTGGGCGGTGTTCTTCACGGCCGTCTTCTTCACCGTGCGGAACATCTCCGGGCTCCAGACGGTCTCTCCCCTGCAGGTCACGGTGTGCTCCGGATTGAATAGGGTCTTGGTCTTGATGCTGTATTTCTTCGCATCCTCGGAATCCTTCTTCTCGAGGAACCACTGCTTGGTGAACCTGCTGTGATAGACATTGCCGACGACGACGTTGAGATACGCGTCGACCGCGTGGTGCAGGTCGTTGAAGTTCCTCGACTTCAGGAGGCCGAACTCCTGGCGGAATTCCGAGGCCAGGCGCGCCTTGGTGTAGACGATCTCCGTATCCGGGAAGATCTCTTTCAGCAGCATCGCGACCGCCTTGGTCGACTGCGTGGTCTCGACGAGCTGACGATTGATAAATTCATAACGTTCTTCCGCCGTGAATCCCGTCGTGCGGATGAGGCGGCGGTACTTCTCCTCGCTGAGGGCTCCGATACGCTTCAGGTGGTCCCAGGTCGGGCGCATCTTCTGCTGGATGGAAGGCTCGATCGGATAGACGTCCTGCTTGTTTCCGTTGATCTTCGACATGACCAGCACGCGATTGTTGATGATGCTGTCGTCCTTCACGTACGCCTGCGGATAGATGTGGTCGATGTTGTACGCCTCCGACTTCAGCTGATCCAGCTTGATCGGCTCTCCGCTGTACATGCACCGGCCGAACTGTATATAGTAGAGGAACAGCTTGTCGCCCTGCAGCAGGGAATCGGCGGAGTCGCCCATGTCCTCCAGCTCCTTTTCCAGCAGCCGAACGTCCTCATCCCTGCACTGCTTGTACAGCTCCTGGATCATCTGCTTCCTGGACTGTGTCCTTTGTCCCTTCTTCCCGTTCGTGCCGCGCGCCATCTCGATGAAGATCTTCTTAGGCGCGCCGATCGCCTTCCGGACATCTCTGCAGATCGCGAGCGTGCGGTTGATCTGCCGGCGAACAGTGTTGGAGATGTACATGTCGTCCAGGCGCTGATCCAGCGTCATCCGATGATCGGTGTAGTAGTTCTCGGTGAACTTGCGGATCTCCTCGCGGAAGGTGAACTTGTCGGACAGCAGCTCCATCAGGTTATTACTCGTCTCCCACATCGCCTGCAGGATCGTATAGACCTCGCCGGTCTCGGTGTTGACGCCCTGGAGCTCCGTCAGGAACTTCCTGGACAGGCGGCCGAAGTCCTTGACCTTGACCGAGCAGATGTACTTCCGATCGTCGTCGCTCAGGGACGGGTAATTCTTCTCCAGCCATCTGCGCAGGCGGCCCTTGTCGTCGGAATAGGTCGCACGCTCGATGATGCGCTCGACGTCGTCCTCGCTCAGGCTGCCGCTGCTCATCAGGCGGCGGAACGCGATCTGCGGCTTCAGGTCCGACTTGATCGTGATGTCGATGCCGCTGACGGAGGCCTCTTCACCCTTCCGAATGATGTTATTGCTGATCAGATAGTTGACGACTGCCTTGGTCGTGACCTTCTTCTTGTGCATGAACAGGTCGTTGTAGATGCCCTGCTTCACCTCTGCGGGCACGCGGAGGCCGTTGATCCTGAGGTTGTTGATCTCGTTCAGGACCATGAAGCGGTGGTAGATCAAGGAGTCCTTCGGCAGGACCGGCTCGCCCGGCAGGTAGCTGCACTGGTTCGTCATGCGGCGGATGAACGCCTCCTCGCTGCGGTCAAAGTCCACCATGTCTTCAAAGTTCCATGGATAGATCTTGCCCGCCTTGCGCTCCAGCCAGGCGAACGGCGAATGCTCGTTCAGCGGCCCGACGAAGTACGGGATCCGGAACCTAAAGATTGACTCGATCTTAGCCATCACGCTCAGCCCGTCCGCGTCCTTCTCCTTCAGGAACGGCAGGTATGCCGACGCGTTCCTCAGGATCACGTGCAGCTCGTTCTGATACAGCTGGTGAGGGATGACGCGGTTGTCCGAGGTCTTCTGCTTCGGCATGAAGAGATTGAGTTCCAGTCGCCTCATCATCTCGTCATAGACCGCCTTGTCACCGGCATCCGGCGTGACCTTGTCCATGATTCCCTTGACGTATTTATTGAACTCTTCCTGCGTCTTTACTTTCTTGAATTTAGAGAGGTCGTTCTCGTCCGTGTGGTAAGCGTAGCGCGCGTAGTTATTCTTGCTCGTAGACGCCTCGCGGAACATCTCGCGGTATTTCTCCGGGCAGTACTTCCTGATGAAGTGCTTGAGGTTCCGCAGGTCCTCTCTGTGCTGCTCGTAAACGCCGACCTTTGCCGCGGAAATCGAGTGCTGACCGTTCAGCACGTCGACCAGGACCGCCCAGTCGTGCAGCTGGCGCAGCATCTCGATCAGCTCAAAGTCGTCGCCGATATTGCCCAGGATCTCTGTGAGCTTGTCGTCGTCCATACCGAGAGAAACCGAGCCGTAATCCGCGTACTCGTCCTTTCCGTACAGCTTGCTGAGCATCGCGCTTCCTCCCGCAAGGAGAGTGATGATCTCCTTCTGGCTGTACGGGAAGTCCTCCCTCGGCTCTGCAGACGGCTTCCCGCCGTGCAGGAGGACCTCGTTCAGCTCCCGCTTCTTCGCGTTCACGGACGCCTTCTCCTTCAGGACCTCAGAAAACTTCTCCGTATCGATCTCCTCCCACGGGGCGGCGAGTCCGCTGCCGATGAAGAAGTTCATGAACCGGTCGTAGACCTCCCGGAAGTCGAGCAGACGGTCGATGTTGTCCGCCCTGATGTTGCTGAGGAAGTGACCGCGGTGCGCGACGAGCCATGCGCAGGCCAGGTAGACCAGGCGGACGTCATGCGGCTCGGTGCTGCTCATCAGCTCACAGATCAGGTGATGGATCGTCGGGTACTGCCGGAAGTAGTCCTGGTCTGTGTAACCCGCATCGTCGAAGAATATGTGCGCATCCTCCGTCTCCGAGCGCAGCAGATAGCTGCCCTCCATGCGCGTGAAGAACCGCTCGTCGACCTTCGCGATATCCGGGGCGAAGAGCTCCTGGAGCAGCTTCACCCTCTGCTTTCTGCGCTCGAGTCTCCTCCTCGCCGTGCGGAACGCACGCCTCTCGGCCTTCAGCGAGCCCTCGTCGAACACCGTCACGCCCCAGACCGGCTCTCCCTTGAACTTCATCAGCTTGTACTGGAGATCCGCGGCGGCGTAGCCGACCGAATCCGTACCGATATCTAAACCTAAGTAAAAATCTTTGGCATTATTCATTGACATCACCTTTCTTTTGTAATATTCTAATTGCAGGCCGTGAGGCCTTACGATTTATCATTACGAGTTCAAATAAAAGTTTACTCAAACCGCCGGTTCTTCCGGCAGACACAGTGTGTGTTAGGAGGTTCCTTTCAGTAGGAGCCTTTTTTCTTTGTCTTTTCGACTCCCCCGCCCCTCACCGAAGAGGGGCGGGGGAATCTGGGTCTGAGACCTTATGAAATCACACCACGCTCAAACAGAGTAGTGTAAATCCAGAAGCATATTTGGACAGCTAAAGCCTAATAAACCACATCCTGCCGATCTTTCTCCATCAATCAGCTTATCGCCTACTATCTCAATTGTCGCGCACCCGTCCCCATTTTGCAATAAAAATCAGAATTCCGCGCAAATCAATTCTACTTTGTATAAAAACAACCCGCACAACGCTGGAATTTCAATCCTTCCAGGCGCCGCGCGGGCTGTATCATCAGTAATTTATTATCTTTGTAAACTTATATTCTCAGTTCTAAGGCTGGACAGACGAGTAATCATCGGGCAATTTTGCTATATTTCCTTTCATAGCATTTACCGAATTATGCTATTTATTACCCAACTTGGTCACTCTACGGAGCTCCCCATCACCCTGTCTAAAATCAGCGGTTCCTTCTCCGGCTGGCGGCTGCCGATCACGTAGGACTCCTCGAGCTTCTCGACGCCCTCGAGCAGCTTGCGCTTGGAGTTGGCGTAGACGACCGCGAGCTCGTCCTTAGGGCTGACCTTGTCGCCGACCTTCTTCCGGAGCAGGATGCCGGCGCTCGGGTCGACCTCCTGGTCCTTGGTCTCGCGGCCGGCGCCGGTGCTGCGGGATGCCTGACCGACCATGTGCGCGTCGAGCTCCTCCACGTAGCCAGAAGACTTGGCGAGGACGGACTGGTGGAACTTGGCACGCGGGAACTGGTGCTCCGGATCGTCAATTACCGATGGGTCGCCGCCCTGCGCCGTGACGAGCGCACGGAACTTGTCCAGGGCCGCGCCGCTTGCCAGCGCGCCGTGGGCCATCATCGGGCCCTCCTCCAGCGAACGCACGCGGCCGCCTAAGTAAATCATGATGCCCGCCAGCTGCTCGCAGAGCTCGACCAGGTCGTCCGGGCCGTTTCCCTTCAACGTCTCGATCGCCTCCTGCACCTCGAGCGCGTTTCCGACCGCGTAACCCAGCGGCTGGTCCATGTTCGTGATCAGGCAGCAGGTCTTTTTTCCGGCGTTCTCACCGATCCGGCACATCAGCTCGGCCAGCTCGCGCGCGTCCTTCTGCCGCTTCATGAACGCGCCGCTTCCCGTCTTCACGTCCAGCACGATCGATTCACTGCCCGCCGCGAGCTTCTTGCTCATGATGCTCGACGCGATCAGGCTCATGTTTTCCACCGTGCCCGTCACGTCGCGCAGGGCGTAGATCTTCTTATCCGCCGGCGTGATGTCGCCGGTCTGCCCGGTCAGCGCGATGCCGATCTGCTGCACCTGGTCGAGAAATTCCTCTTCCGAGAGCGACGTACGGAACCCCGGGATCGCCTCCAGCTTGTCGATCGTCCCGCCGGTGAAGCCGAGGCCGCGGCCGCTCATCTTGGCCGTCGGCACCAGGCACGCGGAGACCATCGGGAGCACGATCAGGGTCGTCTTATCCCCGACGCCGCCCGTGGAGTGCTTGTCCACGGTGTGGCCCTTGACGCTGCTCAGGTCCATCGTGTCGCCGGAGTCCTTCATCGCGTCCGTCAGCTCGAACGTCTCCTCGTCCGTCAGCTCGTTCAGGTAGATCGCCATCAGCAGCGCCGACGCCTGGTAATCCGGGATTGTGCCGTTCGTGAAACCTTTGACAAAAAACCGGATCTCCTCGCGGGTCAGCTCGCCGCCGTCCCTTTTCTTTTCAATAATATCGAGCATTTCCATCATGATTCCCCCTTCATCATGATCTGCAGATGTTCATATTTCAAACAAATCGTCTATTTACAATGTACAATCCGGCGTCCAGTCCGGCCGGAGCCGCGCGCCGGTATCCTGGTATCCATCAGGGCAGGTGCCTCTTCATGCGCGTGGATTTTGTCCCAAACCGAAACGGCGTGAGAGCTATTTCAGGATTTCCGAAAGGAAGCTCGTCCCGTGCGTGACCGGCTCTGCACCGAGGTACTCCGCGGCCGTCTGCCCGAGGTCGGCAAAGGTCTGCCGCGTCTTCAGATCGACGCCGCAGCGAATGCCCTGGCCGTAAAGCAGCACCGGGACGTACTCTCGCGTGTGGTCGGTCCCCGCGTGGATCGGGTCGTTGCCGTGGTCCGCCGTCAAAATCAGCAGGTCCTCGTCACGCATGGCGCTGATGATCTCCGGGATCCGCCGGTCGAACTCCATGATCGCCCTGCCGTAGCCCTCCGGGTTCCGCCTGTGGCCGTACAGCGAGTCGAAGTCGACCAGGTTCGTGAAGATCAGGCCGGATTCGACCGATTGCTCCGCCTCGATCGTGCAGTCGACGCCGTTCATGTTTCCGGTCGTGTGGACCGAGGTCGTGATCCCCTGGCCGTTGAAGATGTCGTGGATCTTTCCGACCGCGTAAACCGTCTGGCCGGCCTCGATGACGTGGTCCAGGAGGGTTTTGCCGCTCGGGGAGACGGAGTAGTCGCGGCGGTCGCTCGTCCGTACGCGCTTCCCGTCCTTGATGACATACGGCCTCGCGATGACGCGGCCGCACGCCCAGTCGCCGACCAGCATCTTTCTCGCGATCTCACAGATCTCGTAGAGCCGCTCGAGCGGGATGACCGCCGTGTTCGCCGCGATCTGGAACACGCTGTCCGCGCTCGTGTATACAATCGGCTTTCCCGTCGCCTCGTGCTCCGGGCCGAGCTCCTCGATGATCACGGTGCCGGACGCCGGCTTATTGCCGATGACCTCGGTGCCGATCGCGTCCTGGAACTGCGTGATGAATTCCTCCGGGAAGCCGTTCGGATAGGTCTTGAACGGGATGTCGGTCTCCAGCCCTGCGATCTCCCAGTGACCGGTGATCGTGTCCTTTCCCTTGGACCGCTCGCGCATCCGCCCGAATGCCCCGGTCAGCTCGCCCGTCGGCAGAGCCAGCCCGCACGGCTCACAGCCCTGGATATTTCCCATGCCGAGCCTCTGCAGGTTCGGAATCGAGAAACCCGGCGTCCCCTGCATCGCGTGCAGGAGCGTGTGCGACCCGAGGTCGCCGTACTGCTCCGCGTCCGGTTCCTCGCCGACCCCGAGACTGTCCATTACGATCAGGATTACCCGTCTGCTCATTGATAACGCTTCCTTTCCGAATATATTTTTCCCTTGATTTATATTTTTAAAGTTTTTCGATGATTCTAAACTATAGGTGTCTTTTCCTATTATACAATTCTTTCAATAGCATTTCTGCACTTATCGGTGTGCAGGGCGGCGCGCATGGTGCAGTGCCTGCCCTTCGGCCAGCGCCGCTCACGGCGCGTCGCGTTTCCCGCTGCCGTTTGATATTCGCGCGGCGGCGCACACACGGCGCCTGGCGTGAAGGTTTTCCCAGCCGTGATAGCGGCGCACCCGGCGCTGCAATCAAAGTTTACTTAAGCCGCATCCAGCGATCGCGCCGCGCTGAAATCCGCCGCGTCAGCGGATCTGCACCAAATTGCAGCGCACGCTGTCCAGCGAGACGAGCTTGTAGTGCACGCCGTTGAAGTAGCCCTTCAGCCCGCGGCGGAAGTTCTCCGCGCCGTGCAGGTGGCCGTAGACGCAGGTGCTGACGCCCGCCTCGGTCATCCTCCTCGTGAACTCGGATTCCTGCAGCTTGTCGTTCGTCGGCGGGTAGTGGAGTGCGACGACGATGTCCTTTGCCCCCGCGGCGGTCGCCTCGTCTAATGAGAAGCTCAGCCTCATCGCCTCCCGCTGGTAGATCTTCCGGTCGTGCGGCGCGTACTCGTCGCTCCCCGGGCAGACCCACCCGCGCGTCCCGCAGATCCAGGTCTCGGTGCCCGGCACCTGATAGGCGTGGTTCTGCAGGAACAGCATGTCGTCAAAAAGCTTATTCAGCTTGCCGGCGGAAACCCACCAGAGGTCGTGGTTGCCCTTGGTCAGCACCTTGAACCCCGGGAGCTCGTGGACCCACTGAAGGTCCGCCATCGCCTCGTCGAGCTTGAGCCCCCAGGAAATGTCCCCCGGGATAATCACGGTATCCTCCGGCTTCACGGTTTTCAGCCAGTTTTCCTTCACCCGCGCCGGATGATCCTTCCAGTTGTCGCCGAAGATATCCATCGGCTTCTCGATCCGCTCATCCATCGACAGGTGTAAATCCCCAATCGCGTATATACTCATTTAACCTTCCTCATCGAGTGAAACCCCGGAATCCCGCGCCTCCGCGGCCTCCCCCGGGTCATCCTGCTCTCCGGCACCGATAATCGACTCCGCCGCGGCCTCGTCCAGGCTCCCGACCCGGTCGAGAGTCCTCCTGACCGCCCGCGTGCGAACTCCGACCAGACGGTTCAGCCTCTCGTTGACCTGATCGATGTTCTTCTGCGCCCGCAGAAGCTCGTCCTCGAACTTGGCGAACTCGGTCTTCACGGCGGCGAGCGTCTCCCAGACCTGCGAGGACCGCTCCTGGATCGCCAGGGTCTTGAAACCCATCTGCAGGCTGTTCAGCAGAGCCGCCATCGTGGTCGGTCCGGCGAGCGTCACCTTATATTCATTCTGCAGCGCCTCCGCCATGCCAAGGCGCAGAGCCTCGGCGTAGAGCCCCTCCGACGGCAGGAACATGATCCCGAAGTCGGTCGTGTTCGGCGGCGCGATGTATTTCTCGCGGATGTCCTTTGCCTCGTTCTTCATCGTCCGGACGAGCTGATTCTTCGCGGCCTTGACGGCGTCCGGATCGCCCTCCTCGTACGCGTCCGAGAGCTGCACGTAGCTGTCCGCCGGGAACTTGCTGTCGATCGGCAGCCAGACGGGATTCCCCCCGCTCCCCGGCAGCTTCACGGCGAACTCGACGAACTCGCGCCCGGTCCCCTTGGTGTTGACGTTCTGCTCGTACTGCTCCGGCGCCAAAATCTCCTCCAGAATCGCCCCGAGCTGAATCTCCCCGAGGTTTCCGCGCGTCTTCACGTTCGACAGCACCTTCTTCAGGTCGCCGACCCCTCTCGCCAGGTTCTGCATCTCGCCGAGCCCGCGGCTGACCTGCTCGAGCTGTTTGCTGACCAGCTGGAACGACTGCCCGATCCGCTCCTCCAGCGTCTTCTGCAGCTTCTCGTCGACGGTCTGCCGCATCTGGTCCAGGTGGCGCGTGTTCTCGCGGTTCATCTGCGTCAGCTGCTCGTTCAGGCTGTTATTGATCGCGCTGAGCTGCTGCAGCATCGTGTTCCTGATGTTGTCGAGCTTCTGCTCGTTCGTCAGCTCCAGGACCCTGAACTTCTTATCCAGCTCCTCCAGCCGCTCGTTCTGCAGGTCCGAGGCGTCGCGCATGTTGCGCCAAATCCCCTCGCTGTACGACTGGAACGCGTCGTGCACGGCCTGCCCCGTCTCGCGCGGCGTGTCCTGCGTGCGCCGGCTCATCTGCCTCAGGTTCAGCAGCACCAGCACCGACACCGCGAGCGCCGCGGCCGCAATGATCATGGTGATCGTCGTCATCATTCCTCTATCTCTGTTCCCTTTCTGTCAACTTTCGTATATCAATTCTGTCGGCAGTCTTTCCGAATTTATATGGCTTTTCGGCTGCGCGTTCGGACCGTCGATTTTTCTGCCTTTTCGCGGACAAAATCCACGCCCCGCACTTCATACCACCGGCCCTGCTGGCATCCGTTTTCGCCTCCGGGCAGCCCGCCGGTCCGCAGCCCCTTGTGTTTCCAACGGGTTTCCCGGTATCCATCAGACGGATTCGTGTTCCGTCGGGTTCGGATTTTGTCCCATCTCAGCCCGCACCCGGCCTCTCGAAAAACCCTCGACAGCCGATTAATTTCTAAGTTAAAGTATAACACAGGACGCAGTCCAGTCCAAATCTCAAGAGGCGATCGCACCGCGGCCTCCGATTTTTTTCTTCCGTCGGCCGGGTTGTACGCACACTCTTCACATTCGGCGCATATAATACCGGGGTTGTATACAGATATATATAGAAAAATATAGTAAATAGAAAGGATTATCATGGCTTCTAAATCCGAAAAAAAGGAATCGCTCCTGCGCGTAAGCTTAAGGAACGCCCGCCAGGAGCACTTCCTGCAGCGGAGGACGCTGGTCAAGATCCTCGTCTTCCTCGCGGTCCTGCTCGCCGTCTGGACCGGCGTGCACGGGGACTACTTCCTCTACCACGACACGATCGCAAACGTGACCTCGACCCACGAGACCTACATCAAGACGCAGACGGGAAACGACGGCACATACGACTACGAGGAAAAACTCTACCGCCAGGACATCACCGCGGTCGTCAAGAACGGAAAATACAAGGGAGAGACGGTCCACCTCCAGAGCGAGTACAGCCAGTCGCAGGTCTACGACACCAAGTACCAGAAGGGCGACAGCATCTTCATTGAATCGGTTCACCGGACCGCATCGGGCCTGACCGCGAACGTCGGCGGCATCAAGCGCGACTACCTGATCGCGACGGTCCTGGCCGCGCTGTTCGGGCTGTTCCTGCTCGTCGGCGGAAACCTCGGCATCCTGACGATCCTGAGCCTCGTCCTGAACATGCTCGCGTTCTACTGGGTCCTCGTCATGTACACCAAGGGCGTGAACATCCTCTTCATGACGATCCCGATGACGATCTTCTTCACGGCGATGCTCCTGCTCTTCATGCTCGGAAAGAACGAGAAGACCCTGATCGCCCTGATCGCAACGCTCGCGACGGTCGGCGCGGTCACGCTGCTGTCCGCAGCCGTCGTGCGGTTCTCCGGGCGCATCGACTACGACTTCATGGACTACCTGAGCCAGCCGTACACGCAGCATAACGCCAACCTGATCTTCCTCTCGGAGGTCCTGGTCGGCGGCCTCGGCGCGGTCATGGACGTCGTCGTCACCATCGTCATGACCGTCAGCGAGATCGTCAGCACGGGCACCCACGTCACGCGCAAAACCCTCATCCAGTCCTGCCGCAGCGTCGGCGACGACCTGGTCGGCACGATGATCAACCTGATGTTCCTGACCAACATCGCGTCCGGCATCCCGTCGTTCGTCCTCTTCATGCGCAACGGCATCCACTTCAGCACGATCCTGCACTACAACGTGTTCTTCGAGCTCGCCCGCTTCCTGACCGGCAGCATCGGCACCGTCCTCGCGATCCCGGTTGCCGCCTTCATCGCGATCGGCTGGTACGAACACAGGCACTTGATCGATTCATCAGAACAAAAGGAGGCGCGATAATGATTCTTGTTATATTAACTGCGGTCCTGTTCCTGCTGATCTTTGTCATCTGCGGAGACAAAGGCAGCAAATCCATCGTATCGACGTGCATCAACGCCCTCGCCATGGTCGGCGCGCTGTTCCTGATCTACCGCAGCTTCAACCCTCTCCTCGTGATCGGCCTGACGAGCGTCCTGATCACCGCGGTCACCCTGTTCTACCAGAACGAGCCGAACGTGAAGTCGCTCGCGGCGTTTTTCTCGGTGGTCGTCACGGTTCTGGTCCTGCTCGGGGTAATCTTCTTCATGGCGGACAAAGCCAACGCCCAGGGCTTCAACGCGGAGCAGTACGAGATCACGGACTCGAACGGCTACACGCGGAACATCCACATGAACATGCTGCAGCTGCAGATCGCGACGATGATCATCGCCCTGCTCGGTACGGTCATCGACACCGCGGTCGCCGTCACCGCCTCGGCCTACGAGATCTACCAGAACAACAGGGCGCTGTCGCTGCAGGACCTGTTCCGCTCGTCATTCCAGGTCAGCAAGGCGGTCATGAGCACGTCAATCCATACTATATTCTACGTCTACATCGCGGAATACCTGACTCTGCTGATGCAGTACGTCAGCGACTACAGTTTCAGCTACATCATCAACAGCCAGTCGCTCGCGAGTGAGTTTATCAGCGTCTCGATCAGCGGCATGGGCTGCTGCCTGGTGGTGCCGATTGCGACGGTGATCGGCGCGGCGATGATCCGCGCGGATCACGCGGGCGGTTCCGGTGCGGGCGGTTCCGGTGCGGACGGTTCCGGTGTTGACGGTAAGGCCGCCGGTACGAGCTCGGGCAGCGTGGACGCGAGTACGGGCGGCGCGGTGCGGGCGCCCGCCGCACAATTTCATGATGGCAGTGCGGCCCCCGCGGCCCGGGATGACGGAATCTTGGGCGGCGGGGGTTTTTCTGCGGCGGCGGGGGGTGCGCGGCACGCAGTGAAATCCGCGATGGGCAGGAAAAACGGGCGAGCCGCGGACGCGGAGGACGGCGGTATGCACCATACTGTATTCCCGCGGCGCATGCGCAATTTATTGCCCGTTATAACGGTCTCATGCGCACGCGCCGCCCTGCCGCTCTTCTTACTTTTCGCGTTTTGCGCAACAGGCAAGAACTTCCGGGAATTCTTCGTGGATTTCGCGGAAAACGCCTCAGATAGGAAGCCGACCGCGTTCTTAAAACTTGATCCTCGGGCGCTTTTTACGAACGCGGCGGCCGGACGGCGAATGCGATAGCGGCAACGCGATCAAATCGTCTTCGACGTGCTCCCCAGCAGAAAATCCGCACGCAAGTTGCACGTTTCTGCGTACAATTTACGTGCTTTTCCCCGCGGATTTCCCTCCCGGCGGCGCGATGAAGGTTACGAGACAGCAATAATGCAGTCTTACACGCGGATTATTGTCTGACAATTTCAGATCGCGCCGATTCGTCGCTGAGGCGGTTTCTTATTGAATGTGAAAACGGGAAAATCCACGAAGAAAAGTCAATTCTTCTTGCTTTTTCCCGTTTTTGATTGAAATCTAGAAACCGCTTCCCTGCGGCGCGCCGTCTTGTCCATGTCATCGCGCGGCCTGGAGTGAATCCCGATCCTGTTATCACACGCCGCGCGCCGGGCGTAACCGGGAATCAGCAGACCGGCAAAGGTAGCACGCCCGTTTCGAGGCTGCGTGGACGTTGCCGCACCAGGCGCACGCACCCATAGATGTCCCAACTGCGAAACCCCCGCGGCCAGGATTTCAATGATCCAGGCCGTGGGGGTTTTCTATCTGCTGTTCACTTAGTGGTTATGGGCAGTGCGGTTATTTCTTATCCTCGTTCCTGTAGACGATCATCTTGACGATCTGGATGATCACGGTCGGCAGGAAGGCGAGGAGCCAGACGTAGCCGAGCAGGTGCGGGTTCAGGCCGGCGGTGCCGAATGCGGCGTGGAGGGCCGGGATCAGCAGGATGCAGTGCAGCAGGCCTGCGCCCAGGACGAACGCGCCGATCGTGTAGAGGTTCGTGAGGATTCCGAGGTGGAAGATGCTCTCACGGCCGCGGCAGTTGAAGCCGTGCCACAGGCGGGCCAGACAGAGGGTCGCGAACGCCATCGTGCTTCCCGTCGTCGCGTTGAACGCAACTTCAGGCATTGCGGATGTGACTGCCGGGATCTTGCCGAGTCCGATCAGGAACGCGATGGCTACGGCGATCGAAATCAGGATGCCGGTGCCGGCGATCATCTTCTGGGTCGGACCGTTCAGGACGGACTCCGTTCTGGAACGCGGTTTATCGTGGATCAGCTCCGGGTTGGAAGGCTCCATGCTGATGGCCAGGGCCGGGAGGCTGTCCGTGATCAGGTTGATGAACAGCAGCTGAACGGCCGTGAACGGCGCGGTCAGGCCTGCGAGCGAGGCAAATAAGACGTCCAGGATCGCAGCCGCGTTTCCGGAGAGCAGATACGTGATCGCGTTCTTGATGTTCGCGTAGATGTTTCTGCCGTTCAGCACGGACTTGATGATCGTCGCGAAGTTGTCGTCCGTGAGGATCATGGCTGCGGAGTCTTTTGCCACCTCCGTGCCGGTGATTCCCATCGCGACGCCGACGTCCGCCGCCTTAAGCGCAGGACCGTCGTTGACGCCGTCTCCGGTCATCGCCACGATGCTGCCCTTCTTCTGCCAGGCGTTGACGATGCGGATCTTGTTGTTCGGTGAAACTCTGGCGTAGACGCTGATGTGCGGGAGTTTCTCGTCCAGCTCCTCGTCGCTCATCGCGTCGACCTCCGGTCCCGTGAATGCGAGGTCGCCCTCGTGCATGATGCCGATGTGCCTTGCGATCGCGGATGCCGTGACCTTGTGGTCTCCGGTGATCATGATCGGCTTGATGCCGGCCGCGATACAGTCCTCGACCGCCTTCTTGGACTCCTCTCTCGGAGGGTCCATCTCGGCGAGCAGGCCGATGTAGCAGAGGTCGTATTCGTCTTCAGTTGTAAGCTCTTTCTGTTCAGGCAGCGTCTTCATCGCGAAGCCGAGCACGCGCAGGCCCTCGGACGACAGACGCATGTTCTCCTTGCGCAGGCCCTCGATCTCCGCCTCGCTCAGGTTGACAGTGCGGGCCAGGATGACGTCGATCGCGCCCTTGATGAACATGACGTACTGTCCGTTGACCTTATGCAGGGTGCTCATGAGCTTTCTGTCAGAGTCAAAAGGCACCTCGGCAAGCCTCGGATGGTCTGACAAAACCTTATTCAGCGCCTCTTCACCACGTTCCTTGATGAAATACGAGTAGTACGCCGTCTCGGTCGGGTCGCCCTTCAGCTCGCCGTCGACGCGCTTGGTGTCGTTGCAGAGCACGGATGCCAGCATCAGCTCGTCCTCCGCCGTCTCTCTCGCCGCCGCGTATTCCACGGTCATGCGGTTCTGCGTCAGCGTTCCCGTCTTATCCGAACAGATAATCGAGACGCAGCCCAGTCCTTCGACCGCGTTCAGATCCTTGACGATCGCGTTCTGTTCCGCCATGCGCGACGTTCCGATCGCCAGTGAGATCGTGATGATCGAGGACAGCGCCTCCGGGATCGCCGCTACCGCGAGTGCTACGGCAAAGAGCAGCGCGTCCAGGAGAGGCATTCCCCTGTACATGCTGAGCAGGAAGACAACTGCGCAGATGATCATGATGACGATGGACAGCTTCTTGCTGAACTGGTCCATGCTGACCTGCAGCGGTGTCTTCTTCTCGGAAGTGTCATTCATCAGCTCAGCGATCTGGCCGAGCTGGGTTTCTTTGCCGACCGCAGTGACGACTGCCGTTGCGCGGCCGTAGGTCACGAGCGAGCCGGAGAAGACCATGTTCTTCTGGTCGCCCAGCGCCACCGTGTCCTCCGCGATCACGTCAGAGTGCTTCTCGACGCTCATCGACTCGCCGGTCAGCGTGCTCTCGTCCGCCTTCAGGGAGAAGGAATCGACGATTCGCGCGTCGCCCGGGACGATGTCGCCGGCCTCGAGCGTGATGATGTCTCCGCAGACCAGGTCCTCGGCGTTGATGACGTGAGGTGTGCCGCCGCGGATGACCTTTGCCTCCGGGGACGACAGCTTCTTCAGGCCCTCGAGTGATTTCTGCGCCTTGAAGTACTGGACCGTGCCCAGGATCGCGTTCATGATCAGTACGAGGAAGATGACCACCGTGCTCGGGATGCTTCCCGTCAGCATCGAGATAATCGCGGCGATGATCAGGATGATGACCAGCAGATCTTTAAACTGACTTGCAAAAACCTGCAGGACGCTTCTTTTCTTTGCCTCCCTGAGGCGGTTAGCGCCGAATTCCTCGCGGTTCTTGTCCGCCTGCTGATCGGTGATGCCGTCCCTGCCGGACCCGAAATGCTGCATCGCCTCTTCCGCAGACTGATTGTAAAATGTCTGTTGCTTCTGTTCCATCGGATTCTCCTTTTCGATGTTTGGGGAATATAAAAAAAGACTCTCAAGGCAAAAATAACCTTAAAAGTCTTGCTGTTTCAAGTAATTGCGGACCCGCGGAAGATATGGTTCTTCTCAAGCGGATCGTGTCCTGACGCTGATTACCGCGGCATTCCCCTGCCGCCAGCTACTCCCCTTTAATTACTAAATATGATATCCTGTTGAGGAAAGAAGTGCAAGTGATTTTTATCATCCGATTTTTATATTTACATTTATATCGAGGATATCGACGATATATTGAATATATCGAGCATATCGACGATATATTGAAGTGATAGAAGGGAAATTCCAATGAATGAAGACAAAATACTCCTCGGACAGGCGGAAGACCGCATCGATCAATGCCTGGACCGTTACATGCTGACGGCCACCGGATTCCTGGACACGCACCAGCAGTCCGTCCTGCGCCAGAAATTCGGGAAATCCCCGCTCGCCTGCCGCATCGCGTTCCTCGGCGGGTACGACGACGCGCAGCGCAGGGTCATGGCCTGCCTGCCTGATTACATGGACGGCGACGCCGGAATGGAGGACGCGCAGCAGCAGCTCTTCACGGTCGTCCGCGCCGAGCACAGCCTGAAATCTGCCGCCTCTAAGTCCGGCCGCGCACTCCGCCACGGCGACTACCTGGGCGCGATCCTGGGGCTCGGCATCAAGCGCGACGTCGTCGGCGACATCCTGGTCCGCGAGGACGGCGCCGACATCATCGTCATGGCCGAGATGGCCGACTACATCGTCGAGAACTTCGGCAAAGCCGGCCGCACCTATCTCTCCGTCTCCAGCGTCCCTCTTCAGGACCTGCTGATCCCCGAGCAGAAAGTCAAGCTCAAGAACGACACCGTCGCCTCCCTCCGCCTGGACAGCCTCGTCGCCTCCGCCTTCGGCCTCGCCCGCTCCAAGGCAGCCGACGCCATCCGCGGCGGGCTCGTCCTCGTCAACCACGAGGAGGTGCTGAAGATCGACCGCGTCCTGGAAGAGGGCGACGAGCTCGTCCTGCGCCACCACGGCAAGGCCGTCCTCGAAGAGATCGGCGGCACCACCCGCAAGGGCAGGACGGCGGTGGTGCTGAAGATTTTTGTATAATGTTGGAATGATATGATGAGGAAAGAACGCGGCCGCTCGATACCAATATCTTATACAGTTATACAGGCAGGGCGGCCGCGCGGCAGATATTTCTTATACAAGATGGCGGCCGCGCGTCGGCTATGTCCTGAAACGCTCGATCAGCCGAGTATCCTGTATCCACGCGCAGCCAGGCGGCCGCGCGGCAGATATATCTTATACAAGATGGCGGCCGCGCGGCAGATATATCTTATACAAGATGGCGGCCGCGCATCAGCTATGTCCCAAAACGCTCGATCAGCCGAGTATCCTGTATCCACGCGCAGCCAGGCGGCCGCGCGCCGGTGCCAGATTGATCATGGTGAAGACGAGGGCTTCGGTAAAGCATCTGATTGGCAGCAATAATTAAAAATGAAATATAAGCGGCAATAAATCATCATTGTATACCGTACACTTTTCAGCAGGAGCGGCACTTTTTCATTTTGGTATAATGCTGTTTTCAAAGTTCCATAATGGCGTAAAATCAGCGCCTTTACATAACTGCTTCCTGGCGCCGCCTTATCACATTAATTTATTCTCGCGGTAATAAATTAATGCATCTCGAATTTACCCAAGTTTTCACGCCATTTTCAGAAAAAATATTGTCCGCGGCGATCAAAGTTTATGCTTGCGTGTAAATTCACATTTAATTTATACGCTTGTTCACCGCCGCGGACACCTGCAGACCACCTGCGGACTGCCCAGGACCACTTCCGAAACACTGCCGGCGCATGTTCATTTACAATCTGATTCATTTTAAATTGTCAGACTACTGCGCTCGCTTTATGGCGGCGAATAAGTTCCACCAGAGCGTGGCAGAATGCGCATTACTGAAATTCGGAAAACCCGTTACACCAAACTGTAAGAATTGGCATTTCGCAGAAAAACTGATGGCCAGAATGCACATTCTGGGGTTTTCCGATTGATATAATCTATAGATCCAGTATCCTTGCACACCCCTTCATCCAGCGCGTCCGTTATTCTTATCCAGGTAGGGAGCCGCGCGTCGGCTATTTCATTGGTCACGTCCATATAATGGTGTAAAAGTGAATAAAAAAAGAGCCATCGCTCATC
>CAIFEY010000039.1 GCA_903789635.1 uncultured Eubacteriaceae bacterium
ATCACAGGTGGTCATAAAGTTGCGAACAAGTGGTCAGATCACGAATAATATACAGAAATTCGGAAAACCGGTTATACCAAATTGTATGATTTGATCTCTTGCTGAAAACATGGAAGAGAAAATATGCCTGTCGGGGGTTTTCCGATAGATATAATCTATGTGTACTGCATACCGCTGGATATTCCGGTGCGGGGGAGCCGTCCTTCCGTCGAAATGCAATAGAAAGAGGCTGCGAAAAATGCCGGTGCATTTTTCGCAGCCTTTAATTCTCCAAATTCCGCAATACAGTCCATACTCCGCGATTCTAATTCTCCAAATCCCGTGATACAGTCCAAATTCCGTGATACAGTCCAAATTCCGCAATACGGTCTGCATAGGCAGGCTTCTGCTTGTCAGTTTCTGCTCGACTTTTCCATAACTGAATGGGGAAAGTCGGAATATTAAAGATAATCGTTGTACACGTGGCGCAGTTTATGGAAGTTGTTCTGCCCCATGATGTACCTGGTCCCGCTGGCAAAGCTGACTGTCGAATCCTTCATGCTGATGATGTTTGCGAGGTTCACAATTATGCTCTTCATCGGGTGGCAGAAGTGGGTGTTCAGGTATGGGTGGACGTCCGCCGCGCAGCCTGGCATGTGGTATTCGCGGCCGTCTGTGGTTTTCACGTGGATGCGCTTTGCCTCGAATTTGAAGTAGTCGATCTCCTTCAGCGGGAGCTTGTACGTCCCGGTCCTCATGCGGCAGGGGAAGTAGTCGGTCCTCGGATGGTTCATGATCCGGCCTGTCTTCTCGTCGACCAGCGAATTCTTGTCGACTCGCTTCCCGAAGTCATGTGTTATTTCCCGTCTCTGCGTATGAATCTGACCCTGCTCGTGTTCCCTGCGTGTGGGGGAGTCGAACGGGTGATGTTTCTGGAATGTGTTTTCAATTTTATCATTTGCATCTGCATCGATCAGAGATATCAGGTCGGAATCCGAAGCCGCTCCCCGCAGGTCCTGATTTCGGTCAATTACGTTCATGATACTCGAGAACAGCCGCTCGGAAATGTGCGGGTTCAGTTTCATGATTTCGTTATCCTTGGAAATATCTCCGTCTCCGTAGACTACAATACGCATATTATCACTCCTTCCCAAACAGTACGTCAGCCTATGCAGATTTAAATATTCGGTTAATTGAGTTCGTTATATGAAAAAGGCGCAAATGCGAGTCGCTTCTTCAGCTGGCAGGATTTACGTCTTGATAGCTCTGATTATATCTGGGCTGATCATAATTTTCAATACACTTGCGTCATTGTATACACAAGTTAGACAAATTTCCGCATTTATTTGTTCAGAAAATGATATTATCTTACAATTCTTTTGTGTATAAAAAACAAGTATGTTATATTTGTATCAAGCCAGGGCGGACCGCCTGCCGGCCGTCCGCCCCTGCCCACACCACCGGCGCCGCTGTCCGATTCCTTCCCACTGGAAAAGTCATCCGACAGCCGCGCCTCCGTCATCGCCGCGCACCTGAAAACAGCGCCGATCCCCATCCTGGATCGACGCCATACCGGCAGCTGTACAATTGATGGCGATCAGTGCTTCATCAGCGCGGCCACCCCGCGGACCGCCTGCCGGCCGTCCGCCCTGACACACACTCGCGGACCGCCTGCCGGCCGTCCGCCCCTGCCCACACCACCGGCGCCGCTGTCCGATTCCTCCCCACCCGGAAAAGTCATCCGACAGCCGCGCCTCCGTCAAGCCGCGCACCTGAAAACAGCGCCGATCCCCATCCTGGATCGACGCCATCCTGCTAACTGTACAATTGATGGCGATCGGCGCCTCATCAGCGCGGCCACCCCGCGGACCGCCTGCCGGCCGTCCGCCCTGACCACACCACCGGCGCCGCTGTCCGATTCCTCTCCGCCCGGAAATGTCATCCGACAGCCGCGCCTCCGTCAAGCCGCGCACCTGAAAACAGCGCCGATCCCCATCCTGGATCGACGCCATCCTGCCAGCTGTACAATTGATGGCGATCGGCGCCTCATCAGCGCGGCCAAATTTGCGGACCGCCTGCCGGCCGTCCGCCCTGACCACACCACCGGCGCCACTGTCCGATTCCTCCCCACCTGAAAAGTCATCCGACAGCCGCGCCTCCGTAACGGCGGACCGCCTCCCGGCCGTCCGCCCCCACGCTACAACGCGCTCCGCCTGCCCTCCTGTTCCTTCTCGCGCTGCTCCTCCATCGAATCGTGGATCGCCTCGGTCAGGCAGTCGGTGAACATGCGCGCGACCTGCGACTCCTGGTTGTTCTTGTGGTCGATCCAGCCGATCCTAATCGGGTCGACGCCGGCGAACGGAATGCTGACGAGCTGGTCCATGTCGCGGGCGTGGGCGAACGGGAGGCCGGAGCCGATCGTGTAGGCGTCGGACTGGAGGAACGCGTGGCAGGCGAACGCGCTGCTGTCCGTGCAGAAGGAGCGCTCAGGCATCTTCAGCGACATCATCTGGTACTCCTCGGAGAACTCGGCAGGGGTGCCCGGCGGGAGCTCATAATATAGGTAGGGAAATGGCTGAAGATCTTCCTCGTGCACGAGGGTGTGCTCGGTCAGGGGGTGACCCTTGCGGCAGAAGATGCGCGGGTAGATCTTGGTCAAAGGGTGAAAGAGCAGGTGGGCGCGCTCGAGCTGATGGAGGAGGAACTGCTCCGCGTACCTGGTGATCGAGATCACGCCGATGTCCGAACGGGTCGACTTCACGTCCTCGATGACCTGCTGCAGGTTGGTCTCGCGGTAGGTGATGTGGAAGCCGGCGTCGTCGGAATTGTACGAGAGGCGCAGCAGAGCGTCCTGCACGAACAGGAACCGCTGCGAGGAGACGGCAAAGGACAGCTTGTTCGGTTCATTGCCCTTTGTCTTATACATCGACTCGATGCGCTCCTTCTCCGAGAGGAGGGAGGAGGCGTAGCTGACGAAGCGGATGCCCTCGTCCGTGTACTTAATTCCGTGCGTGGTACGTTGGAACAGTTTGACGCCGAGTTCATCCTCTAAAAGTTTAACTGAGGAAGAAATTGCCGTTTGCGAAACGTAAAGTTTACGAGCCGCGCGGTTCATGGAGCCTGTATTGTAGATTTCCACAATATATTCGAGCTGTTTGAAGGTCATTTCATCAATCTCCTTAAAAGTAAAGTTTTGTCCCAAGAAAAAGGTGGAACAAGTCCGCATGTATACATATTAACACATCTTTGTCAAGCTATGATACGATATAAGTAAATAAATATGACTGTTTATTTACAAAGTTTCTGAAGTTCTGAAGTTGTATTTTGAAGAGCGTGAAAGGAGTGCAGATCAATGAAGGATCTCAAGGATTTATCGTTTGCAACGAGACAGATTCATGTAGGAAAGCAGAAGAATACAGCAGGTGCGCTGTGTGACCCGATTTACATGACATCGACATTTGCTTTTGACTCCGTAGAGCAGGGCGGACGCCGTTTCGCCGGTGAAGAGGGCGGATACATCTATTCCAGACTCGGCAACCCATCCTGCACGGCTGTAGAAGAGAAGCTTGCTTCCCTGGAAGGCGGCGAGGCTGCCGCAGTAACTTCTTCCGGAATGGGCGCAATCTCCTCCACACTGTGGAGCTGCCTGAAGGCTGGAGACGAGATCATCGCGGAGGAGGCTCTGTACGGATGCACATTCTCCCTGATGAACCACGGCCTGTCCGAGTTCGGCGTTACGACCAAGTTCGTAGACCTGAGCAAGCTGGAAAACCTGAAGGCTGCGCTGAGCGAGAAGACGGCTGTCGTTTACTTCGAGACACCTTGCAACCCGACGCTGACGATCGTCGACATCGAGGAAGTTGCTAAGATGGCGCACGAGTATAACCCGAACATCAAGGTAATCGTAGACAACACCTTCTGCACGCCGTACATCCAGAGACCGCTGAGCAAGGGCGCAGACATCGTCGTACACAGCGCGACCAAGTACCTGAACGGCCACGGCGACGTCATCGCAGGAGCGGTCATCAGCGACGCTGAATTCATCACCAAGGTCAAGATGTTCGGCATGAAGGACATGACCGGAGCAGTCATGAGCCCGTTCAACGCTTTCCTGATGGCAAGAGGAATGAAGACCCTGGACATCAGAATGGAGCGCCACTGCGCGAACGCACAGAAGATCGCCGAGTTCCTGGAGAACCACCCGGCAGTCAAGAAAGTTTACTACCCGGGCCTGGAGAGCTTCGAGGGCCACAAGACCGCGGTTAAGCAGATGGATCTGATGGGCGGAATGATGAGCTTTGAGCTGAAGGCTGACCGTGATCAGGTTGCCGCAGCACTGAACAAGCTGCAGCTCTGCATCGTAGCCGTTTCCCTGGGAGACGCGGAGACTCTGGTCGAGCATCCGGCTTCCATGACCCATTCCACATACACGGCTGAGGAGCTCGCTTCCGCAGGCATCTCCGAGGGACTGGTCCGCCTGTCCGTAGGACTCGAGGATCCGGACGACATCATCGCAGACCTGAAGAACGTCTTCGATCCGCTGGTTAAGTAAATCCCCGAGGGATCGGTTGATTTTGAATAGAAAATAAACGAAGAGGGAAAACCCCCGGCTGTCCGCGAAGGCAGTCGGGGGATTCTCTTTTTTGCGTGTGACAAAACAGCTGCCGGACGCGTATTCCCATCCGGTTCTGATGGTTAGCCGCGAACGGCGCGCCCGTCATTCCCGGGCTTTCCTGCTGCGCCGGCTGATCGAAAGGCCGGAATCACTGCGTCCAAACGGCGCGCCTGATTTCCCCGGGTTTTTCCTATGCGCAGGGCGATCGGAAGATTATAATTACGGCGTCCGAACGGCGCGCCCGATTTTCCTGGGCTTTCCTGCTGCGCCGGGTGTTCGGAAGATTGAAATCGCGGCGTCTAAACGGCGCGCCTCCGGAAAGACGGCCGGGCGGCAGGATTGCTGGTGTGGGAACGTGTTGATTTTGTCACTTAATTAACGAGGTCTCAGGGACGACGGGCGCCTCTGGTGGAACGGTAGTCTCCGGGACGGCAGGGGACTCCGGTGAAGCGATCGGCTCGGTGGAAATGGATGTTTCGGGGGCGACGTCCGGGACGAGCTCGAGGTAGACGCCGACGTAGCGGGCGGAGAGCAGGGCGCGCAGCTTGTCGGTGGCTTCCTTCAGCTGGCGGATGTTCATGAGGTTGCTCGGGGTCGTGACGTAGAGGGAGATCCAGAGGCGGCGGCCGGTGCGGACGGCATCGATGAAGTCGACGTCGTACGGGTAGCCGCGCAGGCCGTCGGTGACGATGGTGCGGATTTCCTCGATTTTGTCCTCCGGGGGTGCCATCAGGACCAGCTCGCGGATGGCTTTGATGAAGGCCTTTGTCGGCTCGGGAAGCATCAGGGCGGCGATGACGCAGGAGATGACCGGGTCGATGTACGGGATGGTCCACTCGAGGACGTCGTAGTGGCGGAACGGGAGCTCCATGCCGAAGCCGAGGAACGCGCCGAGGCTCAGGAAGACGTCGATCTTCCAGGTGATGACCTCGACCTTGATCATCGGGGTGCGCAGGCGGCGGGAGAGGTGGCGCATCAGCAGCCAGCCGGCGACGCAGAACACGGTCAGGGCGAACTCGAACCAGAGGATCAGGCCGGTGTCTAAGTTGGAGCCGCCGTGCAGGATGTCGACGATGTTGTTGTAGATGACGAGCAGGGTGACGAGGATCAGAATGGATCCCTTGATCAGGATGAACAGGGATTCTACCTGCGCGAAGCCGTACGGGACCTTCTCGCTGACGGGCTTGTAGAGGAGCGGGATCAGCATCTGGTAGGCGGCGAGGATCACGACGTCCATGCCGTCGTAGACGCCGTCGATCAGGATCGCGTGCGAGTGCGTCGCGAAGTACATGAGGATCTCGGCGATGGCGACGAAGATGCCGAGTGAGGTCGAGACCCAGATCGCCTTCTTCTCGTCCTGGATGCGCAGTTTATTCTTATTGGTACTAATAGTTCCACAACCTTCCGTGAATAATTATTACGAAATATTTTTAATTAGTATACCACAGATGGGAGAGGGGGCGATACGGGGGGATTGTAAAATGTTGGGGGCGGAGGGCAGGCTGCCCGGGATGAGAGGGGAGGGGCGGCAGGTTGGTCAGGCGGGGCTGAATGCGCAGGTGGTGATGGGAAGAGGCGTCGGGCTGCCTTGAGGGATGGCGCTTGAAGTGGAGTGGCAGCCGGACGCTCCTGCCCACGATTATTCATGATAGCTATAATAGCATTAAAAATAATAATCACAGAAATTTATAAGTAATGGTTTACATTACAGGAAACCCGTGATAGTATACTTGTAATGAAATATATTACAGCTTAAAAACGTACAGACATGGTATGATGATTGTGTACGGATGAGTACATTCTGACGAGTGTATACGGACGAGCACTTTCTGACGAATATGAATGAACGAGAACGAATAATCGCGGACGAATAAACACCTGCTAATGAACCGAAACGGAGGACTGCAATGAACGCTAAAGAATGCCTGAATATGCTGAGAGAGATCAAGGACGTCGTATTTTCGACGGTGGATGAGGAAGGAAAGCCGCAGGCGAGATACATCGACGTGATGCTCGTCGAGGATGAGAAGCTCTATTTCTGCACGGCGAGGGGGAAGGACTTCTACCGCCAGCTGGTCAGGGACGGAAGCGTCGCGGTGACGGGGATGAATAAGGAGTTCCAGACGGTTCGGCTCAGCGGCGTCGCGGAGAGGCTTGAGGAGAGCGAGCAGCACGAGTGGATCGACCGCATATTCGAGGCGAATCCGGTGATGAACGGCGTCTACCCGGGGGACAGCCGGTACGTGCTCGAGGCGTTCTGCATTTCTGAAGGTACGGGCGAGTTCTTTGACCTCGGAAAGGAGCCGGTGGACCGCGAGAGTTTCTCGTTCGGAGGGACTTCAGGAGGGGCTTCAGAAGGGACAAAGGTTAAACCTGCCGGCTTCCTCATCACGGACCGCTGCATCCAGTGCGGCAGGTGCGAGCGCGCATGTCCGCAGCAGTGCATCACGGACTTCGTGATCGACCCGGCGCACTGTCTGCACTGCGGACTCTGCAGCGAGGTCTGTCCGGTCCAGGCGATCGAAAGGCTGGGTGATTAGCGATGCTGAATGAGATGTGGGAGCTCTTTACGAGCCAGAAAGCGTTCTTCGGCAAACTGCTGATCGAGCACATCGAGATCTCGATGGCGGCGATTGTGATCGCGATCGTCTTCGGCGGCCTGGTCGGCATCCTGATCAGCGAGTATCAGCGGAGCGCGAAGCCGACGCTTGGAGTGATCAATTTCCTTTATACCATACCTTCGATCTCCATGCTCGGCTTCCTGATCCCATTCTCCGGGATCGGGAACGCCACGGCCGTGATCGCGCTGACGATCTACGCGCTGCTGCCGATGGTTCGGAACACCTACACGGGAATCACCAACGTCGATCCCGCGGTCATCGAGGCGGCAAAGGGAATGGGAAGCACAAGGATGCAGGTCCTGCTGAAAATCCGCGTCCCGCTCGCGATGCCGGTGATCCTTTCCGGAATCCGCAGCATGGTGACGATGACGATCGCCCTCGCCGGCATCGCGTCGTTCATCGGCGCGGGCGGGCTCGGAGTCGCGATCTACAGGGGAATCACGACGAACAACACCGCGATGACGATGGTCGGAAGTCTTCTGATCGCGCTCCTTGCACTCGCGGTCGACTTCCTGCTCGGCTTCATCGAGAAGAGAATCGGCAAGCACAGCGTCAAGGCGAAGCGAAATAATCGCATCATGGCAGGTGTTGCTGTAGTTCTGGTCATCGGACTTTGTCTGGGCGCATTCGCCGCAAGGGGGAAGAAGGACACGATCCACATCGCCACCAAGCCGATGACGGAGCAGTACGTGCTCGGCCAGATGCTGGACATCCTGATCGAGCAGGACACCGACCTGAACGTCGAGCTGACCACGGGCGTCGGCGGCGGAACCTCGAACATCGAGCCGGGCATGGAGAGCGGAAAGTTCGACCTTTACCCGGAATACACGGGCACGGCGTGGAACATGGTGCTGAAGAGGGACAGCCTGTATACGGAGAAGCAGTTCCCGCAGCTTCAGAGCGCATATAAGAACAAGCTCGGGATGCAGTGGGTCGGCATGTACGGCTTCAACAACACCTACGGCCTCGTGATCCGTAAGGACATCGCAGAAAAATACAACATCAAGACATATTCAGACCTGCAGGCGGTGGCTGATCGGCTGACCTTTGGCGCGGAATACGACTTCTTCGAGCGGAAGGACGGATACGACGCGCTCTGCAAGACGTACGGCCTCCACTTCGGAAAGACGATGGACATGGACATCGGCCTGAAGTACAAGGCGATGAATGAGGGCAAAATCGACGTCATGACGATCTTCACGACCGACGGCCAGCTCAGCGTCGCGGACGTCCGGGTCCTGAAGGACAACAAGCACTTCTTCCCGTCCTACATGTGCGGCAACGTCGTCAGAAGCGAGGTCCTGCGCAGACATCCGGAACTGAAATCGGTCCTGAACAAGCTCAGCGGAAAGATCACCGACAGCGACATGGCCCGCATGAACTACGAGGTCGAGACAAAGAAAAAGGAACCAAGGGCAGTGGCCAGGGCCTTCCTGGCGAAGAAGGGTCTGCTGAAATAGAGGAAGACCGCGGAATCGCACCGCAGACGTGCCGAGCGGCCGCGAAAACCGCGCAGACGTGCCAAGCGGCAGCGAACAACGCGCAAACGTGGCGAAAACTGCACAGACGCGCTGAACCGCCGCGAAAATCGTAGAAATTATTGCCGCGCTGAAATACCGGCCGCGGCAGAACAGGGGAAAAGACAATGACTGCAGCAATAGAATTCAGAAACATCCGCAAGGACTATGGAGACAAAACCATCCTCGACAACTTCAACCTCCGCATCGAGAAGGGGGAGTTCGTGACGATGATCGGCTCCTCCGGCGGCGGCAAGACCACGGCGCTGAAGATGATCAACGGCCTGATCGAGCCGACGTCCGGCGACATCCTCGTCAACGGCGAGAACATCCGCGGCAAAAAAATGACCGACCTCCGCCGCAACATCGGCTACGCGATCCAGGGCAGCGTCCTGTTCCCGCACATGACAGTGGAGCAGAACATCGCCTACGTCCCGAACCTGCTGAATAAGAAGGACAAGGCCCGCACCCGCGCGGCGGTCTGCAAGTGGATGGGCATTGTCGGCCTGGACGAGGACCTGAGGGACCGCTATCCGTCGGAGCTCTCCGGCGGCCAGCAGCAAAGGGTCGGCATCGCCCGCGCCCTCGCCGCCTCCCCGGACATCCTGCTGATGGACGAGCCGTTCGGCGCCGTCGACGAAATCACCCGGCGCCAGCTCCAGTCCGAGATCAAGCGCATCCACGCCGAGACCGGCATCACCATCCTCTTCGTCACCCACGACATCCAGGAAGCCCTGAACCTCGGCACCCGCGTCCTCGTCATCGACCAGGGCCAAATCCACCAGTTCGCCCCGCCACAGGAGCTGCTGGCCAGCCCGGCGACCGACTTCGTCAAGCGCCTCGTCGACAAAGAGCGCCGCACCTGCCGCCTCCCCGACGACCGCCTCGGCGACTGCGAGTTCAGCGGTGTCGGCTGCACCCGCGCCGAGGAGACCGATGCCGAGGACGACGCGGAAGGCGCGGGCGCGAGGGAATAGGCGGCGGGATACGGTTGGATTGTTGATTTGCCGCCGCGCGCCGAAGCCCTCACGCAGGCTGCGGACGCCAGGGAATTAACTCCGACGATTGGCGCGGAAGACGGTTGAGGGATACTGTATGCGCGGCGCCGTCTTCGCGCGCTGATGAAAAATGGCGCGCCACAGCCAGCAGACCGCGGACGCCAGGGAATGGGCACCGGAGGCTGGCGCGTACACCGCGACAAGACTGCAGGGCGCCGCGGGGGATGGTCGAGGGATACTGTATACGCGGCGCCGGCGCCGATCTCTCGATGCTTTCCATTTATAAACACGAAAAAACCCCGTCGGCACGATGCCGGCGGGGTTTTCAGGTCTGGCGGAGAGATCGGGATTCGAACCCGAGGCCCGGTAAAGGGCACGGCATTTCGAGTGCCGCACGATCGACCACTCTGACATCTCTCCACGTGAAAACAACACTAATATTATACCGTCTGCGCAGGAAGTCTGCAAGCGGAATTTCTGTCGGCGGCTCCGGCGGTTCCGCGCACTAACGGAAGAAGGCATTAGTGATATCGGACGGCGCGCGGGCTGGTGGCAGGGCAGAGAGCATTAGTGACATTGGACGGGCCGCGAACGCCTTCCGGGGCGGATGGCTGCGGGAAGAAGCTCTGGAAGTGCCCCGGAAAGAGTTCGATGGGAGATGGAAGTTGGTCAGAACCGCGCCGGCAGTGCGGGGATATTGTATGCATAGATAATATCAATGGGAAAACCCCCGAAGGGCATTTCTGGCCTACAACCGTTGTGTAGGAAGGCAAATCTTGAATTCTGACGCAACGGATATTTTTCTTGTTGGCAAAGCGCGCTTTTTCGCACTCTGACGCAACCTTTTTGATGCCAAAAAGCGTGCGCAGAAGTCTGACAATTTAAAGCAGAGCATATTTGATATTAAAATGATACGCAGACGGTCTGCAGATAATCCTAAGGTGATCTGTGGACAGTCCAACAATATTCGTGACGACAAACCGTGATGAACAGGTGTTCAAGTTAATTGCATGTTTGTACATAATGTGGAAAATTGAGTCGCCGAGGACGATATTTAACGCGAAAAGGTCGTAAAAAGCAGGTGGATTTTAGAGCGTTTAAGAAATTACAAGGGGAGTAAATCTATAAGATCATAAGGGCATAAAAAGCTGTTGCGTAGGAGCGCCATTATTACAGCCTTACGCAATTCGGAAAAAGCCGTTGTGCCAGAATGAAGAAATCGCGCTCCTACGCAATTGTGTACAGTATTCAGGGGCAATTTATTATCTAACTGTTGCAAACCATTGTCTGTTTCGCCGATGCCTCATCTGCCGCCGCCCTTTATTCCTGCTTCAGTCGTCCATCGCCCTAGCGAGCGGCGCGACGACATCATATCTGCAGTCGATGCTGCCATATAATGGATAATGCAGTATACACTGGCCGCCCCCAGTATCAATCCATTTAAATTTCAGGCGCCGCGGACATGTGCATTGGGGCACGCGACGCGGTGACATCACATCCGCGGTCAAGATTATCATGTAATGGATAATATAGTATACACAAACCGCCCCCAGTATCATTTCCTTTTATATTCAGGTTATATTCAGGCATTCAGGCGCCGCGGCCCTGTGCATTTGGGCGGGCGGCTCAGCGAAGTCATGTCCGCAGTCACCACTTCCATATAATGGATAATGCAGTATACACAAACCGTCCCGGTATCATTTCCTTTTATATTCAGGCATTTAGGTGCCGCAGTCGTGTGGGCACCGGCGCCGCATGTTCAGGCGCCTGCCTGCATTGCAGTTACGGGCGCCGCGATCGCTTGATCAGCGCCGCAGCCTCGGCACAATTTAATCAGCCGCCGCGGGAAATCTTCCTGCGGCGGCTTCTGCCAGCTGCCGCGGCCCTGGCACAGACCGCGGCGGAGTAAATGGTGGTAGGAATTATCGTTTGGTCAATATACCAGCCGGCCGCCAGCCGCCGATGATGCTGCTTAGATACAGTAAGGTAATTACATTTAATCTAATAAGAAGTCGTTGATGTTGGTGCCGCCGTTGACCATCGGGCGCACGAGCTCCTCGCGCGGGATGATGCAGTCGATCAGGTAGCCTTTGCCCTTGGCGTGCTCGGCCTTGGCCTCGGTGAGGGCGGCGACGAGTTCGGATGTGCTGGTGACGCGGCTGCCCTTGAGGCCGTAGGCTTCGGCGAGTTTGACGAAGTCAGGGCCGCGGTCCAAGGTGGTCTCGCTGTAGCGCTTGTCGTACAGGAGCTTCTGCCACTGGTGGACCATGCCCATGCAGCCGTTGTTGAAGACGACGGTGCAGATCGGCAGGCCGTAGTGCTCCTCGGTCGCGAGCTCGTTGCAGTTCATGCGGAAGGAGGCGTCGCCGGTGATGTGGAGGACGGTCTTGTCCGGGTTGCCGAGCTGGGCGCCGATCGCGGCGCCGAGGCCGAAGCCCATCGTTCCGAATCCGCCCGAGGTCAGGAGCTGGCCCGGGTAATGGAAGTGGAAGTGCTGGATCGCCCACATCTGGTGCTCGCCGACGTCGGTCGTGACCATGACGTCGTCCGGGAAGCAGTGCTGGATCGTGCTGAGCGCCTGCTTAGGGGTCAGCGTTCCCGGCACGTCGTCGTACTCCGTCTCCGTAGGGAAGGAGAAGACGTAGGACTTCCAGTCCGAATGGTCGTACTGCGGGAGGCGTTCGTTCAGCAGTTCGAGGACGCGCTTGGCGTCGCCCAGGATGTAGTGGTCGGACTGCACGTTCTTGTTGATTTCCTTAGGGTCTACGTCGATCTGGACGAGCTTGGCCTCCGCGGCAAAGGTAGAAGGCTTCAGGGCAACGCGGTCGCTGAACCTGCAGCCGACGGAGATTAAAAGGTCGCAGCACGCGCAGGCGCGGTTAGATGCCTGGCTTCCGTGCATGCCGATCATGCCGGTGGACAGGACGTCCGCGCCGTCCATCGCGCCGCCGCCCATCAGTGTGATCGCGGTCGGCGCATCCAGCCTGCGGGCAAAGGTGCGGAATTCCTCCGAGGCCTTCCCGCGAGTAACGCCGCCTCCGCAGATCAGCATCGGCTTCTTGGCCTTAGCAATCATATCCAGCAGGACGTCGATGTCCTCCGTCTCCGGCTCCGGCGCGCGGAACATGTGTCTGCGCTTGTCCACGGCCTTGGGCGTGAGCGGGGTGAATTCGGTCTTTGCCGCCGTGACGTCCTTAGGGATGTCGATCAGGACAGGGCCCGGACGGCCGCTCTCCGCGGTCGCGAACGCGTCACGGATCGTCTTCGCGAGCTGGTCGACGTTCTGCACCTGGTAGTTCTTCTTGGTGATCGGCTCGGTGATGCCCTTGATGTCGACCTCCTGGAAGGAATCCTTGCCGAGGAGCGGCTTAGCCACGTTGCACGTGATGAACACGACAGGGGAGGAGTCTAAGAATGCCGTCGCGATGCCGGTCGTCAGGTTGGTCGCGCCAGGTCCCGAGGTCGCAAAACAGACCCCCGTCCTGGATGTCGAGCGCGCGTAGCCGTCCGCCGCATGGGAAGCACCCTGCTCGTGGGATGTAGTGATGTGACGGATCTTACCCTTATAGCGGGTGAGCTCGTCGTAAATATTCAGGATCGCTCCGCCCGGATATCCGAACACCGTATCACATCCCTGTTCTAGTAAACACTCCATTAGTACCTTTGCACCTGTCATCTCCATCTTTACGTTCTCCTTTATCCTTCTTTATCTTTCTCTCTTTATCTTTCTCTTCTTACCCTGCGGCCCGTCTTTCCGAAGGCGTCGGTCCAATCCATCTCCGTGCCCCGGTCTGTTCTCCGTGCCGCTGTTCTTGCTGCCGTCTTTCGCTGTGCTTCCGCGTTCAGGTCCGGCAGGTCAATCCAATCCTGCAGCCCCGCAATCCGCGTGCGTGAAATAAATAATTGCCAGTCCATACTTACCATCTCCATTTGGTTTCATTTGGCTTCGACAAAATCATTCTCCCATTGAATTCAGCCCCGGCTGATGGACACCAATCCAAGTCCTGCTGCCGGTCCTGCTCCAATCCAATCCGTTTTCTCCGCTTTTTGTTTTCGCAAAATCAATCCAATCCGCAAAATCAATCCAGTCCAGAAAATCAATCCAACAGAATCAATCGTGTTCCCATCGATACCTCAATCCACGAATACCAATGATTACAACCCATTCCATCCATTTCACGGTCCCAGCGGCAGGTTCTCCGTTCCTGCCCGGCGGGAGGCTCCAATCCCTAGCGCCTCCGTTTTCCGTCATCCGGCGTCCGGTATCCGGCCGTCCGCCTTCAGGCTGATCACTTGCTTTTATCTTCCTCATAAACAGGGGAAATAAAAAAACTGCAGCTGATGTCCGGACATCAAACTGCAGCCAGTGGTTACCGTGTGTTTGTTGCAGGAGGAGCCTATGAGGCTGCTCCGAGAGCACATGGGGTTTGCTTTTCAGTCTGTTTCATCCGGCATTCTGTGGGCGCGTCAATAATGACCGCCTTAATAATGGCGATCTCGACGACGACTAGAATGACGATGATGTTCAGAACTGCGTTCAGCATACCTAATGTCTCCTTCTGCCCTGCTGCATCCTGTTCATGCAGCTGAGGCCGTGCATCTGTTTCTATCACGTTGCTTTAATGGACAATTTCAGATTACCACCTTGTCTATTGGTTGTCAATAAGAAACAAAAAATATACATTTTACCTGTCATCAGATCATAAAAATGTACAGAATGGGGTACTTTTTGTCGAAACGGCGACAGGAGCGGAGCGGAAATGGTATAATAATGCAGCAAAATGAAGGAGCAGATAGGAGGCACAACATGGCATTCGTACGCAAAATCGGAGAACCGGCAGTCGTCGAGGGATTCAAGGGCGGCAAAGGACACGTCCTCGCGAGGAAGATCCTGACGACGGACGAGGAGATGTACAACAAGGGACGCGTGTTCAACCACATGGTCTTGGAGAAGGACTGCGAGGTCGGAAAGCACACGCATTCCGGCGACGCGGAGACGTATTATGTGCTGAGCGGGCACGGTAAGTACCTGAACGGGGACGAGACCGTTGACGTCGGTCCTGGGGACGTGATGTTCACCGGCGACGGCGAGACGCACGCGCTCAGGAATGAGGAGGATGAGCCGCTCGAGTTCATCGCGCTCGTCCTGTATAAATAACCGGAATTAACGGTAATGAATGATTCGCCGCGGCGTTTTCGACGGAAACGCGGGACGCGGCGGCGCGGAAAGGCCTGGCCTGCCGGGGATAGGGGTTCTCGGGAGGCGGGGCTTTTTTTCGTGTGTGGGAGTGATGTGGCGGCAGGGAGGACGGTCCGGGGGTGAGTTGGGGACGGAGGACGGTCCGAACGTGCGGGGCAGGAGGACGGTCTGATTTTCAGGTTAGGGAGGAAGACGGTCCGACTGCCGGGAGTTGGGCTAAAAATTGCGTAGGTGTAACCAGCAGGGAGGGTGGTGGATTGGGATTGTGTGTTTTTTGTCATGCAAAATGAAAAGAAATTGATAGAGATGTTTAACTCCGCGCCGGATATGCTATATAATAGTAAAGATGTGAAATACCCGCGGGCGTGATGACGCCGACGCGAGAGAGGAAATCGGCAGATATGAAAACTTTAAAACAACTGGAAATCGGCGAAAGCGCGAGGATTCGGTCCGTAGGAGGGCAGGGCGCGCTTCGTCAGCATTTTCTTGACATGGGGCTGATCCCGGGGGCGGTCGTCCGGCTGATCAAGTATGCCCCGATGGGCGACCCGATGCAGCTGCAGATCCACAGCTACGAGCTGACGCTCAGGCTGGACGATGCGGCGGAGATCGAGATCGAGCCTGTGGGCCGCGATGCGGAGAAGCTGCGTGAGGACCGCGAGGAGCTTGCGCGGACAAAATCTTATGCTCAGGACGACGAGATGGACCTGCTGGACCACCCGGGCCTTGGAGAAGGCGGCAAATACCACACCCGCGCAGACGAGCACCCGCTGCCGGACAGCGAGATTTTGACGTTCGCACTCGCCGGCAACCAGAACTGCGGCAAGACCACGCTGTTCAACCAGCTGACGGGCTCCAACCAGCACGTCGGCAACTTCCCGGGCGTCACGGTCGACCGCAAGACTGGCGTAATACTCGGCCAAAAAAACACCCAAATCACAGACCTCCCAGGCATCTACTCGATGTCGCCGTACAGCAGCGAGGAGATCGTCACGAGGCAGTACATCATCGGCGAGAAGCCGCGCGGCATCATCAACATCGTCGACGCGACGAATATCGAGCGAAACCTCTACCTGACGATGCAGCTGATGGAGCTGGACGTCCCGATGGTGCTCGCGCTGAACATGATGGACGAGCTGACGGGAAACGGCGGATCGATCCGAATCAACGAGATGGAGGAGCAGCTCGGCATTCCGGTCGTCCCGATCTCGGCGGTAAAAAAGAAGGGAATCCAGGAGCTCGCGGACCACGCGATCCACGTCGCGCACTACCAGGAGCGCCCGGGACGCCTGGACTTCTGCAGCCCTGACGAGCACGGCGGCGCGGTCCACCGCTGCCTGCACGGAATCATGCACCTGATCGAGGACCACGCGGAGAACGCGGGCATCCCGCTCCGCTTCGCCGCGACCAAAATCGTCGAGGGCGACCGCACGATCATGGAGGCGCTGAACCTGACGGAGAACGAGAAGGAGATGATCGAGCACATCATCGTGCAGATGGAACAGGAACGCGGTCTGGACCGCGCGGCGGCCATCGCGGACATGCGCTTCAGCTTCATCGAGAAGCTGGTCGACAAGACGGTCGTGATGCCGCACGAGAGCAAGGAGCACCAGCGCAGCCGCAGCATGGATAAGATCCTGACCGGCCGCCGCACGGCGATCCCGGCGTTCATCGCGATCATGGCGGCGGTCTTCTACCTGACCTTCAACGTCATCGGCGCGGGCCTGCAGCAGCTGCTCGCGGAGGGCGTCGACTGGTTCACGAACATGCTGGACCATGGCCTGACCTCGGTCGGCGTGACGGGGGCAGTCCACTCGCTGATCATCGACGGCATCTGCACCGGCGTCGGCAGCGTCGTGAGCTTCCTGCCGATCATCGTGACGCTGTTCTTCTTCCTGTCCTTACTGGAGGATACTGGATATATGGCCCGCGTCGCGTTCGTGATGGACAAGCAGCTCCGAAAACTCGGCCTCTCCGGCCGAAGCATCGTGCCGATGCTGCTCGGCTTCGGCTGCAGCGTGCCGGCGGTCATGTCGACCAGAACGCTGCCGTCGGAGCGCGACCGAAAGATGACGATCATGCTGACGCCGTTCATGAGCTGCTCGGCCAAGCTCCCGATCTACGGATTCTTCACGGCGGCGTTCTTCCCTGGTCGCGGCGCGCTGATAATGGTCGGCCTGTACTTCACAGGCATCGTGGTCGGCATCCTGATCGCCCTGATCAGCAAGAAGACCCTCTTCAAGGGCGAGGCCGTCCCATTCGTCATGGAGCTGCCGAACTACCGCCTCCCATCAGCCAAGACGGTCATGCAGCTGCTCTGGGACAAGGCGCGCGACTTCCTGTCGAGGGCGTTCTCGGTCATCTTTGTCGCCACGATCGTCATCTGGTTCCTGCAGCACTTCAACCTGCAGTTCCACATGGTCTCGAGCTCTGACGAGAGCATGCTCGCCATGCTCGGCGGCTGGCTCTCCCCGCTGTTCGCCCCGATGGGCTACGGCAACTGGAAGATCACGACGGCCCTGATCACCGGCTTCATGGCAAAGGAAAGCGTCGTCGCCACCCTGAACGTCCTGGTCGGCAACGCCGCGAGCCTTGCCACCCTGATGACCCCGCTGTCCGCCCTGTCCTGCCTGGTCTTCTGCCTGCTTTACACCCCGTGCGTCGCGGCCATCGCCTCGATCCGCCGCGAGCTCGGCAGCCGCTGGGCCGCCAGCATCGTCGTCTGGCAGTGCGCCGTCGCCTGGCTGGTCAGCTTCCTGGTGTACGCCGTGGGAAGCTTGTTCTAGGGCGGCGCGGTCGGTCGGATGAAAAAGTCGGAATACTGACGGACCGCGCACAGGGAGCCCGGGCGACGGCCTGGAACGGGTTGTCGGGCTGGGGCTTATCGGAAGGGCGGTCGCCCGGAGCGGAGCTTGTTGGTGCGCCGCTGGCAGCGCGCGCGCCGATTCCACAACACCACATGAATCACGTGAAAATGTACAGCAGCGTCTCGCCGAAATGGGCGGGACGCTGTTTTTATGGCGCGCGGGGAAAAAACGGCGCGGGGCAGGCGGGCGGGTATGGCTACCTGCCGGGGTGGAGCGGTCGGTCGGATGAAAAAGTCGGAATACCGACGGACCGCGCACAGGGAGCCAGGGCGACGGCCTGGAAGGGATCGTCAGGCTGGGGCTTAGGTGGAAATGTTATAGATGCCGTCTAATGTCGGAAACGGGCGGCGCAGCAAGCTGGTTTCCGAAGTGGTCAGACGAAATGTCGGAAAGGGCGGCGCAGTAAGTTGGTTTCCGACGTGGTTAGACGAAATGTCGGAAACATGCGGCGCAGCAAGCTGGTTTCCGAAGAGGTCAGATGAAATGTCGGAAACCCCGATGTTTGAAGAGGGATTTCCGACTTGCTGCCGCCGCCGGATGCGTGCTAGAGTGGATGTGCGATCATATTGTGCTATATATTGTACAATGTGATCGCTTTTTCACGTCTGCAGTCGGGAATGGGAGAGATTTGGCTTGGAGTTATAGCTTAAATGCCGTCGAATCTACTGATGTAATGACTGTGTAGAAATATAATGCGGGAGACGGAGGACAACGGATTCGGAATTTTGTATGAAAGCAGGCTGAATTTCGAGTTAAAAATTTAACAGTCGGAAAATGAGAATTTACAAGTCCAAATTCCGAAAATGGTCGGCCGCCGCCCTGAAGAGGAATATGCGTGACGGGGCTGCTCGGGCGGCTGCCCGTCGGCGGAGATGCTAGCGGCGCCAGTGGTGTCAAAGGAGCGGATATCGATGTCATAATTGCTGTCGTGGTTGGGAAAAGGCGGTGACGAAGGCCTAATTTCCAAAGTGGTCTTGATCAGGTCCCTGTCAAGTAGACACGGGAAAAGTGTAACGGTTTTTTTAGAT
>CAIFEY010000040.1 GCA_903789635.1 uncultured Eubacteriaceae bacterium
GCATAAGTCAAACATGTGCCTGAAGGAAATTTACACACAAATATGGACTTGACTCAATTTGCGGGGCGGACATGACGAGGGTATACACCATACTGGATTCTTCATTAAAAATGAGAATCGCCTTATTCCCGGAAATCGGAGAATTTACTTCCGGAAAATCGCAAAATGGCGGATTTTAAGGGCGTTGTAACCGGCTTGGTTCGTTCGATTCCGGCTGATTTCGGGGTGAAATTGGGGTATACAGGATCCAAGTGGACGCGTGGCGCATGAATGCTGATAACATAGCGACAGCGACCAACGAAAACTTCCGGAAATGGACGGAATCGCGCCTGTTACCGAAGAACGATGTAACTTACATGGTTATACGTCGGTGGATGATAGCTTATTAGCCTTCGCGGACGTGTCTAGGCTGCACACCGCAACCGATGGCTCTTCTTAAGATCGGCGATATTTCAATAATACTAACAGCCGACGGCGAAATTTATTGCAAATGGACTTTTGCGATTTTCCGGAAGTATACAAATTTTTGTTGGGCAATTAATATCCATTGTAGAATTGCATTCTGTATGCCAGTGATAACTCACTAAGAGAGAATGTGGTAGTTAGTACACTGCTGCCCCGGAATACCGGTATGCTACTCTCGATTTTTAACCTGGTCATTGTTTGAATGCACATATGATATTCAGATATCACCATGGTCAATATCTCGCCGGGATGAGCATGGCCCGCGTACATTCCTTATCATTTCTGTTAACATGAAGTCCGGCGCGTGGCGTGGCGCTGCCCGGTTATAATTCAAATTTCTCGTTCAGCCCAAACTTTTGTATACACCGCCGGCTATTTATTAAATATGATCTCAAGTCGAGACGTCCCGCGCCCGAAGGCGAGAAACGCGCGCACGAGCGGGCGAGGATCGCAGGAATCCAGGATAAATCCGGTATACAACTGGTCGATCCGCACATTAAAGCAGACTACGTAATCACGGCGACGAGGAGGATTTCGGCTATATTTCATAGTCGGATGATAGCCGAATTCCCAGTGCCCTAGAGCGTGCGTTTCATCTTTCTGGCACGGCGATCGATCCCGGTTCTGAGCCCTGCCGAAGAACCGGCGACCTTATGCCCGCGGTCCCAGCTCCAGTTTTCAAAAGGGGCGGCGGGCCGCTCGCCGCGTGCCATTTCAGTCTTACGAGCGCGCGGCGAAATAAAACGAAGCAATCGGACGGACGCGTCAGCGGAGTCCGATTGCTTCCTTAGCTGCTCTCACATTCCAAGCCGCTTCTTTATTTTCGCCTGGAATCAAAATAGGCAAGAAGATCTCGGAAATCTTCGTGGAGAATGAAATTAATTCAAGAAATAAGAATCGATGTCTATGGCGGTTCGGGGGTGATCTATAATTGTCAGATAATTATCGAGGTTGATCATGTCACATGTGATATGGGATGCAGGCGAGAATTGGGCCGAGAGGGGAAGTTGCGTGAATTCCGTTTATAATTGAATGGATAGAAGATAGTGAACTTCCCATCATGCGCATGAATGAGTGCATATGTGATATGAATAGACGGCTCACGGAGATGACCAGGGGGTGACATTCAGAGGAGGGGGCCGGGAGCCCTTCTTATCTGATGCGATTTGAAGATAATCCACGAAAATTTCCCCAAACTTCTTGCCTAAGGACCATTTCTGTGTAAAGTAAGAAATTCTACCAGGTGAGAGGGTTAATAGATGCCGTGTCAGATAGGAATAATTTCACCCAAGTGTGTATTCTCGCGCGGTTTGCGCAATTTGCTACCGTCTGTTCACGCCAGTGCTCTCATATTCGATGTTGAAAATACTAAAATCTGGTACATGGAGTATACTTAAACTGTCCCGGGGTGTGATCCTCCAGTTTCCCCGGTATGCAGGGGTACGCGGGCATCGGGTTCCCGCAGCGAACGACCCTCCAGTTTCTCCGGAGTGTGAACGTTCTGTTCCCCTGAGGTCATGCACAGTTAAGCCGGCAGTAAAAACAAGAACCCGAAACACAGCCGCTTCGGGTTCTCGGATGTCCGCCGCATCAGCGGCGAATCAACCAGGAGAATCTGCACCTCGTTTTCAGAACTGCAGGTTCTTACATCATATTCTATTGCCTGCGCCCCTACGCGTGCACGATCACCGGCATGCCGGCGTAGACGTACTTGTAGAGGGCTGCGGCGGAGCTTGGCGGCATGTTGACGCAGCCGTGGCTGCCGTTGGTCTGGTAGATGGAGCCGCCGAAGGAGGAGCGCCAGTCTGCGTCGTGGAGGCCGATTCCGCCGTTGAAAGGCATCCAGTAGTCGACGTGGGAGCTGTAGTCGGAGCCGTCCGCGTTCTGGCCCTTCAGGTTGACGTCTGTGGCCTTGTAGTTCAGGATGAAGACGCCGTATGGGGTGGCGTGGCCTTCGTCGACGTCGCCGGTGACGCAGGAGGAGGTCAGGACGGTCTTGCCCTTGATGACGCAGTAGACGGTCTGGGCAGGGATGTCGACCTCGACGTAGGAGTTTCCGATGTCGCTGCCGTCGCTCAGGCCGGATGTGCTCTTGGTGTAGACCGCGTCGCGGGTTACGTTCTTGTCGGCCTTCAGGTCGGATGTGACGAGGGCCGTCATCTTTGTCTTATTAATGCTGTAGCCGTAGTTGCCGCCTGCGACTGTGTAGGTGCCGCCGCCTGCGGACTTCAGCTTACGCGTCGTGCCGACGGTGCTGAGCTTGTAGGAGAGGGTGTTCTTCACGAAGCTCTTGACCGCGGACTCGTTCACGGACTTCTCGCCGTTCTTGACGGTCAGCATCTTCTCGAGCTCGGTCGGGGTCAGCGTGTAGCTGGTCAGAAGGCCCTTGTAGGTGATCTTGGTGCTCAGGTACTTCTTGCAGTATGCCTGGCGGTTCAAGACCTTCTTGCTCTTGCTCGTGTACTTCGGCTTCTGATAATAATCCTTCTTATTATATGTGAAGGTGGAGTCGCCCTTCGCGATGGCACGGGTGATCGCCTTCTCGAGCTTGGTCTTGTCGAGGTTGTCGCCGTAGACCTCCTTAACGATCTTGAAGGAGGTGTCCTTCATGCTGACGTAGGCGCTCTTGGTCTTGGTCGTATACGTCGCGTCCTTCACGATGCTCAGGTTGTCGAACGTGCTCTCAAAGCTGCTGTTCTTCATGTCCGGCTTCATCGCGATCTTGACGCTGCGCTTGTCCGAGTCGAACGTGCGCGCCAGGGCCTTGAAGAACCCCGGGTGCAGTGCGTTCTCCACTTCGCTGCTGATGTCGTACGAGTAATCGGACTGTGTGAATTCTCCGACCTGCGTCCCCTCGTAGATGACCTTCAGCGTCTTGCCTTTCCAGTGGCTGACGACCTTGTTTTCTGCCTGCGAAGCGGTCAGGTTTCCGACGTCGATGCCGTTGATCGTGCTGCCCGCCGGGAAGGTGCTCGGGTTGGCAATGGCGTGTCCGGCAAAGCCCAGGATGATCAGGACCGCAACCACCACAACTGCTGCGATCGTCGTCCTCCTGCGGTCATGGTGGACCTGCTTACGCTGCGTGTGTTTGCTGCGTTCCGCCTTTACTGGTGTTAAGTTATCTTGCTCACTCATATTCCTATACCTCGTCTAGTATTAATGCTTATCAGTATATACCATCACCTTAAGATTTTCAATCGGATCGGCCGCTTTGTGAGGGCTTTGACAAAGTCTACCCGGAACTTTCGTCAGAATTTTACGCTTGTTCACGTAATTGACATGCGGTATTGATGTTTTTCTACTCTGACAACAAGAAACGGAGATGCTGACAGGCCGTGTGCAGTCAAAAATCAATGATTACCGCAGGATGCCGGTATACAGCGCTGAATGCCGATGAATCCCGATGAAAAATAGATGTAAAGCGCCGTAAACCGCTGTAAAGCGATGCAGCTCGTTGTTTGACAAAAGAAAAAGGCGCTGCCCAGGAACCATGGCAATGATTCGCGGGCAGCACCCATGCAGTGTGCCTAGCCGGATTTGAACCGGCGACCTTCACATTCGGAGTGTGCTACTCTATCCTGCTGAGCTATAGGCACAAGTCACTTGCAACTATGTAAGTATACTACTAATTCCGGGGCGGTGCAAACAGTCTTTGCGCCCCGCCGAAGGTTCCGGTTCCTGCCCTGTATAATAGGAAAGGGAAAATTTCCGCTTCTTAATTCCGTCTAACCGCGATGGTGCGGAAATAACCGGCTGCGGGCGCCGCCGAAACGGAAAGTTATCGGTCGGTTGACATGTTATTTTTTCATATTGTTTTTCTTTATCAACATATTTGCCACATCTATACTTGATCTGTCCCTGATCTGTGCGTGTTCCCGGCGCCTGCGGGAGCGTTCACTCGCGGTCCGCGCAGGGGAGATGGAAGCTCGGCGGTGCCGCTTTCGAACCTTTTTACTGCAGCATGATGCAGTATGAGAGCAGCCGAGGCCGCACAATTAGGAAGTGCGTAAGTGCGGAAGATAATTTGGTGCATGAAAACAAAAAGGAACGGCCGACAGAGCGGAACAATCATAGTAGTAACACAATAAAATGGGTTATTAATTAGGGAAAAAAGGGATCGTCGTCTTGTTATTCTCCTTAAACGGGCGGGTAGTTTTCAGATAAGATCAGGCCCGCGGAGAAGGGTCAGCCGTTCGCGTAAAGAATAGGTAGTTCAGGGAGAAAATTGCCCTGATGTAATATAGAATAGCAAAATAAAGGACAGAAATCAAGGAAGAATCTGAAAATATTGTCACGGGATGGACAAGTTAAGAAAAGAAAGGGAAAACTGGAATGTCTGAATGAAATAGCGGTGGAAAGTTTGTTCATTCCGATAAAACAAAGATTTAATGTGATAATGAAGCATAAGTCACAGCCAAGAAAAAGACAGAAAACAGTGAAAAATATTGACTGCACAATCGAGTATGTGTGTGGGCTGTGCGTGCGGTACGCCGCGCCGGGGCGCAGGAACCGGGCCGGGCGCGCGGGCGGGTTTTCCGGCCGCCGGCGCGAGAGGCATGCGGGCGCGGCGCGGTCAGCTCGGGGAAGGTGCAGTGTGATTGCATATTGCACGTCACAGTGATAGAATAATGTGAACGGATACTTGCAAGTCAAGAAACATCGCGAACCGCCAGAATCCTGGCAGTTCTTTTATTCGAGAGGCGCTGGAGCGGCGCGGGGCGCCGAGTTAGGCGGAGCGGCGTGCTGCAGCGAAAACGACAGGGAGGAGGTGAGCACATGCAGCATGGAATTTTTCAGCACGAGGAGGCGGCGGAGCGCGACGGGCAGGCCGCCGCGAGCGCGGGCGACGAGCAGCGTGAACGCCATAAGCGGTCGATTTACCGCGTCTCCATGGTCAACCTGTTCTCCAACATCGGCCTGTCGGTGGTGAAGATGTTCGCCGGAATCATCGGCCACTCGGAGGCGATGATCTCTGACGGCTTCAACTCCCTGTTCGACGTCGTCGGCACGCTGATCGTCATGGTCGGCGCCCACTTCTCCAACCGCGCGGCAGACAAAGATCACCCGTACGGCCACGAACGCTTCGAGTGCGTCGCTTCCATTATCCTCGGAAATATTCTGCTGCTCGTCGGCCTATCGATCGAGAAGAGCGGCATCCAGTCGATCCTGAACCCGGAGAAGATCGTCATCCCGACGATGCTCCCGGTGGTCGCCGCGATCGTCTCGATCACGGTCAAGGAGATCCTGTACCACTACAACATCCGCGCGTCCAGGCGCCTGCACTCGGTTTCCCTGAAGGCGCAGGCCTGGGATCACCGCTCCGACGTCCTGTCGTCCGCGGGCGGCCTCATCGGCATCGTCGGCGCGCGCTTGGGCGTCCCGGTCCTGGACCCGGTCGCGGCGCTTTTGATCGGCCTCCTGATCATCAGGACCGCCGTCAACGTCTTCCGCGAGACGATCGACCAGATGGTCGACCGCGCCTGCCCGGACGAGCTCGTCCAGCAGATGTACGCGGAGGTCGAGTCGGTCGAGGGCGTGATCCACGTCGACAACCTGCGCTCCCGCCAGTTCGGCTCCAAAATCTACGTGGACGTGGACATCACGATGGACGGGCACCTGAGCCTGTACGAGGCGCACAAGGTCGCGCGGCAGGTCCACGACCTGCTCGAGAAGGGTCATCCGGAGATGAAGCACTGCATGGTGCACGTCAACCCGGATGAGGAGACGGACCACGGCCCGCTGGATCTGTAACGGCGGATGACTGCGGCGCATCGCGCGGCGCTGCAATCGTTTTCGGTTTTTCGGAATGAGCGGGGCGCTGATATCGCTGCGTTTCGGCGTCGGCCGTGCGTTGCAGCCGCGTCATTATTTGCCCGCGGATTGGGCGGGATGTCGGCTAGTTTTTGAAGGGTGTGCGGCGCGCACTTGAACAGCAGGTGAGGAAATCCTGTGACGGTTGATTTTTGTCCTGTCAGCATATATACTTAATCATAAGGACATTGTCATTCCATAAAAGCGGGAGGAGAGACGTAAATGAAGAGAAAATGGATTACGTTCAGCCTGTGCGCATTGGCCGTCTTGGTACTGGCTTCCGCATACAGTGAACTGGATGACGAGAAGAATGAGAAGGAAGAGTTATAAATTTCTTTTCTGGAACTCCGCGGCTTTTGCTGGTGCAGGGGCTTAGCGGGTTTTTTTTTAATTCTGGTCGGCGGCAGGACTAGAACTTAGGGAAATACGAAAGATGAAGAACAAACGAACATCGCCTAAGCGCAGCAAGTTGCGCTCCCCGGGATCGCTGATCTTTTCGGCGAAACAGTGGGTGCGCGGCCGCCTGGACCTCGCCTGGTCGGGCGGCAGAAAGTGGAAGATTATCGCAGTGATCCTGATCGTGGCTCTGGCTGCGGGGATTATTTTTTGGCGGGCGAACACGATCCGCGGGAAGTACGAGGGGCTCAGCGACCAGGGCACGTACGCGGCGACGACGATCGACAGCACCGCCTACTACTGGAAGAACGGGCTGAAGAAATACGGCGGCTCGGGTTGGACGTCGCGCAACGGCATCGACGTGTCGGCGTACCAGGGAAGCATCAACTGGAGTAAGGTGAAGAAGGCAGGTATCACCTTTGTCATGATCCGCGCAGGCTACCGCGGCTCGACGGACGGCACGATCATCAAGGACAAGCGGTTCGCTGAGAACCTCAAGGGCGCCAAGGCAGCGGGCCTCGACGTCGGCGTCTACTTCTACTCCTCCGCAGTCTCGGCCAAGGAAGCGGTCGAGGAGGCCAAGTGGACGCTCAAGCAGATCCAGCACCAGGGCATCACGATGCCGGTCGCGTTCGACATGGAGGAGGACTCGTCCAGCCGAACTTATAAGCTCACGATGCGCCAAAAAACCAAGATCACCGACGCATTCTGCTCCATCGTCCGCCAGAACGGCTACAAGCCGCTGATTTACGGCAACCCGACGTGGATCTACAACTCGCTGGACCTCTCTTACCTGACCCGTTACAACCTCTGGATCGCGCATTACACCAACCAGACGAACTTCCAGTATCAGTACATCATGTGGCAGTACTCCGAGAGCGGCCGCCTGCCCGGCATCACCGGCACGGTCGACATGGACATCCTGCTGCAGGAGTCGTAATCGTGTGCCGTCCTGACCCGGCGGCGCCGGCTTCTTCCAGTCTCGCCGGAATTGTTCCACGGCCAGCAGCGGCGCCGGCGGCATCCCTAACATCACCTGAACCTGACACCCTCCCTACGTCTGAGCCGGCGGGGAGGGCGTTTTACTGTTCCGGGACACGCGGGCAGCGGCCCTGATCAACGCCCCGCACATTCATGCGACGGTGCGTGGCGACGGGCAGAGGATAGCGTGTATACTGTATCCGATGTGTCCTGCATTTTGGCCGCTGTCAGATTCGGGAAAGCCGCACGGGGTCCATTTGCGTAAATTTACTGAATTCGTGGTATAATTAAGATATCTTATGGAGATTACCTGAAGAACGGAAAATCGGCCGTGCCGCGCGCATGGACGGGGACAGGAGGGACGATATGGCAGGAATTGACAAGGACGCATTGCTAGGAAAGGCTAAAAATGCGGCAAAGACAGCCGGCGCCGTCGCAAAGCAGGCCGGAGCTGCTGCCAAGCAGGCGGGCGAGACAGCGAAAGAGGCCGGAAAACAGGCCGCCGACGCTGCCGGACTGAAGCTCGAGATTTCAAAGAAGCGGAACGAGATCGCCGCGGAGAACCGCCTGATCGACGCCGAGCTCCAGAAAATCGGCCAGATCTACTACGCCCACTATAAATCCGGCGAGACCGAGCTGATCGGTGAGACCGAGGCCTTCGCCGCAGAGATCGACGCGCACAAAGAAAAGATCGAGGCGCTGAAGAAGGACCTCGAAGAGCTGGAGGCGCTGAAGTAGGGCGGCGGCAACACAGGCATCCTCAGCATGCGGAATACGGGCACCAGAAACTCACTAAGTCTCGCGACTGACAATTCTATACACCGAACTCGAAGGATTTCGGGAGCTGCACTAAGAGGAGTGCAGCTCCAACGAAATCCATTTCTCGTTCGATGAAGAATTGTGACAGTCGCTGCGAAATCGTTCGTTTCTGGTGCCCGTATTTTGGTATAGCCTGTAAGGCGAAGCAGTGAGCTGATGGCGGCCGTGTTCTGGATTTTTTTGGTTGGCGGGGGTTGCGGGCGGTCGCGGCGGTAAGGGCTGGCTGAGTCTGTTTGAGGGAAGAGGTAAGGATTCCGGGAGTTGCACAAAAAAGTGTGCAACTCCATCGGAATCCTGCGGTCGTTCTGCGCAGAATTGGTTGCAGTCGCTGTGAAATCGTTCGTTTCTGGTGCCCGTATTTTGGGAGCCGATCGTCAAGGCGGACATCATGCTGCCTAAGACGTACGTCGGCGCTCGGAAGCGAAATCCCGCTGTCGCTCTGATCGACGGGATGGGGCGCGGCGGCGGCATTACGGTCGCCGCGGAAAGGAAGCGACGCTCCATTAGCTGTCGCGTCGCTGTAATTATAGAGAAGGAAGAAATCGGTCTCCGCTGCGCGTTCGCCAGATTTCTTTATTTTTTTCTCCGCGCGCCCTTAATGCCGGGATGGCACGCGGCGAGCGGCCCGCCGGCCCGTTGGATGGCTGGGGCTGGGGCCGCGGGCCAAAGGTACGCAGCCTTCCGTTGGTCAGCTGCGTGCGATGCGTTCCCGCAAAGGAGCATCGCCCTCGCGGGATACTGGGCTGGCCCTTCGGGATTCCGGGATGAGGCGCCGTGAGGCGGCGGGAAGGTTGAGATCCGGCTTCGCTTATGCTGACGCCGGATCTCCCGGATTGTTTCCTCCGCACGCTATAGAAAAATGAAAAAAGCACGCGGGGGAGTTTTGAGTATACTGAATACACCATTAAATGGTAATTATTGTATCGCTAAATAGTAATCGTTCACCTGGCGATTACCGGTAATTACCATTTTTGCCGGCTATAATGAATTTTTTCCTGTGAGTAAAAGTGTTTTCGATTTCGTCCGGCTATAGTTCAAATTTTTCGTGGTTAGGAAGATCGCTGGACGTTTCCGGACGCTCTACTCGTCCGAGGGCAAGAGAATCTCGGCTATTATTCGATTATAGAATATAGCCGAGATTCTCTACGACGCAGCGATCGTGTCGTCTGATTTAATGTGCGAAGTGACCAGTTGTATACTGGATTATTGCGATCCGCGCCCGTTCACGCCTGCTTTCCCTGGCTCTGGGCGCGGGAGAATTCGGTTTGAAAAAATATATTGCAAATAGCCGGCGGTGTATACATGCTGTTCGGCTGAACGGGAAATTTGATTTATAGCCGGCGTGCGGCGACAGGGCATGCCCGCGCGGAAACTGTTGAATACGCGCGGGATGCGGGGGTTGCCCTCCGGGAGACTGGGGAGAAGCGCCACGGGGGCGGCGAGGTGGTTGAAACACGGCCTCACGGGTTCGGCCGTGTTTCGGGGATTCTCAAGTCGGTTGCGACGCACCAGCCGCGGGACTGTCGCGTCGCTGTGATTCTAATAATGGTTGAAACTGGAGATCACAAGGATGCGACTCCAGTTTCTTTTTATCTTAGGAAAGGTAGAAATCGGCCTCCGCTGGCGCGTTCGTCCGATTTCTTCGATTATTTCGCCGCGCGCCCTGAACGCCAGGATGGCGCGCAGCTAGCGGCCCGCCGGCCCATGGGATGGCTGGGGTTGGGGCCGCGGGCCGGGCCCGCGCGAAAACAGCTGAACACGCGCGGGATACCGGACGGGCCCTCCGGAACACCGGTATGGAAAATACTGGGGTGTCGAATACCGGGGGATGGTGGTGGTATACTGTGTACACTAATTACTGGCAGGAACGATGTCGCTACGAGCACGAACGCCGTTTTTTCGGTGGACTTCTCCCGTAAAAACAGCCTCAAAATTCCAGCCTCCGAGCCCGCTGGCTTCGGGCTGCATATTTGGTTTAGTCAATCCGAATTAGGGGCGATTTTATGAGGAAATCAAAAAACGTTCTGTCAAATCGTCTTGAGGGGAATAATATAAATTATTGTACGCTGTTCTGTACACGAAAATGCCATGAACCCATCCTTTGTTCTCCGTCTCGATGCCCAGAGAGCACCAGTGATATTGATATCTGAATATGACTTTAATCAAACCTCAAGTTGTCAGAATCCATCAGCGTCATGTCAAGAATCACTACTCGATTACAGCAGTTTCTGGCAACGATACTCATTATCGTTAATCCAGTTGCGCGCAACCGTTCCGAAATCGACGATCTTCACACAATAACATAATTAATTTTTTAACATTCACGAGAATGGGATTCTTCACAATCTGACAAAATCCCGCCGCCTGTACTAACCAAGGATACTGTATACTTTCGTCATCAGTCCCCCGTGTTCGAACACTCCAGTATCCCGGAGGGACACTTCCTTGCCCGGAGGGCGGCGCGTCCCTCACATCTGAATAGCGCGCCGAAAAATCAAAGGAATTGGACCAAAGCGACAGCGACGTCCAATTCCTTCCTTCGGCCGGCCCGCAACTCAAGCAATAAGCGGCCGGCCGCTCGATCAAGGAGAATGCGAAAGCGGGGCGCGTCAGCGCACGGTTGAGTCATTCTCCCACCATGCCGCACGAAGTGCGGCAAAGAAAATAGGAGGATGCGAAGCAAACCTGCTGAGCATCCTCGCACCTTCCTCGACAATCCCGATTCCGAGCCACGCCTCGGAATCGGCAACATTTTCCCCTATCCCGCGCCAGCGGCCACAGCGCTCTCGCCGCACCTCTCACTCCCACATCCCTTCGACTACCTTCACCCCCGCGACCAATCGCAATCCCCCGCCGAACAAAATAACATAAACACAGGTGCCCTCAGCAAGCGATTTCGCAGTAACAGATACAATTCAACGAAGAACGAAAAAGGGATTTCGTTGGAGCTGCACTCCCTTTAATGCAGCTCCCGAAATCCTACCGCTTCTCACATCCCTTCGACTACCATCACCCCCGCGCCCAATCACAGCCCCCGCCAAACATAAAGTCAAAAATACGAAAACACGGGCACCGTCGCAAGCGAATTACGGACCTACACAGCTCCCAAAACACGGCCGCCATCAGCTCACCGCTCCGCCTTCCAAGATATACCAAAACACGGGCACCGTCGCAAGCGAATTACGGACCTACACAGCTCCCAAAATACGGGCATCAGCAGCGAACGATTTCGCAGCGACTGCAAACAATTCTACACCGAACGAGAAAAGGATTTCGATGGAGTTGCACTCCATATTAGTGCAACTCCCGAAATCCTCCGAGTTCGGTGTATAGAATTGTCAGTCGCGAGACTTAGTGAGCTGATGATGCCCGTATTCCGCGACGCTTCGGGTACCTGTGTTTCTGTGTATACACTTGTCAGTCGCGAGACTTAGTGAGTTTCTGGCGCCCGTATTTTCCCGGGAGCTGCCGTTGTCCGTATTCCGCGACCTGATGGCGCCCGTGTTTACAGGTCTGCCTTCTTGACCTCAGCAATCTTCTGAACGACCTTCGTAATCATCTCCGTTGCCTTCTCCATGTCCTGGACGACGGCGAACTCGCTTCTGCCGTGGAAGTTGCTTCCGCCTGGGCCCAGGTTCGGGCAAGGCAGTCCCTTGAAGGACAGGAAGGCGCCGTCTGTGCCGCCTCTGATCGGTGCGACGTCAGGCTCGTAGCCCATCTCGGTGATGACGGACAGCGGAATCTCGGTCAGCTTAGGGTGCTTCTCGATGATCTCGCCCATGTTGTGGTACTGCTCGGTGTTCTCGACTACGACCGTGCCCTCGCCGTACTTGTGGTTCAGGAACTCGGCTGTCTTCAGCATCATCGTCGCACGCTTCTCTACGAGGCTCCAGTCGAAGTCACGCAGGATGAAGTTCATGACCGTCTGCTCTACGCCGCCGCTCATGCCTACCAGGTGGTAGAAGCCTTCTCTTCCGCAGGTGAACTCCGGACGCTCCGCTCTCGGCAGCATGTCGTCGAACTCCTCGGCAACGTGCAGGGAGTTAACCATTTTATCTTTGGCGAATCCAGGGTGAACGCCGACACCGTTGATCGTGACTTTGGAGCTCATTGCGCTGAATGTCTCGCTCTGGCACTCGCCGAACAGGTCGCCGTCGATTGTGTATGCACAGTCTGCGCCGAATTTTTTGACGTCGAACAGGTCGCTGCTGCGGCCGATCTCCTCGTCCGGGGTGAAGCCGATGCGGATCGTTCCGTGCTTGATGCTGCTGTCCTCGTGCAGGATCTCAGCCAGTGTCATGATCTCAGCGACGCCGGCCTTGTTGTCTCCGCCCAGCAGGGTAGTTCCGTCGGAAGTGATGATGTCGCAGCCGACGTATCTCTCCAGGGAAGCCGCGTCGATGACGATGCCCTCAGCCTCGTTTACGACCAGGTCTCCGCCCTCGTAGTGGTGCATAACCGGCTTAACGTTCTCGTTCGGAGCGTCCGGGGATGTGTCCATGTGTGCGATCAGTCCCAGGACCGGTCCGTCGTAATTCTCGATGTTGGCCGGAATTGTACCCATTACGTAGCAGTGCTCGTCAACCTCGACGTCGACGACGCCAAGACCCTTCATCTCCTCAGCCAGCGCATTCGCGAAGTCAAACTCCTTCGGATTGCTCGGGCATGCCTCATTCGTCTCAACAGAGCCTGTCGGATACTTGACGTATTCCATCAGTCGTTCATATGCCTTCATTTTTCTTCAACTCCTTCATCTGTAGTTCATTCATTGATTGGACAAAGGTTACCGCCGCGCAAGGGGAATACTCCGCCTGCCGGAAAGACGCTTCCGCCTACTGCGGCCTGTACAGACCGCCCGCTGAGCCGTTTCCCGCGGTTCCTCCCGCATGGCTGAACCAGTTTCCAACGCTTCCAATTATATGCTCACGAAAAAGAATGCGCAAGGATTCTGACAAAAAATGAGCAAACAAACGGCCGTCTCAATTTAACGAAATAAAGTATTTGTGGAAATACACAAGAAAAACCGCCGTCCCGATGTGAACCGGTGGACGGCGGATGGTATCTCATTTTTTGTCATCCGATGGGCATCTGCGCCGGCTCCCCATATTCCGGCTGCCGGATGTGCATCAGGTGTTTCTCGTTTTTATGTTTATGGAAGAATGACTAACGTTTGGCTTTTGTCTTACCTGCCTCGCTTGTCGTAGTTTCAGGGCAGGGGTGCAAATTTACCACAGGCCTTCAGACTCGGAGCCGTAGCTGTCGGAGCTGCTTCCGCTGTCAGAACCGTAGCCGGAGCTGTTGTCTGAGCCGTAGGTGGAAGAGGAACTGGAGCTTGTAGAAGAAGAGCTCGAGGTTCCGATGTTTCCGCCGGTCTTGATGATCTCTGCCGCGGACTTGGCTGCGGTGCTGATCGGGACGGCGAAGCCGAGGCCCTCGACGTCGGATCCGCTGGACTTAGACTCGACGATGCCGATCAGGTTGCCGGATCCGTCGAACAGGCCGCCGCCGGAGTTTCCAGGGTTGACGGACGCGTCTGTCTGGAGCAGGGTCAGCTTCTGGTTGTTGATCGTCAGCTGGCGGTCGAGCGCGCTGATGATGCCGGTCGTCGCAGTGTTGCTGAGCTCGCCCAGTGCGTTCCCGATCGCTACCGCGGTGTCGCCGACCTCAAGCTTGGTGCTGTCTCCGTAGGTCGCTGCCGTAAGGCCGGTCGCGTTGATCTTGATGACCGCGAGGTCGTTGTCCGTGTCGGTTCCGATCAGCTTGGCGGTGTAGGATTTGCCGTTCCTGAGCGTGACCTTGATGCTGCTCGCGCCGTCGACGACGTGATCACAGGTCAGGATATAGCCGTTCGACTGGATGATGACGCCGGATCCCGCGGCCTCTGTCTCGGTGGAGGCGTTGGTGAAGCTGTCCGTGCTCGTCTCCTCGACGGTGATCGATACGACGGAGTCCTGCGCCTTTTTCACGATGCTGTCGGTCGTCAGCGTCGTCTTGGAGCTGGTCAAAGTATAATTGGTCGCGGAATTGCTGCTGCCGGAGCCTCCCGCGTAATTGCTGTAGATCGCGTAGCCGCCGACGGATACTGCCGACGTTGCGAGCATGCAGCCCGCCATCATCAGCGCGAGTGTGCGTTTCTTAATCGGCTGGACGACGGATTCGCCGAATCTTCCGTTTCCGCGGCGGGAGCCGTTTCCTGCGGTTCCGTAACTGCTGTTTCCCGCGCGCCAGGACTGCCAGTCGCTTGAGCTGCTTCCGGTGAAGTCCGGATTCTCGTCGAACGGGGCATAGGCGCCGTAGCCGTCCTCGCCGAATCCATCAGCGGTGTCGTCTGAAGACCAGTTGTATTTTGTCTGATAAGAGTCGTTAAGCGGTGCGTTGTTCTGATTGTCGTGACTGTGTTTATGATTCCATTTCAGCATGTCGTCACCCCGTTCCTTCCTGTAAGATCGATGATCTTGATAATTGCATTTAGCTTTATCGCTTTGATTAACTTATGGCTCTATGATAGCCCCCGGTCGTGGCGGAAAAACGTCAGAAAAATAGAAAACAAGTTAAGAAGACGTTCACAAAAGGTACAATTTTTTCATCCTTTCCACGTTCTGTGAAGCAATGTGATGGTGCTTGGACAAAAGAAAAACGGGCAGGTGATCAATTGCCCCTGCCGCCGGGACGAGCGGCAAAAAACGGCCGAACGTATGGACAGAGAAGGGCAGAACCGCCGAATCACCGGCGTTGGGACAGAACCGGAGCGGGCAGAATGGCAGATAATGGGAGAACGTTTGTTTGTGGTGAAACTGTATTTTTATAATAAGGTGTGCGGACCGTGCGCGCATAGATAGAATGAATTGGTGTTAATAATATGACAAGTCTACAATAATAAGTAGAAGTTATTGTTGGCATTGCACATGGAAGGAGAGAAAATGACAAAGACTCATCCAGTGCTGCGTAAATTCCTGGTACTCACTCTGGCAGTGATGACGGCAGTCACATTCCTGAGCGTGAACCCGGCGTTCGCAGCAACCAAATTAAAGGTTACACCGACCTCCAAGACGATCACAGTCGGCAAGTCGGTGAAACTCAAGGCAAACAAGTCGGTTAAGTGGTATGTCAAGAAGGGCAAGACTGTAGTCAAGCTCACATCCAAGACATCCAAGACCGTCAAGGTTAAGGGCCTGAAGGCCGGCACAGCAAGCATCAAGGCTAAGGTCAGCAGCACAGAGTATAAGATGGTTAAGATTACCGTCAAGGCTGCGACACCGACGACGCCTACCGACGTCGTACCGCAGGCGGCAGAACAGACGAGTAAGGTTTACGTTTCCGCTGCTTATGTCCGCTCGGCAATCTACGGCAAGCAGGCGGAGATGCAGAATCCGGTCGTCCTCGAGGTCGGCTGGGGAACAGAGGCAGATGATCCGGATTACGGCGCAGGCCACATCCCTGGAGCGATCCACTTCAACACAGACCTGGTCGAGAACAATCAGCTCGACGGCGCTACGCAGCGCTGGGATATCCGTGGATTCTCCGCGATCAAGACAGAGCTCGAGAAAATCGGTATCACCCAGGATACTCCGGTCATCGTTTATTCCGACGGAGCTTCCAATTCTGCTGACGACCGCGTCGCATTCGCACTGCTGTGGGCGGGCGTAAAGAACGTCAAGGCCCTCGACGGCGGGTATGGCGCATGGACCAAGGCAGGTTACGAGACGGAGAAGACGAGCAACACCGGAAAGGCAGTCACCGACTTCGGAAGAACGACCGCACTGCATCCGGATTGGATCGTTTCCACTGCAGATGTAACAGCAGCGGATTCTAAATATAAGCTGGTCAGCATCCGTTCCTATGAGGAGTACATCGGACAGACGAGCGGCTACGGATACATCGCAAGGGCAGGAGAGCCTAAGGGTGCGATCTGGGGCCACGACACCGACGACGGTTCCTACAACGACGCAAACGGAAATACGGTTACTTCTGCCAAGATCGCAGAGTACATCCAGCCATACGGTGCAACGCTGAACGACAAGCTCGCATTCTACTGCGGAACCGGCTGGAGAGCAACCATCCCGTTCCTGATCATGTACCAGGAAGGCTACACGAACATGTACCTGTGGGATGACGGCTGGTATGTATACAACACGATCCCGGGACTTCCGGTACAGATCGGCGACCCAGCGAAGGGTGAAGTCACCAATACGACGACCGACAAGCTGCCGGAGACTTACACCAAGCTCGGTGCTCTGAAGTATGAGAACAGCACAGTGGACGTCACCTCTACAGGAGGCATCTACAATACGCTGACGGGATCTGCAGGAGCGATCAAAAACAACGTTACCTACACATCCAGCGATCCGTCTTACGTATCGGTTACAGATAACGGAACTGTTTCCGTCATCAAGCTTCCAGATTCCGGAGTTGTTTCGGTCACGATCACCGCTACAGCGATCCCTGAGATTGCAAACCATAACCAGCAGCACGCGAGTGCATCCTTCACGATCACGCTGCACAAGTAATCCCGGTTCGATGGGATTATCCGGTTGGCTTGGCTCGGCTGAATGTTTTCCCGGCCTGCTTCGGCAGACCCGGTAACTCCGGCCGGCTCAGTCATTGATCACAAGGCAACAACAATTGCAGGGCGCCGCCTCTTATCTCCATAGGGTAAAGAGGCGGCGCCTGGTTTTTTTGTGTGCGCTCGGATCGGCGGAGTATAACGCGCCGTAGTTGGGAATTTCGCCCATTTGTCAGCCAATTCCCCAACACTTCAAAAAAAGTTGGGAAATTGGGTGCCTAATACCCATATTTCCCAGATTCCGGAGAGGCCGGCGGGCGTCTACGTCGATGCGGGCAGTGCACGATCATCGATTTGACCAGTGCGCCCGCCGCAATTGACTGCACCGCCGCCATCATTCTGGACGGACTGCACAATCCGCCGCACAACATGGTCGGCCTGTCGTCCGTTTTCCAGCAGCGGCGGCGGCGCGCAGATCGACGGTCGATAATTATCGCGTCATATATACCCCTATAGGGTATATGATTTCCGGGTTTCGCCGCTGGCGACTTGGGAATTTGAGGTCTATAGGGGTCATTTTCCCAGATTTTCGGAGATGCCTGGGAAAATGGCGACCTATCGCTGGCTTTTCCCAATTTTCAAGCCGCCGGGCACCATCGTTAGCGCCGCGGCGCAGGTGGGGCGCAGTGCGAGGCGCTCTGAAGAGGAATCGCCGTAGGTATTCAGTATCCACGGTGGGTCGTGGGTGGCGGCGCCCGCGAGGAACGATGCATGCTGGACGGCGGCGCACCACGGGCTGCGAGAGCGGCCGCCGCTGGGTACGCTCTAAAGAGAAGTCGCCGTAGGTATTCAGTATTCACGGTGGGTCGTGGGTGGCGGCGCCAGTCAAGTCCATATTTGTGTGTAAATTTCCTTCAGGCACATGTTTGACTTATGC
>CAIFEY010000041.1 GCA_903789635.1 uncultured Eubacteriaceae bacterium
ACCCAGTTCTGCCAGCCGATGTTCTGGACGTGAGCCTGATACGTGACGGTCGGCGCGGAAACGTACGGACGATTGGTGTCACCAGGTGCGGCAGCGTTCTTCTCCGTCAGCTTGAACTGGACCGCCTCGACGCGCAGGCCGCAGCCCGTGGTACCCGCGATGGCTCCGTCAGACGCATCGCTACCGGCCTTTGCCCAGCCGAGCCAGCCAAGGTTTTGCACGTGGAAGCGATACCACAGGTCGTGCGTCTGGGCAGCCTCGCCCGTAAGCCTTGCCCTGATGGCCTCGACCCTCTTGGAGCAACCGGTCGTGCCGGACACGGTGCCGTCGCTCGTCTGCCTGTAGCCCTGCCAGCCAAGGTCCTGCACGTGGGAGTTGACCTGAATCGCGCCCTCGACACCGGAGAGCCGCACATCAAGCGCCTCGACGGCAAGGCCCATGCCCGTGGTGCCGGCGGTCTTGCAGTCGCTGAACCAGCCCTGCCAGCCAATGTTCTGCACGTGCGCGCGATACGAGACCGCAGCCTGCTGCTCAGTGCCCGTCTCGGAGGATCCGCTGGTCGAGCCCGGGGCGTCCGCGCCCTTCTCCACCAGCGTCACCTGGATGGCCTCGACGCGCTTTCCCATGCCCGTGGTGCCGGCCATCGAGCCGTCCTTGGTCCAGCCCATCCAACCCTTGTCTTGCACGTGGACGCGGTACCACACGTTGTAGCGGGACGCGACGGGACCGTCGAGTTTTATCTTGACTGCCTCGACGCGCAGCCCCTTGCCTGTGGTCCCCGCCTGGGCATAGCCGTCTTCGCCATCGGCACTGCTCGACCAATCCTGCCAGCCCACGTTCTGGACGTGCACGCTGACACTGATGGACGAGCCATCGGTCATGTTGCCAAGGGAGAGGCGCAGCGCCTCCACACGCAAGCCCCTGCCCGTAGTGCCTGCGACACCACCGGCAGAGACGTTAGCTTGCCAGCCGATATTCTGTACGTGGGCCGCATAGGCGAGCTCGGGTTCCTGCGTCTGCTCGTCCGTGCTGGCGCTGCTCTGGGAGTCGGCGCTGGTCGCATCGGAGGTCGAGGCGTCGTCCTGACCAGAGGTCGACGGCATCTGCTCGGAGGACGAGCCGCTGTCCTGGCTGTGGCTGCTCGTATCGGTCCCCGTAGAGGACTCCTGCCCCGTCGTGTCCGGGCTCGTGGACGAACCGGTACCAGATCCGTCCTGCTCGGAGGTGCTCTGGTCCGTTCCCGACGTGGTCGTCCCCTGCTCGGTCGTAGCGTTGACATTCGGGGTGGCGTTGAGAGCCTCCGCAAGGGCCGGCGTGGGAATCAGCGCCGCACACATCGCGACAGACGTCAGCGCAACAAGTATGCCCCGGAATCCAGTACGCATGCGAGCCTCCATATGGACAGTTCAGATAAGCATTCAGTCGCCTTGCACATCCCCAATCTTAGCTTAGCGCCACAATGCGTCTTCACATCCGCCGGCCATCTTTCTACAGCCGTAACGGCCTTGCAGTTGCGCAAAGACGAAGTTGGATGTGCAAATCTCAGCCTGGCCAGCGGCTGGAAGAATGTCTTCAAAGTGCATACCGTGCCATTTCAACCAATATTAGTTGCCTCTCATATAAGATAGGACGGGTATATCGCACATCCGAGGAGCGACGCTTTGAAGATACTCGCAGTGATTCCCGCCTACAACGAGGAGGAATGCCTGGCAGACACCGTGAACGAGCTCACGAGCGTCTGCCCCGACATCGACTACCTCGTCATCAACGATGGCTCGAAGGACTCAACCGGAGAGATCTGCGACCGCATGCACTTCAACCACGTGGACCTTCCCGTGAACTGCGGTCTCACATCCGGTTTCAAGTGCGGCTGCAAGTATGCGTATCGCAACGGTTACGACGCAGTGGTGCAGTTCGACTCCGACGGCCAGCACATGCCCCAGTACATCGGTCCCATGGCAAAGGCGATGCGGGATCAAAAGGCTGACATCGTCATCGCATCTCGCGGACTTGCGGGAGGTGGCGCCGTTGGTGCCAGAGGCGTGGGCGCCAAGCTCATCACCAAGCTGATCAAGGCCGGGACCGGTCAGACGATTACCGACCCCACGTCCGGCATGCGCATGTACGATCGCCAAATGATCGAGACCTATGCTAAGAGCTTCGACCTCGCCCCCGAGCCAGACTCCATCGCCCTGCTCATGCGTGGCGGCGCGAAGGTCGTCGAGGTGCCCGCCCGGATGAGGGAGCGCCAGGGCGGCACGAGCTATCTGAGGTTCTTCAGCTCAATCTCCTACATGGCACGCACGTGCCTATCTCTGCTGCTGTTCCTTTGGTTCCGATAGGAAGTCAATAATGAGTCCAGTTCTTCGTCTAGTGCTTATCGTTGGCGCAGTCATCGCACTCGCAATAGTCATTCGCTCCGTACGGAAGTGCCGCATGACCGTTGCAGACTCAGTCTATTGGGTCGTATGTGCCGTATTGCTCGTCATCTTTGCGGCCTTCCCAGGGATTGCCTTCTTCTTCGCTAGGCTCCTCGGGTTCCTCTCCCCCTCCAACTTCGTCTTCTGCCTCATCATCATGCTCATGCTCATCAAGCTCTTCACCCTGTCAGGTCAGGTCTCAAGGCTTCAGAACAAGCTGGAAAGCATGTCGCAAGAGGTAGCGCTCAACAAAAAGAACCATGAGGACGTTCTTAGGCGCTAGGCCTTGAGAACGGTTTGTTTACATTGCAATCGTAAGTTTTTCTGCCAGCATCGCATCGCCGTCATACTTTGAGAAATCTATAGAAGATTTCATTCCAATATCTTTCGTAATTGATGAATGAGCTTTTTATCTTCCACTTTCGATGACGTTAGCTGTCCATGTTGTCATCCACTGGAACATTTGCAGCAGCAAAGGTGTCTCGAGAAATCTCCTGGATTGTCAAATTACGGCGCAAGTGCGAGCGCAAGACGGAAACCTCATGTGTCACGGGTACGACTGGCGTTCTCAGATGATATGCAGCGTAGGTTCGGTGCCCTACCACTACGCCTCATTGAGGGCAAATACTTGAAAAGTACTGGGAGACGCCTGTGGAACGAGACGATACGTGGCAATGGTAGTGTCGAGAAAGTTGGTGTAACCAATCCGTGAGCGAGCGCCGGGCCTCGTGCCCGGCCGAGCGAGCGGGCGCCCTAGATCCGAAATCCGTTGCCTACCTTACGCCGCCTCCATCCTGTCCGCAAGCTCCAAGGACGCCTCGATCGCCTTCCGTGCCATCTTGTCGTACTCAAGCCGCTGCTCCTCGGTGGGCGGCTCGGGCGCACGCCTCTCCTCGTAGAGCTCGGAGATCTTGCCCTCAGAGAAGTAGCGGGCCTCCGGCCACGCCTCGTCCTGCTCGCACATCACGGCCCCTGCCAGGCGCTCCAGAGAGCGAACTGACGGGAACACCTGCACCACGCGCGACCTGCGCTTGATCTCCCTGTTGGTCCGCTCCTGATGCTTCTATTGGTGTCAATCCCCATTTGGGCCCTTATCGGGATCCATCGGGAATCCATCGTCTATCCAGCGCCGGTATCTCTGCGCAAGCTCCCTGAACTGGTGGTGTCCCAGCTCGAGATCACAGAGTGTGGAGGCCGTAACGCCGAGAGCAGATGCTGCTGCCTTCTGCGTCACGCCGGCAGCGATCCTCTCATGCCTGAGCTCCGGGCCTGCACTGGCCTCGCCCAGATCGAAGGGATGCATGAGGCAGCGGTATGCTTCGCGCGCTATGTAGCGCTTCAGGCAGCGGCGTATCTCCCTGTCGGAGAGGCCTTCCCTGCGCCTCCTCTCTGCATAGGCGATGGTCCTCGGGTCGGTCCTCATCCTGTGGATTGCGATCACGTGCAGCGCCCGGTTCGCGCGCCTGTCCCCTCCGCGACTGAGCCTGTGCCGCCTGGTCTTTCCGCTCGATGCCCTGAGGGGCGAGACGCCGCAGAGCGCTGCGAAGGCTGCCTCCGAGTGCATGCGCTCCGGGTTGTCTCCGGCTGCGATCGCAAGGGCCGCTGCGGCAATCGGCCCGCATCCATACATCGACGCAAGGGCCGGATTGCCGGCCCTGACCATCTCCGCTATGCGCCGCTCGAGCTCGTCTGCCGACTTCTTCGCCTGCAGCCATGCCTCGCCGAGCCTGCAGAGCGCAAGCATCACAGCGCCTGCCACGCCGCTGCAGCCGGCAGGCATGCCGGATGAGGCGCACCTGCGCATTATGCCCGCTGCTCCCAGCCCTGCGAAGGCGGACCTGACCGGATCGGGCGCCTCCCGCACGATGGCGATCCCGAGGTTGGCATAGGAGGTGCATGCCCTCACGAGGCTCTCGCGCACGACGCAGAGCGCACGCACTCCCTCGACCCATCCATTGCGTGCCTTCGGGACTGCAAGATCCCTTCCGGAGAGCGCCTGCAGCGCTGCCCTGAGCGCATCTGCGGCATCGTCCTTGCTGCATCCGCGCCCACGGCCGGGACGGCCGGGAGTGACGACCTCGTAGCAGGGGATGCCCCTTCCGGCAAGCTCCCTGGCAATCCCTGCGCCATACGACCCGGTGCATTCGACGCCCACCGACACCGGTGCGCCCATGGCAAGAATGATTTCGGCAGCCTGCCTGCAGCCGTCCGCCGTCGCCGGCAGCTGCTCCGAGCGCAGCTCCCTTCCGCGCGCATCGACGACCGAGAGCCAGTTGGTGTCTGCGTGCGTGTCGATGCCTGCCCAGACCGCCCCTTCGGGCACATTCCCATAGCTGACATCCATGATGGCCGCCCCTTTCTGCCGATGGCCAGGCATGGCCGGCGCATCCCGCTCCGGGCGGACAGCGCTCCGACGGGAGGGGTGCAGCTTCCGCAGCCAGCAATCCGTCCCCAGGCTTCTATCAGGTCACGCCGTCGGCGGGACACGGCTGTGCGGCATGGGACACATCAGGAGAAGGACAGCGATGAGACGTCACCACATTGTAGGGTCACCATGCCGCATGCAGTGCCATGCAGCCTGCGTCCTGCAGGCCTGGTTCACATTATCGGAGCAGGTTGTTGGTCCTGAGGCGCTTCCAGTGCGAGGCCGGGAAGTCCAGGTAGGCCAGCGCGTCCGCCTCCGCCTCCTCCCAGACCCCGGCGGCCCTGGGGCAGCACTCGCGCAGCATGTCCGCAGCGAGGTGGTACATCGCCCTCACGGCGTCGGCGTCCTTGGCCCGGAAGACCGGCGCGACGATCCTGGCGACGCGCCTGGCGAGCGAGCGGGAGCCGGCGGCGCGGACGCAGTCGCGCATCAGGTGCACCGCGCAGCGCTGCCACGCGGCGCCCTGGAAGGTCTCCTGGACCGCCCGCCTGAGCCCCTCGTGGGCGTCGGAGGTGACGAGCCTGACGCCCGTGACGCCGCGCTCCCTCACGGAGCGCAGGAAGGCGAGCCAGGAGTCGTAGGACTCGGTGTCCACGACGGAGGCGCCCAGGACGTGGCGCCAGCCGTGCTCGTCGCAGCCTATCGCGGTGACGACCGCCGTCGAGGCGACGCGGCCCTCGCGGCGGCACTTCACGTAGGTCGCGTCGAGCCACAGGTAGGGAGTGCGGGCGCCGCCGAGGTCGCGCCCCAGGAGCTCCTCGACGTCTGCGTCCAGCGAGCGGGCGATGGAGCTCGCCTGGTCCTTCGAGAGCCTGCCTACGCCCAGCTTCTCGGCGACCCTCTGGACCTCCCTGGTGCTGGTCCCCGTCGCGTACATCTCGGCGACTGCGGCGACGACCGCCCTGTCCACGCGCTGGTAGCGCTCCACTACGTCGTCGGGGAAGAAGCTTCCCGTGCGCAGCTTCGGTATCCTCAGGGTCAGCGTGCCCACGCACGTGGCGAGGCTCCTCTCCCTGTAGCCGTTCCTGCTGTTGCCGGAGGCAGCGCAGACCTCGTCGGCCTCGGCGCTCATGATCTCTGTCTGAGATAGCCTAGAAGTCACCGGAATCACGGGGCGCGCTCCCCGGAATCACGGCGGGGAATTCCCCGAAAACACGGAACGGCATGCCGGACAACCTACCAAGCGCCCTACCCTCGAGTCGTTGGGGTCCAAGCCAGCGACGGATGGGAAGGGCGTGGAAATGATGCTGGACATGCCGCAGATCGATGATATACGACGACTCTGGTCGGAGGGCCTGAACGTCTCGGAGATAGCCAGGCGGACGGGGCACGACCGCAAGACGGTCAGGAAGTTCCTCGGCGAGGTGGACCTGTCGCCTACGCCGCCCGTCGACAAGGCCCCCGGGCCGTCGAAGCTCGACCCGTACAAGCCCGAGATCGACCGGATTCTCGAGGAAGACAGACATGTGTGGCGAAAGCAGCGCCACACCGCCAGGAGGATTCTCGACGAAATCAGGGAGATGGGCTACGACGGCGGCTACACGCTCGTGCAGCAGTACGTCGCGGTCAGGAAGGCGCAGGCGAGGGACGGCGCCGGGGCCGAGTTCCTCGAGCTCGAGTGGTCGCCCGGGGCCGCGTAGGTCGACTTCGGGGAGGCGGACTTCGACGCACCCGGCGGCCGGGAGAGGATGTACTTCCTCGTCGTCTCATTCCCGCACTCGAGCATGTCCTGGTTCCAGGTGTTCCGCGGGACGACCGCCGAGTGCGTCTGCCAGGGTCTCTCCGACGTGTTCGCGCACGTCGGAGGGGTCCCTCCCATGCTCGTCTTCGACAACGCGACCGGCGTCGGCCGCAGGGTCGCGGACGGCGTCCGCGAGTCCTCCCTCTTCCGCCGGTTCCGCCTGCACCACGGGCTTGAGGCAAGGTTCTGCAACCCGTACGCCGGGCACGAGAAGGGCCACGTCGAGCGCAAGGTGGCCTTCGTGAGGTCGAACGTCTTCGTCCCCGTGCCGCGCGTCGGCGACCTGCGCGCCTACAACGAGGGGCTCCTGGGGGTCGCGGACAGGTTCGCGGAGAGGGAGCACTGGCGCGGCGGCGGCACGTGGGGCGAGCTCTTCGCCGAGGACCGGACCGCCCTCCTGCCGCTGCCCGCCAGGCCGTTCTCCTGCGTGACATGGGAGGTGAGGAGGTGCGATAAGTGGGGGTACGCCACGGAATACCCCTTCTCGGCGACCGCCCTGTCGTAGACCCTCTTGGCCGTGTGCCGCTGCTTCCTCGGCACGGCGAGGTCTGCCTCCAGTATCGAGTCGATCCACCCCGCTATCCCGTCGGTCGCGGGATGGGGCCTCTCCTGCGCGACCGGCGGCTCAGGCGACATGTCCTCCATGTCCGCGTACTTCCGGACGGTGTTCCTGCTGAGATGTATCTCGCGTGCTATGTCGGCCCTCGTCGCCCCATCCCTGTCCATCCGCCTGATATCCTCTTGCTCGTCTAGGGACACGGTCATGCTCCCTTCCTCCTTCCGGGCGGGTCTCTCCAAAGCCTCCGCCCGGGAGGAAACATAGTTCTGGCCGTGCCCCTGACGCCTGGGGCACGGCCATTCCTCGACCAATCTGCTCAATTCCCGATGACCACGGCGCTCAGCTCCCGGTGACCATCTGCGTCACTTCCCAGTGAACATCAACAGCGAGTCCCCAGTGCGGTCGGACCTTCCCGCGGACGTGGTCGCGTACCTCGACGGGCTGGGCAGGCGCGAGCTCTCCGGGAGCCTCGCCTCGCTGTCCGCCGTCGCCGACGAGGAGGGGTTCTCCGTCGCCGCGGAGTCCGCGCGGCGGCTCATCGCGCGGGGCGCGGGGATTCGCGAGAGCGACCTGCGCGTGCTCTCGCTGAGGGTGCTCGAGGGCGGGGAGACGGCACCGGGGCCCGACCTCGGGCTCTACGACCGCGCGCTCCTCGGCGGGGAGGTGATGTAGCATGGCCGAGTCGGAGGCGGACGCCAGGCTCAGGGCCTGCGGCAGGGCGGTCATGCTCTCCAACCACACGATGGGCGAGGTGGTCGCCGGCTACAGCGGGGCGGAGAAGGCGGCAATCGCCAGGATGCTCGAGAGCGAGCTCGCCTTCCGCGAGGCGAACAGGAGGAGGCGGCTGCTCAAGAGGGCGAACTTCCCCGTCCCGAAGACCTTCGCGAACTACGACTGGGCCGCGGTCAGGCTCCCGGCGGGCCTCACGCGCGAGGACCTCGTCACGTGCGAGTTCGTGAGGCGAGACGAGAACCTGGTGCTGTACGGCCCGGTCGGGACCGGGAAGACCCACATGCTCGTCGCAATCGGCACCGCCGCCTGCTCGATGGACATGCGCGTGCGCTACTTCACGACCACCGAGCTCGTGATGCTCCTCTCGCAGTCGAAGCGCGATGGGACCCTCCAGAGGACGATGCGCTCGCTCGAGCGCTCCGACCTGATTCTCCTGGACGAGTTCGGCTATGTTCCCGTCGAACGAGACGGCGCCAGGCTCCTGTTCCAGGTGATCGACGCCAGCTACGAGCGCAGGAGCCTGGCGATAACCACCAACGTCGACTTCGCGCGTTGGGGCACCGTGCTCACCGACGACCAGATGGCCGCCGCGATCATCGACAGGGTCGCCCACCACGGGAGGCTGCTCGTGTTCGAGGGCGAGAGCTACAGGCTGAAGCACGCGCTCATGCGCAAGTAAGGTCCGCCGTGAAGGTGGGGAATTCCCCGCCGTGAATCCGGGGAACGGGCATCGTGATTCTGGGGAAATCAAGGTTGACAGAGACAATGATCTCGTTGACCACCGACTCCGCCAGCTGCCGCAGCAGCTCCTGCATGTTGATGGTTCCGTCAGCGAACCTCGGCAGCGCGCACGCCGCCACCACCGCCTGCTCTGGTATGATCTCCATTGAGGCCGTCGTCCCTTCCGCGAATCCGATATGTCGCAATCTCAGATTCTAGGGCGGCGGCCGCCTTCCGGCCAAACGGTCCGCGTTGCGCTCCGGCGCTTACACCAACATTTCCGACGCGATCGTGGCAATGGGCGCCAGAGCCGAGAAATGCCCCGAATCCGTTGGCCGTAAGAAGGACTACATGGAGTCTGGGGGGGTGGAATACCTTACCGTTTGAGCTCAAAGGACGGATCCACTCCTACTCAACGGCAAAAAGCAACTCAATCAGAACATAAAGCGTAGAGTTGACGCCATGGATAGCTTCCCGTTGGAGACACCGATGTGATGATGCCGGCTGCCAGGTGTAAGTACGTGGCCGTTGATGTATGGGGCGCTAGGTTTCACCTCGAAACGGATCTGCTGGATGAGCGGGACGTGAGGGAGTTTCAAGGGGCAGGAGAAAGACCAGCGTCAACCACCAGGACGTGATCCCAGGCTGACGACAGTGCGAAAGACCGCTGACGGAGCCAAAAATGAATGTGCCTTACCTTTCCGCAGTACGACAGCACGCACCACCAGTTCTTTCGAAGCATATTAGATTCTCTTTAGCAGATGGACAATCTCACCAAGTCGGCTCCTATAGAGATATAGGTACAAGCAATATGCCAAGCAATAGGTAAAGAATGCCCATCCAGAAGAGAGAGTCTCGGTAAGAACAATAAAGAGCAAGGTTAGGATTATCTCCGCAAGCGCCATCGACGAATCGGAAACGTCGAGCAGCTTACTCATATAACGTTCCGAATAGAGGCTTCTACAAATAATTGCAACGACCGCAGCGCAGATGGAAAAATACACTGACTGCAGAATGTATGTACCGAAGAAGACTCCAGCAGCACTGCCTATTACGGTCAGAATGTTTACGCGGAGTAACATTGATTCTTTGCGCATTACTTTAAACATAGTGGTACATGTTATGTCCATTTTACTGTCAAAGACACATATCGGCAAAATAAATACAAAGAAAGACATACTCTTTGCGTATTGCGGCAACCAGAGGAGCAATAGCCACACAATAGGAAAATACAGCGCATATACAATTGGGAAGACAAGACTCAGGGTATCTCTCGCGTGTTTGAAAAATGCTTTGATTTCTGAATCTCGGCTTTGCTTTAAAGAGGGAAAAAGAACCATACTAGCCTGCGAGATGAAGGCAGTATAAAGAGTTAGAAGGGACAAGGCGAACGAAAGTTGACCGAATATCTTGATGCCCCACTTCCCATCTATAGCAAAACGACAAACACCGACAATGAGGCTAGAGGCGATGTTAGCAATCATCAGTTTGGAACCCACCCTGACACTCTCAACGCCCTCTCCTATTGAAGTCCTCCAACCTTGGAACCCGGCGTTGGGGAATTCGCGAACCTGATAAAAGCAGTAGAGAAGTTGGATGACACTAGAGAAGATATACGCAAAGACATAAGGCTCGAATGCTCGCGTGCGAGTCACCAACAGGATAACCAAGGGTCCCAGGAAAGCGCCCCTCTCCACAATCGTCGAATACGAGGAGAGTTTGGTTTCGTTCATCGCCTGCAGTACATACATTACGTAAGACGCTGCATTCTGGACAACCATATAGACAGCGGTGCAAACTAGCACGAATACTCTTGCAAATCCGAAGCCCGACAGACACGCGAACACAATAACGGCAGCTGCAACTATTGATTGGAATGCGATTGAAACAATAAATTCCGAGAATATGAGCTTCTTATCTATTTCATTACGCGACTTTCCACCATTTAATAGGTAAACGCCGTCGTTAAGACCCAGATGAAAGAAACCGACATATCCTGTGTAGAAGATAAACAGTTGCCAATAGCCATACTGCTCTACACCAAGAAGCTTGGGAATCAGTAGCGATTGAATTACACCCATCAAAAGAGAGATTCCCTGTGCCAAGAATGCAATGGACATGTTTTTAAGCACAAAACGAGGATTCATTATTCTCCCGAATATCCATCAGACCAATCCAAGGCCCCACCCATTGAAATGGATCAATTTTTTCGACGCAACACTGCTACGCAGGAGCGTTGTCATATTCGTCGGGAAAGCTCATTGTAAGCGTCACGAGAGCTTGTCCTAGCTTTCGCACAAATCCTTTTTTCCAGATGCCGGCTCTTTTTAGCAAGAATAGTCTGCCAATCCCATGCGTCTTTGGAATAGAAAGGTATGCCTGCAAAGAACGCCTGTCCTCTTCTGCAAGCAGCCCCCCAAATGATTGGTAACATTCCCGTGCACGGAGCATTGATTTCAGTACGTCAACCTTTGCCGAACTAACCGTAGTAGAAACGACTGATTTTACAACTGACGGCTTGGCAGCGCCGACTTGGTTCTTATTGTGCTGGCGATATTTGATCGTAGCGACAGGAACATATCCAATATGGCCCAGCCCAGATGCCACCAGGGACACCCACCAATCGTGATATTCAACTCCCCCCTCATTCAGCAGTGACGTAACGAGTTCACGAAGTTGCTTGTTTATGATGATTGTGCATCCAGGGGCAACAGGACGATAAAGCAACTCTTCAATAGAGGTGCAATCGGGATCAATGCCACCCATCTTGTCAAACGATGGGAATATCGTATATAGGTTTTCGTCAACAACCTCGAGGTCAGTAAACACCATTATAGGGTCGCTAGGAAACGCATTTTCGAGCTCTTGGATTTTGCGTAGAGAGACTTCAATTTTATCAGGATTCCAGACATCATCCTGATCACAGAACATAGAGTAGCTAGCTGAACTCGATCTTAATAGATTTAAAAAATTGTGATAACTTCCGAGATGACTGGATTTGTGATTGGCCCAAGAAATGCGCGCATCTTTGGCTATTTCAGAATTCACGATTTCAATCGTCTTATCCGAAGAGCCATCATCAGATACCAATAATCTCCAATTGGAAAATGTCTGCCCAACAATGGATTGAATCTGCTCCCGGACAAAATTCTCCCCATTAAATGTAGCCATAAGCACATCTACATCTGCAATGCCATGCGCTTCATTCTTGTCCAACTTCACTTCTCCTAATAAAACCCGTATCGTCATGTAAAAGAGAAAAAGCACAGCCTAGCATATAAAGCACATTTGGCACGTCTTTGTCTGAAAGGTTATGAAATTATCGACGAGCTATTTTCGTTACGGCCAGGTACATACGTGACATTACGAGACAAAACTTCACTAAAGCGATGTTCTCCTTCATCGCTGCATTAAAGATAAAGGAATAACTTGCCCTAAGCGGACATGAAACGATTTCATTGCTGAATGGGCCAAAGATATCTTTGATATGTATGCAGATTTCCTTTAGGTCGGCATCTGTATAGCTTCTCTTCAATAGGGCAACTTCCAACGGCGACAGCGAATAGGACACCATCCTATTTCCAAAGTACGCCCTTGATACACCATGCTGGTTCATCAGCTCGCGATCAGCGTTGACAACGGTTTTAAGACCATAGTAGAAGTTTTCACTAATTTTGAAAGATGTACTATGGCTCGCCCTTCTAGACCATCTGTAGTAAGCCTTCGGATTCGTAGCAACTGTATTAGCATGGGAATAGCACTGAGTGTTGAAGAGGTTATCTTCGCATCCCGAATGCATCTTCTCATCAAAACGTATTCCATATCGATTGAGAAAATCTCTTCGGTATAGTCCGTTCCAAACTCCATCACTGCCGGATCTTATCGACCCGTAGTACTGAAAAATCTCTTTTCCCCTATAAGTGCGAAGCTCGGAAGGACCCGCCGTGGATACTCGTGGGGATTCCGACTTGTCATCGTACAAGTAGAGCTCCCTCTGGAATCGAACGACGTCAGCATTGCACTTCTTTGCGAGGGCATAGTTGTCTTCCAACAATTTCGGAAGGTACACATCATCGTCATCGCAGAAAGCAATGTACTCCCCCTTCGCGGAATCTATTGCTAAATTCCGCGCGTGGCACATTCCCCCATTGTTGATATGCTTTACAACTACCCTAGAATCCTGGCTCCTGTAACGGTCACATATTTTTCCAGAACCGTCTTTCGAACCATCATCAATAAGAATAAGTTCAAAATCCTTGAACGATTGACTAAGCACGCTGTCAATTGCCCTCGAAAGATATCGTTCTGAGTTGTATACAGGTATAGCAATACTTATTGCAGTCAATTTTCATCCAAGCACTAGTGTCGTACCGTTTCGAATAAGGCTCTACTGACCCTGTCTGGCGTACTTCGCCTCGGTTGCCTCCTTGGCGGGACGCCACCAGTCCTCATGCTCGCGGTACCACGCGATGGTCTGGTCGAGGCCCTCGGAGAAGTCCGTGTGGATGGGCTTCCAGCCAAGCTCGGTCTCTAGCTTGGTGGGGTCGATCGCGTAGCGGCGGTCGTGACCGGGACGGTCGCGGACCCAGTCGAACGCATCCGCAGGCTGGCCCATGCGCTCGAGGATGGCCTTCAAGACGTGGATGTTGTCCCTCTCGCCGTTTGCACCGATGAGATAGGTTTCGCCGATGCGACCTTTTGTGAGAATATCCCAGACGGCACGCGAGTGGTCCTCGGTGTGAATCCAGTCGCGGACGTTCCTGCCGTCGCCGTAGAGTTTGGGACGGATGCCGCAGAGGATGTTGGTAATCTGGCGGGGAATGAACTTCTCCACATGCTGGTAGGGCCCGTAGTTGTTGGAGCAGTTGGAGATGGTTGCGCGAACGCCGTACGTGCGGTGCCAGGCGCGGACGAGCAGGTCGCTCGAGGCCTTGGAGGAGCTGTACGGGCTCGAGGGCTTGTAGGGGTCATCCGGACGGAAGCGACGTGGCTCGTCGAGCGCGAGGTCGCCGTAGACCTCATCGGTCGAGATGTGGTGGTAGCGGACGTCGTACTTGCGCGCCGCCTGCAGGAGTCGGTACGTGCCGACGACGTTGGTCTGGATGAACGGCTCCGGGTTGAGGATGCTGTTGTCGTTGTGGGACTCGGCCGCATAGTGGACGATCGCGTCGTGGCCTGGGACGAGCTCGTCGAGGAGCTTCTCGTCGCACACGTCGCCGACGACCAGGTCCACGCTGCCCTCGGGAAGCCCCTCGATGTTCTTGGGGTTGCCTGCGTACGTGAGCTTGTCGAGCACCGTCACGTGGCACTCCGGGTGGTTGCGCGCCACCCAGCGCACGAAGTTGCTGCCGATGAAGCCGCAGCCACCAGTGACGATGATGTTGTGCGGCTCGAACAATTCTTCAGCCATCAAGGGCTCCTTGTCAGTTGTATTGGTTCCTACTTGGCCAGCGTCGCGACGTACTCCGCGAGCTGCTGCTCCCAGTCCCTGGGGGTGAAGCCGGTCGCGGCGAGCTTGTCGAGCGCCAGGGTCGAGTAGCGCGGGCGCGGCGCGATGGGACCGGCGGCGCTGGCGTAGTACTCCTGCGTCGAGACGGGCTTGACCGCATCCGCGTTGCCGTTGCGAAGCTCGAACACCTTGGCGGCAATCTGGTACCAGCTCTTGGTGGCACCGGAGCCCGTTAGGTCATACGTGCCGTACGGCGCGTGGTCGGCGGACGCCGAGCCGTCACGGTAGCCCAGGAGGTGGAAGATGCCCTTGGCCATCTGGTCCGTGAACGTGAGGCGGCCGGACTGGTCGTCCACGACCGTCACGACGTTGAGCGAATCGTTGGGGTCCGCGACGCGGTCCGAGAGCTTGGCCATGGTCTTGACGAAGTTGTGGCCGTCACCGATCACCCACGAGGAGCGGGCGATGTAGTGGCACGGGCACGCCTCGACGGCAAGGTCGCCCGCGGCCTTGGACTGGCCGTAGACGGAGAGCGGTGCGAGGCCCTCGTCCTCCGTGTGCGGCTGCTGCGTACCGTCGAACACGTAGTCCGAGCTGATGTGGACCATCGTGATGCCGTGCTCCGCGCACGTGCGCGCCATGAGCGCGGGGCCCGTGGCGTTGGCCGCCCAGCAGACCTTGCGGCCCTCGGGGGTCTCGGCCTTGTCCACGGCCGTGTAGGCGCCGCAGTTGATGACCGTACCGTAGAGGTCCCAGTCGTACTTGGCGTAGTCCTTGGGGTTGGAGAGGTCGAACGTGTCGATGTCGCAGAAGTCGAAGTTGTCGATCACGCCCGTCTGCTCCGCAAGCGCGCGCACGGCACGGCCGAGCTGGCCGTTGCAGCCGGTCACGAGCGTGCGGGGCGCCTTCATGGGGACGACGTCCTTGAGCATGGGATGGTGCTTATCGGCCTCCGACAGCTCAGCCTGAGACAGCGGGATGGGCCACTGGATGTTGAGCGTGGGGTCCGCGAGGTTGACGAAGGTGTAGGTCTTCTTGAGCTCCGCGGACCAGTGCCTGTTGACGAGGTACGTGTAGGCCGTGCCGTCCTCCAGCGCCTGGAAGGAGTTGCCGACGCCGCGCGGGACGAAGATCGCCCTGGAGGGGTCGAGCGTGGTCGTGAAGACCTTGCCAAAGGTCTTGCTCCCCTCGCGCAGGTCGACCCATGCGCCGAAGACGGAGCCCGTGGCCACGGAGATGAACTTGTCCCACGGCTCCGCGTGGATGCCGCGCGTGACGCCGCGCTTGGCATTGAAGCTCACGTTGTTCTGGACGTAGCGGATGTCGGGGATGCCCAGGGCGCACATCTTGGCGCGCTGGAAGTTCTCCTTGAACCAACCGCGGTTGTCACCATGGACAGAAAGCTCGACGACCTTTAGCCCCGCGATGCCGGTCTCGGTAACGGACAGGTCCTTCTCGAATTCCATTTGCTCTGTAGCCTCCGTCTAGTCGTCGTACCTGCGGCCAGGGACGATCTTGCCCTCGGCCACAACGCGCAGGTGCTTACCGTAGTCGCTCTTGCCGTAGCGGTCCGCGCAGTCGAGCAGGCGGTCGCGTGAGATCCAGCCGTTCTCGAAGGCAATCTCCTCCGGCACGGAGACGGGGAGGTCCTGCGCCTTCTCCACCGTACGCACGAACTGGGATGCCTCGTAGAGGGACTCCATCGTGCCCGTGTCGAGCCACGCGTAGCCGCGGCCGAGCGTGATGACGTCGAGCGAGCCGTCATCCAGGTACATGCGGTTGAGGTCCGTGATCTCATACTCGCCGCGGGCGGAGGGGCGCACCCTCGCCGCGAGCTCCGTGACGCGGGCATCGTAGAAGTACAGGCCCGTCACGGCGTAGTTGCTCTTGGGATGGGCGGGCTTCTCCTCGATGGAGACGGCGTTGTAGTCCTTGTCGAACTCCACGACGCCGAAGCGCTCGGGGTCGTCCACGCGGTAGCCGAAGACCGTGGCACGGCCCTTCTCCGCGGACGCGACGGCGCGGCGCAGATGACGCGAGAAGCCGTTGCCGTAGAAGATGTTGTCGCCAAGCACGAGGGCGCAGGCCTCCCCCGCCACGAAGTCTGCGCCGATCACGAACGCCTGGGCGAGGCCGTTGGGCTCGGGCTGCTCAGCGTAGGAGAGCGAGAGGCCGAAGTCCGACCCATCACCGAGCAGGCGCTCGAAGTTCGGCAGGTCCTTTGGCGTGCTGATGATGAGGACGTCCCTGATGCCCGCGAGCATGAGCGTCGACAGCGGATAGTAGATCATCGGCTTGTCGTACACGGGAAGGAGCTGCTTGCTCGTGACCGTGGTCAGCGGGTACAGGCGCGTGCCGCTGCCTCCCGCGAGGATGATTCCCTTCAATTGACGCCTCCACACGTTGTCAGGTCGCACAATCCACCCATTGATAATAACAATCATAAACTACCGCCGTTGAGGCGGGCCGCTGACGGGCCGTTCGCCACGGAACCAGTTGATTGGTGACTGGTGGATGCAGCTTCTCGGCAGATGATTCTCTAACCCAATAGGTAGAGCAAAGTCAATCCATTCGCTCGATGGCAAAAGCCCCTTCTGCTGGACTTGAAGATATGCAGCAAGGAATCTGGGATCTCACTCGCAGAGCAGGGCCCTCGGGGCGGCCACGTAGGTTAGACCTCAACTTCCAGCAGTCAACGAGGTGCACCCACAAGTCAGGCCCCACTGTCTTCAATCCGCGTAGGGGGCTCGAAGCGCCAGCGTCGAATGCGTGGTCGGCGTAGTTTCGAAGATATCCGAGTCCTCTGTGAACAAGGTCAAGACAGACTAGCGCGACGCAATCTTCCTAATTCGCATGATCGCTGATGAGCATGGTTACCGTCGACAACGTCGTTAAAGCCGCGTCCACGGAGGCCATGGAGGCGGCCACGCGACATGGGACAGCTTTTTCTCTTGACGAAGGGGCTATATCAGTCCAGCTCGACGTCGACTATGTAGCGCGGGCGCCCCTTGGTCTCGAGGTAGGCCTTGC
>CAIFEY010000042.1 GCA_903789635.1 uncultured Eubacteriaceae bacterium
ATCTAAAAAAACCGTTACACTTTTCCCGTGTCTACTTGACAGGGACCTGATCACACCGGAAATTTGGGAAAATCGGCGCCTATAAGCTCAAATTCCAAACCGTCTGCGACGGAATTCAGGATCAATATACCCGATAGGGGTATGCAAGGTACGATGGTCATCGATGGATGATGGAAGCATCGCCGCCACCGCTGAAAACTGGGCGACAACATGACGATGTTGTACGGCGGATTGTGCAGTCTGTTCAGAATGACGGCGGCGGTGCAGTCGATTATTGCGGGTGCGATGGTCATACTGATGACTGTGATCAGCGGCAGTGACGGAGGCGCCCGCTGGATGCGCTTAGCAGTTGGGAAATACAGGATTTCGGCGCTGTTTTCCCTAACTTTTTTTGCACTGTTGGGAGAATGGCCAGTGAATGTGCGAAATTCCCAACTGCGGCGCGCCATACCCCCATCGATCCCGTTGTTCCGGGAAGCAGAATCGCAATCGTGCTATCATTTTTGTTAAAAATTGGTGGATACTGTATACGACAATTTTCCTACGTCAAGGTTCCGTAGCAGTGTCGTCAATTCGTTGCAATTTCAGTGTATGGGAACGGGGCTGTGAAAAATGATCCTGCATTTTTCGCAGCCCCGTTATGTATGTGTTTCGGTTAAGTCTTTGTCTGGCGGGAATTGACGTGCGGCGGCTTACTCGAACATCTCCGTCGCGTCCTCGTCCAGCGCCTCGATGAGGTAGCTGACCGGGCGGAAGCCGTCGTTGCAGGAGGCGATGAAGGCGTGCTTGTCCTTCAGTTCGCCGTCGTAGAAGTTGGACGCGCCGTGGGAGAGGGCGAAGACGTATTCCATCATGGACTTCCAGGCGTTGTCGCAGAGGCCCTGGGGTTTTTGCCAGCCGTTGGAGATGAAGGTCATGCCTTCGCGGTTGTAGGTGCACGGGCCTAAGCCTGGGTTGGCGTACTTGTCGGCGAGCTCCTGGTTCCAGCCGCATTTTACTACGGTGATCTTTACTTTTTTCATCAGATGTTTCCTCCTTTGTTTCTTCCTTCTTGAAGTTGTTGTGGGGTCGTTGATTTTGTCGCTGGTGCTAGGCGAAACGACACACGTGGCCCGGCGTCTCGTAGCAGCCGTCGCAGTGGATGCACGCCGCGCGGGTGAGGTCGCCGGATGCCCAGCGGCTCGGGAGATTCGGCTCGCGGATGAGTTCGCGGCTCAGGCCGAAGAATTCGATGCCGTCGTTCTGCAGGATGCGGTTCATCTCCGCGGGGTCGCTGTTGCCGCCGGTCAGGATGATCGGCAGGGTGCACCTGCGGCGGGCTGCCTGTGCCAGCGCGAGATAGCAGGAGCTTGCGGCGGCGCCGCGTTCCAGCGAGGAGTGGTCGCCTAGGATTTCGATGAAGTCGAGGCCGCTGTCCTGAAGCAGTCGGCAGATCTCGGCGCATTCCTCCGCCGCGTAGAACTCGATCTCGGGGATTTTTTCCTCGTCCCTGCCCTGCATCAGCGCGAGGGCCTCCTGGTTGGAGATGCTGTAGAAGCTGAATTTGGCGCCGACGGGGAAGCCCGGCAGCGTCCGCTTGATGTCCGCGATGATCTCACGGATCAGGCGGGTGCGCCCCCTCGATGCCGCCGCCATACTCGTCTTTCCTCCGGTTGGAGCGCGGGTTGATAAAGCGGTAGAGCAGCCACCCGTAGGCCAGGTGGAGCTGGACGGCGTCAAAGCCGCATTTCTTCGCGCGCACGGCAGCCTCGACGAACAGCCTGCGGATGTCCCGGATGTCGTCGGCCGTCATGGCGTTGACGCTCTTGATCATGTGTGGCGCGGCGGTCCTGGCGTAGCGGTTCATGTTCAGCTGCGGCATGATGACCGCGCCGATGCTGTGCGCCAGGTCCGTCAGGCGGCGGTAGTCTGAGATCAGGTTGTCGCTGTACAGGCGCATGTTGTTTCCGATGGCGTTGTTCCACTCCGAGACGTCGGTGAGCTCCGTCACAATCGTCCCGACGCCGCCGCGGGCGAGCTCCTCGTAGCGCTGACAGATCTCCTCCGTCAGGCTTCCGTCGGGCGGACAAAGTCCAAACCAGGTAGCCGATCGCACCAGGTGGTTCCGAACGGGAATGCCGGCGAGTTCTGTTGGTTCCATTATTGCAGCCATTTTTCGAATCCTCCCTTGCTATTTGCTTGAAAGTATTCTATATCTAAAGGGAGAAAGATGTAAGTACGCACATTTTTGTTCCCTGCAGGCCGGACCGGAAAACCCGAAGCCCTGAAAAGCCAGAGACCTCGATCAGCCCGGAAAAGCCGGATTGGTGCAGAACCGATGCACCGGAAAACCCGAAGTGCCGGAAAGCCGGGGGAGAACGAAGACAGACGGAACACAGGTGGAAGACAGGCAGAAGACAGGTGACAGAGACATGGATAAATACGAGGATCAAAAATACCAGAAGTGCCCAATCGTCTACGCGATGGAGCTGATCGGATCGAAGTGGAAGATTCCAATCCTTTGGAACCTCACGCAGGAGGACAACCTGCACTATAACGAGCTCAAGCGCCGAATCCGAGGGATCACCAACACCATGCTCACGCGCGCGCTCCGGGAGCTGGAGGAGGACGGGCTGATCGTGCGCAGATCCGCGGGCACCGTGCCGCCGTCCGTGACCTACGGGCTGACCGCGGACGGCCGCCGGCTGCTGCCATCCCTGGACGGGCTTTACGCCTGGGGAGAGGAGCGGATGGAGAAGGGCGCGCGGTAACCCGGCCCAGGGCACTGCGGCCAGATGCATAGAGACAAAATACATCGCGAATTAATCGATCGCCCTCCTGATGTATACTTTCTTGTTTTTTGCATTTTTGCTATCGCTGGATGTTAATGATATTGATAATGGGTATCAAAGATTCATGATTTCGAGACGATGCCGCCCCGGACCGGGGCGGTTTTTTTACGGGTTGTTTCTGGGAAAGAGACAAGAATGACAAAAGGAAGGAAACAAGAATGAATCTGGCATTGAAGGATATTCGATTCCATAAGGCTAAGTACCTGCTCGTCGAGCTGATCCTGGTGCTGCTGATCTTCATGGTGCTGTTCCTGTCTGGGCTGGCCAGCGGGCTGGGCCGGGCGGTATCCGCGAGCATCGAGACGATGAACGCGAAGCAGTACGTGCTCAGCGGCGACGCGGATCAGGAGCTGGCGATGAGCAATTTAACGCAGGCGCAGTACGACAAGCTGGTGGAAAACAACAGCGGAAAGGACATCACCGGGCTCACGATTTCGCGGTCGAGCGTGAAGAGGGACGGCAGCGGCGAGCAGCTGTCGATCGTCTACATGGCGGTCGACCCGGACGGCTTCCTGAGTCCTAACGTCGTGAAGGGCTCGGGGCTCAGCGATTCCGGCAAAGGCATCGTCCTGGACACCTCCTTCCGCTCTGATGGATACGCGGTCGGCGACACGGTGAAGGACAACGCATCAGGTTACAGGTTCAAGGTCGTCGGGTTCGCGAAGGACGCGATGTACTCCCATGTTGCGGTGGGATTTGTCGCACAAAAAACCTACACGGCCATGCGAAGAGCGCTGGACCCGGTCTACGCGCTGAGCTACAACGCAGCGGCGGTCAAGGGCAGCGGGCACGTCGATGTCGGCAGCCTGGAACGTGTGTCGAAGGCGGACATCGTCGAAAATTTACCCGGCTACAAGGCGGAGCAGATGACGATCACGATGATCCTCTGGGGGCTCGAGGTCGTCTCGGCGGTGATCCTCGGCGTCTTCTTCTATATTTTGACGCTGCAGAAGCGGCGCGAGTTCGGCCTCCTGAAGGCGATCGGCATGAGGATGCGCGAGATCAACGGGATGCTCGTGACGGAAATCCTGATTTTGGCGGCGGGCGGCGCGGTGATCGGAAACGCGCTCGCGTTCGGCATGGCGCACTTTCTGCCGGACAGCATGCCGTTCTACCTGCAGTCGGCGAACGCGGGGCTGCTGTCGGTGGTCTTCATCGTAATTTCGCTGCTGTTCGGCGCGGCGTCGACGATCCAGATCGCGAAGGTGGACCCGCTCGACACGATCGGCGGCTGATGATGGCATCAAGGAGGGAATAACATGGTTAAGCAGAAATTTGCCCTGGAAATGAAGGGCGTATATAAATCGTACAGGGACGGCGACCACATGCAGCCGGTCCTGCAGGACCTGAACCTGACCGTCAGCGACGGGGAGCTGGTCGCGGTCGTCGGCCCGTCCGGCTTAGGCAAAAGCACATTCCTTACCATCGCCGGGGCGCTGCAGGGCGCGGACGAAGGGACGGTTGCGGTCAACGGCATCCAGATTTCCGGCATCTCCCAGAAGGGGCTGACCGAGGTCCGCCGTCATCAGATCGGGTTTATCTTCCAGAATCATCAGCTTTTGCCGTACCTCAATGCGGTCGATCAGCTGACCGCGGTCCAGAAGCTGGTCGGACACAGAGACGAGGCCGCGGCAAAGTCACTCCTCACCGACCTCGGCTTAGGGGACTCGCTGAACAAGTTCCCGGACCAGATGTCGGGCGGCGAGCGGCAGCGGACGGCGATCGCGCGCGCGTTCATCAACCATCCGGACCTGATTCTGGCGGACGAGCCGACGGCGAGCCTGGACGGCGCGCGCGGGTACCAGGTCGTCGAGATGATCCGCCGGGAGGTCAAGCGTTTCAACAAGGCCGGCGTCATCGTCACGCACGACGAACGCGTGCTGGACTTGATGGACCGCATCTTTTATCTGGAGGACGGGCGTCTGGTGGAAAAGGGCGCGTAAGAAGGCGCGCGGGCGCGGGGGTGACCCGGCGCCCCGCGATGGTGCGGGCCGCGGCGCCGGGCTGGTACGGATGAAGGGGCCGGCGCGGCGGCGGAGTGGAAATAAAGAAGAGGAAGGGACAGCCGGTGCGTGGAAGGGGGCTGTCGCTTCCTCTTTTTTGGTGGGGCGCGCGGGCGATAGCGATTATGATGGCGCGCGGCAAGGAACGATAGCGAACTTGGTATTGAGGGGTGGCGCGGGCGGGCGCTGCGTTTTGTCAGACGGTGAAATTCCGGCGTTTCGAGAATGTTAATTTTTTAATTATGTTCATGCCCTCGTTTTCTCGATTTTATAAATGGTTGCGCGCAATCGAAATGGCGATAATGATAATCGTCGTCAAAAACCCGCGTAATCGGACGTAAATTCTGTACGTAACGACGATTTTGTCTGTCATTCTTGCGTAATATTCACTTTAGATATCGTAATAGCAATCGTGCTGCGGCAGTTTTGCGCGCGGCCATATTTTTGTGTATGAATATGAGTACAATAATTCCGAAAACCATATTCGAATTTTGATTGACAGATGTTTTTCTATTGTTCTATTGTTTTTTGCTTGAAATCGTGAATGACAAACCGAGTTGTGCGCCCGTGACAGCACCGAGGTGATCAGCCGCCTGATCGTGACAGCGGCGCGGCCATCAGCCTCCGGGGATGCGAGTGATCAGAGAGCGCACCTGCTATCGCGCGCCGTTTTCCGTCAACGCGGAGGGAAGCGGGCGCGCCGGTGTTGACGGTCGATTCAATCTGTCACCCTATTTATATCAGTATGTAAGTATACAGGGATGCGCAGATATTACAGAAACTGGAAAGTTATCGAGGTGTACCAGGGGTCAAGTTGTGTGCATACTGATACACGGATGAACGGCGGGAGAGTAGTGTATCGGGCGGGTGGATTTTGTCGGAATTGTGGATGTGTGCAAGGGAAAACGGGGATGTGTTGGGTGAGTATACATGGGAGATGAATAAATATCCATTGTACAAAATAAATACCAGAAAACTTCACGGTGAATCCATTGACAGGAAGTTCACGGAGTCATATACTTGTATACGTAAATACAACGATAACAGGGAGGGTGGTCAACATGCTGGAAACATCTAAGAAGACACATTTGCTGGAGCAGGCGAGTTACAAGTACAGTCTGCAGGACGTGAAGGATCCGAACCTTTACCGCGACATCTACGACTACGACAGCGTGCCGAAAGTTGCGTTCAACCACCGCCGGGTGCCGATGAACATGCCGGAGGACGTTTGGATCACGGATACGACTTTCCGCGACGGACAGCAGTCCCGGGCACCGTACACCGTGAAGCAGATCGTCGACCTGTATAAGATGATGGCAAGATTAGGAGGACCGTACGGAATTATTCGGCAGTCCGAGTTTTTTGTTTATACCAAGAAGGACAGGGAGGCGCTGGAGAAGTGCATGGACCTGGGATATAAGTTCCCGGAGATCACGACGTGGATCCGCGCGAATAAGAAGGACTTTCACTTAGTGAAGGACCTGGGAATCAAGGAGACGGGAATCCTGGTTTCCTGCAGTGATTACCACATCTTCCATAAGATGAAGATGACGCGTCAGCAGGCGGTGGATTACTACCTGGAGACGATCCGCTCGGCGTTCGAGGCCGGACTGATCCCGCGCTGCCACCTGGAGGACATCACGAGGGCGGACTTCTACGGATTCGTCCTGCCGTTCATCACGGAGATCATGAAGCTGTCGGACGAGGCGGGAATCCCGGTCAAGATCAGGGCCTGCGACACGATGGGCTACGGAATTCCGTATTCCGAGGTCGCGCTGCCGAGGAGCGTGCCGGGCATCATTTACGGCCTGCAGCACTACGCGGGCGTACCGAGCGAGATGCTGGAGTGGCACGGCCACAACGACTTCTACAAGGCGGTCTCCAACGCGGCGACGGCGTGGCTGTACGGCTGCTGCGCGGTCAACTGCACGCTGCTGGGGATCGGAGAGAGAACCGGAAACGTTCCGCTGGAGGCGATGGTGTTCGAGTACGCGTCGCTCAGGGGTTCGCTGGACGGCATGGATCCGACCGTCATCACGGAGATCGCGCGCTACTACAAGGATGAGCTTCACTACAATATTCCGCCGATGCAGCCGTTCGTCGGGGAGGACTTCAACGTCACCCGCGCCGGCATTCACGCGGACGGCCTGATGAAGGACGAGGAGATCTACAATATCTTCAACACCGACAAGCTCCTGAACAGGAAGCCGGGCGTCGTCGTCAGCAAGACGAGCGGAAACGCCGGAATCGCCTACTGGATCAACGAGCACTACGGACTGACCGGAAGCCGCGAGGTCGAGAAGGACGATCCGAACGTCCATAAGATGAAGACCTGGGTCGACGAGATGTACGCCGACGGAAGAACGACATCGCTCTCCACCGACGAGCTCGTCACCGCGATCGAGAAGCTCTGGGGAAAGGACCCGTTCAAGGCGAAGTAGGGCGTTCAGGGTTTAGAGATTTCTTTTCTTTGACAAAATATGAAGCAGTATGAAGCATCAAGGAGTGATACCCGTGAAAATGGAATACAAGACGATTTCTCTTGCTGACCGAGTCTTCGACCAGCTGGAGCATAATATCCTCAACGGCACGTACGCCAGGGGAGAGACGATCAGCGAGAAGAGGCTGACCAACGAGCTCGGCGTCAGCCGCACGCCGATCAGGGAGGCGCTGAACCGCCTGATGGCGGAGGACCTGATCGAGGAGACGACCAACGGTACCGTCGTGCTCGGCATGACGTTCGACGACGTCAGCGATATCTACGAGGTCAAGCGCCGCGTCGAGGTCCTGGCGACCAGAAGGGCGGCGATCAACATCACCGACGACGAGCTCGACGAGATGAAGGAGATCATCGAGAAGCAGGAATTCTACGCACAGAAGAAGGACACAGACAAAGTCAGGGACCTGGACACAGACTTCCACGACCTGCTGTACGTCGCGAGCAGGAGCCGCGTCCTCAAGCGCATCCTGCAGCCGCTGCACCACAAGCTGATGCGCTACAGAAAGTCGTCCCTGGACCTGACGGAGAAGCGCCTGATGGAGTCCATCGCAGAGCATCATCAGATCCTGAACGCCCTGCAGGACCACGACGGCGACAAGATCGAGACGCTGATGCAGATGCACATCGAGCACGCGTACAAGGGAGTCGTCCAGAGCTATGAGACGGCGCAGAAGAAGAAAGAGGAAGAGCGTAAGCTGGCCGCTGGCCTGGTAGAAGGAGAGGAATAATGGGACTGACCATTGCACAGAAAATCATTAAAAACCACCTGGTGACAGGAGACATGACGCCGGGAACGGAGGTCGGCCTCCGCATCGATCAGACGCTGACGCAGGATGCAACCGGAACGATGGCGTACCTGGAGTTTGAGGCGATGGGGATCCCGCGCGTGAAGACCGAGCTGTCCGTCGCGTACATCGACCACAACACGCTGCAGTCCGGCTTCATGAACGCCGACGACCACAGATTCATCCAGTCCATGGCGTACAAGCACGGCCTGAAGTTCTCCCGCCCGGGAAACGGCATCTGCCACCAGGTTCACCTGGAGAGATTCGGTAAACCTGGTAAGACGCTGATCGGGTCCGACAGCCACACGCCGACCGGAGGCGGAATCGGCATGCTCGCGATGGGAGCGGGCGGCCTGGACGTCGCGGTTGCGATGGGCGGCGGCGCTTACTACATCAACATGCCGAAGATGATCAAGGTCAACCTCACCGGAAAACTGAATCCGTTCGTCACAGCAAAAGACATTTCCCTGGAGATCCTTCGAATTTTGTCCGTAAAGGGCGGAGTTGGGTACATCGTCGAGTGGGGCGGCCCGGGAATCGCTCAGCTGACGGTTCCGGAGCGTGCGACGATCACGAATATGGGCACGGAGCTCGGTGCGACGACGTCGATCTTCCCGTCGGATGAGGTCACACATGCGTTCCTGAAGGCAGAGGGCAGGGAAGAAGATTACACCCCGCTCGCGAGCGATCCGGACGCAGTTTACGACAAAGTCATCGACATCAACTTAGACGAGCTGGCCCCGATGATCGCCTGCCCGCACAGCCCGGACGCCGTTCAGACGGTCGCATCTCTTAAAGGGACAAAAGTCGACCAGGTCTGCATCGGATCCTGCACCAACTCCTCGCTGTTTGACATGCTGAAGGTTGCTGCACTGCTGAAGGGAAAGGTCATCGACCCGTCCGTCAGCCTCTCGATTTCACCGGGATCCAAGCAGGTACTGACGATGCTCGCCGACTGCGGAGCGCTGTCCGACATCATCGCCTCCGGCGCGAGAGTGCTGGAATGCGCCTGCGGACCTTGCATCGGTATGGGATTCTCCCCGAACTCCGGCGGCGTCTCCCTGAGAACGTTCAACAGAAACTTCCTGGGACGCAGCGGAACCCCGGACGCAAAGGTCTTCCTCGTCTCCCCGGAGACGGCGGTTGCCGCGGCACTGACCGGCGAGATCACCGATCCGCGCCTGCTCGGCGAAATGCCTGAGGTGAAGATGCCGGAGGAATTCAAGATCAACGACACCGCGGTCATCGACCCTGCACCGGTTGAAGAAGCCGCAGACGTCGAGATCCTGAAGGGACCGAACATTAAGGAATGTCCGCTCGGCGAGCCGGCAAAGGAAACCCTGGACGCAGAACTGATTCTGAAGGTCGAGGACAACATCACGACCGACCACATCATGCCTGCCGGATCCAAGATCCTGCCGTACCGTTCCAACATTCCGCACCTGTCGCAGTACTGCTTTGAGGTCGTCGACCCGACGTTCCCGGAGCGCGCGAAGAAGGCCGGAAGGGGAATCATCGTCGGCGGCGAGAACTACGGACAGGGCTCATCGCGTGAGCATGCCGCGCTCGTTCCGCTGTACCTCGGCGTCCGTGCGGTAATCACCAAGAGCTTTGCGCGCATCCACGCCGCGAACCTGATCAACGCCGGAATCCTGCCGCTCACGTTCGTGAACGCTGCGGACTACGACAAGCTGAACCAGGGCGACAAGCTGGAGCTCACCGGCATCCTCGAAGGCCTGAAGTCCGGCTCCTTCACGCTGAAGGACCTGACGAACGGCGAGGAGATCCCGCTGCAGGGCCGCTTCACTGAGCGCCAGCAGAAGATGATCAGAGACGGCGGACTCCTGCAGATGGTCGCCGCGGAGAACGCATAGACGCCGCAAGGCGCTGCCGATCCCGCGCGCTCGCGGAATGTAAGGGCGCTGCCGACCCGCGCACCCGCTGGAAACATGCGGCTGTGAAGGCACGGCGCCTGGCGCAGCCGCGGTGAACATGCGGTCACGAAGGCACAACGCCTGCCGCAGCCGTGGGGAACATGCGGTCGCGAAGGCACAACGCCTGCCGCAGCCGTGGGGAAGGTGCGACCGAGTACGACGCGTCTAACCGCGGGCGCGCGTGCGCTGTAATAAAGAAAACCGCATTTTACGGAATTCAGGAGATAATAGAGACGATGACACTGGAAAGAGACAAGAAGACCGTCGAGGATAACAGCGGTCTGAAAGGGTTGATCAACATGAGCTTGAAAGAAATTAACGACATGACCGCAGTCAGCGATGTCTGCGCACAGTTCCGCACGCTGCTGACCGAGCAGCTGGGCCGCGTGATGACGATGGAGGAATCCGCGAATGACAGGAAGGACTTCCGGAATCTTCCGGTCGTGACGATCGGCATCTGCCCGGGAGACGGCATCGGTCCGAGCATCTCGGAGCAGGCTGTCCGCGTCCTGAAGCACCTGCTGAAGGAGCAGATCGAGAGCGGAAAGGTGATTCTGAAGCAGATCGACGGACTGACGATCGAGAACCGCCTGGCGCAGAAGAAAGCCGTTCCGGACGACGTCCTGGAGGAGATCAAGGAGTGCGACGTCCTGCTGAAGGGACCGACCACGACGCCTAAAGGCGGTACGCTCGAGAGCGCGAATGTCGCGCTGAGAAGGGAGCTGGACCTGTACGCGAACGTGCGCCCGGTTCAGGTTCCGGAGAAGGGAATCGACTGGATCTTCTTCCGTGAGAACACAGAGGATCTGTACGCGGTCGGAAGCCGCGGGATCGAGATCCCGGGCAAGCTCTCGATCGACTTCAAGGTTATCACCGAGCCGGGAACCCGCCGTATCGCAAAAACCGCTTTCGACTACGCCGTCGCAAACGGCAAGACGAACGTCAACATCGTCACCAAGGCAAACATCCTGAAGAAGTCCGACGGAAACTTCTCGAGGATCTGCCACGAGGAGGCGCTGAACTACCCGAGCCTGAAGCTCCAGGACTGGTACATCGACATCATGACGGCCAAGCTCCTCGACGAGACACGCCGCAGGGACTTCCAGGTATTCGTCCTGCCTAACCTCTACGGAGACATCATCACCGACGAGGCGGCGGAGATCCAGGGCGGCGTCGGAACCGCCGGAAGCTCCAACCTGGGCGACCAGTACGCGATGTTCGAGGCCATCCACGGCTCCGCAGACCGCATGATCGAGGAAGGCCGCGGCGCATACGCCAACCCGTCCAGCCTGATCAAGGCGACCGCTATGATGCTCCGCCACATCGGCTACGACGCCGAGGCAGAGAAGCTCGACAACGCGCTCGACGTCTGCTGCGAGCAGGAGAAGAAGGTCGTGATCACCGGCCACAAGGACGGCGCGACCGGCGCAGAGTTCACCGACTATCTGATGAGCAAGCTGTAAGGATCGCCGCCGTCGGCGACTGAACGGACGAGCGCGCGCAAGATAGCACGACTGCGATTCTGGCGCGCCGCACGACAGCAGCACAATATAAAAAAGGAAATGCGGGCGGGGCCGCGGGAAATGAGTGTTCATTTTCCGCCGGCCCCGCTTTTCTGGTTGCCCGGGCGCGGGAGCCGCAAACCCTGTGTCGCACGAATGCTACAGACTCGGCGCGCGGACGGCGCAGCCGGGCCGAAACTGTGAAAAACGCAACGCAGGAATCCGCTGCGGAGCGCTGAACCAATGAGAATCGGCGGCGCCGTCGACGGAACTGGAGGGCGCGGGGCGGCGGTGCAAGCTTGGCGCGGGAGGAGTGTGCGTGTATACTGAATCCACTGTATTCTGACAGAAGCGATAGCACGATTGCGATTTCGGCGCCCGGATCCAACTGGATCACCGGGGTATGGCGCGCCGCAGTTAGGAATTTCGACCATTCACTGGTCGTTTTCCTAACGATCCAAAAAAAGTTAGGTAAAAGGGCGCTGAAAATCTGTTTTTTCTACATTACGGTGATGCCAGCTGGCGCCTCCACAGCTTCTGGCAGAACTCGATCATCAATTTAACCGGTGCGCCCGCCATTGTTGACTGCACCGCCGCCGTCATCCATGGACGAACTGCGTAATTAGACGCGCAGCACGGTCGTATTGTCGAATGCTTTCCAGCGGCGGCGGCGCTGCATCAATCGACTGTCGATAATTATCGCGATAAATATACCCCTATAGGGTATAATGATGAGTCCACCTCCACGGGCGATGTAGGAATTTCAAATTATATGCGCCATTTTCCTACATTTTGGAGATGCGGTAGGAAAACGGCGGGTTATCACTGGCTTTTCCTAAAATTTCAGGCCGCCGCGCCCAGTTTCCTCAGCTGTCCCACGGTGAACAGGACTGCGGTCATGCTGAAGGACAGCACGGCGGCACTACGTAGAAAGATTGCAGGGATGGAAGGGATGGCGGAGATCCTATAATAGGAAAGGCTGTGCATTAATGCAATGAGAAAAGGCCGTGTGAAATTGTCATCTGCCGCGCCTTCAGCTGCGGTGCGCGAGTGCAGGAGCCGCGCGGCTTAGCCGCAGTATTCGTCGTAAGTGGAGCAGAGGTCCTCGTAGGCGATGGCGCCGAGCATGGTCCACTGGCCGTTGTTGTATACGGCGCGGGAGTTTCTCAGCACGTCGATGTTGGCGAGGTTCATGATGCGGCCGTGCCTGATCGTGCAGAAGTCGCCGTTCAGGTAAGGGAGCAGGTCCTCGCGGTCGGAATGGCACTCGATCGTGTCGCCGTCCTTGGTGTGGATGGTGGTGCAGGTCGGGCGGAAGTTGATCTCGAGGATGTCCCTCAGCGGAACGTTCTTGTTCTCACTCTCGACCGGCAGATAGTCGGACTCTGGCTTGTTGTCGATGATCTTTGTCACCCTGTCCTCAGGACGAACCGGCAGGTCACAGCTCAGTCCGTTGCGGGAGATAAGGTACCTCATAACTGCGGTATCTGTTGCACCAGAAAACGAATAACTCATAGTAAAACCCTCCGATAAATGAGAGCCGTGGGCGAACGGGAGACCCGTCATTCGTGCCCGGGCGCTGCTGTAGATGATAGTAGTAGATGATGATATTGATAATACCTATAAGTTGTAAATAATAAAAAAGGCGCAAATGCGGCCGTCCAGCGGCTGTATCCACGTCAATTGATGAGCCGATTATAACGAAGGGATAGGGCCTTAGCAACACTTATCAACAAAAATTTAACAATGCCCTTGATTTAGTACGCGGATCGCCCGTATTTTGTATCCAGGATTATATATACCCGTCTGAAAATTGTTGTTTTTAACATATAGTTTAAATGCTATCGCGGCTGGGCGGGACGACGTGGTTCGGCAGGGCGCTATTTGATGACAAAATCCGAACGGTCGGGGGAGTAGCCGGGGCCGCCGGCAACCGGGTTTTGGGCGCTCGCCGACCGGCTGAAAACGAGTGCGCCCCAATTCCGCGCACGTGCGAAATCCGAACGCGCGCGTCGCCCCGGCCGGGGATGACTGGCCGAGGCATTGTGACACGGGGGTTATACGTTATATATTGTGGAAGGGTTTTCCCTGCCGCGGGGGCGCGGCGATAATGGGGAGACGAATACGGAGAGGAGTATGTATCGTGACCATTCCGGAAAAACTGGCTGCGCTGAGGGAGAAGATGGCGCAGCATGAAATCGACTATTACATCGTTCCGACGGCTGATTTTCACCAGTCGGAGTACGTCGGGGATCACTTCAAGGCGAGGGAGTTCATCACCGGATTCACCGGATCCGCGGGGACGGCGCTGATTACCATGGATGACGCGAGGCTCTGGACGGACGGAAGGTATTTCATCCAGGCGGAGGACCAGCTGAACGGCAGTACTGTCGAGCTGATGAAGATTGGTGAGCCGGGGGTTCCGTCTTTGTCGGAGTACCTGAAGAAGGCGTTTAAGCCTGGGCAGGTCATCGGGTTCGACGGCAGGGTCGTGTCGGTGCGCGAGGGGCAGGATTACCAGCAGATCGCGGAGTCTCACGGCGGGCGGATTGTCTTCAACGTGGACCTGGTCGGGGATATCTGGGAGGATCGGCCGGCGCTTTCGGACAAGCCGGCGTTCGCGCTGGACATCAAGTACGCGGGCAGGAGCTCGCAGGAAAAGCTGCGTGACATCAGGCGCCGCATGGCCGAGGAGGGCGCGACGCAGCACATCGTCACGACGCTGGACGACATCTGCTGGACGCTGAACATCAGGGGAGATGATATTGAGTACTTCCCGCTGCTTTTGTCGTACGCCGTCGTCACGGAGGAGGAGTACCACCTGTACATCGACGAGCGGAAGCTTTCCGACGAGATGAAGCGCGGGCTCGGGGAGATCGGCGTCGTGCTGCACCCGTACAACGATATCTATGAAGACATCAAGAAGACGGCGGCAGATGAGGTCGTGATGATGGACCCGGAGAAGCTGAACTTTGCCCTGTACGCCAACCTTCCGAAGAACGTGCGGACGGTCTCCTGCATGAACCCGGAGATGACGTTCAAGACGGTCAAAAACCCAGTCGAACTTCAGAACATCCGCATTGCGGAGCTGAAGGACAGCATCGCGCACATCCGCTTCATGAAGTGGCTGAAGGAAAACGTCGGAAAGCAGAAGATCACCGAGATCAGCGCCTCCGAGAAACTTGATGCATTCCGCCGGGAGATGGGCAATTATTTACGCCCTAGCTTTGAGCCGATCTCGTCCTACGGGCCGCACGCCGCAATCGTGCACTACGCGCCGACGCCGGAGACCGACACCGAGCTCAAGCCGGAGGGCTTCCTGCTGACCGACACGGGCGCGGGCTACTGGGAGGGTTCGACTGACGTGACCAGAACCTACGCGCTCGGACCGCTGACGCAGGAGATGAAGGACGACTTCACCCTTGTCGCGATCAGCAACCTGTCGCTCGGCAGCGCGGTCTTCACCTATGGCGTCACGGGCGTCGCGCTGGACAACCTCGCGCGCAACCCGCTCTGGAAACGCCGCAAAAACTTCAACCACGGCACCGGCTACGGCGTCGGCTACCTGCTGAACATCCACGAGAGCCCGGCGAGCTTCCGTTCGCGCTTCGTCGAAGGCGACACGGCGGTCCTCGAGGAGGGCATGGTCATCACCGACGAGCCGGGCCTGTACATCGAGGGCTCCCACGGCATCCGCGTCGAGAACGAGGTCCTGGTCTGCAAAGACGAGTCCAACGAATTCGGCCAGTTCATGCACCTGGAGCCGATCACCTGGATCCCGTTCGACCTCGACGCGATCAACCCAGAGCTGATGTCCGCCGAGGAGCGCCAGCTGCTCAACGACTACCACCGCAAGGTCTACGAGGTCACCTCCCCGCACCTCAGCGAGGAGGAGAAGGCCTGGCTGAGGGAGTATACGAGGGAGATCTAATGGCGGAGGCGTCGGCGGTGAAAGCTGGCGGAAATGCCAAGCGCCGGACATCGAAGATCAGAAATGGGAATTCGGGGATGGCAAAATCCTGAAATCACGATATCCAAATTTCGGTACATATGGTATGAGAAGTAAAAGTATTGGAAGGGGCTGCGAAAAACCGCAGCCCCTTTTCAGTGCATTGGAATTGCGATGTCGAATGTGCTGTCGGTGCGCCGCCGAGCTGCAATGGATTGATTGGGGAGAAGGAGAGGATACCTGGGACAGTTGAGGTATACTCCATGTACCATATATTTACAGATTCGACAGCGATAATGCCATCGCCGCGCTACAACATCGAGGGAAATTGATAGCTGGGAAATTAATTGTCCGAGTATACTGTATTCCTTTCTCCAAAGAAACAAATTTTCGATTCTGGTGGAACGCCATTAGCGACATTCCATAATAGCGCAAAATCGACGTCCTTACATAACGGTTTCGGAGAGTCTCTTAGCTGTATAAATTTACTGTTATTGTAAGCGGCTATGATTTTTGAAAATTGCCTCCTTGCCGCACCGTTTTCAGGAGAAATATGGTCCACGACGGTCCAATAGCGAGCGGGTATTTTGCGCTGTGATCAAATATCCATTCAACTTGAACGATTGCTCACCACCGGAGACTCATTCTGAGCACCTCCATACAACCTCATGGCCGTCTGCGGACCATTTTCATGTCCTGTCTGATCTACTTCTAATTGTCAGACTACTTTCTGCGTTTTCAGGCGCCAAAAAAGTTCAACCAGAGCACAGAAAAAAGTGTATTGTTGAAATTGTATATTCTTCAAGGAGTGTCCACCTGTTCGCAAGATTTTAACCACCCGTGATCATTAAAATGACCAC
>CAIFEY010000043.1 GCA_903789635.1 uncultured Eubacteriaceae bacterium
CCCCCTAAAGTAGATTTCGATCTTTTTGCTGTCTACTTTAGGGTGATCATATCATGATCTGTTGGGAATTCTGCGGTTTAGCCCCTGAATTCCCGGTTAAATATTTAACATTTGGAAATGGTGATTTTCACCCGCTTTTTCCCAAAAAATGGCGCCGGGCGGCCGCCTTCCGCCCACCAGTTCCCCAGGCCGTCGCCCCACCGCCGCAACCGCCCGCCCCACGCCTCACCGCATGTAACATTTGCACAAAAATGTAACAAATGTGCTGGAATTTCCTCATCTGTTGTGTTATACCTTAAGTCAGCTGCAGAGAATACGCAGCTGAAAGCGCGATATGGCATATGTGCTGCAGCAAACAGCAGTCAGCATATTGCATATAGCTTATAGAATAGAGAGCATTATCAATAACTGAGAATGTCTGAAAAATAGCTGCGAGCAAGAGGAGGCGATGCGATGACGGAGGAAGAACTGAAGAAATACGGGAAGGCGCTGACGGCGTGCGCGCTGTTCCGGGGCATGGACGTCCACGAGATCGGGCACTGCCTGTCGTGCAGCACCTCCCGCGTCAGGAGTTACGGAAAGGGCGAGCAGATCTTTTCCGAGGGCGACCGGCCGGAATATCTGATGATCCTGCTCGATGGGGAAGTCGTCGTCGGGAAGGAGTACCTGGACAGTCGACGTGCGGTGATCGCGGACTTCCAGTATCCGGGCGAGATGTTCGGCGAGGTCCTGCTGTTCCTGGACAAGGGGCAGTACGAGTACTTTGCCGAAGCCACAAGGGAGACGGCCCTGCTGCTGATGCCGAAGGATTTCACCTTCCAGTCCTGCGGGAACGCCTGCGAGTGGCACCAGAAGCTGATCCACAACATGATCTCGGTGTTCGCGAAGAAGGCGTACTTTCTGAACCGGCGCCTGCAGATCATGACGTGTTCGACGCTCAGGCAGAAGATCGCGAAGACTTTGCTGACGCACTACGACGATCATCCGGGTCAGCCGTTCCTGATGAGCCAGGCGGATTTGTCCGAGTTTCTGAACGTCGCGAGGCCGTCGATTTCCAGGGAGCTGAACCGTATGAAGGATGACGGCCTGATCAACATGGAGAAGCGGAAGATCACGGTGCCGGACTTAGACCGGCTGGTGGACCTGCTCTGATGTGTGCCGCCGCGCCGCGTGTGATGACGCGCCTTTGACAGAAGGCCGCTGCGCCGCGTCCTTGCCGTAACAGAAATGACGAGGCCGCGCGCCGCAATTAGTTTATTGTCATTTAGAACTCTCAGGTGCGGGTATAATGTATACACGCGTGTTCTGGGCGAGACGCAGAGCCGGCGGCAGTTGCGTCCGAACGTTTTCGGATGATCGGAACAGCGGCGGATCAGCGAGGCCGCGCCGCCGCGATTAGTTTTTTTCCATTTAGGGCACTCGGGTGCGGGTATAATGTATACACGTGTGCCTCGGGCGAGGCGCAGTTCTGCGCGGCCGAAAGTACAGCGCGGCGCGGTCGTATGATCGGCGCGGCGGTGTCCCGAAGGGAGATGCGCTATGCGGCAGGGTGGGTGTCCTGCGGAAACGTCTATATTTTGTCACGGGGGGATCGGGAAAATTAATAACAAAAATATCGCAGAGTGTAACAAATGTTATCGAAATGCATCAAAAGTGATGTTATACTGCGATTGTAATTTGAAAGTGATGGTGCCCGCAGGGCACAGTTATAAAAGGAGGATATTATGGAGAATTCGATGTTTTGTTTCCAGTGCCAGGAGACAGCTGGAAATAAGGGATGCACTAAGGGCGGCGTATGTGGAAAGAAGCCGGAGACTGCCGGACTGCAGGACCTGTTGATCTACGTCACCAAGGGACTGTCTGCGGTAACGACCAGACTGCGTGACGAGAGCAAAGAGGTTTCCAGAGACGTTGACCACATGGTTACGCTGAACCTGTTCACGACGATCACGAACGCAAACTTCGACGACGCGGCGATCAAGGAGAGAATCACCGAGACGCTGTTCGAGAAGGAGAAGCTGCTGCACGAGCTGGACAACTGCGATAACCTGCCGGAGGCTGCAGAGTGGAACGGACCGGAAGAGGAGTTCGATGCAAAGATCGCTTCCAATGAGGTCGGCGTACTGGCAACGGTTGATGAGGACATCAGAAGCCTGCGCGAGCTGATCACTTACGGACTGAAGGGACTGGCTGCTTACACCAAGCACGCAAACGTCCTGGGCAAGGAGGATCCGGAGTGCGACGCTTTCGTACAGAGAGCTCTGGCACAGACGCTGGACGACACGATGACGGCTGCTGAGTACATCAACCTGACTCTGGAGACAGGAAAGTACGGCGCTCAGGGAATGGCTGACCTGGACGAGGCGAACACAACCGCTTACGGCAACCCGGTAATTTCCAAGGTCAACATCGGAACGAGAAATAACCCGGGAATCCTGATTTCCGGACATGACCTGAAGGATCTGGAGATGCTGCTCGAGCAGACACAGGGAACAGGCGTAGACGTTTACACCCATTCCGAGATGCTCCCGGGCAACTACTATCCGGCATTCAAGAAGTATGACAACCTCGTAGGAAACTACGGAAACGCATGGTGGAAGCAGAAGGAAGAGTTCACCACCTTCCACGGCCCGATCCTGATGACGACCAACTGCATCGTTCCGCCGGCAGCAAACAGCACATATAAGGATAAGATGTTCACGACAGGCGCTGCGGGATTCCCGGGCTGCAAGCACATCGAGGCTGACGAGAACGGTCACAAGGACTTCTCCGAGATCATCGAACTGGCTAAGACCTGTGAGCCGCCTGAGCAGATCGAGCAGGGCGAGATCGTAGGCGGATTCGCTCACGCACAGACCCTGTCCCTGGCAGACAAGATCGTAGACGCGGTCAAGAGCGGCGCAATCAAGAAGTTCATCGTCATGGCAGGCTGCGACGGCCGCATGAAGAACAGAGACTACTACACAGAGTTCGCTAAGGCTCTGCCGAAGGATACCGTAATCCTCACCGCTGGCTGCGCGAAGTATAAGTACAACAAGCTGGACTTAGGCGACATCGGCGGAATTCCGCGCGTACTCGACGCAGGACAGTGCAACGACTCCTTCTCCCTGGTCATGATCGCAATGGCACTGAAGGAAATCTTCGGAGTCGACGACGTCAACGATCTGCCGATCGAGTACAACATCGCTTGGTATGAGCAGAAGGCAGTCATCGTACTGCTCGCCCTCCTGTCCCTGGGTGTCAAGAACATCCACCTCGGACCGACTCTGCCGGCATTCCTGTCGCCAACCGTTGCACAGGTTCTGGTAGACACATTCGGAATCGCAGGAATCGGTACTGTTGAGGACGACATCAAGCTCTTCACGGCTGAGCCGGAGACAAAGGAAGCACCGGCTGAGGACGAGGCTTCTGATGGAAGCGCGGACGGCCCGGTAACGGCGGACATGTTCGTAGGAGAGATCATCAACCAGTTCCCGGAGACGGTAGACGCCCTGATGGCAAGCGGAATGCACTGCCTCGGCTGCCCGTCCTCCCAGATGGAATCCCTGGCTGACGCGTGCTACGTACACGGCCTGGACCTCAAGACCGTCCTGAAGAGAGTCAACGACGCAGTCGGCAAGTAATCGGCCGAACCTAGCGGAACTGACGGAAAATCCGGCCCCTGAAAATCGTGAAATCGTAAAATCGAAAATCGGAAAATCGGGCGTTCGGAATCCTAAATCAGGCGATAATAAACTTTTGTGCGGGCGGCGGCAGCGCCGCCTGCACCATACAATCAGCGAAGGATCCAAGCAGGAGCGGGGAAAGGTTTCCTGTTCCTGCCCGGGTCCTGTTTTTTCGGAACGGCTCGGCCGTTCGGAGGGCGCAGGAGCGCGGGCATAAGCTGATGTAAAGAAACGGAAGAAAAGAATAGGGAAAGACGATCTTCGGATCATTACGAAATAGAGAAATGGGAGAAAAACGACATGAGTAAATTTTTAGGCCCGATCCACTTCTGGCTGTATCGCAAGATCCAGCTCCAGGAGGGACTGACGGACGCAATCGTAGCATATGGAAAAGAGAATAATTGGAATGTTCTTTCTGATTCTGCCCTGGCGGACGACGTCAAGCCGGTAGAGATGCCGGAACTGGACGCGGTCGTCGACGGCGCGAACATCCACGGATGGCTGCAGGCGAGAATCGGTTCCGCCGAGGACCGCAGCGCGCGCATCGTGACGGCGGTTCTGAGCGAGGACGCGTCCAGAATCGACGGACTGAAGCAGGCGGCCAAGGCATTCGGCCAGCAGAACAAGGCCGAGGTCAAGGACGCGGAAGAGGCGTACCAGCTGCTGAACGACAGCCTGCTCGACGGAATGCCGTGCGACAACGTCAACCAGCTGACCGAGAAATCGGCTGACCGCGTCTGCTGGACGAGAGTCATGGACGTGCACGGCGGAAGCTATTCTGCCCTCGGCAAAGACGACGCCGTCTACTACGCACTCCGCGAGGCGATGGTCTCCGGAATCCTGGAAGGCACTGGCTATACTTATTCCGACAAAGACGGAAACTGCGTCATCAAGAAGGCGGACGTCCGTCTCGGCATGTACGCGGTAGATGTGATGATGGAAGAGCATAAGAACATCCACCACATGCTCCTGGTCGTCGACAAGATCTGCTGCGGCATCCTTGAGGGCGCCGCGATCGACAGCGACGAGCTCCGCAAGATCATCGACTTCATCAGAAAGTACGGCGACCGCCATCACCACGGCAAGGAGGAGAAGTGCCTGTTCCCGAGAATGATCAGCGACCTCGGCGTCGTCGCGGACAACCTGATCACCCACGGCATGCTAGTCGAGCACGACCTCGGAAGGGACCATATCCGCGAGGCGGAGGAGGCCCTGAACCTGTACGAGCAGGAGCCAAAGACCGAGCACAAGCTTCAGCTCCTCACGAACCTGATGGGATACGCGAACCTGCTGCAGCGCCACATCGAGAAGGAAAACAACGTCGTATTCACGTTTGCGAACGACCGTCTCGACGAGGCAGCCAAGGAAGAGGTCAACCAGCAGTGCCGCGACTTTGAGAAGTCCCCGCAGGCGATGATCACCAGAGAGCTGCACCTCTCCTTCCTGAAGCGCATGATGGAGAAGTACGGAATTTCCGAGGACGACTAGGACGTCTGGAACGACTGGAACGACTAGGACGTCTGGAACGACTGGAATGGTCAGATCGGCGGAAACGATCGGGAAGACCGGAATAATCTCTAACTGCTGATTGATTGGAAATACCAATAATCAATACTAATTACCGCGGCTCCCCCGCGGCGGCTATACTCCATAGGATGCGGCCACTCCCCGCATCTCCTCCGGCCGCCGCGGGGGAGCCATTTTTTGCGCTGCGGCGATCGCCTAAGCGGAACCGTTCGGGAATTTTTCTTCGGATTAATTTCGGATTCTTATCCGCGGGCGCTCGAATTCGCTTGACGTCCGAAGCGTTTGACAGTAATCGTTTACAGTGATATCATTTAAGCCATACAGAAGAATAACACCACGACATCACATGCATAGAGGGGAGCTGTAAAAGGCTGAGAAAGGTTCGTCCTGACCCTGTAACCTGATTTGGATAATGCCAGCGGAGGGATTATGGATTAACGTAGTTTTCGATGGGCCGTTCCAGATTGGGACGGCCCCTTTTTCATGTGCATCGCACAGATATGGCAGACGGCCGCACGCAGAAATGCGCGTCCGGCTGCAGCACAGAACACGCGAAAGGCCGCACGCCAATGGGTCTTGGTGAAAGACGACATCTTAGGAGTTGTAAATGTTTTTCTGTACGAGATTGGGCTCGGTAAAACGGCGCGAATACCGCCGAGTTCGACGCATTGTTCTCCGACCGCGTAGGAGGTTCTCCCGTCCGCATTTGCTGGGGGAGACCATGTGCCTTTCCCGAATTCTTGCGAAGCACGTGTTCGGGAAAGGCATGTGGTCTCACCTATAGACTGCGGACAGGAGAACGCATGGGCGTACGGAGAACAATGCGCACAGGCGGCGAATTGGGGGCACCACATTTCGCCGCGATATAAAATTAATGCGTGAATGGAGAAAGGAGATTCATCATGAAGATGAGAACCGCATTAACAATCGCTGGATCGGATTCCAGCGGAGGCGCTGGAATTCAGGCAGACATCAAGACGATGACCGCGAACGGGGTCTACGCGATGAGCGCGATTACTGCACTCACGGCGCAGAACACGACCGGAGTCGCCGATGTCCTGGAATCCACGCCTGAGTTTCTTGGGGAGCAGCTGGACTGCATTTTTACGGACATCCGGCCGGACGCGGTGAAGACGGGCATGGTCTCGTCGGCCGCGCTGATCGAGGTGATCACGGACAAGCTGAAGGAATACCGCGCGGAGCACATCGTCGTGGATCCGGTCATGGTCGCGACCAGCGGCGCACGGCTGATCAGTGAGGACGCTGTGGAGACGCTGAAGAGGAAGCTTTTGCCCCTGGCGGAGGTGATTACGCCGAACATTCCGGAGACGGAGGTTCTGGCGGGCATGGAGGTGCGTTCGGAAGAGGATATGATCCTCGCGTCAAGGCGCATCCTGGACACGTACGGCTGTGCGGTCCTGTGCAAAGGCGGGCATCAGCTGAGCACCGCGAACGACCTGCTGGTTGACCGTGACGGCGAGCACTGGTTTTACGGCAGGCGCATCGACAACCCGAATACGCATGGGACGGGGTGTACTTTGTCCAGCGCAATCGCCTCCAACCTCGCGAAGGGGCGCGACCTCAGCACTTCCGTCCGCCTGGCAAAGGCCTATATTTCCGGCGCACTCGCGGCAATGCTGGACCTCGGAAAGGGCAGCGGGCCGATGAATCACGCGTTCCGAATCGAGGGCGAGTACGGCGACCTGAGTCCGGAGGTGGAAGAAAATGGAAAATAGAAAAACGTCCGTCTTCAGCAGCGCGCTGATCTGGTTCGGGGCCGGCGTGTCGATCGCGGAGATTCTGACGGGAACGTATTTTGCCGGGCTGGGGCTGACACGGGCGCTACTCGCGATCCTGCTCGGTCACCTGATCGGCGGCGCGATGATGCTGCTCGCGGGCTTGATCGGCGGCCTCGAGGGCAGGAGCGCAATGGAAACGGTCAGCATGAGCTTCGGAACGGTCGGCTGCAAGCTGTTTGCGGTCCTGAACGTCGTGCAGCTGCTCGGCTGGACCGCCATCATGACCTACGACGGCGCGATCTCCGCGCAGACGATCTTTCACGTCGGCGTGTGGTTCTGGGCGCTCATCATCGGCGCGCTGATCGTCCTCTGGATCCTGATCGGCGTCACCAACCTCGGCAAAGTCAACCTCATCTCCATGGCGCTCCTCCTGGTCCTGTCCGCCGTGCTGTTCCGCCTCGTCTTCTTCGGGGGCGGGCATGCCGGCAGCGCCTCGGGAGCTGACCAGATGACCTTTGGCGGCGCGGTCGAACTCGCCGTGTCCATGCCGCTGTCGTGGCTCCCTCTGATCGCCGACTACACCCGCGAGGCCAAAAACCCCGTCGCCTCATCCATCGCCAGCGTCCTGACGTACAGCGCGGTCTCGATCTTCATGTTCGTGATCGGCATGGGCGCGTCCCTGTACACGGGCGAAACCGACATCGCCGTCATCATGACGCGCGCGGGCCTGGGCGCGGCCGGCCTCCTGATCGTCATCCTGTCCACCGTCACAACGACCTTCCTGGACGCATACTCCGCGGGGGTATCCAGCGTGACCGTCTGGCACAGGCTCAACGAGAAGCACGCCGCGCTCGCAGTCGCCATCCTCGGCACGGCCGGCGCGATGCTCTTCCGCATGGACGACATCACAAACTTCCTGTACTTCATTGGCAGCGTGTTCGCCCCGATGATCGCCGTCCAGGCCGCTGACTACTTCCTCCTCCGCCGCGCCGACTGCACGGCCAAATTCCACTGGCCCAACCTCATCGTCTGGCTCGCCGGCTTCCTGTTCTACCGCTGGCTGATGGCACTCGCCGCCCCGCTCCCGGTCGGCAACACCCTGCCGGACTTTCTGGCGACGGCGGCCCTGGCTGCAGCGGTGAACGCGGCGCTGGCGGTGCGTTCGGCGAGGGCGTGATCGCGGCCGCGCTTTATGCCGCGGACGGACGTCACTGGGGTTGGGCTCGCGGGCCGGTGGGCGGTCGGTCGGATTTGGCTGCCAGGATTCCGACGGACCGCCCGTAGGGCGCCCGGGCGACGGCCTGGAAAACTGGTGGGCAGAAGGCGGTCGCCGGGCGCCATAAGGTAGGAATCCGCTCGGCATCTGCTCGCGGATTCCTTTTTTATAGTAAAGGTACGCAGCCTCCCGGTGGTCGGCTGCGAGTGATGCGTTCCCGCGAAGGAACATCGCACTCTGGGACACCGGGATGATCAGACACCGGGGCGGGGGACACTGGGGAGAGAGGACACTGGGAGACAAGTGCGGCATACTGTATGCACCAGTTCATCCCATTTTCTTGGGAAATTCCACTCCGGATTTCATGGTTCCAAACTCCTCCTCGATTTCTTGGGAATGTCCCCGTCCTGAGTCAGGAATTCCCAAGATTCTGCGCTGTGATCACACCGAATCCATCCTTTGCGTCTTCTCATCGGCCGTCTCCACCGCAAATTGTCTGGGAATGAGAGCATATTTGCTTTTGAATCGTCCTCAATTCTCAGAGATAATAGCGATAAAGCCGTCGATTACAAAATGTCATTGACACAGTAATAATCTGCGGTCGATTTTACCAACTGCTTCTTTGGAAATTCTGCATTTAGGCCCCGAATTCCCAGTTAAATAATTAACATTTGGAAACGGTGATTTTCTCCCGCTTTTTCCCAAAGAATGGCCCGTCCTTCGTCCGCATCTGTTGGGGGTGATCATGTGATCACCCCTATTGACTGCGGACCGGAGGACTTGAATATGGAAAGGGCTCGCCAATAAACTGCGGACGGCTGTACCAGTGCCGCGGGCGGCATCGAATATACCCCGTGGGGGTATGTGCTGAATTAAAAACATAAGTTAATCTTGCTTTATTATACCCTATGGGGGTATAATCCAATTGTCAAAGAGAGTAACGCAAAGCGCAGACCGAATGCGCGGCGCGTGAGAATTCATACACAGACCAAACACCAAAGGAGGGGACAGTATGTCATGTGATGCATGCAGAAAGGAAGATGATCAGAAGTTGGTGCAGGACCAGGGGATGGATCAGGAACTGAAGGCGGAAAGCCAGAAAACCGAGGACCGGAAGGGCCAGGGGAAGACGATTGCGGCTTCTGTGCACGCGGACGGGTCGGTTACGGTCGACGACGGGTGCTGCAGGATGAAGAAGCGGACGCCGAACGAGTACCGGGATCTGGTCAACCGGCTGAGCCGGATCGAGGGACAGATCAGGGGTATCCGCCGCATGATTGAGGATGATGCGTACTGCCTGGATATTTTGAGGCAGTCTTCTGCGGCGGCGGCGGCGCTGAACAGCTTTAACAAGGTGCTGCTCGGGAACCACATCAGGACCTGCGTTGCGGACGATATCCGCGCGGGAAAGGATGAGTCGATCGACGAGCTCGTCAACATGCTGCAGAAGATGATGAAGTAAGGAGGAAGAGTATGAATCCAGCAGTTATCTTGGTCATCGCGGTTATTGCAGTCGTTTTGGTCTTTGGCATCCGGAAGACGCTGAAGACGGTGAAGGGCGGATGCTGCGGCGGAGGAGGCGGAGACCTGGAGCCTTTAAAGAAGGAGCTCGAGGGCGAGGTCGTCTCGGAGAAGGTGCTCAAGATCGACGGCATGCACTGCAGGAACTGCCAGTACCGCGTTCAGAGGGCGCTCGAGCGGATCGACGGCGTCGCGTCGGAGGTAAACTTCAAGAAGAATCAGGCCATCGTGAAAATGGACCGCGAGGTTCCGGACGTGAGACTGGAATCGGCGGTGAAGAACCAGGGGTATTCGGTTTCCGGCATCGAGACGGTGCCGGTCGCGTAAATCCGGTCACGGGTATGTCGACTCGCGGATGAGCCGATTTGCGGGCAAGTCGATTCGCGGGTCAATCGATTCAATGGGGTGCGGCTTAGGGAACCGCATCCGAACGGGAATTGAATCGCGAGGGAAAGCGATGAAACCGCGATCATAAAGCGATTAAAGGCGATGAAACCGCGATTGGAAAGCGATTGAACCGCGATGGAAAAGCGTTGAAACAGGGATTAGAGACGTATCAGGGAAAAGGGAAAGGAAATGAGGAATAATGAAGCAGGATTATAACGTAACAGGAATGAGCTGTGCGGCCTGCCAGAGCAGAGTGGAGAAGGCAGCGGGAAAGCTGCCCGGGGTCGAGAGCTGCACGGTCAGCCTCCTGACGAACTCCATGCGCGTCGTCGGGGATGTCTCCCCGAGCACAGTCATCAAGGCCGTGGAGGACGCGGGCTACGGCGCGGAGCTCAAGGGCGGTGAGGCGAACCGGTCTACCGCGGATATGTACGCAGAGGAAGAAAAAGCACTGGAGAACAAGGACGTTCCGGTCATGCGGAACAGGCTGATCTCGTCCGTGATTTTCCTTCTTGTGCTGATGTATTTCTCCATGGGTCACACGATGTGGGGATGGCCGCTGCCGGGCTTCTTTGAGGGCAACATGGTCGCGGTCGGCATCGTGGAGATGCTGCTTTCCGGCATCATCATGGTGATCAACCAGAAGTTCTTCACGAGCGGCTTCAAGTCGCTGCTGCACCGGGCGCCGAACATGGACACCCTGGTCGCGATGGGATCGATGGTCTCGTTCGTCTGGAGCTTCTTCGTACTCATGAAGATGACCAGGGATCAGATACTGGTTGGCGATGCTGCCGCGATGGCGGACATGCACGACCTGTACTTCGAGTCGGCGGCGATGATCGTCACGCTGATCACGGTCGGCAAGCTGCTCGAGGCGGTGTCCAAGGGCAGAACCACAGACGCCCTGAAGGGTCTGATGAAGCTCGCGCCTAAGACGGCGGTGATCGAGGTCAACGGCCAGGAGCAGGAGATTCCAATCGACCAGCTGAACGTCGGCGACGTGTTCGTGGTCCGCGCGGGAAGCAACGTCCCGGTCGACGGCGAGATCGTCGAGGGAAGCGGCGCGTTTGACGAGTCCGCGCTGACCGGTGAGAGCATCCCGGTCGACAAGGAAGTGGGAGACAGAGTCTCCGCAGCGACCGTCAGCAGCTCCGGCTATGTAAAGGCAAGGGCTCTGCGCGTCGGTAAGGACACGACACTCTCCCAGATCATCCAGATGGTCAGTGATGCCGCAGCGACAAAGGCCCCAATCGCCAAGATCGCAGACAAGGTATCCGGGATCTTCGTCCCTGCTGTCCTGCTGGTTGCGCTCGCGACCTTCCTGATCTGGCTGATGGCCGGCGGTGCGTTCAGCTACGCGCTGTCCAGAGGCATTGCGGTCCTCGTCGTCAGCTGCCCGTGCGCACTCGGCCTTGCGACCCCGGTCGCGATCATGGTCGGAAACGGCAAGGGCGCCAAGAACGGCGTACTGTTTAAGACAGCCGCATCCCTCGAGGAGACGGGCCGCGTGGACATCGTCGCGCTCGATAAGACCGGAACCATCACCGAGGGTCACCCTGAGGTTACGGACATTCTGCCGGCAGACGGATTCGACGAGCAGGGCCTCCTGAGGCTTGCAGGCGCGCTCGAGTCCAAGAGTGAGCATCCGCTCGCCCGTGCAGTCATGGATAAGATTTCCGCGCTCGGCATGGAGACAGAAGCGGTCGACAATTACCAGACCCTGTCCGGAAGCGGCGTATCCGGAACGTACCATGACCATCAGGTCTTTGGTGGAAATGCCAGATTTATTTTGACAAAGACGACGCTCCCGAAGTCACTGACCGAGGCTGCGGACAAGCTCGTGGAGCAGGGCAAGACCTGCCTGTACTTCACCGAGAACGGCAGGGCCGCCGGACTCATCGCCGTCGCGGACACGATCAAGAGTGACAGCGCCCAGGCGGTCAGGGAACTGCAGAACATGGGCATTCACGTCGTCATGCTGACCGGCGACCACGAGAAGACGGCCAAAGCTATCGGCGCACAGGCCGGCGTGGACGAGGTCATCGCGGGAGTCCTCCCGGACGGCAAGGAAAGCGTGATCAGAGAGCTCCAGAAGCACGGAAAGGTCGCGATGGTCGGAGACGGCATCAACGACGCACCGGCTTTGACGAGGGCAGACACCGGAATCGCGATCGGAGCCGGCGCGGACGTCGCAGTCGACGCGGCCGACGTCGTCCTGATGAACAGCAAGCTGACCGACGTTTCCGCAGCGATCCGCTTAAGCCGCGCGACGCTGAGAAACATTCACGAGAACCTGTTCTGGGCGTTCTTCTATAACGTCCTGCTGATGCCGCTCGCGGCCGGCGCATACGCCCACCTGCTCGGCATCACGATGAACCCGATGTTAGGCGCGGCAGCCATGAGCCTGTCCAGCTTCTGCGTCGTCACGAACGCGCTGAGGCTGAACCTGTTCAAGCTCCACGACGGAAGCCGCGACAGAGCGAAGAAGAATGCAATCCCGTCCGGCAAGGTGCTGATCCAGGCATCTTCCGGCGCGGATGCAGATAGAACCGATAACATTAACGCAGACAACACAGATAGTATTGAAGGAGAAAATGAAATGCAGAAGACAATGAAGATCGAAGGAATGATGTGCGAGCACTGCGAGGCGACGGTCAAGAAGGCACTGGAATCCCTGGACGGAGTCGACTCCGCCAAGGTCAGCCACACAGCCGGCGAGGCCGTAGTCAGCATGAGCGGTGACGTCGCAGACGACGTGCTGAAGAAGGCCGTCGAGGATAAGGGCTACGAGGTCAAGAGCATCGCGTAATAGGCCTTCCGGAAACTAATTAGCGCTGCAGGTTCCGCTCCCTTGGGACCAGGAATATAGATGAATATACCAGCCCCGCCGTAGATCGTGGATGTGATACGGCGGGGCTGCGGCGTTTTTTGGGGCGGCCGCGCGCGGGAAGGCAGGGAGGTCGCGCGCAGTCGAACCGCCGGAACGGCACGGGGGTCGGACGGCGCGCAGTCGAACAGTCGGAACGGCGCGGGGATCGGACGGTGCGCGGGCGAGCGATCGCCGCGTGACAGCAGAAATATAATGAAATTGTGAAAATTTATATTTTGCCCAAACCGCGGAAAACAGCGGGAAGTCAGGCGCGGCGGCGCTAAGACAGGAAAATATTTACATGTTTGTGGAGGAAATAACATTTTTCTTAAGGCGGTTTTGCGGTATAATAGAGTGAATGCAGAGATGTATGAGAATCAGCACACTCTGCGCAATCTGCGATAGATAAGCATAATGGGAAGAATTGTAAATATATAGAAACGGAATCCCAAAATGGAATCGGAAGAGGAAAAATTCATCTGGAGGGCGTATGTTAACGACCATATCCATCATAGCGGGCTGCGTCGCCATACCGGTCTGCCTGCTTGTCGTTGTGTTCCTCCTCCTCGTAATGAAACCGACGAGAAACGGGCTGTTCTGCTCGCTCGTCCTTAAACTGTATACCGTAATCTTGATCGTCACCGTGATGCTCCTGGCCATGTGCAACCTGGGCGGGGTAAGGATCACCTCCACAGCCGCACTCGTCATCATCCTGCTGCAGGCGCTGCCGATCAGCGGACCGATCGTGACCGTCGAGCGCGGACTCCGCCGCAACTTCGACCGCGGCGGACGCGACGGCAGCGACCGCCGAGACGACAACGGCAGTAATGATAAAACAGAAAAATAAACGAGGACAAATACGGGAATGATCCCATATTCGCCCTCGTTTTGTTATTTTTTGTTTTGATTTAGTGCGCGAACGATGTGCCCTCGCTAGCGGTCATATTGGTCACGACCGCGTGATTCTCGAAGTACTTGATCGTGCGCTTGATGTCGCTCATCAGCAGCGCGGCGAGGTCGCGGGAGACGCCCTGGCGGACCAGGACGCGCTGGACGACGGTGTCCTGCGCGTTCGCCGGTAGCGCGTAGGCCGGTACCTGCCAGCCGCGGCTCCTGAGCTTGTCGGCAAAGTCGTAGAGGTTAAACGAGACGTCCGCGTCCTTCTTCAGCTTCCAGGTTACGGCAGGGATGCCGCGCTCAGGGTCGCCGTCAAAGATCACGTCGAAGATCCCGAGCTTCCGGAGCTCATCGGCCAGGTAAGCGGCTGCGGCGTAGCAGTTGCCGTGGATCTTGCGGTAGCCCTCCATGCCGAGGCGCAGGAACAGGTAGTACTGCGAGATCACCTGGCCGGCAGGGCGGGAAAAGTTTAGCTGGAAGACGGACATGTCGCCGCCGAGGTAGTTCACGTGGAAGACGAGCCGCTCCGGCAGGTCCTCCTTATCCCTCCAAAGCACCCATCCGCATCCGAGCGGCGCGAGCCCGAACTTGTGGCCGGAGGCGCTGATAGATTTCACGCGCGGCAGGCGGAAGTCCCATTCCAGCTCCGGCGCGCAGAACGGCGCGAGAAATCCGCCGCTCGCCGCGTCGATGTGAAGGTCGACCGACTGGCCGGTGCGCGCCTCCAGGTCGTCGAGGGCGTCGCAGAGATCCTTGACCGGCTCGTACTCGCCGGTGAACGTCAGCCCGAGCGTCGCGACGACGCCGATCGTGTTCTCGTCGATGTACGGCAGCATGCGGTCCGGGGTCATGACGTACTGGTCCTCCGTCATCGGCACCTCGCGCAGCTCGATGTCCCAGTAGCGCGCGAACTTATGCCAGCAGATCTGCACCGGTCCCGTGACGAGGTTTGGGTGGGAGTAATCTTTGCCCTCCGCCTTGCGCCTCTCCCTCCAGCGCCAGTACATCGCCAGCCCGCCGAGCATGCATGCCTCCGACAAGCCCACCGTCGACGTCCCGATCGGATGCGTGCCCTCCGGCGAATTCCAGAGGTGCGAGATGATGTTGACGCAGCGCTCCTCGATCTCCGCCGTCTGCGGGTACTCGTCCTTGTCGATCATGTTCTTGTTCATGGACACGTCCATCAGCTCGTGGACCGCATCCTCCTCGTACGTCTGACAAAAAGTAGCCAGATTCTGCCTGGCATTCCCATCCAGGAACAGCTCGTCCTCGATGAGTTCCTTGATGACCTCCGGATCGCTCTCCTCCTGCGGCATCGTGTACTTCGGCAGCTCGCGGCCGATATTGTGCGACGAGAAGATGCTCTCCTGCGCGTTCGCCTTGCTCTCATATATCGTCATAAAAGGATGCTCCTTTCCGCTTCTCTCTTCATAGGCTTCCCTGCGTAGTTCACTGATCATATCGATACTTCCTTATTCTTATTCTACATTATCTCATATTATGGAATCCCATACTATGGATGATTTCGCATTATTGACTTCAATTGTGTACTATCACTTATGGAAAGGAGAGTCAAGTGAGGGTTTATCAAGCTATCCGTGCGTATGTGTCACGCCGCCCGGGCGCACACATCTGTGGTGCCGCGCGCAAGTCCATAGGGGAGACCACATGTACCGCCCGAACACGTGCTCCGCAAGAATTCGGTCAGCGCGTGTTGCCTCCTCCTGTAATGCGGACGAAAGCGAAAATGCGGTGGACGGGCTCTGTGGGAGGCGCGGCCGGCCGCGAAAGGTGAGCCGTGAATACCGGGGCGGTATGGCTAAGGATACGGGCAGAGATACTGTGTGCGGCGGCGTGACACTGGGATGGCCGCTGCGCGGAAAGGTGAGGCACATACTTCGCAAGAATTCGGTCGGCACGCGTTGCCTCCTTCCTTGGATGCAGACGAGGGCGAGCAGCGGCGGGCGGGCATGACGAGAGTATACATCATACTGGATTCTTCATTAATAATGAGAATCGCCATATTCCCGGAAGTTCACGAATTTGCTTCCGGAAAATCGTAAAAAGGCGGATTTTAAGGGTGTTGTAACCGATTTGGTTTGTTTTATTCCGGCCGATTTCGGGGTGAAAATGGGGTATACAGGATTCAAATGGACGTGCGGCACATGAATGCTGATAACGTGACCATGATGGACAGCATAAACTTCGGGAAAATGATGAAATCTCGCCTGTTACCGAATAGATGTATATTCTTCAGGGAGTGTCCACCTGTTCGCAAGATTTTAACCACCCGTGAT
>CAIFEY010000044.1 GCA_903789635.1 uncultured Eubacteriaceae bacterium
TCACAGGTGGTCATAAAGTTGCGAACAAGTGGTCAGATCACGAATAATATACACCTTCGGCCGGCACGCAACTTATGCAAAAAGCGACCGGCCGCTCGATCAAGGAGAATGCGAAACCGGGAGCGTCAGCGACACGGTTGAGTCATTCTCCCACTCTGCCGCACGAAGTGCGGCAAAGACAATTGGAGGATTCGATGATGCCGCAGGTGCGACAGCATCGAATCCTCTCACATACTTTGACAATCACAGGAACGCGGTCGACACCCGGAGACCGCGTTCCTACCATAAATACAATAATAGCCACCGGACAAGCCCCGCGCCGTCCGGTGGCAACCTTCTTGACCATCAAAGAACTCGGGAAGCCCTGCGCTGAGCGAGTTTTACCGCTTCCCTCAAACCACCCCGACCTCCTTCATCGCTGTGGCTAATCGCCAATCCCCGCCGAACATGGATCTCGCATACAACCGCCGACCACCACTACAGCATCGACCGATCTTGATCCCCCGCCGAGCAAAAAAACAAACCCCGGTCGCCATCAGCTCACGACTATCGGACCTACACAGCTCCCAAAATACGAGCACCATCAGCTCACTGCTCCGACTGACAATACATACCAAAACACGGGTACCATCAGCAAACGAATTACGGACTTGCAAAGCTCCCAAAATACGGGTACCAGAAACGAACGATTTCGCAGCGACTGTCACAATTCTACATCGAACGAGAAAAGGATTTCGTTGGAGTTGCACTCTCTTTAGTGCAACTCCCGAAATCCTCCGAGTTCGATGTATAGAATTGTCAGTCGCGAGACTTAGTGAGTTTCTGGTGCCCGTATTTCCCTGGGAGCTTCCATCGTCCGTATTCCGCGCGCTGATGGCGCCCGTGTTTGTCTATTCCAGTTCGAATGCGCCAGTGTACAGCTGGTAGTACTGCCCCCTCTGCTCCAGCAGCTGGGAGTGGGTGCCGCGCTCGATGATCTTTCCGTGGTCTAAGACGATGATGACGTCGGCGTTTTTGACCGTGGAGAGTCGGTGGGCGATGACGAAGACGGTGCGGCCCGTCATCAGGGCGTCCATGCCGCGCTGGACGATCTGCTCGGTGCGGGTGTCGATCGAGGAGGTCGCCTCGTCGAGGATCATGACCGGAGGGTCGGCAGCGGCGGCGCGGGCGATCGCGAGGAGCTGGCACTGACCCTGGGACAGGGTCGAGCCGTCACCGCTCAGAACCGTCTGGTAGCCGTTCGGAAGGCGTTCGATGAAGTCGTCCGCGCCGGCGAGTTTGGCCGCGCGGATGCACTCCTCGTCGCTCGCGTCCAGGCGGCCGTAGCGGATGTTGTCCATGACGGTGCCGGTGTACAGGACTGTGTCCTGCAGGACGATGCCGAGGGAGTGACGGAGTGAGGATTTGCGGATCTCGTGGATGTCGATGCCGTCGTAGGTGATCGTGCCGGCCGAGATGTCGTAGAAGCGGTTGATCAGGTTGGTGATCGTCGTCTTGCCCGCGCCGGTCGCGCCGACGAACGCGACTTTTTGGCCCGGCTTGGCGTAGAGCGTCAGGTCATGCAGGATCGGCTTGCCCGGCTCGTAGGAGAAGTCGACGTGGTCTAAGCGGACGTCGCCCTTCATCGGGCGGTAGAATGCAGTATGCTCATCACGCTGCTGCTTCCATGCCCAGACGCCCTTTGTCTCATGATCCGCGACTTCCTTGAAGGAGCCGTCGTCCTGACGGACGACGCGGACGAGCGTGTAGGTCCCCTCGTCGGTCTCCGGCTCCTCGTCGAGCAGCAGGAAGATTCTGCGCGCGCCGGCGAGTCCCATGACGACTGCGTTAATCTGCGGGGAGATCTGCTGGATGTTGCCCGCGAACTGGCGGCACATCTGCAGGAACGGCACGACGACCGCGATCGAGAGCGGGAGGCCGGAGATGCTGACGTTGTGCGCGTGGTACTCGAGCATCAGGCCGCCGACCACCGCGACCGCGACGTAGAGGATGTAGTTGACGTTGTTCAGGATCGGCATCAGGGTGTTCGAGTATTTGTTGGCCTTGTATGCCGCGTCGAACAGCGCGTCGTTCTGCTCGTCGAACGCCTTCTCGGAATCGTGCTCGTGGTTGAAGACCTTGATGACCTTCTCGCCGCCGATCATTTCCTCGACGACGCCCTCCGTCTGCGCGATGGATTTCTGCTGCGCGATGAAGTAGCGCGCGGAGCGGCCGCCGATCGTCTTGGTGATGGTCAGGGTCACGACCGAGCCGCCGATGATGACGAGCGCCATCCAGAGGCTGTAGTAGAACATGATGCAGAGGATCGTTGTGATGGTCACGCCCGCGATCATCAGCTGCGGGAACGACTGGGAGATCATCTGGCGCAGCGCCTCGACGTCGTTCGTGTAGTACGACATGATGTCGCCGTGCTGGTTCGTGTCGAAGAAACGGATCGGCAGCGTCTGCATGTGGTCAAACATCCGGTTACGCATCTTGGCGAGCGAGCCCTGGGTGAAGATCGCCATCAGCTGGTTGTACAGGAAGCCGCAGATCAGCGACGCGGCGTACATTCCGGCAAGGATCGCGACCAGCTTGTAGATGTGCGGGCGCGCGACTGACCAGGTCAGGTCGTTGTTCCAGCACTCCTGCAGGACCGCGACGACCTTCTGGATGAAGACGGAAGGCACGGCCGAGATTACGGCGTTGATCAGGATCAGCACGATGATGAACGGCAGCAGCGCCGGGTAGAAGCTGTGCAGCATTCTGAACAGGCGGCGGACGACCGCGCCGTACGTCATCGACTTCGCGACGGCGTTATTGTTTTTCTTAGTCGAATTCGGATTCGTGCTCGAGTTTGAATTCGAGTTTGTTCCCGTGTTAGAATTCGTTTCCGCATTCGGATTCGTATTTGTGCGCGGGTTTGCATTCTGCTTTTCCTTACTCACGGCCGTTCGCCTCCTTTCCCTTAGATGGACTCGATGTATCGGATTTCACGGGTTTGATGGAGTCGGAAGCGCTTCCAGAATCTTCCATATCCTGCGGTTCCAAATCCGGTGCTTCGATACCTTGTGGTTCTTTATTCTGCGGTTCTTCCGCCGGCAGGGTGTCTGTCCCCTGCTTGTTCTGCGAGAGGTAGACCTCGCGGTAGATCTTGTTGGTCTTCAGCAGTTCCTCGCTTGTGCCGACGGCGTTGATCCGGCCGTTGTCCATGACGACGATGCGGTCGGCGTCCTCGACGGAGGAGGTGCGCTGGGCGATGATGATCTTGGTCGTGTCCGGGAGGTAGGTGCGCATCGCCTGGCGGATCAGCGCGTCCGTCTTGGTGTCGACGGCGGAGGTCGAGTCGTCCAGTATCAGGATCTTCGGCTTCTTCAGCAGTGCGCGTGCTATGCAGAGACGCTGTTTTTGTCCTCCGGAGACGTTGGTTCCGCCCTGCTCGATCCAGGTGTCGTAGCCCTTAGGCATGCGGTCGATGAACTCGTCCGCGCAGGCTAAGCGGCAGACCTCTCTGACCTCCTGATCGGTGGCGTCTTTGTCACCCCAGCGGATGTTGTCTGCGATCGTTCCGGAGAACAGGACGTTCTTCTGGAGCACCATCGCGACGTTGTCTCGGAGCGTGGTCAGGTCGTAGCCGCGCACGTCCCTTCCGCCGACTGCGATCGAGCCCTCCGAAGCGTCGTAGAGCCTTGGGATTAGCTGGACGAGCGACGACTTGGCCGAGCCCGTTCCGCCGATCACGCCGATGACCTCACCCGACTTGATGTGCAGGTCGATATCACTCAGAACGGCGTTCTTCGCGTCCTCCTCGTACTTGAAGCTGACGTGGTCAAAGTCCACCGAGCCGTCGGAAACCTCTGTGATGCCGTTCTCCGGGGAGGTCAGGTCACTCTCCGTGCGCAGAACCTCCGCGATACGTGCAGCGGAAGCGGCGGCAAAGGTCACCATGACGAAGATCATCGACAGCATCATCAGGGATGCTAGAATCTGGAAATTGTACGTCAGCAGCGACGAGAACTGGCCGATGTCGAGAGCCTTACCCTGTGACGTGATGATCTCGCGCGATCCGAACGACAGCACGAACAGCATGACCGCGTAGATGCACATCTGCATCAGCGGGTTGTTCAGCGCGAGGATCCGCTCTGCCTTGGTGAAGATCTTCCGGATGTTCTCCGCGGCGTCGTAGAACTTCTCCTTCTCGTGCTCCTCCCTGACGTACGCCTTCACGACGCGGATTCCGCGGACGTTCTCCTCGACCGTGCGGTTGAGAATATCAAATTTCGGGAAACCAAGGCGGAACAGCGGCATCGTGAACTTGATGACGAGGCCGAGACCGACCGCCAGGAACGGGATGATCGCGAGGAAGATCAGCGAGATCGAGCCGCCCATGTAGAACGCCATCGCGAACGAGAGGATCAGGTTCAGCGGCGCGCGGAACGCGGTTCGGATCAGCATCATCCAGGCCAGCTGCACGTTCTGAATATCCGTCGTCAGACGCGTCACGAGCGACGCCCTGGAGAAGGAATCGATGTTGTGGAACGAGAAGTCCTGAATGCGGTAGAAGACGTCCTTCCTGAGGTTCCTCGCAAGCCCGCACGACGATTTGGCGCACTCCACTCCGGCAAAGTAGCCGAAGAACAGCGAGCAGAACGCCATGATGAGCAGGATGACGCCGTAGTGAATGATGTGGTCGACCCCGTACCCCGCCTTGACGTCGTTGACGAGCAGCGCGATGATGTACGGAATCAGCGCCTCGAACGCCACTTCGCCGATGACCATGATCGGTGTCAGGATCGTCGATCGTTTATACTCACGAAGCGACTTCATGAGTGTTTTCCAGTTTTGCATGTTGCCTTGCACCCCTTTCGGACAAAGTAATCCCGGGCAGAAAGATAGAAAAAATGACGGCCAGCCGCGCACAGAATTGCTTGTACGACGCCTACCGCCTGTTTCTTCCTGATGGATATCGTTAAGGATTTAATTTTCTATTGGCTTTTCCAATGATAGTTTTCTCTATGACTGTTTACCGCTTGAAAGTTTAACACATCTTCCCGCAATCTTCAAGGGTTACAGGAAAATGCGCGGGGATTCCTCCTATTTTCTTCCGATCGGCCGCGTCCGCGCCCTCTCCGTTCCCCGGGATTCTCCCATCCCGCGTCATCAGCCCTCCCCTTCGCAGAAAATCCTTTCCCGCGCGGCCCAATAATCCGAACATCCTTAGCCGCGCGACGCTAAAAGTGATATACTGTTAACGGAATTGTTAAACAAGAAACACGATGATGTTTCTGCATATTTACAGATTAATGGACATCTATTTCATTTTCAGATTCTAATGGGAGGTAAAGACAATGATGCAGATTGAACAGCTCGACGTTAAAGGCACTGCCGCACAGGGATTCATGCTCTGCTCGCCGGGAGGCAAAGACCATCCGAACATGATCGTGGTCCAGTGCAGGAAGGGATTCCTGATGTGCGGATACATGAACTTAGAGGTTGCGGACAAGTTCGGCGATGCCGCCGTCCTGGTCGGAGGCGCCGATTTCGCAGCCGTCCTGGCGAACCCGATCAAAGGCATGACCGCTGCGGCCAAGGAGGCCGGCGTCAAGGAAGGCATGACCGGCGAGGAGGCCGCAGCCGTACTCAACAAGTAGGTTCGCGCCACGCCGGATTCTCGGAAAACGCCGAATTCAGGCGCAGTTCTTGCACATTCGGCCGATTCAGGGTAATATAGTAAAGGACCGCCGGGTCACAGCAGCCGTTTTGGAACATCCGAAAGGTACGTCCGCGTTTTTAGGTGCTGTGAGCGGCGGTTTTTTATTGTTTATGTTAGACCCCGAGCCAGCCGAGGATATCGTCGGCGAAGGCCTCCGCGTGCGCGCGCTTCTCGTCGTCCATGAACGGGTCGTGCAGGTTCCGCTGGCGTTCGCAGAGCATGCCGCGGTAGTGCATGCCGCTGTGTTTGGTGATGCGCCTGAGCCCCTCCTGGAACAGGTCGGCGCCTTTCTCCGGCGGATAGCCGCAGGTCGTGATCAGCGCGGTGGATTTTCCTGCCCAGAGCGCGGGGCCGATCGCGTCGCCGTAGAACATGTTCGGCGCGTACGCCATGCGGTCCATCGCAGCCTTCATCGGCGCGGTGCAGTACCAGCAGTAGATCGGCGTGCTGAGCAGGACCAGGTCACTGTTCGTGATGGAATCGTAGATCTGCTGCATGTCGTCGTTCATGATGCAGCTGATCTTGGTCCAGTCCTTCTGGCACCAGCGGCACGCGCGGCAGCCCTGGATGTTCATGTCGTAGAGGGAAAACTCGTCGATCCCGACGCCAGCTTCCCTCAGCCGCTCCGTCACGACCGCGGTCAGTGTGTTCGTATTCCCGTTCTTTCGCGGGCTTCCCTTCAGACAGCAGATTCGCTTCATACTTTTCCCCTTTCTCAGCCCCTGAAATTTGGGGTTTCGGATTTCTGTGCGTCTATGGCGTCCCTAAGCATTTCGGAACGTCCTGCGGCTTTCCGGATTCGTTACCTCTCCTGGAAGAACTCGATGGATTCGCCTGCGGCGCCTTCGACAAAGCCCACGCGGACCGGATACATCGGGCTGCTCGGGATGTCGACGTCGTGCGGCTCAACCGTGACCTTGAAGCCCGCGGCGCGCACCGTCTCGACTGCATCGTCGACGCTGTCCGTCGCGAACGCGAAGTGGTCGACCGGTCCGATCGTCCTTCCCGGCTCTGCGTCGGCAAAGAACTCGATCATGCCGTTTCCAGCGTCGATCATGCAGGCGCTCTTGTCACCGCTTCCCCAGCTGCGCCAGACCTTCAGGCCCAGGATGTCCGTGTAGAAGCTGACCGCCTTCTTCATCTCTTCCTCTCCGCAGCAGCGGATCGCCGGGTGGTGGATTCCGTTTACTAATTTCTTGCTCATGATTCTATCCTTCTTGTTCTGTGATAATTCTAATTATATTATAATAAAATAATGTTATGTTAATTATCGTTGCGTTGAAAACGACTTGCTTTTTTCTTCTGTGCAGATACCAACTTATAAGTTTTGGTAATACGATTAACCCTTAATCTCCGGATAAGGGTTAATCGGGCTTGGACTTGCCTCATCCAACTTCGGATCTCGCAGGACTTTCTGCATCCATACGATGTCGTACCAGCGTCCGAACTTGTACCCGACGTTTCGGAAATGCGCGGCCTTTCGGTACCCCATGTGCTCGTGGAATTCGGCGCTGTTCCTGGTCAGGTACTCGTCCTCCGCCTCTGGGTATCCGATGCAGGCGCAGACGTTGTGCATGCCCATTTTTCTAAGCGCTTCCTCCAGGGCCAGGTAGAGCTTCTTTCCAAAGCCGGATTTCCTCACCCTGCGGTCCAGGTAGATCGTCGCCTCGCAGGTCCAGTCGTAGGACTCGCGGCCGATGAACGGGCCGGCATAGGTGAAGCCGATGATCTTTTCGTCGTTCAGGAGGACGAGGTACGGATACCGCTGCATCGTGCGCCGCATTCGCTCCCGGAATTCCGCGAGCAGCGGCGTCCTGTACTCGAAGGAAATCGCGGTGTTCTCGACGTACCAGCCGTAAATCCCGAGGATTTCGGCCGCGTCATCTATTTCCGCATCCCGTATGGTGACCATGTCTCAACCTCCCAATCGGTTTCCATCAGATAACTGATGGACTTAGTTCGCTGTCGGCTTTGCCCCTGCGCGGTATTTCAGGCCCGTGCCGGAGGAAAAGTCGTAGATGTTGTTCCGCACGCCCGGGCCGCCCTTGGTATTCTCCTTCTCGCGCACGATGCCGTACATCGCGCCGGTCTTCCCGGAGCTTCCGAAGTACAGGCTGAGCCCCTCGAGCTCGAAGGACTTCTTCATCTTAGCCTTGGCGTTCGGATCGCGCAGCGCGGTGCACTGCTGGACGGGCTGGTAAATAATGGAATTCGGTCCGATGATCACGCCGGTCGTCTTCATGATCGCGCTCGCGTTGATCGCGGTCGAATGCGTGCTGGTCGTGCTGTCAAGCTTCTTGATGCAGAGGCCGGAATACAGCGTCCCGTTTCGGAAATACATGCCCGACTGGTAGATCGACAGGTACTTCTGCTTCCCGACGAGTTTGCTGAGGAAGCTGCTCGGCCGGGTCACGCTGTTGAACAGGTAGAAGCTGTTCGAGCTGTCAAAGCTCTCCTTCCCGTTATACGGGACGAGTTTCTGCGTTCCGTCAGACGCGGTCTCAATGCGGCAGACGTAGTAGGTCAGCGCGCCCAGGTCGATCGTGCTCCCGGACGGCTGCTTTCGGATCGAATCGTTCCGGTCCGCGGTCTTGCAGACGAGGAAGCACTTGCTCGCCGGGTCGTAGGAAATGCTGCTGATTCTCATGTTCGCCGGGGTGTCCATCGTGATGACCTGCGGCGTCTTCCCGTAGAAAACGCCGGTCGCGTCGACCTTCCAGATCCGGTTCGAGACGTCGGCGATGTAGAGGTTGGTTCCGTCCGTCGTCAAGTCGTTCGGATGGTGGAAGCGCAGGGCCTTGTAGGCGTCCACGACGTTCGTGTCGTCGAGCAGCGTCAGCTTCCCGTCGATGATCTTCCAGCGCGTGAGCCGTGAGATGCGGTTGTCGTAGGTCCCGGCGGGCAGCGAGTGGTCGATGCTCGAGAACTGCGCGTACATCGACGCACCGATGCAGGTGAAGCCGTCGGAGTCGCCGGTGTAGTACTTCCCGCGGTAGTCCTTCAGGCCAGTGCCGCTGTTCTTCTTCACCGAGCGCACCGTCTGCCCCGCCTTTCGCCGGACGGCTGCCCTGGCAGGCGCTTTAACCGTGATTTTCCGGGTGGAAGCGGTTCTGCGGGGTGCGGCTGAGGCGGCAGAAGCGGATTTCTGCTGGGCTGCAGCCTTTGTCCCTGATGCGGCAAAAGCCGAAGGCGCAAGGCCCACAGCCGAACTGATGGCAGGCGTTACGGCAATTGCCGCAGTCAGCATCACAGTCAGCGCAGCCGTCAGCACTGCGGAAGACGCAGCGGCCGGAACACGTGTGAGGCGCTTCTTTTTTGTCCTCTTAGTCTTCCTCATCAGCGACAACCTCCGCCCGGAACACCATGATCGTGTCGGCGTCCGAACAGCAAAACTCGGCCGTCCCCTCCGGCTGCCCCGGGATCGTGCCGCCGTAGCGCAGGATGTCGATGTACGGGAAGGCGCAGTGCATGGCCATCGGGCAGATTTTTCCGCGGTCCTCGTCGAAGTCGAACACCTCACCGACGTGGTGTCCGCGGTGGCACCCGAGCCTGCCGCGCCGATCCGTAACTGTGATTTTGATTTTCGGTCTTCTTGCCATGACTCCTCCCTATCCTACTTCAGCACGATCTCCTGCAGCTTGCCGTTCGCGAGCGTGACGCCGATATTCTTGATGCAGACCTGGCCGACCATCTTCACCTGGCCGCGCATCTTCAGGACTGCCTCGAGGAAGTCGATCGGGCCGCCGAGGTCGTGCTCTCTGGTCGTCGCAAACCCGGTGTCGAGCAGTGCGTAGGCGAGCTTAGGACAAATCTGGACGATCATCGAATCATCGATGTGCTGCTCGAGCTTCTTGACGAACGGGTACGTGAAGTCCTCCGTCGACTGGGCGACCATGCGCGGACCCAGGATCGACAGGGTTCCGGCGGAGTCGGACAGCGTGATGATCTCGACGCCGTACTTCTTCGCCTCGTCGACGTAGCGCAGCAGCTGGTCGCCGATCCGGTTCATCGCCTCAACCAGCTCATCCTTCTGCTTTCTCGCCGCCTTGAATACGAGTCTCGCGTCCATCAGCGACGTCATCTGCGTCCAAGGCCCGGTGATCTCCAGGCAGACGTGTTCGTCCTCGTCGGCCAGGATTTTGCAGGCCTCCAGGACCTCGTGAATCCTTCCGGTAGAGAAGTCGATCTCCGGCAGGTTCAGCAGGTCATCGACGCTCGCGCATACCGGCTTGGCCGCGCGCGGGCCCGTGTTTCCGTCGCCGTAGTTGATGTCCGCGCCCTCCGCCTCGATCTCGACCGTGCGGCAGAACGGCAGCAGACAAAATCCCGCGTTGTCATGTTTCTTAATGGCCTTCGCGAGCACGGCCATCGTGTCCCTGTGCTTGTAGGCATCCGGGAACGTCAGCCCGAGCCCATCCGTCACCTCGCTGCTGATTCCGACGGAATTCGAATAGTTGCACTGGTAGTTCCTTATTTTCTGCATTGCTGTATCCCCTCTTTCTTAGCCGCCTTGCATCCTGCGCGCGCACCGCACATTTATTCCCTATACACTAATGTAAGAAATACTAATGTGAGTAATGCTGCGCGCCGCGTTTTCCCACTGTTTCCGCGTCCCAGCGCTTTTCGTCTCTGCAGATTCGCAGATTCGCAGTGCTGCAGTTTCGCCTGGGCGCGCCATGTTTTTTTGCCTCGCGGGATGGCGGCGTTCCAGGTACTAGTATAACGCATTATAGATGGAAATTAAATAACGGGAGTTCGGCGATAGTGCGGGTGCGGTGATGTTCATAGATTGACTGCGGCGGCGCGGGACCTGTACTTATATATAATAATGGAAGGAAATGAAGGAATGGTGGCGGCGGAGCCAGATTGTGCATACTCCATACACAGTAAACTGGGTTATATCGACGGCAAATATGCTGTCACCGCGCCGCCCTTTTCAGCAATGACGATACACAGTAGTGCAACGGGCGGCGGTGAACTGAAAATTAGAGGTGATGCGTTAAACTAGGTAAACAATCACCGCTGTATACTGCACACGCTTCCACAAAAGAGGCGATTTCACATTCTGGTGTAACGCGGTTTACGAAATTCGATAATAGCATAAAAACGGTGTCACTACATAACCGTTTCTGAGGGTCGCTTGATCTCATAGATTCACCACCGCTGTAATTAATTACGATCTCTGAAGCTTCCCTCGCCTTCACTCTTTTTTCAGACAAAATACCGTCCGCTGCGGTCCAACGTTGACTTGGATTTAATCATATTGCATAAATGTGCGATCAACTTGAGCGTTTGATCGCCGCCGCGGACACCTGCAGACCACCTCCGGAGCAACTTGAGACCTCCTGCAGACCATTTTCATGACAATTCCGATCTGGGTTAAATTGTCAGACTACAACACACGCTTTCCGGCGTCAAAATAGTTCCACCAAGACGCTGAAAAATGCGCATTGCTGAAATTCGGAAAACCCGTTCAACTAAATTGTATGATTTTGCTTCCTACTGAAAAACGGAAGACGAGAATGGCCCTCGGAGGTTTTTCCCATAGATATAGTCTATGCATACTGTATCCCCGCACCATTGCCCCATTAAGGGACGGTTTCAGATCAAATTGCGCGCGCCCCGATTGGCCGCGGCGTGCCGCTAATAAGAAGAGCGCGCTCTCCGATCCGCGGGGTGCGGACCCGAAGGGCGCGTGATTTGAACGCTGCTGATGTTAATGTCGATTGCGTTGCTGCGCGCAGGTGTTACCGCGCGACAGCTATGTCAATTGCGCCGCCGCGCGCAAATGTAAGCGCGGCATGGCTATATAAATTGTACGCTTTTGCGATCGCGCATGGAAGTGTGCGTGTAAAGCGCGGGCGGCGATGAAGCCGCTGAAGTCAGCGCGTTCAGAGGGTCGGTGAGGCCAGCGCGTTCAGAGGGATTGTGAGACCAGTGAACTCTGCCTGACTACATTGCCTCCTGGAAGAGTCTGCGGACCTCGTCCTTGGTCGGGACATGGTAGCCGCCGTCGAGGAGAATGGTGCCGTTGACGAGGTCGTCGAGCATGGACTCGTCGGCGCCGAGGTCTCTGAGGTTCATGACCAGGCCGAGTTCTTCCATCCAGGACTTCATTGCATCAAGGCCGGCTTCTGCGACCTGCTCGTCGGTTTTGCCGCTTGGGTCGATGTCCCAGACGTTTTCCGCGAAGCGGACGAATTTAGGAAGTCCGTCCTTCATGATGAAGCGGTAGTACGGCGGGGAGACGGCCGCGAGGGTCATGCCGTGAGTCGCGTTGGTGCATGCGCCGGCGGACTGGCCGAGCATGTGGACCATCCAGTCGGTGGTTTTGCCGCGGGAGATCAGGGTGTTCAGCGCCCAGGTCGCGTCCCACATGATGTTGGAGCGTGCCTCGTAGTCCTGCGGGTCGATGAGTGCCTTGCGGCTTGCAGCGACGACGTTTCTCATCAGGCCCTCGGCCAGGTAGTCGCTCGTGTTGTCGTCGTCACCGGAAAAGTACTGCTCGCAGATGTGGTTGAAGATGTCGTAGATTCCGGAGACCATCTGGTACTTCGGCAGCGTCATCGTGAAGCGCGGGTTCAGGATCGAGAAACGCGGCATGATCTTTTCGTCGGCGAACACGTGACCGATCTTCAGCTTCTTCTCCGGGTACGTGATGACGGAACCCGCGTTCATCTCCGAGCCCGTTCCGACCATCGTCAGCACAGCTCCGACCGGAAGCGTCTCGCAGGTCGGCTCCTCGAAGCGAATGTAGTACTTATCCCACGGATCCTCGTCGCAGTTGACGGAGACGGACAGCGCCTTGGAGTAGTCGATGACCGAACCGCCGCCGACAGCCAGGATGAACTCAGCGCCGTGCTTTCTCGCGATGTCCAGCCCCTCTCGCAGCTTGTGAATCGTCGGGTTCGACATGACGCCCGCGATCTCCGCGACGTCCTTCCCCTCCTCCGCGAGGATTTTGGTCACCTGGTCGTAGATGCCATTCTTCTTAATCGATCCGCCGCCGTAGACGAGGACGACCTTCTGTCCGTATTTCTTCAGCTCCCCGTGCAGATTTTCCAGCGCATCCTCGCCAAAATACAGCTTCGTCGGGTTGCAGTACGTAAAGTTTCCTAACATAATTCTTCTCCTTATTCTTTTCCTATTATCCCTTTTTCACTAATTTTACGGAGATTCAGCACTTCCGGATATTCCCAGTGCATCCGGCGATGCCATCGACACCATCGCTGCCGCCGAACTCGCCGGGATGCCGGCTCTCCGCTGCGTTCTTCGGTTTTTCGTGACAGCTTTTCGCTGTCAGAATGAGGATAGCACTTAAAGTGCACTTTAAGTCAAGGGACAAAATAGAAAATTATCGCGTAAGATTTTACTTCCCTGCTGATCCAGGCGATTTCCCGAACGCCGCCTGCGGTGTCTGCGAATTCCTGGAAACCGGACGCGGGATTCGGCTGCAGCGCAGAATAAAAGACGGCGGCAGCAGTTGTGCTGTCACCGTCCCAGATTATGATTATAATTATGCTTCTGGTTTTTATTCCGAATCTGATTTTTCCGGGTCGGGCGTCTGTGCCTTGATCGCATCGACCGTGGAGTGATACACCTCGCCGACCGTGTGATGCGACATCTCGTTTTCCATCTTCTCCTGGATCTCCTTCAGGACACTGCCGAGTGTCTTGTGGATGTTGCGGCCGACCGGGCACTCTGGGCTCGGATGCTCGTGGAAGTGGAAGAGATCCTTGGCGCTGCCTGTCTCCACGGCGCGGTAGATGTCCAGGAACGTGATCTCGTCCAGCGGCCTCGTGATGGAGATTCCCGTCTTTCCGCGCTGGCTCGAGATCAGCCCCGCCTCACGCAGCTGCGACATGATGTTGCGGATGATCACCGGATTGCTGCCGACGCTGCCCGCGAGGAACTCACTCGTCACCTTATAGTCCTTGGAGAAATACTCGACCGCGGTCAAAAGATGAATCGCGATAGTAAATTTGGTTGAAATCTGCATGTTTATCTGCTGCCTTTCTGAATGCTGTATGCTGAAATTGTATTGATCATCATCCAATGCCTGCTTTTCTTAATCTATCATAGAATTACTTGTGTATGCAAGCTTTCGCTCGTAGAGCTCCCTGTCCGTGTCCTTGAACACGTTGAAGATGACCTTCTTCACGGAAGCGTCCGGGTGGGAATCGAGCCAGGCCCGGACGGTGTCAACCGCGATCTCGCAGGCGATGTCCTGCGGGAACATGAACACGCCGGTCGAGATGCAGCAGAATGCCGCACTCGCGCACCCGTGCTCCGCCGCCGCGTCCAGGCAGGAGCGGTAGCAGGAGGCGAGCTGCTCCCGGTGCAGGTCCGTCAGGACGCCCTGTACGATCGGGCCGACCGTGTGGAGGACGTATTTGGCCGGCAGGTTGTAGCCAGAGGTGACCTTGCAGAGGCCCGTCCTCTCGTCGTGCCCCTGCCGCCGCATCAGGCTGTAGCACGCGAGGCGCATCTGCACCCCGGCCATCGTGTGCTCGATGTTGTCGATGCAGTTGTGGTTCGGCTGGAAGCAGCCGAGCAGCTGGCTGTTGCAGGCGTTCGCGATCGCGTCCGCGCGGAGGCGCGTGATGTCGCCCTGCCAGAGGGAAAGGCGCGGGTCCAGCGGGGACGCCGGGAGATCTTCGCCCTCGACGATGCCCTTCCGCCTCGTCTCCTCCTGCAGGTACGCGTCCTGAATCTCGAGGAACTTCTTGGACGCCGGCTTCGGCATGCGGATGTTCATCAGGCCGCGCAGGAATCGGCGCTGCGACTGCTCGTCCGCCGGGACGGCGACCTCCGCGTATTCCGGCATTTCCTCCTTCAGCAGCTCGATCAGGCGGATCCCTCTTTCCTCTTGTGTCATGGGTTGAGTCATTACTTTTGTCCTCCCTTAAGCAGGTCCCGGAGCACCCTCGCGATGTCCGCGTTCATGCACACGCTGCGGTCGCTGATTGCCTCCGGGCAGGCCGCCTCACCGTAGTTGACGCAGGCGTAGAACGCGTTCTCGTTTTCCTGCGTGAATTTCCAGAACGGGAACTTGATGATCACCGGCGTGTTCATGCCGACGCCGAGTTCCAGGTACAGGATGTTCAAGCGTTCGTGGCGGCGCAGGAAGTCCATGTACCTAGCCTCTGCGGCGTGCCATCCGTCGTCTTCGACAAAGCTCGAGTCTGCACGCAGGTTCATCGTCATCTCGCTGCCGTCGTCCGGGCAGACCGGGATCAGATCTGATGGGATCTCCATCCGGATCTTTCTGTCCTCCGGGACCTCGAATCGGCCGTCGGCGCCGCGGATAAAACCCTGCGCCTCGAGCATCTTCTCGACGATCTCCTCGTTGTCGTAGGTTTTTCTGATTTTCGGATTCATACTCTGCAGCAGACCGTAGTCGCCCTGTGTGTAGAACAGGCGTTTTTTGTCAAAACCCGCGCGCTGGAACTGGTGGTCGACGTTCGTCGTCAGGACGAAGAAGTCGCGGCCGTCGGCGAGTTTCTTCAGGTTCGGGTAGACGTCGGACGGTGCGTCGACGTAGCGGTTGATGTAGATCGCCCGGCTCCACCACGCCCACAGGATCTCCGGCTTCTCGAACGGATAAAATCCGCCCGTGTAGATGTCGCGGATCCCGTAGCGCTCGATGAAGTCGAAGAACCAGCGGTGAAAGCGTTCCCCGTCGTAGCGCATTCCCGCCGCGGTGGAAAGCCCCGCGCCCGCGCCGATCATCAGCGCGTCCGCCTGGTTCAGCCGGCTCTTCAGGAGCAGAAGCTGGTCCTCGTAAGGCCTGTCCTGCTCGACGATGTTGATTCTCCCCGGATAGTATGTGTACATGTGATTTTCCCCCTCATATTATGTCTGTTCAGTCGATCATATTCGCTAATTACAGTATTCCTTAGTTATAAAATATCACATTACACCATACATGTCAACGGGTTCATTACAACAGAAGCCATCACACCCCCACCACCTCAGCCCGCCTGCTCCGCGGCCCGCCCACCGGCACACCGCCGCCGAGCAGGGTGTTTTTTGCAAGCCCTTTTTCCATAAAATTGCAAAATGAAAATGTAGGTTTTTG
>CAIFEY010000045.1 GCA_903789635.1 uncultured Eubacteriaceae bacterium
ATGAGCGATGGCTCTTTTTTTATTCACTTTTACACCATTATATGGACGTGACCGCAAATTGCAGTGCCAGTCTGCGGGGCGGGCACTCGCCGCCCGCTCCTTCCATTAATAGCGGGCGGCGAAACCATCGAAGGGATTGGACGAATGCGTCAGCGCAGTCCAATCCCTTCCTTCGGCCGCGGTCCGGCGTTCCACAGTTTCCAATCGCCCGACCGCTCCAGTCCCGTCCCCTGCCCCAGTATCGCCGCCCTTCACGCTTATCCATCCGGCGCCGCGGTCCGGCGTTCTACAATTTCCAATCGCCCGACCGCTCCAGTCCCGTCCCCTGCCCCAGTATCGCTGCCCCTCACGCCTATCCGGGCGGCGCCGCGGTCTGTCTGTTCCCCAGCTTTCACAGACGGACCGCCCCCGCGCCCGGGCGACGGTCCGAACCGCAGTACAGACTTAAGTCCGGTTCGGACGGTCGCCCGGCGCTGCCATCAAAAGGAACTTGACGAGCATATCGCGCAGGCAAGTTCCTCCCTTCGGCCGGCCACGCATCCCGCTCACCCCAACCATTCACCCCCGCCAACCACAATTCCTCGCCCCGCCGCATCCCACCGTCCGCATACGTGTGACGCCGCCCGTAATGCAGTTGCCCTCACGACTCGCAAGCTAGCGGCGCAGCGAGAGTGATGGGAACTGCTTATGCTGTTTCGGCCCAAGAGAGCGAGCCCATTAGGGCGACGCTCGATTGGCTAGCCGAAAGTCGTACTTTCTAAACTACTAGTTCGTCCGTCTGTACGCCAGCCCTCCCCTCCCGTCCGCATCTTTAACCACCAGCCCATGCCTTCCACCCAAACCAGCATCCTCGCCCTTCCCATTCCGCTCGCCTCAACCATTCACCCCCGCCAACCACAATCCAGCGCGCCGACCCCGTTCCCTCCAGCCATCCGACGCCGTCCGTGCGTTTCAGTACGAGGCTGTCTGCGAAATGTTATACCGCCCGCATCTTTTGGGGGAGACCGTGTGTGCCGACCGAACTCTTGCTTGCACGTGTTCGGGCGGTACACACGGTCTTCCCTATGGACTGCGGGCGGTTGCTTAACATTTGCAGCGCAGACAGCATCGTGCACCAATGCGCGGACCGCGTCGTTTTGCGGTGGAGCGAACGGGGCCGCCCCGCTTGACATTCCCCCAGTTCGTGGTATATTTATATATGTTAACAGCACTCAACTCGATAGAGTGCTAACACCTGAGAACGGCGAGAAATTACTATCCCGGAGCCGGAACGCGAGTCCCCCGCCCCGGACGTGAGGAGGAATACATATGGCAAAGAAGGAATTTAAGGCGGAGTCTAAGAAACTGCTGGATATGATGATCAACTCGATCTATACGCATAAGGAGATTTTTCTGCGTGAGTTGATCAGCAATGCGAGCGACGCCCTGGACAAGCTGTATTACACGAGCCTGCAGTCCGGCGATACGGGCGTTCAGCGTTCGGATTTCAACATCCCCCTGACGGCGGACAAGGACGCGAGGACGCTGACGATCAGCGATAACGGCATCGGCATGACGGCGGACGAGATGGAGTCCAACCTGGGAACGATCGCGCAGAGCGGAAGCCTGGCGTTCAAGCAGGAGCTGGCCAAGAAAGAGGGCGAGGAGGCCGATCAGGCGTCGAACACGGACATCATCGGACAGTTCGGTGTCGGATTCTACTCCGCGTTCATGGTCGCCGACCACGTCACGGTGACGAGCCGCGCTTACGGCTCCGACGAGGCGAACGTCTGGGAGTCCACCGGTGCTGACGGCTACACGATCGACCCGGCCGAGAAGGACACTGTCGGAACGGACATCGTGCTGCACTTGAAGGATGACGAGACCGACGACGAGAACGGCGAGAACTACTCCCGCTTCCTGGACGAGTACGAACTTCGCCGCCTGGTCAGAAAGTATTCCGATTACATCCACTACCCGATCCAGATGATGGTCACCAAGACCCGCCCTAAGAAGGATGAGACAAAAGAGGCGGAGAACGCCGATAACACTGCAGCTGCCGAGAATGCGGACGCTCAGACCGGCGATCAGGCAGCCGACCAGACAGAAGAGAAGAAGGAAGAAAACAAGGAGAAGAAGCCGCCTGAGATGGAGACCTACCAGGAACTGGAAACCCTGAACTCCATGGAGCCGATCTGGAAGAGGCCTAAGAACAAGGTCACGTCCGAGGAATACAACGACTACTATAAGAGCAAGTTCGGCGACTATCAGGATCCGGCACGCGTGATCCGCACGCAGGTCGAGGGCGTTTCCAGCTACACGGCCCTGCTGTTCGTTCCTTCCCATGCGCCGTTCAACTACTACACGACGGACTTCGAGAAGGGCCTCCAGCTCTACTCATCAGGGGTCATGATCATGGAGAAGTGTAAAGATCTGCTCCCGGACTACTTCAACTTTGTCGACGGACTGGTAGACTCCGAGGACCTGCCGCTGAACCTCTCCCGAGAGACGCTGCAGCAGAACCGCCAGGTCAAGAACATCGCCAAGACCCTCGAGAAGAAGATCAAGAGCGACCTGCTGAACTTCCTGAAGGAGGACCGCGAGGGCTATGAGAAGTTCTTCCACGAGTTCGGACGGCAGCTGAAATACGGCATCTACATGGATTACGGCATGCACAAGGATGTTTTGTCCGACCTGGTCCTGTTCTACTCCAGCACCGAGAAGAAACTGGTCACCCTGGACGAGTACCTCGCCAAGATGGGCGACGACCAGAAGTACATCTACTACGCACCGGGCGAGACGGTCGATAAGATCGACATGCTTCCGCAGGTTAAGGCGGCAAAGGCGAAGGGCCTCGAAGTACTGTACCTGACGGAAGAAATCGATGAGTTCGTCGTCCGCATGATGGGCACCTACAAGGACAAGGGCTTCCGCTCGATCTCCGAGGAAGATTTCCGCGAGGGCGAGTCCGACGAAGACAAGAAGAAGATGGAGGACCTGCAGAAGCAGCACGAGGAGCTGATCAACTTCATGAAGGAGACACTGGGCGACCAGGTTTCCGAAATCAAGCTCTCCTCCAACCTCGGCGACGCACCGGTCTCCCTGTCCAGCAAGGGCGGAATCTCATTCGAGATGGAGAAGACCCTGAACAAGATGCCGATCAACCAGGGCATCAAGGCAGAACGCGTTCTGGAACTGAACCCGGACCACGACGTCCTGAAGAAGCTCTCCGACACCTTTGAATCCGGCGACAAAGACCTCACCGCCTCCTACACGCGCCTGCTCTACGGCCAGGCCGTCCTGCTGAGCGGACTCACGATCGCCAACCCTGCCGAGATGGGCGACGACCTGACAAAGGTCATCCTGAAATAACGCAAACCACATACTTTTCACAATAGAAAAAGACGGAAGCATTCCCATCGCCGCCCAGCTCGTCTGGCCGGTCGGGGCGCCGCATGCGCCCCCGGGATTGTCTCCGCCTTTTTCACGTTCACGCCAAACGCGCAGCCGGCGTGCCGGGCGCCGCACGCGCCCCGGGATCGCTTCCGCCTTTTTCACTTCTTCTCTATCGACTATCGACGATATCACGACCACGACGGAGGTTGGGTAGAAAATTACCGCTGTGTACTGTACACCTTTCTGCAGGAGTTCGATTTCTTCACTTTGGTGTAACGCGGTTTGCGGAATTCCATAATACGCAAAACCGACGTCTTTACATAACGCCTTCTGAAATCCGCTCTGCCCTATAACTTTACTGTAATTGTAATTTATCATGCTCTCTAAAAATTGTCTCCTCTTCACGCTCTTTTCTTGCAAAATATCGTCCGCGGTGCCCCCCTGGCGGTCAGATATTATACATTATGTACGAATATACATTCAACTTAAGCTTTTGGTAATCGCCGCGGACACCCTCAGAGCACCTCCATACAACCTCACAGCCTCCTGCGGACCTTTTTCATGTCCAGTCCAGTCCGTTTTAAATTGTCAGACTTCTGCGCGCGTTTTCTGGTGCCAAAAGCGTTCCACCATGGCTCTGAATTATGCGCATTGCTGAATTTCGGAAAACCCGTTATGTAATTGTTCAAGATCAGACTTCCTGCAGAAAACCAAAAGGTCAGAAACGCCCCTAGAGGGTTTTCCGATTGATATCATCTATGCATACTGAATACCGGCGCCCCGAGCCCACTCTTCATCCCTTCCATTCTCGTTAGGCCATATCTCCGAGGCCGGGGGCGCGTATCGCGGCCGACCTTGGCCAGTATCTGATACCGTCACCGTCATCTCACTTCCAAGATCGAAAAAGAGAGGATGCGAAAAACGACCTTGCATTTTTCGCACCCTCTTTATTAATGTGCAGTTATTACGGCTGGATAATGTTATCCAGGATAAGGTTATCTGTTCCGTCTGCTGCGATAATGTTTCCTTCCGATGCTGATGACCGCGATCAGTGCCGCTGCCATGCAGGTGAGGAGGATCCACAATCCGATGCTGCTCATGTCTCCGGTCTTAGGAGCCGCACCGTTAACATTGGTAGTTGTGACCGTCTTGGTGGAGACAACCTTGGCCGGCGTCTTAGGATTGACGTTGTTGTTGTCCACGGTTCCGTTATTGTCCGTGTTATCCGGCGGATTGTTCGGGTTCACCGGCGTGTTGTTATCATCGTTCGTGATCGTGAACGAGTTGTTCTCGCCGGTTACCGAGCTTGAGAATCCGTCCGGTACATTGACTTCCTTAACGGTCCAGGTGTATGCCGTTCCGTCCTGGGCTGCCTTAGGCAGGCTGTTCCAGTTGTACGACCAGTTATTGTTCGCACTCAGCGTGACCGGCTCGCCGTATGCCGCACCGTTTCTGTAAAGCTGAGCATGCACGGAAGTTGTCTGCTTTCCGCCGTTGTCCAGCTTCCAGACCTTCTTGACGGAAACCTGCGTGGTCGCAGGTGAAAGCGGATTCGGCGTATTGGTGATTGTCGCCGTGTTCGTTCCGTTCAGGATCGATACGGTGTACGCGTTGTTCGGGTTAACTTCCTGAACGGTCCACGTATTGAGCGTTCCGTTGCTCGTCAAAGGCAGGCTTGCCCATGTGTACGTCCAGTTCTGGGCTGCTGTTACGTTCTGTGTGTCGTAAAGCACGCCGTTTCTGTAGAGCTGAACCTGTACGGAATTCGCTGCCGTCTGACCGGTCTGCAGGTTCCAGACCTTGTTGACCGTGAATGTCGTGTAGGTCGGTGTCGGCGTCGGTGTTGGTGTCGGCGTCGGCGTTGGAGTCGGCGTCGGAGTCGGCGTCGGCGTCTTGTACGTGTTCGTAATCGTGAAGGAATTTCCATCATGGGTTACGTCACTGTCGAATCCGTCCGGTACCTTGACCTCCTTGACGTCCCAGGTGTATGCCGTTCCGTCCTGGGCTGCCTTAACCAGACTGCTCCAGTTGTGCGACCAGTTATTATTCGCATTCAGCGTGACCGGATCGCCGTATGCCGCGCCGTTTCTGTACAGCTGCGCCTGCACGGAGTCTGCCTGCTTTCCGCCGTTGTCCAGGTTCCAGACCTTCTTGACGGAAACCTGCGTGGTCGCAGGCGTAAGCGGCTTAGGCGTGTTCGTGATCGTCGCTGAATTCGAGTCGCTCACGATCGAAACGTCGTATGCGTTGTTCGGGTTGACTTCCTGAACCGTCCACTTGATGAGCTCGTTGTTGTCCGTAACCGGCAGGCCGGCCCATGTGTAGGTCCATTTATCTTTTGCCGTAACACTCTGTGTGGCATAAAGCGTGCCGTTCTTCATGAGCTGTACCTGCACGGAATCCGGTCGGTTTCCGGACTGATTATTGTCGTCGTTCCAATTCTTGGTGACGGTGAATGACGTCGTCGGGTTGTCCTTCGTGAACGTGTTCGTGAAGCTTGCCTTTTCGACCGAATCGGCCTGTCCGACTTCCTGCAGTATCGGAGCATCATTTTCGTCTAAATTCAGCTTATATACCTTGTCGGAATAGGTCCAGCCTTCTGCGTTGCCCTTGGCCTCTGTGATCAGGAATTCTCCGGCGTTTCTGATGGTTTCAGCGTCTCCCGTGATTTCGATTGTGCCTTCGTATGTGCCGACTCCATTGGTCGAAATCGTGGTTGATTTACTGATGCCTTTTGCAGCTGCGGTGAAGGTAAAGTCCTGCTTTCCCGGAGCAACTTCTCCTCCCTGTTCGACTTTCTTCTCGATAGGGATCTTGATGTCCAGCGTCTTCGGGTTATTCTTCGTGAACGTGTTCGTGAAGCTTGCCTTTTCGACCGTGCCGGCCTTTCCGGCTTCCTGCAGTACAGGATTATCCTGGTCATCTAAATTCAGCTTGTATTCCTTGGTGGAATACGTCCAGCCTTCTGCTTTGCCCGTGGTCTCTGTGATCTTGAATTCCCCGGCGGCCCTGATGTCCTTAGCGGTCCCCTTGATCTCGATGGCGCCGTCGTATGTGCCGACTCCGTCAGTTTCGATCGTCGTCGACTTACTGATGCCCTTTGCAGATGCGGTGAAGGTGAAGTCCTGCTTTCCCGGTGCAGCATCTCCGCCCTTTTCGACTTTCTTCTCGATAGGGATCTTGATGTCCAGAGTCTTCGGGGTCGGTGGTACGTAGGTATTCGTGATTTTTACTTCTGGTGTTGCGATATCATTTTTATTCAAATACCCTTTGTAGTAATTGTTCTGCGAGGAACAATATTTAAATGAAAAATCCCATCCCATGAAAGGATAATAACGTAATGTCACGCTATTGTAATTATTGAGTACAAACGTCCCTTCTCCGCTTCCGTAGACGATATTGGAGGTGGCACTGATGCCGAACTGGTTTCGGATCTGCTGTTCCTGTGCCTGTAAGATGCCGCTGAAACTTTGATTAGCTGTCCATACGAGGTAACTACTCTCAGATTTAAATATAAAGAACTCAGCGTGAGCAGCCGACGTATAAGTGGACGAAATGTTCCATTCAGGATTTGGATCCGCCGCCGTTATGGATGTCGTTCCCGATGACGTGTAGTTCGGGACTGCCTCTTCTTCAACGGTGTAGGTGATGCGGTTTCCATGGGAATCGAGGAGCGGCACATCATTAAATTGACCTTCCAGGTATTCGTTTCTTGGGAACCTTTTAAGTCAACCGTATCAACGATTTTCTCTCCGCGTTTCAGGCTTACTTTGACCTTCTCCGGCCGCTGATCCTCGTTTCCGGCATCATTCCAGGTCTTGGTGATCGGAATGTCACGGCAATTGCTGTCCCTTAGACAGGTCGATCGGCCGCCGGTGGATGCGTAATTGATGTTCGGTGTCATGGTAATGACGACCACGACTGCCAGGAGTACGGATAAGATCCACCGTCGTGGTCGAGCTCCCACCCCTGCAAGTTGTTCTCTGCGTTTCATTATAGACTCTCCTTTATTGATCTCATGATCCAATTGACAATGGTTTACCCCGATGGTTCCTTCTGTTTATCGCTGCTGCTCACCTCCGTCCCGGACTGCATCAGGCACTTTATGATCATGTAATTAACATATATAAATGATACGTTATAACATTTACATTTTGTTTTTATAATTATACGCTATCAAGCGCTGCGCACGCAAGACGTTATTACATAATTATTTTGATTATTTTCTTATTTAAGTATTAATATCGATAATGAATGTATTCTTTTACTTATAATGCAAAAATATTCCAATTCAAACCCGAATATAGCAATACTATTTTTGATATCAAAAATCATTATTTCGCTAACGAGCAGGTATTTTATATAATGATAGTGAATACATGACATCTCAATATTCTTTTGCAGTACGCAGGAATGTGCCACGCAGGGTATGCAGCAGGGCCGGTGATCGCCTGGGGCTATTGGATTTTGTCAATGGAAAGGAAAGAAAAGGAAGGGAGGCACGGAGGAAAAAGGGAGAGCTGAATTGCGAATCGGCAGCAGAAAAGGGACCCACCCCAAACCGAGGTGAGTCCCCATATTTTCCTTAATATTAACCGATCGGCCGATTAGTAGATCATATCCGGCGTGATGTCTGCCAGCGTGTCTGCGCCGCACATCATCATTGTGTCTGCGAGCTCGCCGCCGATCTTGTCGGTGTAGAACTTGACGCCTTCTGCGCCGCCGCCGTAGAGGGCCGTGACGTAAGGTCTCGCGATCAGGACAGCGTCAGCGCCCATTGCCAGGGCCTTGAAGACGTCTGTGCCCGTGCGGATTCCGCCGTCGACAAAGATCTTCATCTTTCCATCCACGACATCAGCGATCTCCATCAGAACGTCTGCCGTCGGAGCGGTCTCGTCCTGAACGCGGCCGCCGTGGTTGGAGACGACGATTCCGGATGCGCCGGCTGCCAGTGCCTTCAGCGCTGCGTTCGGGGTCATGACGCCTTTGACGATGAACGGAACGCCGGCCTCCTGGACGATCTCATGCAGCTCCTCCAGGCTCTTTCTTCCTGCAGGCGGCTCCAGTCCCTTCAGGAACGGCAGTCCCGCAGCGTCGATGTCCATCGCGCACGCGAACGCGCCGCTGTCCTTGACCATCTGCAGCTTCTCCTTGACGACCGGCATGTTCCAAGGCTTAACCGTCGGAACGCCGATTCCGCCCGCCGCCTTGATCGCAGCAGTTGCCGCAACCATGACGTTCGCGTCCGTTCCGTCGCCGGTGAACGCAGCCACGCCAGCCTCCGCACACGCGGAAACCAGGACGTCGTTGTACGTCACGTCGTTATACTTCGGGCCGTAGTGCAGGTTAACCGCACCGACCGGGCCGGCAAAAATCGGGTATTTAAACTTCTTGCCGAACAGCTCGACGCTCGTGTCGATGTCCGCGTTCTCGCAGAGTGTGTCCATCAGCACGTTGGTGTTTCTCCACGCGTTGAAGTTCTCGATCGCAGTCTTACCGAGGCCCTTTGCGCCAGGTCCCGGAACGTGGTTTCCGCAGGCCTTTCCGTCGCAAACCGAACATGCCTTGCACTTGTCTCCGATGCTCTCTCTCGCACTCGCGAGCAGCTCTTCATAAGTCATTCCTATAAACTCCTCTCAACTATAGATAAATTATATCAAGCCCTCTCGGGCCGTCAGACAAAATAATTACGGGTCATGCTAATAACATGCCTGCTGGATTCCGGGAGAAACAATTCCCGATACCGCCGCTGCCCCGGGTGATCCGCCGCGCGTGTCGATCGATTAATCTCATCCGCCGCAGGCGGCAATGGCGGAAAACAACCGCCGCGCCCTCACGCGCGTATACAATATCCCAAGATCATTCTACCGCGCGTGTCAACCTCGGGATGAGGTTATCAGCCGCCGCATGCAATGATCGCGGAAAACGACAGCGGCGGAATCATCGTTGGCAGAATCATTGTCGGCAGAAATACCAAATGGCAGAAACCAGCAGCCCAGGATCGTCCCACAGCTGCCGCTGTGTCTTTGTCACAGTTACTCCGCTGCGGCGTCCTCTTCACTCTGCACCTTCCGCTTAGCGAGGATCTTCTTCAGCTCGTCCGGGGTGAATGTGTACTTGGTGCGGCAGAAATAGCACTGCATCTCGACCGGCTCGTTCTCCTCGATCATCTCCTGGATGTCGCTGGTTGAGATCGCGGCGAGGGAGCGCATCACGCGGTCACGGCTGCAGTCGCAGCGGAACTGGACCGGCATCTTATCGGTAATCTCGAGGTTCTGGTCGGAGAGGAGCGCCTCCAGCATCTCTTCCGGGGTCATCCCCTGCTCCATCAGGTGCGTGATCGACTTGACCTTGGCAAGGCGATTCTCGAGTTTGGTGATCGCCTCGTCCGGGCAGTCCGGCATCAGCTGGATGATGAATCCGCCGGCCTCCTTGACGCTGCAGTCGGTGTCGATCATGACGCCCAGGCCGACCGCGGACGGCGTCTGCTGGGATGCCGTGAAGTAGTAGGCGAGGTCATCGCCGATTTCACCCGTCTGCAGGGCGCACTGACCCGTGTACGGCTCCTTCAGGCCTAAGTCCATGATCACGCTCAGGACTCCCCTGCCGACGGCTCCGCCGACGTCAAGCTTTCCGGCCTCTACGTCCTTCAGCGGGATGTCCACCTGCGGGTTGTTGATGAAGCCCTTGACGTTTCCGGCGCTGTCCGAGGTGACTGTGATGCCCTTGATAGGGCCGTCCGAGCGGATCTGCAGCGTCTCGACGTCGTTCTCGCCCTTCATCATGCTGCCCATCATCACGCCGGCGGACAGGAGCCTGCCCAGTGCCGCCGTGCAGACCGGCGAGGTCTGGTGGATCTCGCAGGCTTTCTGGACCAGGTTGGTGGAGCGGACGGCAAACGCGCGGATGTGCAGGTCTGCGGCCGCGGCACGTACTAAATAATCGTTCATTCTCTAATTTCCCCTTATTTCTATTTTTCTATTTTTTTCTATATATTGGACAGACTGTCTGCTGTTACACTGTACTGCCCTGTATTACGTATGATTCGGCTATACATCCGCCTCGTTCGGATCCTGCGTCTCGCCGGCAGTGCAGCCGTCGGTAGTGCCTGAGGCTTCCTTTGTCCATGCTGCATCGGCTCCATCGGCAGAAACAGCGATACCAGTGGAATCGGCAGAAACAGCCGGGTCTGCGTGGGCGGAGGACTTTGCCTCCGAACAGTCGGCGGAGTGATTGCCGGCTCCCGCGTGCTGGCCTTCCAGATGCTTCCTGACCCTGCGCCAGCGAAGGCGCTCCTCCGGGCTCGCGAATGCCTTGCGGAAGACGCCTGGGTCCTGGAGGAACATCTTGGCGAGGAGCAGCAGGATGATGCTGAACGTCGAGATCAGGTCCTGCGTCGGCGTCGTCTCGGTGATGATCATGTGGCGCGCGACGAGGAAGATCAGGGTCTCCAGGATGTTTTGGGCATCCGGCTCGCAGAGCATCTTCAGGAACTCGATGCCGATGACGACCGTGAACAGGTTCTTCATGAAGTGCTGGAAGCCCGCGTTCGCGTCGCTGCCGGTCCAGAGGAACTGCACCGACGGGATCATCTTCACGAACGCGATCAGGACCGCCACGAACATGAACGCCGCAGCGATCAGTTCGAGTACCTTTCCCGCCTTGCGCAGCAGCTTGAGAAGCGCAGGACGCGTCCTGTTGGGGCGGGTTCTCGGGACTTTTTTGTTCGGGTTCATCTCCATGGGCGCTCCTTCCTGTGCCCCGCAGCCATGCGGCAGAACACATTCTTGTTGTCATCGGCTCAGTTAAAATATATTCTAACAGAATTCGAATACTTTTTCAAAAATCTGCCTGTATTCCTTTGCCAACACCGCCGATTTATGTTAGATTATATTCGTTTATTCTAATCGATCTGCAGGCCTGCCGCGGCAGGCCCCGCATGGGTAAATTTTACGAGTTCCCGAGGATATCACGCACCCGAAATCGCGTGAAGGAAAACGACAATCCGAGAACAAACACGAGAACAGATGAAGAAGGCAACGCATATGAAGAACAAGACTCTGAAATTGATCATCACAGGGCTCATAGCGGTCGCGATGACCGTGTCCCTGACCGGCTGCAAGTACGTATCGCACGGGCTGAAGTTCGGCACATCGTGCCACGGCGGCACCTACATCCAGGTCGCCGATAAACTCGGCTCCATCCTGAACAACAAGGACGCCGCGCTGCAGGTCGAGACCAGGAAGACGCAGGGCTCCGTCTCCAACATCCGCCTGATCAACGAGAACCGGATCCAGCTCGCGCTCGTCCAGGCCGACATCGTCGACGACGCCTACCATGCGAAGGGCATATTTAAAGGAGAGGACCCGCTGACCAACTACCGCGCGATCGCCTCCCTCTACACCGAGAAGGTCCAGATCGTCGTCCGCAGGGGCTCGTCCATCAACTCCATCCGCGACCTGAAGGGAAAGACCGTCAACATCGGCGAGCTGAAATCCGGCACCTTGCAGAATGCCAAGGAAGTCCTCGCCGCATACAACCTGTCCTTCAAGAACGTCAAGTTCCAGCACCAGGACTTCAACCTCGCCCTGCAGGCACTGAAGGATAAGAAGGTCGACGCCGTCTTTCTCACCGCGGGACAAAATACCAAAGCCATCACAGAAGCAGCCGACCAGATGCACATCCGCCTGCTGTCCATCGACGCCAGGCACCAGAAGCGCATCCTCGCCGCCAACCCGGACCTCCGCGCTGCCGTCATCCCGGCCAAGACCTACGACGGCCAGAACGCCCCGGTCACCACGGTCGGCGTCCGCTGCATCCTGCTCGTCAAGCGCACCCTGCCGGATGCCGCCGTCCAAGACATCTGCGAGAACATGTTCACGTACCGCACCCACCTCCAGAAGGCCGTCACCACACCGCTCGACTTAAGCGTCAAGCACGCAGTCAAGGGCGTCCCGGTCCCGTTCCACAAGGGCGCAGCCAAGTACTACGAGGACAAAGGCATCACCGTCAGGACCAAGTAACGCTCCTGCCGCCGGGCACGGAAAGCCGCCGCACATTCAGCTTCGCACCGATGTGACGGCATACTTGGCGCAGTGACATACGAAGAAAAACGGGGCTGTGAAAAATGATCCTGCATTTTTCACAGCCTCTTTTTTTCAGTTCCCTGAACGGGCTGACGGCAGTGAAATGATACGACGGCAGGTCGGTCATTTCGCAGTGCTTAGCAACTGGGAAATACAGGATTTCGGCGCCGTTTTCCCCAAATTTTTTTGATCAGGTCCCTGTCAAGTAGACACGGGAAAAGTGTAACGGTTTTTTT
>CAIFEY010000046.1 GCA_903789635.1 uncultured Eubacteriaceae bacterium
AAACCTACATTTTCATTTTGCAATTTTATGGAAAAAGGGCTTGCAAAAAACAATTCAAGAATTGCCTTCCTGCGCAAAGGTTGGAGGCCAGAAATGCCTTTCGGGGGTTTTTCGATAGATTTCATCTATGTGTACTGCATACCGCTGACTTCCCACCACCCACCGTCGTACTATTTCACCGCCGCCTGATTTACGGCGGCGCGGTTTTCATTGCCCAAGGCGCGGCCCCATTGTTCAGAATGTAGGACGCGCCGCGCGGCGAAAATGAAAATGGCGAGGCGACGCTTCTGCCCGGCACTGGGATCCTCGTCGTTTGGCAATTTGACTGCGCGGCGCAGGTAAATGCTTAGCGCGCCCCGCGGGGCGGGCGGGACGAGTAATGCCGCCATCGCGAGGTGCGGGTGCGGGAGCGCGGCGCCGCGGGTCTATTGATCGACGGGGGCGCGGGACGATGACTTGGGCAAGGCGCGGAGCAAGGCGTGTATACTGTATATTTCTGGAAAGTGGAAGGATTTGTCGGTTTGATGAACATTGGGCGCGGAAGATGGCGCACGGCGGCCTGAAACTTGGGAAAAAACGGCGACAGGTCGCCATTTTCCCAGGCATCTCCGGAATTCTGGGAAAATGGCACCTATAGGCCTCAAATTCCCAAATCGCCTGTGATGGATGAGTGAAACCATATACCCTATAGGGGTATATGCAGAGCAATAATTATCGATGAGCTGCGGGAGCACCGCCGCCGCCACTGGAAAACGGACGACGACGCGACCATGTTGTGCGTTGAATTGCGCAGTCTGTACAGAATGACAGCGGCGGTGCAGTCGATTCTGGCGGGCGCAATAGTCAAATCGATGATCGTACTCTGTCAGAAGCTTTGGAGGCGCCCGCAGGGCTCTCCGCGATTTGGGAAATATGGATTCTCGGCGCCGTTTTTCCCAGTTTTTTTTGGAGCGCTGGAAATTGACCAGTGAATGGGCTAAATTCCCAACGGCGAAGAGACATGCCCCCCGTTTACCCGGGCGATCCGAGCGCAGTAATTGCAATCTTGACATCGTAGTTGCCAGAACATGGTGGATATTGTATGCAGCAATTCCCCGCAGGCATTTTCTTAAATCACTTCGCCGCCGCCCCGCCCTTCCCTGTCAGATCATAACTCCGCGGCGAGAGTCGGCGGCGCTTCCAGGATTCCCGGATATCGATTCGCATCGTCCATATCGGTATACCGTATACACGCACCCCCTGATCTATGGATCCCGCCGCGCCGCAGTTTCATGACGTGAGGCGCCGCCGCGTGACTGTCCGGTTTTCTGCAGGCGCAGCCCCGCACTCTGCACGCTCCCCGCGCGTGCCGTGTTCACTGTCTCCGCAACTACCCTTTGCACTATGTTGATTACGGCGGAGACGAGGGCGCCGCCGCGTGACCGTCCGGTTTTCTGCAGGATCCCGCCGCGCCGCGGTTTCATAATGCTGAGACGCCGCGCCGTTATTTCGTAGCGTGAAGCGCCGCCGCGCGACTGTCCGATTTTCTGCATACGCCGCGCCGCTGCCCGCGCGCGTCGGGGACAATTTCCGCGGCGCGCAAAAATTAAAAAAGCCGGGGCGGCGCTGCTCATGGCATCCGTTCCCGGTTAATTTGCAAATTCCAGTATTTAGATTTTCTACTTGTTCACTTCGTATAACAGACTCTATACCTAAGTCTGTACTGGTGTACAGTTTTTTTGGGCGCAGGTGTCCGGCGAGCGGTGGTGCGTGGCCCGGGTGGGTATTTTGTCTGCAGGGGCTAAGGGGCGGAGGGTTCTGCGGAGTGAGGCACTATGCCTCGATGAACCACTGCTCCTCGAGCTGGCGCTCGTCGATCCACTGAACCTCGCGGCTCTGGCGGTGCATCTTTCGCTTCATGATGTACATCCGCTTGTCGGCGCGCTTGTAGACCTCGGAGAGGGATTCTCCGTCCTCACGAACGGCGAGTCCGTAGGCGAAGTCCAGCGGGAAGTCGCCATATTCCTCGTCGCATTTCTCGCGGTTGTCCAGGGCGCGGAGCACGTGCTGGATGTACGCCGGCTTGGCGCAGCTGACCAGGCAGAACTCGTCACCGCCGACGCGGAAGACATTTCCGTATGCCTCGAAGGCCTCGCGCACGGTATTGGCGAACGCCCTCAGGTACGCATCGCCCTTCTGGTGGCCTTCTGTATCGTTGTAGTGCTTGAGCCGATTCATGTCGAACAGGACCATGACGACGCGGTCATTCGCTCGGATTCTGCGGAGCGCTTCCTTATACGAGGCGCGGCTTCCTAAGCCGGTCACGCAGTCCGTCCTGTCGTACAGGTTCTTGAGTGCGACGTACATAAGCAGGTATGCGAGGGTGATGCTGTTCCACAGAGCGGTCAGATCCTGAACGGCAAGCTCCGCAACGACACCGATGACGATGATCGCGAGGATGAACCCCATCAGGACGAAGTCCCGCCTGTCTGCCGGGAAGTTCACTCGGTAGGTCTCCACCATGACATAGCACAGGAAGATAAATTCCAGTACCGAGTAAATCGTGTCTCCCTTAAGGAAGACCGTGTGCAGATTGACGTCGTGAAAGAACAGAATCGGGTAGAACATGTTCGCCGCCGCGATGGCGACAAAGACTGCCGCACCAAGCAGGGCGATCCATTTTTTGAGGCCTCTCCAGCCGCGGGCACCCATCCAGACGAATTGGACGAATATGCACGGGAGCAGCATGTACATCACCGAGGTGATGCTCGTCATGATCTGACGCTGCTGCAGGTTCGGTATACCTTGTGAAAAGAGTACGACCTGCCACGCCTGATCCAGCAGGAGCAGTACGAACAGTGCAAGTCCGGCGAGAAAGTAGGCGTTCCTTGTTTTTTTGGCAATTCCTTCACGAATAAATAAGCAAACCCAGACATAACCGATTATGATCATGTCCATTACATCTGAAAAAATAATCATATCGATCCATTTCCTTCTCTATCATTAATACGCATACAAAATTTTACCACACTTTCGGTTAGAGTAAAGCCTTTTGGCGGAAATAACCTATTGGAATTTATACTATTTCATCATAAATCGTAATATCTTGTTCATCTATTCATACCCTAAAATCACTGTAAAACACAGGATTTTACGACTTTTGAAAATGAGTATTATTTAGTTTATTCGCCTACTTGACCTAATTTTTTCACGTTTATGGTTCTAATCTAAATTGTGAGAAAACTCTCACGCTATCAATGTACAGAAATTAATAATTTCCAGTAAAATTTTGTATGTTGGGCATAAAAATACCGGCCTTTCGGCCGGCATTTTTGTTCGCGCTATTCATTTTATGCATTCTTAATGCATATTTATTCTTTTTACACTATTTCTAAAACAATTTTCTATGATTATTTGTGCAGGAGTCCTACGACCTGCTGGTTCAGGACGTCGACGCCGGATTGACCGTGATGCTCGGCGGATGCCGCGTAGGTCAGCTCGATCGATGCGGAGCACGTGCACGGGTTTCCGCCCGCGGACCTGAGCTCCCGGATGTCCTTCTTCAAGGCCCTGGAGGCTGCAACGACGTCCAGCTGGCGGTCGTACTGGGTGATCGCCATGAAGTGGCCGTCCGGGAGCCTGCCGATGACGGTGTGCTCCTTCAGGTCCTTCCGGAGGATCCGGACAATCTCGCGCAGGAGTTCGGCCGCCGCCTTGCCTCCGTAGATGCTGCGGAAGTAATCGCAGCCGTGCACGTCGATCGTCATAATTACGTAATCAATTCCCTTTTCGTATTTTTCCTTCTGGTATTCGATGACGCTTTCCATCAAACCATGCAGGTTGCATGCACCGGTGATCGAGTCGGTCGTGACCACGCGGTAGTTATTTTTCTTACGATCGTCGATCCTCGCGGCGTCCTCGAAGTAGCCGACTAAACCGACGATTTTTCCGCCTCTGTAGAGCGGCATCTTGGACGCGTAGATATCATGGATGCGATTGTTGATGATGCATTTCCCCGGAACATCCTGGGTATGTATGCCTTTGCTGATGATATCCGCTTCATCATTCTTGAACGGCTCGTCGTCGACGTGCCACTTCATGTCCTCGTCCGTCTTCCCGATGACGTCGTCCTGCGACTTCAGTCCGTAGTAGTCCAGGAACGCCTGGTTGACCCCGACGAACCTCCTCTGCTTATCCTTCCAGAAGACCTTGACCTTCGTGTTTTCTTTAATATTGTTCCAGACGGTCTGCTCGATATTGTCGATGTCCATGTCGCCCAGGCGGCCGCCGGTGATGTTGTTCTCGCGGTAGTAGTTGTCGAACACCGTCTTGTTCATCAGCTCCGTCGTGAATCCGGCGTTTGCGGTCGCGATCAGCACCTTGCTGTACGAGCTCTTAGGGATCGCGAGCGTGGCGTGGTGGATCCACTCGAACTCGCCCTTCGTGTTCTTGCACCGGTAGTAGTCCGAGATCAGCCCGGACCTGCTCTCGGAGAGCCTCCTGCGGATATTGGCCATGTCCGCATACTCGAAGTAGCGGCTGCGGTCCGCCGGATAGACGAACTGGCTGCCGAACTCGTTCAGCACGTCCTGGATGCCGTGGAGCACTTCCTGTCTTCCGATCGGATAGTCCGGGTTGGACGACTTGAGCCGCACAACCGTGTCCTCCTCGAAGTCGAGCAGGGCGATATCCGAGCAGATGTAGTACAGGTACCGCAGGTATTCGTCGTCGCGCCGTCTCTTCTTGGTCTCCTCATCCTCCACGACATTGTTCAGTCTCAGCTGGATCATCGAGTGGCCGTTGCAGCGGGCGACAACCCTGGCCTGCAGGTGCATGGTCTGCGAGGCTGAGGGATAGATGCCGCTGTAGCTGTCTCCCTTTGCCAGGTAGCCTTCCACGATCTGGCGGTGCAGATAATGCGTCGGCGAACCGGGTGCATTGCACTCCTGCTCCCAGAGATCGACGTTATTGATGCCGTCGCTTCTCATCGCGAGCAGGTACGCGTTGTTCAGGAAGACGTAATGGAATTTTTTCCCATCATCCTCGACGAGTGCGAGGGAGCGGTCAGTCAGGAAGTCGACTTTGCCGACCGTGTCGTAGTAGTTTCTCCATGCCTGGTTCTCGATGTCCATGTTCTTCAGCAGGCAGTTCGCGATTGCCTCCTCGTACGGCGCCGGCTTGCTGAAGTAGTAGCCCTGCACCTTCTCGCAGCCGATCTCCCTGAGGTACTCGTACTGCTCCTCCGTCTCGACGCCCTCCGTCAGCGTCTGGATGCCGATGTTCTTCGCCATCCGAATGACGGACTCGATGATGAGCCGCGACTTTCTGGACGTGCTGGACAGGAACTTCATGTCAATCTTCAGGAGGTCGAACGTGTAGTCCTTCAGGACGTTCAGGGACGAGTAGCCGGTGCCGAAGTCGTCCATGCTGACCAGGAATCCCGCGTCGCGCAGGCGGTCGATCTCACGGCTGATCACGTCCGTCTCGACGTTGAACGTGCTTTCCGTCAGCTCCGCGTGGAGCATATCCCTCGGAATCTTATACACGTCGGTCGCCTTGCTGATGATGGTGCAGACGTCGGCGGTCTCAAAGTCCAGCTTGGACAGATTGAAGGAAATCGGGACGACGGCCTCGTTGTGGTCGATGCGGTCCCTGGTCTTCCGGCAGACCTCGCGGACGACGTACATGTCAAGTTTGGCGATCTGGCGGCTCTCCTCCAGCGCCGGAATGAAGTCCGCCGGCGTCAGGAATCCGAGCTCCGGGTCCTGCCATCTGGCCAGCGCCTCCATCCCGCACAGCGCACGGGAAATCGTCCGCGCGACAGGCTGATAATAGACCTGTATCCAGCGCTTCTCGATCGCCTCGTCGATATGATCCAGGACGTAGCGGTAAAGATTCTTCCGCTTGTCCATTGTGTCCTTTACTTCCGTTTCTGCAGATTCCCTCTTCATCTCTGCATTTCCCCCTAATCTGTTTTCTGTAATTCTTAATCCATAATTCCCTGAATGAAATTCCTGTACGATAAAAATCTCTAACCTATAACGTCAATACGCCTTATAATATTTATACCCTTTATATGTGTTCATACAGTGGATATTGCTAATGACACACTAATTTTCTTCAAATTGTCCGTTCAATTATACTAGACTGCGTCAAGTAATAACAAAAATCGCACAATTCAGGGGGCCCGACCGGCGGATATTCAATTCTCACCTCGTAGCCCCTGGTTAATCATCAAACTCGGTTGCGCGGCAAAATACCCGTGTACTTTACCTCTATTAATGATATCATAAATTGGTGATGATTGCTACTGCTTACCATAGGAGGCAAAAAATGAAACCAAGTGAACGCTTTTACGCCGTCGCTATGCCGGTCTGGAAGACGTATTTCCACCACCCGTTCGTACAGGGAATCGGGGACGGCACACTGCCGCAGGAAAAATTCCAATACTACATGGTGCAGGATCACAAATACCTGATGCAGTACGCACGCGTATTCGCGATGGGACTGATCAAATCCACCGAGGAACAGGACATGCGCACGTTCAGCGACCTGATCAAGGCCACCCTGGACACCGAGAACGCGGTTCACCAGGCCTACCTGGCCGAGCTCGGCGTCACCCGCGAGATGATCGACACCACCCCGATGGCGCTCAACAATAAATCGTACACGGATTACATGATCGCCGAGGCCCACAAGGGCGGCCTGCCGGAGATTTCCGTCGCTGTGCTCGCCTGCTCCTGGAGCTACAAGGTGATCGGCGACTACCTGGAGACCGTCCCGGGATATATGGACCACCCGTTCTACTCCCGCTGGATCAGCATGTACACGAGCGACGGCTACCGCAGCGCGAACGACGACATGATCACGCTGGTCGACCGTTACTGCACCGGCCTTCCGGAGGAGCACATGAAGCACCTGGAGCAGATCCTGCTCGACTGCAGCGCCTACGAGTACCAGTTCTGGGACATGGCGTGGACAAAGGGCAGAACCTACACACCAGTAGTCCGCGAGGCAGAGCTCCCGGACCGCAGCTGATGGACACCCGCACCGCCCTCCGGGACACGCGGTCTGCTGCGCAGCTTATCCCACAGCACGGGACACAATCGTAAAACCCGCGCCGCCCGCGGTATTATAAACGTTATATAAGTTATATAAGTAAAATTAATAATATAAATAATAAGGAGAATCTAGATCAATGAAAGCAATGAGAGACACCTGTAAAGCTGCACTCGTCCAGGCCTCCCCTGTCCTTTTCGATAAAGACGCGAGTCTGGATAAAGCCGTCAAGCTGATGAACGAAGCCGCCGCCAAGGGCTCCGAGCTCGTCGTATTCCCGGAGCTGTTCATCCCGGGCTACCCGTTCGGCATGACGTTCGGCTTCCGCGTAGGCTGCCGCCACGAGGACGGACGCGAGGACTGGAAGCGCTACTGCGACAACTCCCTGGTCGTCGACGGGCCGGAAGTCCAAAAGCTGGCGGACGAGGCTAAAAAGCTCGGCATCTACCTCAGCATCGGCTATTCCGAGCGCGACGCGGTCACCGGCACACTCTACAACTCAAACCTGATGATCAGTCCGGAGGGCGAGGTCATGAACCACAGGAAGATCAAGCCGACCGGCAGCGAGCGCGTCGTCTGGGGCGACGGCAACCGCGACTTCTTCCCGGTCATGGAGACGCCGTGGGGCCCGATGGGCAATCTGATCTGCTGGGAGAGCTACATGCCGCTCGCACGCACCGCCCTGTATCAGAAGGGCATCTCCCTCTACATCTCGCCGAACACCAACGACAACCCGGAGTGGCAGGACACCATCCGCCACATCGCGATCGAGGGAAAATGCTTCTTCATCAACAGCGACATGCTGATCAGAAAGACCGACTACCCGCAGGACCTGAACGGCGCGGACGAAATCGCCGAGCTCCCTGACATCCCGTGCCGCGGCGGAAGCTGCATCATCGACCCGTACGGCCACCCGGTCACCGACGTCGTCTGGGATAAGGAAGAGATCCTCTACGCCGACCTCGACATGCAGAAAGTCCCGGCCTCCCGCATGGAATTCGACCCGTGCGGCCACTACAGCCGCCCGGACCTGCTCGAGCTGAAGGTCCACGAGGACTAGGCGCTCCGCTGCCGCGCGCCGCAGACAAAGTCGAAACTGACCTGCACAGCACCGGAGCTGATGGGAAGCGGAGGGCTGCTGTATCCTGCATACATTGACGTTATCATTCATTTGGCATTGTCATTCGGATGCGATATAATCATGCGTGAGAGTTTCTGCTGCGGAACTGCCGGCATGCGGCAGCCCGAGCGGCGCGTGAAAAAACTAAGGAGTATGTAAATTAATGTTTGAATTATTCAAGAAGAAGAAACCTGTCGAAATCGAGGAGACGGACCCGAACAAGCCGTCCTACCCTGCCCCTCCGGGCGATCCGCTGACCCTGCCGGTCATTCCGCCTGAGCTTCAGACCGTGGAAAACCTCAGGGCCCACCTGCAGGACGGCGAGACGATCTGGGCATGGATCCCGGAGAAAGAGACCAAGAAGGGCCTCCTCGGCGCCTTCACAAACATGTTCGTCAGCAGCTTCAAGGGCTACTACGTCTACGAGCTCAAACAAAAATACCTGTACAAGTACCAGGTCATCTTCGAGGTCATGCAGGGATACGAGCAGATCATCCCTTACCTGAAGGAGCAGGCCGTCTGGAAGATGGACGACTCCGTCATCGAGGAGTGGCTCTCCGGCGACTTCGCAGGCGCCCGCGCCGTCCACTACGATGACCGCGATACGATCAAGAAGGCCCAGCGCCTCCAGCTCAAGCTGACCGAAGACGACATCAAGAAATACCTGCACACCCACGACCGCCTGGACATCACAGACGACGACTTCCGGAAGCGCGGGGACGAGTAAACTTAACAGCCACCGGACTTTCGATGCCGTCCGGTGGCTGTAATTATATTCGATGTCGCCTGGCGTCCTCCCAGCAGTCCCGGCACTCTCATGAAAACCTCATTTTTTGTCATAAAATCTCCACCTTTCCACACCATCCGCCCACGCAACGCCCACAGCTTCTACGGAAAATCACCCGATTACGCACGTTTTGTGTTAAAACTTCTACTTTATACTTTACGCATAAAGTTTAAGGAGGTTTTCTATGTTTACACTCAAGAATGCCGTGCGCAACATTACGCGTGCGAAGGGGAGAAGCGTCCTGATCGGGATCATCATCACGATCATCGCGTTCTCTGTCTGTATCGGATTGTACATCCGACAGGCGTCCGAAGATTCGCGGGACAGCGCGCTCGCGAACATGAACATCACCGCACAGATCACCCAGAACCGCGAGAAAGCCATGCAGGCGGCCTCCGATTCGGGCACGTTCGACAAGTCCAAGCTGAAGGACGCGATGGGCTCCTCGCTCTCGCTGACGCAGCTGAAGAAGTACGCCAGCGCCGATGCGGTATCATCCTTTTATTATACGCTGACGGCTTCTGTGGACGGTTCGGGCAGCCTCGAGGCCTACACGACGTCGAGTTCGGATTCTGACAGCTCGAGCGCCCCGTCGGGCATGAAGGGCTTTACGAGCGGAGACTTCACGATCACCGGTTACTCGTCCGACGAGGCGATGACGGACTTTACGTCAGGGACCAAGAAGATCACCAAGGGCTCCATGTTCACCGAGGGCACGAGCTCGATGGTCTGCGTCATCAGCAGTGAGCTGGCCAAGTACAACGACCTCTCCGTCGGCGACACGATCACCGTCTGCAACCCGAATAAATCCAGCGAGAAGTACAAGCTGAAGATCGTCGGCATCTACACCGACTCGCAGAGCAGTTCGACGGCAAGCCAGGCAGGACCGTCCATGTCCGACCCGGCCAATAACATCTACACCAGCTACAACACACTGAATAAGATCGTCACCGCTTCTAAGGCAAAGTACAGCTCTTCCAGCAGCACAGCCATCACCGGCCGCCTGAACGGCACGTACGTCGTCGGCACCGTGAGCAAGTACAAGAGCTTCAAGAAGCAGGTCAAGGCCCTCGGCCTCTCCAGCAAATATGAGGTCACCTCTGCCGACATCACGAGCTACGAGCGCAGCGCAGAACCGCTGACCAACCTCGCCAAGTTCGCCGGCTACTTCCTGATCGTCATCCTGCTGGTCGGCGCGGTCATCCTCGTCGTGATCAATATCTTCAGCACCCGCGAACGGAAATATGAAATCGGTGTTTTGACCGCCATCGGCATGAAGAAGAAGCAGGTCGCCAAACTCTTCCTGTCCGAGATCATGATCATCACACTCGCCGGCGTCATCATCGGAGGCGCGGTCGGAGCCGTGGTTTCCAAGCCAGTCACCAAGCAGCTGCTCAGCGCCCAGGTCACCGCAAGTCAGACCCAGACCCAAAACATGCACGACTCGTTCGGCCGCGGCGGCAGTGACAGCGGCAGCGCACCTGGCGCACCGGGATCCTCCGGCAGCTCATCCAGCTCGTCGTCATCCGACAGCGCAGCCACCGCACTCAGTACCACCAGCTCCGTCAGCGGCATCGTCCTCCTGGAGCTCCTCGGAAGCTGCCTGCTCCTGGCATTGATCGCCGGAACCGTTTCCGTCGCCGCCATCATGCGGTACGAGCCACTCGAGATACTGTCGGAGCGCGACTAACGCGCCTTAAGGAGGGACAAAAATGGAACTTAACAAGAACACAACCGCCAGCACCCCGATCCCTGCCGGACAATTCGCAGCTGCGTCTATGGACGCAGGCCTCGCAGCGGCGCCCGCAGATACAGGGTACGGAAACCCGGCCGCCGCGTCCGGCGGCGCCGGTGCAAACCCAAACGCTGCCGATACAAACTCAAACGGCGCCGCTCCAGGCACCCCGGGGTACGCGTATACAGAATACACAACCAGTACATCATCTCCAGACACCGTGCTGACACTGGACGACGTCAGCTTCTCCTACGGCGAGCGCCCGGTCTTAAGCCACGTCAGCTTCAGCTTCGACAGGGGCAGGATCTACGCGATCGTCGGCCGCTCGGGCGCAGGCAAAACCACCCTGCTCTCCCTCATGTCCGGCCTGACGAACCCGACGGACGGCCGCATCCTGCGCGACGGCAGGGACCTGACGTCCTACGACAAATCCCTCTACCGCAGCAGCGACATCGGCGTAATCTTCCAGAGCTTCAACCTGCTCCCTAAGCTGACGGCCGTGGAAAACGTCCAGCTGTCGATGGAGATCGCCCAGATGAACCGCGGGAATAAGCCGAACTCGGCCGCCCTCTTAGATGGAGCGTACCGCTGCCTGGAGCAGGTCGGCCTGACCCGTGACGAGGCCGACCGACGCGTCCTCAAGCTCTCCGGCGGCCAGCAGCAGCGCGTTGCGATCGCCCGCGCCCTCTCCTACGATCCCGCCTGCATCCTCGCCGACGAGCCGACCGGCAACCTCGACGAGCAGACCCAGGCCGAGATCATGTCCATCTTCCGCTCCCTGGCCGCCTCCGGCAAGTGCGTGATCATCGTCACCCATTCCTCCTACGTGGCCTCCAAGGCAGACGTGACGGTGGACCTGAAGTCGCTGAACAGCATGACAAAGTAAAAGCAGCGTTTTTCAACGCAGCAGTAAATGGAATATATGTAAGCGGATGCTCCCTGATGGTCGCATCCGCTATTTTTATTCGCCGCGCGCTGTCGAGGATGCATAGGGCGCGCGGCGGGTGGCCGGAATTTGGGAATTTCCATGATAACTCGCTATTTTCCCAGGCACCACCGGAAATTTGGGAAGATTGGCGCCTAACAGCTCTAATTCCCAAATCGCATGCGACGGAATTCAGAGTTGATATACCCTATAGGGGTATACACGGTGTAACGGTCATCGATGGGCGATGGAAGCACCGCCGCCACCGCTGAATAACGGACGACAACACGACGATGTTGTGCGGCGGATTGTGCAGACTGTCCAGAATGACGGCGGCGGTGCAGTCGATAATTGCGGGCGCACTGGTCAAATTGATGGTTGTAATCTGCGACAGTGACGGAGGCGCCCGCTGGCTTTGCACAGCTGTTGGGAAATACAGGATTTCGGCGCCGTTTTCCCTAACTTTTTTTGAAGTGATGGGAATATGGCCAGTGAATGGGCGAAATTCCCAACTGCGGCGCGCCATACCCCGGTGATCCCGGTGATCCGTGAAGCAGAATCGCAGTTGTAATGTCGCCGCGGGACACCTGAGCGTAACCATACCGGGAGGACAAGCGTTGTATACTGCATCCACCAGCAAATCATCGTTATGCCATTGATGCATGCTGGATATTATGCTGGATACCGTACGCAAACATACACAAGCGCTAAATATTGCCCGTCTCTGAAAGCGTCCATCAACCTAGTGCCCCGGTAGCATTTCTTACTTTTCACGGTGTTTTTTGCATAATGAAAATACAGAAAGTTGCAAAGCAAAAATGTAGGTAATT
>CAIFEY010000047.1 GCA_903789635.1 uncultured Eubacteriaceae bacterium
GCATAAGTCAAACATGTGCCTGAAGGAAATTTACACACAAATATGGACTTGACTCGTGTTCGACCCCTCCAGTATCCCGGAGGGTCACTTCCTTGCCCGGAGGGCGGCGCGGCGATATCTTTTATGTTATCATCATCAGCGCGCCTCTTCCTACTGATCACGCCGCGCCCTCAGTTTTGCTATCGTTCATCGCAGTGGCGCTCTCATTTCTGCGATCACGCGCCGCTGCGCTCCCGGCGCGCCTCTTTACTCAACAAGGCGCGCCGAAAAATCAAAGGAATTGGACCAAAGCGACAGCGACGTCCAATTCCTTCCTTCGGCCGGCCCGCTACTCCAGTAAAAGCGGCCGGCCGACTATTCCGTTTACGAACGAACGTGAGTAAACGGCAACCTTGCCGCGCCCCGCGCGGCAAAGACAATTGGAAAACACGACCGACGGGAGTGTTTTCACTCCTTCTATGACAATTCCGGTTTCGAGCTCCGCCTCGGAACCGGCAACCTTCTCCCATTCCCTCTGCAATCTCTCACGGCCGCGCCTCTCCCTAGCACATCTTTACGACAAGGTTCACGCCCTGCATCAACCACGATCCCCCGCCAAACAAAAAACAAAACCACAGGCGCCCTCAGCTCACTGCCCCGCCTTGCAATAAACACCGAAACACGGCCGCCTTCAGCTCGCGACTATCGGACCTACACAGCCCTCAAAATACGGGCGCCATCAGCGAACGTATTACGGACTTATATAACTCCCAAAATACGGACACCAGAAACGAACGATTTCGCAGCGACTGCAATCCCGCTTCCGAGCCCCGCCATACGACTTGCGACAAACCAATCGAGCTTCGCTTATAGCTCGCGAATCGTGAGGGCAACTGCATAAGGAAGCGTACCTCATCCCTCATACTCCCTCGCCCAGCCCTCACCGCCGCGACCAATCACGATCCCCCGCCGAACAAAAAACACGGCCGCCTTCAGCTCGCGGCTATCGGACCTACACAGCCCTCAAAATACGAGCACCACTAGCGATCGAATTACGGACGTATAAAGCTCCCAAAACACGGGCGCCCTCAGCAAGCGACTCCGCAGTGACAGTTACAATTCCGCGAAGAACGAAATCCTACCTCTCCCCTCAAACCGCCTCAGCCTGCCTTTACTGCTGCGATCAATCACAACCCCCGCCTACCATTAAAGCAAAAACACGAAAACACGGGCGCCCGAAGTAAGCGACTCCGCAGTGACAGCTACAATTCCGCGAGGAACGACAACAGGATTTCGTTGGAGCTGCACTCCTCTTAGTGCAGCTCCCGAAATCCAAGGAGTTCTGAGCATGGAATTGTCTGTCACGAGGACTAGCGCGCTTCGGGTGCCCGTGCTTCTTCTTAGTGCAACTCCCGAAATCCTCCGAGTTCGATGTATAGAATTGTCAGTCACGAGGACCTAGTGAGCTTATGGTACCTGTGTTTATGTGTATACACTTGTCAAGCGCAAAGCCCCAGCGAGCTGAGGGCGCCCGTGTTTCTCAAACATTATTGCCAATTGCCTCACCTTCCGTGGTATTATATTCCTAAGATGTTTCCACATAAGTACAGAGGGCAAAATCATGAAAAAGAAGAAACTACTGGTAATCACCTGCATCCTCGCCCTGACAGTCTGCAGCATCGCGGCGTTCGGCGGCAGCAGCACGGAGCCAAAGGCGAAAACCTCCTCCGCGCAGACGACGCAAGTCACGCAAAACAATGAAAGCAAGGCGACGTATACGACCGTCTCCTCCTCATGGAAGAGCGCATACCTCAGCATTGTGAGGAAGAAGGCATCCAAGATCGAGGCCTACGATCCGGTGAATGATAAACGTACACCTAAACCGGCCGCCTTATACGATATTAATAAGGATGGCGTTCCGGAACTCTTCCTGATGTACGTCACTGCGCAGGACTACGACTGCCAGACATCCATCATGAGAATCTATACCTGCAAGAACGGCACGGCCAAGGAGCTTCGTTATAAATTCCATACCAGATATTCCAATATGCTGAAGGATTTTGACGCCGGCGCCGGCACAACCTATGTCGTGTATAAGGGCAAAAAGAAGAATCAGTTCTACATATTCAGCGGGACAGTCAGTGGAGACTCCGTTGATTACTTTGTCACTAAATATGCGTTGACAAACGGCAGAATCAAGACGCTGAAGCGCCTTCACAACCTTTACAGCTATACCGACACCTCCTACGACCGCTACTGGATCAACGGAAAACGCGTGGCACACAGCACGGGCGGCGCAGCCTTTACCGCAGCGTTTAAGGACGTCAGCAGGGCACTCCTCTACAGCGGCGACGATACGTCCGTCTCACTCTGGAAGAATTTTGACAAATCAAAAGCGGCCTGCATGACCTACAACCAGCTGCTGGTACGCCTGGGCGGCTCCAAGACATTCTAACAGCAGAAACCGGCGGACTCCGCCTCCGGCACGATTCCCCGCGGCAGCGCAAAAGCCCGGCCCTCTTCAACAAGGGACCGGGCTTGCGTGTTATCTTATTTTGTATTGATTTGCATTTATTGTATTTCGGTATGAAATAAAGAAGCACCTGCGCCTTCCTTTCACCTGAAACAGGATAACACATGTTCTTACCATGTCGTTAATACTTAAACTTCATGGTTTCCCATAGCCTGAAGCTATGCATGCTGCATTGTATTAATCATTATGCATGCTTCACCGCCCCGACCTCCTTTACCCCGCGACCAATCACGATTCCCCGCCGAACAAAAACCACGAGCGCCCGAAGCTCACTGCCCCGCCTTGCAATAAACGCCAAAACACAGGCGCCATCAGCTCACGACTATCGGACCTACACAGCTCTCAGGAACACAGGCGCCATCAGCTCGCGACTATCGGACTTACACAGCTCCCAAAATACGAGCACCAGAAACGAACGATTTCGCAGCGACTGCAGCAATTCTACAACGAACGAGAAAAGGATTTCGCTGGAGTTGCACTCTATTTAGTGCAACTCCCGAAATCCTCCGAGTTCGGTGTATAGAATTGCCAGTCGCGAGACCTAGTGAGTTTCTGGTGCCCGTATTTCCCTGGGAGCTGCCGTTGTCCGTATTCCGTGAGCTTCGGGCGCCCGTGTTTCCTCGGGAGCTGTCGTTGTCCGCATTCCGCGCGCTTCGGGTGCCCGTGTTTCATTTTTGCCAAACCGTTCACCTTCTATGCTATTATAAAACTGCAATGTATTCACACAATTAACGAGGGCAAAATCATGAAAAAGAAGAAACTTCTATCGATCGCCTGCATCCTGGCCTTACTGGTCTGCGGCCTGTCGGCGTGCGGCGGCAGCAGCACAACGTCGAGCGAGAGCAGTTCCACACAGTCGAAGGAAAAATCAACGAACAACGGCACTTCTCCTACGACTTGGAAGAGTGCCTATCTCAAACTTGCGGAGCGGAAGGCATCCTGGATCCAGGCCTACATTCCAATGAGTCCAGACGTCACGGACACTGTGATAAGGCCAACGGCTTTATTTGACATCGACGAGGACGGCGTACCAGAGCTCTTCCTGATGGGCGCCGTGAAGGAAAGCTGGGGAAGAGTCGGAACCCTTGAAATCTACACCTACAAGGACGGCGCGGCCAAGAAGCTGAGCTATAAATACCCGACCATGTTATACGATGTGCTGACCGATGCGGAGGTCGGCGCCGGCACGAACTACATCGTATACAAGGGCAAAAACAAGAATCAGTTCTACATCTACTCCCTGATGATCGATTCCGATGTGGGATACTACAACGTGGCGCAGTATACGCTGCAGAACGGTCAGATCAAGCTGATGAAGCGCCTCCAGAATGAATACCTCTTCCCGGACGGTTCCATCGATGACTACTGGATCAACGGTGAACCCGTGTCGTTCAGCACGGGGAGCAGCTCCTTTACCGCAGCATATCGGGATATCAGCAGAGCGATCCTCTACAGCGGCAGCGATCCATCGTCCTCCGTCTGGAAGAATTTTGACAAATCCGAAGCGGCCTGCATGACACTCAACCAGCTGGCAGCAAAGCTCGGCGGCTCCGCATCCGACCTGGACCAGCGATCCGGATCCAACAGCAGCGGGGACACCTCCGCCTCCGATCAGACCGCAAGCGACGACGATTGGAGCGGCGGCGGCTGGTCCGATGAGACCGACAGCGACGTCCGCGTCGCCTGCTGGAATTTAGCAACTGACACGATCAAGGACCATTTGAAAACCCCGGACGATGCAGACTTCCCGTTCTCCTCGTCCAGTAAATACGTCCTCATCCAGAAGAAGGGCAATAAATACGAGGTCTACTCCTGGGTCCGCAGCTATAACTCCTACGGCGAAAAGCGCAGCATGCAGTTCATCGTCTTCATCGAGAGAAACGGCAACAACCTCAAGGCCGTCAGGTACAAGTTCATCGAGTAGCATGGCGTTCCTTCACGCACGCTGAACATGCGGGGCGGCGATAAGGAAGCAATCTGCCTCCGCTGACGCGTTCGTCAGATTCCTTCGATTTTTTCGCCGCGCGCTCCGAATGCCTGGCTGGCGCGCGGCGAGCGGCCTGCCGGCCCCTGGGATTGGTGGGGTTGGAGCCGCGGGCCGAAGGTGGAGATCCGGCTTCGCTTATGCTGACGCCGGATCTCTCGGATTGTTTCCCCCACGCGCTATGGAAAAATGAAGAAATGCGCGTGGGGGAATTTTAAGTATACAGGATACACCATAAAATAGTAATTGTTACACCGTTAAATGGCAATCATTCACCCGACGGTTACCAGTAATCACCATCTCGGCTAAGACCGACGTTTTTTCGGCGAACTTATCCCGAAAAAACGGCCTCAAAATTCCAGCCTCCGCGCTCACTGGCCTCGGGCAACTTTTTTCGTTCAGTCCATGCGAATTAGGGACGATTTTATGAAGAAATAAAAAGACGTTCCTGTCAATTCTTCCCGAAGAAGAAAATATGAATTCTTGTACGCCGATCTGTACACAAAAACAGAGTGCACCCCTCCACTGTTCCCTATCTCAATGCCCAGAGAGCACCTGTGATATCAACATCTAAATACAACTTTAATAAAACATCAAATTATCAGAATCCATTAGTGCCATGTCAAGAATCACCATTCCATTACAGCGATTTCTAACATCGAAACTCATTATCGTTAATTCGATTGTGCGCAACCGTTCCGAAATCGCTGCTCTTCACCAAATAACATAATTAATTTTTTAACATTCCCGAAAACGGGATTCTTCACCGTTTGACAAACTCCCTCTGCCTGTACCAACCTCGTATACTGTATACTTTCGTCATCAGCCCCCGTGTTCGAACCCTCCGGTGTCCCGGAGGGCGGCGCGGCGACAGCTTTAATGTTATCATAAGCGGTGCGTCTCCCGTCTCCCTGCTGATCGGTGCCGTCGCGCCCTCGGCGCGCCGCCTGCAGCTTGATGGGCGCGCCGAAACAATCGAGGGAATTGGACCAAAGCGACAGCGACGTCCAATTCCTTCCTTCGGCCGGCCCGCAGCCCCAGTTAAAGCGGCCGGCCGCTTGATCCAGGAGAATGCGAAACCGGGCGCGCAGCGACACGGTTGAGTCATTCTCCCTCCCTGCCGCCCGGAGGGCGGCAAAGAGAATAGGAGGATTCGATGATGTCGCATCTGCGATAGCATCGAATCCTCTCACCGACTTTGACAATCCCCGGAACGCGGTCGACACCCGGAGAGCGCGTTCCTACCATAATTATAATAAACGCCACCGGACAAGCCCGCGCCAGAGACCAAAACTCCCCGGCGCCTCTCACCCGCACATCCCCTGACACCCATTATCGCCGCGACCAACCAACCGTCCCCGCCAGCAAAAAATCCAAGAACACAGGTGCCATCAGCTCGCGACTATCGGACCTACACAGCTCTCAAGAACACAGGCGCCCTCAGCTCGCGACTACCGAACCAACACAGCTCCCAAAATACGAGCACCACCAGCGATCGAATTACGGACATATAAAGCTCCCAAAACACGGGTGCCCTCAGCAAGCGACTTCGCAGTGACAGTTACAATTCCGCGAAGAACGAAATCCTACCTCTCCCCTCAAACCGCCTCAGCCTGCCTTTACTGCTGCGATCAATCACAACCCCCGCCTACCATTAAAGCAAAAACACGAAAACACGGGCGCCCGAAGCAAGCGACTCCGCAGTGACAGTGACAATTCTGCGAGGAACGAGAGCAGGATTTCGTTGGAGTTGCACTCCTTTTAGTGCAGCTCCCGAAATCCAATGAGTTCCGAGCAAAGAATTGTCTGTCACGAGGACTAGCGCGCTTCGGGTGCCCGTGCTTCTTCTTAGTGCAGCTCCCGAAATCCAATGAGTTCTGAGCAAGGAATTGTCTGTCACGAGGACTTAGCGCGCTGAGGGCGCCCGTGTTTCTGTGGGAGCTTACATTGTCCGTATTCCGCGAGCTGATGGTGCCCGTATTTCCCCGGGAGCTGACGTTGTCCGCATTACGTGAGCTGACAGCGCATCTGATGCCACACCGCATTCCCGTGCGTCGACTTATCGGAAACCCCCTCGTCGACGAATCCAAACTTGGCGTAATAATGAATCAGCCTCTCCTTGCAGGTCAGCACCAGGCCTTCTCTGCCCTGCGCCCTGGCGTCGTCTATGGCGCGGCGGAGCAGTTCGCCCGCGTAACCGCGCTTCCGGCATTCCGGGATCGTATTCACCCCGAAGATCATCTGCCACTTTCCGTTTTCGTTGTGCATGGAGGCATCGTCGTACATTTCATCCGTTAAGTCCGGCTCATCCGTGACAAATCCGTCGACGAACGCGATCAGCTTCCCGCCATCGAACATCAGCCAGAAGTGATTTCCGTAGTACTTGATCCTGTCTGCGAATGATTCCTTTGTCGCTGCCTCGGCAGGCGGAAAGCACTCATTTTCAACGGCGGAAACCGCGTCCAGATCGGACGCTGCTGCATGACGTATATTCATTGATTCTAATCTCCTTCTTCATCAGACCGGGTTCTTGACTGCTGCCGTTCAGCCTTCCCCCGACCTTACAGCCTCTAACAACCACGAATCCCTGCCTTACATTAAAGCCAAAAATACCAACACACGGATGCCCTCAGCAAGCGTTTCCGCAGTGACAGTTACAATTCCGCGAAGAACGAAATCCTACCTCTCCCCTCAAACTGCCTCAGCCAGCCTTTACTGCGGCGATCAATCACGATCCCCCGCCAAACAAAACTCCAAAAACACAGGCGCCATCAGCTCACGACTATCGGACCTACACAACTCTCAAGAACACAGGCGCCATCAGCTCGCGACTATCGGACCTACACAGCTCTCAAGAATACAGGCGCCATCAGCTCACGGCTATCGGACCTACACAGCGCTCAAGAACACAGGCGCCATCAGCTCGCGACTATCGGACCTACACAGCTCCCAAAATACGGGCACCACTAGCGACCGAATTACGGACGCAGAAAGCTCCCAAAACACGGGTGCCCTCAGCAAGCGACTCCGCAGTGACAGTTACAATTCCGCGAAGAACGAAAGCAGGATTTCGCTGGAGCTGCACTCCTCTTAGTGCAGCTCCAGAAATCCAATGAGTTCTGAGCAAGGAATTGTCTGTCACGAGGACTTAGCGCGCTGAGGGCGCCCGTGTTTCTCTGGGAGCTTATATTGTCCGTATTCCGCGAGCTGAGGGTGCCCGTATTTCCCCGGGAGCTGTCGTTGTCCGCATTCCGAGAGCTGAGGGCGCCCGTGTTCACACCAGCATACTGTAAATGCACTCCAGCAGCGTCAGCGCCAGGATGACGTTGATCACCCGGAAGTGGCGCACGTAGAAGCGCTGAATCACGACGCCCAGGCCGATCCAGCAGCTGGTCGCGAGGATTCCCATGGCGACGATCACCAGCTCAAAGAACAGCAGGATCAGGAAGGACGTGCTGTAATCCGTGATGTAGCCGGTCAGGGCGGTGATGCCGAACATGTAGATTTTGACGTTGACGAACTGCAGGAGGAAGCCCTTGAGGAAGGACGCGGACGACTGCGTGTCTTCCGGCTCGAGTTTGCTGAAGGCGATGTGGACCGCCAGCCAGAGGATGTAGGCCGCGCCGACATATTTCAAGATGTTCATCAGCCCCGGCGCCATCGTTCCTATGCCGTAGACGATCAGGCAGCAGATGAGCTGAACCGCCAGGTATCCGGAGAAGATTCCTATGAAGAGCGGTCTGCCCTTTGTCCAACCATAGTTCGTGACGGTGTTCAGAGCCAGCAGATTGCCCGGCCCCGGCGTGAAAGCATTGATTACACAATATACGAGAAAACTTCCTATTACATATGTCGGCATCTGTTGACCTCCCCCGCATCCTTCAAGTGCTGCGTTTCCGATTTCGCTAATGCTAATAAAATTCGTTTTTCTAATATTAGCATCGGGAGGGACGCATGTATAACACCTATATTGAATGAGGTTGCATAGCCTCAGTCTATGGCCGATACTTCAGGACTTCCTCGATGTATGCCGTCTCCAGATCGTCCAAACGGTGGTTTTTCACCGTCAGGTAGCCAATCTGCATCTGCTGCTCCACCTCCAGGGGTACAGCGATGATCCGGTCGCGGTGGAGATAGCGCGGGAAAATTCCGCTGGAAATCGTGTAGGCGTCCAAGCCGATCATGAATCGGACGATCGCGCCGCGGTCGTTGACTTTGATCTCCTTGGCGGAAGGCACGGTGCTGAGGATTTCCTCCGAGTAGAACGGCGATTCGTAGTTGCCTTGGACAAAATTCACCCGGGGATAAGGTTCCAATTCCTCCAGCCGGATGGATTTTCTGCCGGCAAGCGGGTGTTCGCTCTGCAGAAAAACGTGCGCTTTTGCCATAAAGAGCGGCGTGAAGACCAGCCCGTATTCCTCGATCTCTGCCTCCAGCACGGATGCATTCTCCTCCGACAGATAGAGAATGCCCAGGTTGCTGACCCGATTCCTCACATCTTCCAGAATCCGGTGCGTGCCGGTCTCGTTGAAGAAGAACTCGTACCGCTCCTCCCCGAACCGCTTGACCATCTCCACGAACGCATTCTCCGCGAACGTGTAGTGCTGGGTGGACACGCCGAAGTTGATCTTCTTCGGCCCCTCATCGAAAAACCGGTTCTCCAGATTCTCCATCTGCTGCAGAACCTGGCGGGCGTAGCCGGCGAACTCCCGCCCGTCCGTGGTCAGGATGACCCCGGACCGTCCCCGCTGGAAGAGCTGCATGCCCTGCTCCTTCTCGATCTCCTTGATCGCCTTAGACAGGCTTGGCTGCGAGATAAACAGCTGCTTCGCCGCCTCCGTAATCGAGCCCGACTCCGCCACTGAGATCACATATCTTAACTGCTGTAACGTCATTTTTTGTCCCCATAGTTATTGTTATAGTTTTCGCTGCCTGCTTTACTGCTTATCGCCTGCCGGAAGAAACGGCACTCCCAAGATCGCTATACTTCCAGCGCGTGCTCGTAAAGCGCCCTGTTGGAATGCATCGGATTCCCCTGCTCATCCGTCGCAACATCCTCCATGCCGATCCTCCAGCTCAGGCCCTCCTTCTTCGCAAAACCAATCACATCCCACGTGAAAATATCCTCCCCGTGGACGAGATATTCCACCTTCGGATACCGGCTGTGCAGAAACTCGTAAATCGATCTGGCCTTCTCGATCGTGGCAGGCCCGTCCTTCTCCCCGCTCACCTCGATCAGGACGCGGTCGGCATATTCAATGTATCCGTTTTCGACAAAAACCCGCGCGTCCTCCATCGTGAAGCAGGAGACCTCCATCGGAACGCCCTTCTCCCTCAACAGCCGCATGAACTCCACGGTTCCCTCTTCCGGAACATTGACCGAGATATAATCCGGCTTCCAGCCCTCCCACTTCCCGACCTGCTCCATTCTCTGTTCCTGCGTGCGGCCAAAAAGCAGCGGGGACCCCACACCAATCTGTATCTGCGGAAATCTCGCCTTCAATTCTTCCCACTGCGGCTGCACCACCGCCTGCTCCAGGCTGTCCATCCCCTCCGCATCGCGGAAATGAATATGAAAATACCGAAGCCCCTGCTCGACGAACCACCGAATCTCCTCGCTGTACTCATCCACAGTAGTCGGGACATCCGGATTTATCTCCTTCGGCATCCCGCCGTTCAATGCGATTTTGACCATTCTGCCCTCCATCCTTCTCATATAATCAAATTTATTCACCCGCGCCGAGATGAAGATATCTCATATAATCACTTGCTCCAAACAATACCCTGTCCACATACAGCTTATCTTTATCGACTCTGTAAAAAACAATATAAGCCTTAAATACGATAAAGTAGTAGCCCACGAAAAGATCCTGATAGTACAAAGGGGCTCCAGATTTCGGATTGTCCGCCTTTGCTTCAACCTTACTCATTAATTCATTAATGTACTTCAGTGCAGTATTATCATTCTTGGAGGCCTCAAACACATCATTCCAAACACGATCAAGATCTCGGAGTGCTGTCTTAGAATACACTATTTGATATTTCATGGACGCTTACCCTGAAAATATGCTCTGACATCTGCAGCAGACACATATCCCTCTTCTTCACCGGATTCTCTTCCTTCATTCAGCTCGCAGATAAGGCGAAGCATTGCTTTGGTCTTCTCGAATTCATCGTCCTCTGCAATATCACGAATGGTATACTTTCCCCTTCCATTGACAGTAAGATATACAGGAGACCCAGCCGATACGTCTTCCAATACAGAATTATAATTCCTAAGATCAGAAACAGGCTTAATAATTGCCATAAAACCACATCCTTTCATTGCTTTATCGCTTTGTCTTTACAGTTATATTAGCACAGGCGCACCGCACGCTCAATATTTTACGAATCATTAGTCTTAAAATATTGCACCATATTTTGTTTCCAATCCTAAGAGGAAGCAGCGCGCTATTGCTCTGTCGGCCCGGTCCCTTCGGGGTGCCGCGGGGCGGCGAATCGGTTGAAACACGGTCTCACAGGGTTCGGCCGTGTTTTAGCGATTCAAGGAGAGGAGGGCGGATGCTCCCGATGGTCGCATCCGCCAATTGTAGGCGCCGCCCTGCGGGCGGTAAGGAGGCAACGCGCCAGCCAGATGCGTGTCTGTCGCGTTGCTTTGATTTTAGGCAAGGAAGGAATCTGCCTCCGCCTGCGCGTTCGCCAGATTCCTTCGATTTTTCGCCGCGCGCCCTAATTAGCTGGCTGGCGCGCGGCGAGCGGCCCGCCGACCCTTTTATAACCGGGGGTTAAGGCCGCGGGCCGAAGGTACGCAGCCTCCCGTTGGTCAGCTGCGTGCGATGCGTTCCCGCAAAGGAACATCGCCCTCGCGGCGTAAACACGGACACCCTCATCTCACTACGTCCTCGCGACTGACAATTCCATACGCAGAGCTCGTTGGATTTCGGGAGTTGCACTAAGAAGAATGCAACTCCAACGAAATCCTGCTGTCGCTCTGCGTGGAATTGTAGCAGTCGCTGCGGAATCGCTTGCTGAGGGTGTCCGTGTTTTAGGATTTTTGGAGTAATGGTTGGCGGGGGCGTGTGATTATTCGCGGGGGTAATGGCAGTCGGGGTCGCATGAGGGACACCGGGATGAAAAATGCCGGGGCATCGAAAACCGGGGGACAACGACGGTATACACCATACACCAGTTACTGGTAATTAAACACTTTAACGATCAAGACCTTTGTTTTTTCGGATGGTTTCTCCCGGAAAAACATCCTCAAAATTCCAAGGTTCGGGCTCGGCGGCCTCAGGCTGCATTTTTGGTTCAGTCAATCCGAATTAGGATCGGTTTTATGAAGAAATCAAAAAAGTTTCTGTCAAATCGTCCTGAAGAAGAAAATATGAATTGTTGTACGCTTATCTGTACACAAAAACACAGTAAATCCTGTCCGCGTTCCTCATCCCGGTGGACAGAGAGCACTTGTGATATCGATGTCCGAATACAACTTTAATCAAACCTTAAATTGTCAGAATCCATCAGCACCATGCCAAGAATCACCATTCCATTACAGCGATTTCTAACCCCGATACTCATTATCGTTAATTCGATTGCGCTCAACCGTTCCGAAATCGCCGATCTTCACACAATAACATAATTAATTTTTTAACATCCCCGAGATCGGGATTCTTCACAGTTTGACAAAATCCCATGGGAGGTTCTGATTGCAAAAAGGCTGTTATCTTAGCGATGCATAGTCGCGATTACCCAACACCCCTGCCTGCATCGCCATTGGATACTGTATACCTCTACCATCAGCCCCGGTGTCCGAAAAGTCCGGTGTCCCGGAGGGCGGCGGGGGGGGGGGGGGGGGGGGCCGCCCCCCCCCCCGCCCCCCCCCCCCCGCCCCCCCCCGCGCCCCCGGCACGCGGGGTACGCTCCACGACCC
>CAIFEY010000048.1 GCA_903789635.1 uncultured Eubacteriaceae bacterium
GGTCGTATCGCCGCCGATCTCGACTGTGATGCCTTTGATTCTGTCAGCCATACGCTGCCTCCTTCCTTAGAATCTGTCCATTTGCTCCTGCGTTGCGATCTCGGCATAGTCATAGTCGTCGTTGCTCATTTCGGCATACATGTCGTTGACGGTTCCGATCGTCAGAAGGTCGAGTTCCGAGATGGAAAGCCCGATCTGCACGCAGCGGAGCAGGAAGATCGGGGTCGTCATTTCCCGCTCTGTCGCATGCTGTTTTTTTAACGGGCACCTGCTGCTCGGTATTGAGTCCCCACAGCTCGATGATCTGCGGGAGAATCTCGTAGATCGAGAATGTATTAAATTCGTCCAGCCATTCCTCCGGGGTGTCCGGCACGGTCTTGTCCGCGTGCTTAGCCATGAGCCACGCGATGTTCTCGAACAGTTCGAGACTGAACGTGTCGAGGCTGGAGTTCTCAGCGTCGTTTTCGTCGATGCCTTTCTGCAGTTCGTTCAGGTCACGGTAGATGTCCCGGTGGAACTTGTTCCTGTAGAGTCTCGGGATCGCGGCGGACGCGCGGAACGTCACCTGTCTGCCGTCAAGGTCGATGGTCTTTGTCACTGCCATAACCGTTCACCTCACTCACTTGTGCCGCTCGTGGACGAGGATGCCGTTGCACTTGCCGAAGGCTCGTAGACCTTGTCGTACCATGCGTTGTACACCGCGTCGGTAGTGTTCGTGCCGGTCTTGACCTTCACGAGTCCGGACGGAAGCGGGAACACGGTGAGGGAGAGGGTCTCCGTCTGCACCTCCGTGGAGTCCTCCTTCGTGGAGCTGGACACAGACGGGCGGATCGCCGAGCAGTAGTACATGCAGTGGCGGATCTTCCGCTGGTCGCCGGAGAACTCGAAAAGGAGCGCGAAATGCTCCGGCTCCACGTCCTTGTTCTCGGCGATGACACCGTTTGCGTCCTCCGTCTCGTGCATCACGTCCGTGAGGAAGCTCTCCGGGATGAGGGCAAGCTCGAAGTCGCCGGAGTATCCGTTGTTGTTCGAGACCATGTAATACACGGAGTCATCCGCGTAGAACGGGTCATTGTCGCCCTCCGCGTCAAGGGAGAGCGATACCACGCCGGGCATGGCGACGGGTGTGCCGAACGTGACCGTGCCGTCCTCGGCGAGCGTCGCGATCGCGTAGTGGCAGTTCTTGAGGCCGAACTTGACCTTGTTTTTCTTGTTAGCCATATCTGTTAACCTCCGATGATCTGTGTCTGGTACAGGACCTCGTACATCCGTTCCTCCGCGATCCACACCTCCGATTTTTCGAAGGGGAGCTCATGCGAGTTGAGGATGTCCTCGATCCGGGTTTCCATATCGGGATCCTTCCTGTCCGTGTAGAGCTCGACATTGAGTTCGTCGATCTTCTGGAAGACCGTGTTGTCCGCAAACAGGTTGTCGCTTCCCGGGAAAAGGAAGCAGATGAAGGGCGGGTCCGGGGACTCGCCTTCCGCGAAGTGGTCGTAGGCGACGGGGAGCCCGGTCTCCTCGATCATCGATTTCGTTTCCTCGAATGTCATGGGATGTCATCCTTTCAGCTTGCTTTCGATGGCCTCGACGAGCTTCTCGCTGCCGCGCTGCTCGGCGCTTGCGATGTGGGGCCGTGCGGCGACCCTTCCGCCGCCGCGCTTGGCGTGCCCGTGTTCGAGCAGGTGGGCGATCTGGTAGCGGTTCCTCGAGTGCACGACGAGGTCGATGGATTCGGAGTCCTCGTGGACGTTCTTCACGGACCACGATTTCTTGTATTTCCCCGTGTCCACCGGGGCGTTGTCTTGGATGTCCTTGCGGACGGATTTCGCCGTTTCCTTCACGGCGTCCTTCAGGTCGTCCGCCGCGAGGTCCGCGTATTTCTCAAGCTCCGTCATGATGGCGGAGTCCATGTCGTCGATCGACGTGTTCCTGCTCATGTGCCTTTCTCCAGCCTGCAGTTGAATTTGATCGAGTTGCGTTTGTATCCCATCGGGTTCACGTAGGTGATGTTGTAGGTCTTGCCTTCCGCGAGGATCCGGTATTTCGTGGATTCGACCACGGCGAGCTCGGAGCACCAGCGGCAGGTGAAGTCGAGGGACTCCTCGGGGCTGATGATCTCGCCGCTCGACTCGGTGCCGGTCTGCGTGCCGATGGTGGCATGGCACGTGAAGTAGTCCGTCCATGCCGAGATGTGGTTCCCGTACTTGTCGACCGTGACCGCGTTCTTCTGGAAGGTCACGGGGACGCGGAGCGCGGCGATGTTCATCAGAAGCCCTCCTTCCTGACGCCGAAGAGCAGCGCGCGGAGCGTGAGGTTCAGCTGGTTGTGGTCCGCCTCCTCCCGGTGCTCGTAGAGGTACGCCACGGTGTAGAGGATGGCGATGCGCATGCGGATGAGGATCCTTTCCTCGCTCGCCTCCCGTTCCTCGTCGGAGAAACGGGCGATGTCCTGCACCATCTCCGTCGCGGTCGTGATGAGGCTCTTGATCAGCTCGTCCTCATCGGAAGAACTGACTCGCAGATAGGTTTTGGCTTCCTCAAGCGTTACTTCCATGAGAATTCCTCCATACAAAATCAGGCACCTCCGGAAAGCCCGGAGATGCCCGTGAAATGGTTATCGTGCTTATCAGCCTGCCACCTTGACGGAAAGGCCGCGCACGGCTTCCGGCAGGATGAGCTTGCCGTCGACGCGCTCCGACGCAAGGAATCCGATCTGGCCGTTCGCCGCGTACAGCTCGGACAGGCGCTTGAAGGACCGTCCCTGTCTGTCTGCGATCCAGTAGTAGGAGAAGTCTCCGAACAGGATCGGCACGTTGCCCGCCGCCAGCTCCGGCGCGTAGATCGAGGTGCGATAAGGACGGTTGAGGATTGTGTCCGGCTGACCGGCTACAACCGACGGCTGCCAGATGTAGTTGCCGTTCCCGTCCTTGATCTTGCGCAGCGCCTTGACGGTGGAGTCGTTGAGAATCCAGACTGCGCGGTTGCGGTACACGCTTCTCAGAGAATGGAATACATCCATGATCTCGTCGAAGGTAATATTCGTGTTGGCGATTTCCGTGGTCGCGCCCTCAGTCGCCTTGACCTTGGTGAAGACGCCTTCCGGCTTCTTCTGGCCGTCGCCCACAAGGAACGCCTCTTCCTCGGCAGCGCCGATTCTGCGGGCAAACTCAGTGGAGATGTAGGACTGCAGGTCGAATACGGAATCGTTCATCAGCTCCTCGGACACCTTGATGGCGGTGCCGAGCTTGTACGCGGAGAGCGTGATCTGGTCGAAGGTCTCGTCGGATTCCGGGTACAGGCCGTTCTCCTCCATCCAGCTCGCCGTCCCGTGGGATGCGACGATCGGGATGGTGTGCGTCCCGCTGTCGGTCTGGATGACGTGGGCGAGGGAGCGGAAGAAGTTCTCGTCGGTCAGCGCCTGCGCAAGCTGCCTCTCGTACTCGTCCGGGACGAGGTAGCCGCCGTTCGCATCGGTCCCGGCCTCGAGGACGTTCTTGACGTCGTACCAGTTGCGCTTGCGGATGCTGTCCCAGAACGCGGTCTTGTACGCCTTGGACGCGATGCCCGGCTTGTCGTCCGGCTCGTCCTTTGCGCCCGGTTTCCCGGTGAGCGGCGCAGAGGTCGGCTGGGAGAGCATCTTGTCGATCTGCTCCTGACGCTGCAGGCGCTCGATGTCGTGCGTGAGGTCGGTGACCTCCTTCTCCATCCTGTCATAGGTGGCGGCGTCCTCCGCGGACACGTTGCCGCCGCCCGTGGAGTGGGTGTCGAGGAAGTTCTTCGCGGCGTCCCACGCCTTGGCTCTTTTTTCCATAAGGTCCATGATCTTGGTCATTTCGGATTCCTCCATTTCGTTTCAGTGGCTGAGAAGCGACAGGCGCTTCCTGAGGTCGGCGGCCTTGACGGCCGGTTTCGTATCTTTCTGCGCGGGTGCGCGTTTCGGGATGAGCTTCGAGAGCAGGGAGTCGGTGACGGCCTTCCGGGAGAAAAGCATCTCGATTTCCGTATCGTCGTCAGGCTCCTTGCCATCGTCATCCGGCTCTGTGCCGTCCGAGAAGAGGATCTCGTCCGCGAATCCGAGCTTCTTCGCTTCCCTGGCGTTCATCCAGGTCTCGGCGTCCATGAGCTTCGAGATCTTGTTCCGGGACAGCCCTGACTTGAGCTCGTAGGCGTTCATGATGCTTTCCTTGACCTCGGAAAGCATGTCGATGGCTTTCTGCATCTCCTCGCTGTCGCCGATCGCGATGGTCGCGGGGTTGTGCACCATGAGCATCGCGACGGGGCTCATGCAGACCCTTGTACCGGCCATCGCGATGACGGATGCCGCGGATGCCGCGAGCGCGTCGATCTTGACGGTCACGTCGTACGGGTAGTCCATAAGCATGTTGTAGATCTGGGCCGCCGCGAAAACGTCGCCGCCGGGACTGTTGATCCAGAGCGTGATGTTGCCTTCGCCAGCGTTCAGCTCATCTTTGAAGGCCTGCGGCGTGATTTCGTCGCCGTACCAGGTCTCATCGGAGATTTCTCCGTCGAGGTAGAGCGTGCGGTCGGATCCGAAGCCGTCCGGGGTCTCGTTTCGCGCCCATCGCCAGAATTTTCTTGTCATAGGGACTTCCTCCTTTCCCGGAGATTTGAGGATTGCTCCGGCTCCTGTGATTCTGTCTGTTCTTCCTGCGTTTCATCAGGTTCCTCCGTTTCTGTTGAAGCCGAGGCTGCGAAGATTCCCGCGTCTTCGAGCTTGGTCATGTTGCCGTTGATGAGGTACAGGTCCCCGCCTTCCTCGGCGGGGATGCGGTCGAGGTTTTCGAGCTCGCGGATGTCGTTCGCAGACATCCATCCGTTCTGGCGTGCAGTCGCGTATCCGTTCATGCGGCTCTGGTAGTCGCCTCTGAGAAGCCCGTCCACGTTGAATTTGAAGAAGTATTCCTTCTTCTCCTCGGGGCGGAGGAGCGCTCTACGCATGGACTGCTCCCAGCGGGAGACCCACGGGTCGAGCGTGTATTTCACGAATTCCAGGGACTGCTGCTCGATGTTGCTGAACGAGCTTTTCTCAAGGTCGCCGATCATGTGGGGCGGGATGCGGAAGATCCTCGCGATCTCGTCGATCTGGAATTTCCGTGTCTCGAGGAACTGTGCCTGCTCCGGGCTGATGCTGATCGGTGTGTATTTCATGCCTTCCTCGAGGACCGCCACTTTGTTGGAGTTGGCGGAGCCGCCGAAGGCCGTGTTCCAGCTTTCCCGGACCCTTTCCGGGTCCTTCACCACGCCGGGGTGTTCGAGGATTCCGCCGGGCGTCGCGCCGTTTGCGAAGAACTTCGCGCCGTACTCCTCGCAGGCAATCGACATGCCGATCGAGTTTTTGGCCATCGCGATGGGCGAGTAGCCGACGAGCCCGTCGAAGCCGAGACCGGGGATGTGGAGCACGTCGTAAGGTGAGAGCCTGACGAGGCTCCCGTTCATCGTGTGAGCCTCGTCCTGCGAGGTCTGGTATTCGTAGTAGAGCTGTCCGCTGTCGTCGCGGTCGACCGTCATGCGGTTCGGCATCAGCGGGTAGAGCGCGACCACTTCGCCTTTGCCGTTTCTTATGATCTGCGCGTAGGCGTTGCCCCAGAGGAGCAGGTGCGTCATGAGCGTTTCGCGGAAGACGAATGAAGTCATCTCCGGATTCGGTTCGTCGTGCAGCAGCTCGTAGAGCGGGTGGTCGATGGCCTTCTCCTTGCTGCCGTTATCCGTGTATCTGTAGAGATGCAGCGGCAGGCCCGCGATTGCTTCCGAGAGAATCCGTACGCAGGAGTAGACCGCCGTCATCTGCATGGCGGAGCGTTCGGTCACAGCCTTGCCGCTGGTTGTTCCTCCGAAGAAGAAGCGGTAGCTACTCCCGGCAGTTGAATCCTTGGGAGCGTCACGCCCACGAAACCATCTGTTGAATATGCTCATATCAAGTCCTCCATACTGTTAAGGGCCTCCCGCAGAAGCAGGAAGCCCATGATTGCAATAAAGATCATTCATTTGTCCTCGTTCCTGAAACAGCTCTGTTCGCCGGTTTCCGGGAAATTTACGCATGCAAAATTGCCAAAATAAAAGCGAGCAGCCTTGTCATAGGCTCTCGCTGCGTCCTCGGCGTTATCAAAATAGCCGAGATGCTTTGTCTTGTTGTGAATGCTGATATACGCCCTGAATTTTCCTCTGTCCTTTCGGAATCCCACGCCTTTGAATCCCGATGTATTGTGCTTTGGCAGGCACATGTTCCGCTGGTTATTGATTTCCGATGCCAGCCGCAGATTGTCTTTGCGGTTGTCCGCCGGATCACCGTTGATATGGTCAACGTAGAAGCCCGGCGGTGGATTTATAAGCATTCTTGAAAAACGGGTAGTCCGTTTATGAATCTTCGTCACCGGGTAGCCATAGGCGTCTATCAGCCAGTTGTGCTGAAGAAGCAGCGGCAGTGCCTGAATGTCACAGATAAAAGAAGCTCCGTCTGGTCCGATGCAATATCGGAGGTGATCGTCCTCCAAAGCTATGTCCCTGTCTATTACAGTATTCAAATTCATCACCTTCATTATTCAAATAAACAGGATGCCTCTCGAGTCGTAGACGCTCTCACTGTTGTCATTTCCAAGGCGTATGGCACGATCCAGCGCCATGATCGTTGCGATCACTCCGTCTATTTTTTCTGACGACTTTTCCTTATCCGCTTTGATGTTCCCCGCCGGATCGGTGCGAATAAAGACGTTATCCATCATCCACCTGAGAACAGGATGGCCGCCGTGGGCTATTCTCTTTTCGAGTGTCAGCTTCATCAGTTCCTTTGTAGGGCTATTCATGTCACGAAAGCCCTGTCCGAACGGCACGACGGTGAAGCCCATGCCCTCAAGGTTCTGCACCATCTGAACGGCTCCCCAGCGGTCGAAAGCGATCTCTCGGATGTTGAACCGTTCGCCTAAGTTCTCAATGAACTTCTCGATATAGCCGTAGTGGATGACGTTGCCCTCGGTGGTTTCGAGTACGCCTTGTTTCTGCCAGAGGTCGTAGGGAACATGGTCGCGTCGGACACGAAGATCCAAGGTTTCTTCCGGCACCCAGAAATACGGAAGAACCATGTACTTGTCGTCCTCATCCAATGGCGGGAATACCAGCACGAAAGCCGTGATATCGGTTGTGGATGAGAGGTCGAGTCCGCCGTAGCAGACGCGGCCTTCGAGGTCGTCCTCGTTGACCGGGAAGGCGCAGGCGTCCCATTTGTCCATCGGCATCCATCTGACCGACTGTTTCACCCATTGGTTGAGTCTCAGCTGCCGGAAGGAGTTCTCCTCGCCGGGATTCTGCTTTGCCGACTCGCAGGCGGCTTTCACCTTGTCGATGCCGACCGTAATGCCAAGCGACGGATTCGCTTTCTTCCACACCTTCGGGTCGGTCCAGTCCTCGGATTCGTCAGCGCCGAAGATGACAGGGTAAAAGGTCGGGTCATGCTTGCGCCCGTTCATGATGTCGAGCGCCTTCTGATGCTGCTCATAGCAGATGCTGTTCGTATCGTTTCCGGCGGTCGTAATCAGGAAGAACAGCGGCTGCATCCTCGCGTCGCCGCTGCCCTTGGTCATGACATCAAACAGCTTCCGGTTCGGCTGCGTGTGCAGCTCATCGAAGATCACGCCATGCGTATTGAAACCGTGCTTGTTTGCCACGTCGGCGGACAGCACCTGGTAGAAGCTGTGCGTGGGGAGGTATTCGAGCCGCTTCTGCGATTCGAGTATCTTCACGCGCTTGCTGAGCGCCGGGCAGAACCGCACCATGTCGACCGCCACGTCAAAGACGATCTTGGCCTGGTTGCGGTCGGCGGCGCAGCCGTATACCTCGGCGCGCTCCTCGTTGTCCCCGCAGGTGAGAAGCAGAGCGATGGCCGCGGCAAGCTCCGACTTGCCTTGCTTCTTGGGTATCTCGACGTAGGCGGTGTTGAACTGCCGGTAGCCGTTCTCCTTGATGACGCCGAACAGGTCACGCACGATCTGCTCCTGCCAGTCAATCAGCTCGAACCGCTTTCCCGCCCAGGTGCCTTTGGTGTGGCAGAGCTGCTCGATGAAAAGGCAGGCGTAGTCCGCAAGATTCTGGTCGTAGTGGGAGGTTTTCTCCATGAATCGTGTGACCTTGTATTTCTTCAGTTTTCGCATTGCCACGGAGCATGCCTCCTTCCTGGTGGCATAAAAATAACCGCATCGCTGCGGTTTCTATCAGTACGAGAGCAAGAGCCCGTCTGGACTCTGCTTTCGGAATATTCAAATTCAGATGTTTATCAGTTGTACTGCTTCATGAGAACCGCGTAGGCAAGCTGGCTTGCCTCGTCCTCGGGCTCGATGTCCCATCCGCGGTCGTAGTTGAGGGTTACCTTGCCGTCGATCCGCAGCTCCATCTTGCTGATTTTGCCTCCGTCGATTCCGTATTCCTCGGAAGGTTCCGGGTAGTGCTTCACCCAGTATTTAACGACCGTTCCGTCGATGAGCAGTGATCCTTTTTCCCACATTGTCTTATCCTCCGTTTGCTTTGTTTTCCCTTTCGGTGTGTACATATATCACTCTGTTCGGCCTTGATAGCAAGTCATTTCGAGGAATATATGTGACAATCTTTCGGGCTTATCCGGGAGGCCGGATTGTGTAGTTTACAGCTGGAATTCGATACCGTTCTTGCGTTCCGGTTCCTTGCTGCCGAAGCGGTGGTCGTCGGCTCTGGTGACGGTCTTGAGGCCAGTCATCTGGCAGCCGAGGTTTGTCAGCCCGTAGATGCCATCCATCAGGCCGGTGCTTTCATCGGTTACCACAATCGCGGCGATTCCGGCCTTGCGGAGCGTGTCAACGAAGTCGGCAAGCTCGTAATCCCAAGGAAGGTCGTCGACCTCGAATGCGTCCGCGCCGTTCCGAAGGCTCCGGTCGTATTCGCGGAGCGCCTTGTTCTGCCCGGCGGTGAAGGGGTAAGGGAACTCCTTCTTTTCGCGTTCGTCGAAGGCTTTCACGCCGTCCCAGTCGTCGGCTTCCTTCATGGCTTCGCGGTCCTTTTCGCGGATGGCCTGCGCCTCATTGTAGGCGATTGCCGTGTCTCTCATCTGTTCGAAGTATGTGTTCTTTTCCATCGTGTGTTCCTCCTGATTTTCGCTTGTTTGCTTGGTTTTCTGTGCCTTTCGGCATGTGTATATATCACTCTGTCCGGCACATATAGCAAGTCCATTCGGCCAGATAAATTGATAAATTTCTTTGTCCTGAATCAGGATTCTCCGGTCTCGCCGGTCATGATGAAATGCACATATTCCTTCCTGTGCTCCTCGATGAAGAGAACCAGCTCGTAGTAGTTCCGGTCGAAGGCGAGGCGCTGCACGTAGGGTAGGTCGAACATATTGCAAAGGCCGGTATCGCGAATCGCGAGGATCTGCTCCTTGATTTTCTCATCCATGTCAGTCCACCACCTTTCGCACGATGTCCTCGCCGTAGATGACGTTCAAGCTGCTGCCGTTGTCCCAGTGAACCAGCAGGCTGCCGGTATCGTCGATGCCGTAGACGGTTCCGCGTGTCCCAGCGGGAGGAGCCTGAATGTCATCCATCTGCACCAGCTCCACGCGGATGCCGTTTGGGTAGGTTTTCTTCAGCTGGTCGAGCTGTTCCGGTCTGATCATTCTCATGCCTGCACCTCCTCGGTCTCCGTGTCTTCTTCCGTGGCTTCCTTCCTGGGAGCGCCGTTCTTCCAGCTTGAATTGCCCTCAAGGTTCCGGAGCAGGATCTTGCGCTCCTGTTTGTACTCCGCGCCGATGAATCCAAGGCGGAGCAGAAAGCAGCGGAATGCATACTTCTCGTTGGCGACCGGCGTTTCCGTCGAGCTCGCCCGCTTGAGCTGCTTGGAGAGCTTGCAGAGCTGGGCGATGAACATCGCGTAGGCTCTGGTCTCCTCCGGCGTTGGCAGTTCCGGGAACCATGGGAAGGCGATGCAGTCGTCCCTGATCTCAAACCGCAGGTCGTCAATGCCGAGCGCCTTCTTGATGAGCGTTCCCTTCGCGTCGAGGATGTTGGTCAGCGTTCCGACCGCCACCTTGTCGAGCGGAATCTCGACCGTAAGACCGGTTTCCTCGGCCTCTGGTGCGGCTTCTTCCTGCTCGGTGGATTCCTCCTTGGATTCGGTTTCAGCCGTTTCCGGCTCGAATCCCGCGGCGGCGATGGCTTCGAGAACCTTCTCGACTTCCTCGGAATCCGCCATGTCGTTGAACTCGAGCGCGCCGTCCTTGGTGACCGTGAAGTAGTCGATCTGGTAATTGCAGGTCGGCATCCTCATGTACTCGGCATTTGCACCGGTCGTGTCGGCGATGACCTTCACCAGTTCCTTCCTCTGTGCTCCTGTTACGTTGTAGTTGATTCGCATGTGTTTTACCTCCGTTTAATGTGGTTTTCTGCCGCAGGCCCTGTGCCTTTCGGCATGTCTATACATCACTCTGAACGGCTGTAATAGCAAGCAAATAATCGATATTTCTCAGGTAGAAAAACTTCCGGATATGAGCCCGAGAAACTGTGCTTAGTACACAAAGGAATCACTCGCCATCCGGCAGCTCGACTTCTTTTACAAGGTCGGAATAGAGGAGTTTCTTGCCATCCCGGATGACATGCGCATTCTCTGCGTCACCGGTGTCCTCGACATAGCGACGGAGGATGACCGAGGCGTATTTCGGGTCGAGCTCCATCATCATGCAGGTGCGGTTCAGTTGTTCGCATGCCATGAGCGTGGAGCCGCTGCCACCGAAGGTGTCGATGACGATGGCGTTCTCCTGCGTGGAGTTCTGGATCGGATAGCCGAGCAGGTCAAGCGGCTTGCTGGTCGGATGATCCTTGTTGCGCTTCGGCTTGTCGAAGTTCCATATGGTGGTTTCTGCGCGTCCTGCGTACCATGGATGCTTGCCGTTCTGGAGGAATCCGTAGAGCACGGGCTCATGCTGCCACTGGTAGTCGGAACGTCCGAGCACGAGGGAGTTCTTCACCCAGATGCACACGCCCGCGAGATGGAATCCCGCATCGACGAATGCCCGCCGGAAGGTCAGGCCCTCGGTGTCGGCATGGAAGCAGTAGGCCGCTCCGCCTTTCTCCAGATGGTCCGCCATGTTCTTGAATGCGGAGAGCAGGAAGTTGTAGAATTCCTCGCCCTTGAGGCTGTCGTTCTGGATCGTCAGGCCATCGGAGGCCTTGAAGGAGACGCCGTAGGGCGGGTCCGTCAGCACGAGGTTCGCGCGCTTGCCGTCCATGAGTGCATCTACATCTTCGGCACTGGTGGCGTCGCCGCACATAAGCTTGTGCCGTCCGACTGTCCAGATGTCGCCGCGCTCCACGAAGGATGCTTTCTCGAGTGCCGCGGACAGGTCGAAGTCGTCATCCTCGATGTCTTTGTCGGATTCTCCGTTCAGCAGCTTCTCCAGCTCCTTGTCGTCAAAGCCGAGCAGGGAGAGGTCAAAGGCGTTCTCCTGCAGATCGGCCAGTTCGACAGACAGCATCTCCTCATCCCATCCGGCGTTGAGTGCGAGTTGGTTGTCCGCGAGAATGTAGGCGCGTTTCTGCGCGTCGGTCAGATCCTCGGCGAAGACGCACGGGACGGTCTTGTATCCTTCCTCACGGGCAGCCTGAATCCTGCCGTGGCCGACGAGGATGTTGTAATCCTGATCGATAACCGCGGGCGATACGAATCCGAACTCCCGGAGGGAGGAGCGGAGCTGCGCGATCTGTTCTTTTGAATGCGTCCGGGCGTTCCGGGCGTAGGGCACCAGCTTGTCGATGGGTACCTGTTCAAGTCTTTGTGTGTTCATATGTTAGAGTCCCTTTCTTGCGCGGAGAAGGCGTTCCATCACGTCGTCCTGCGGATTCGCGCCGCTGTACTCGGCGGAGCAGTTCTCCTTTACGATCTGGAAGATCTCGTCCCACAGGCGGTTCGCCTGATTCATGTAGTTGATTCCGATATTGATGAACGGCGACGGGATCGGCTTTCCGGTCGTCGGATGCTTGCTC
>CAIFEY010000049.1 GCA_903789635.1 uncultured Eubacteriaceae bacterium
GGCGATTTACTCATAAAATCCCCCCCTAAAGTAGATTTCGATCTTTTTGCTGTCTGCTTTAGGGTGATCATATCACACCGGAAATTTGGGAAGAATGGCGCCTATAGACTCAAATTCCAAACTTCCTGTGACGGAATTCAGAATTAATATACCCCGCAGGGGTATGAAAGGTGTGATGTTCATCGATGGATGATGGAAGCACCGCCGCCACCGCCGAAAAATATATGACAAAATGACGATGTTGTGCGGCGAATTGCACAGCCTGACCAGAACGATAGCGTCGGTGCAGTCGATTATTGCGGGTGCGATGGTCATACTGATGACTGTGATCAGCGGCAGTGACGGAGGCGCACGCCAGCTTCGCTTAGCTGTTGGGAAATACAGGATTTCGGCGCCGTTTTCCCCAACTTTTTTTGCACTGTTGGGAAAATGGCCAGTGAATGGGCGAAATTCCCAACTTGGGCGCGCCATACCCCGTTTATCTGGGCTGGGGAATCGCAGTCAGAGTGGTTTCTGTATCCTGTATACACACGTGCTTATATATACTGATATATAATAGAAGGAATATGGACGAAAATAGTAACGGACAGGATCCGAGGGTTGATCAGCGCGATCTGAACAGGATCTCGGATATAGGCTGCGAATGGCTTGAGATGGGATTCCGGATGTACGATATGGAGCGATCGAGGTACAGCCAAGGTACAAGCCTGATGGGATGCGTTCGGATGATCAGCGATCAGATTAGAGACGTCCGGATTGTAAGGATTACAAGATGGAAAAAATAAATCGCGCGGTTCGTCTGCGGGACTGATGCGAACGGCGGCGGAAAACGATGATTTTGCAGGCTTTGGATCACCGCTTGTTTTCGGATTTTACGCAACTATTCCCAAAATTAGTATTTTAGGAATAGTTGTGACTGTCTACTTTCCCGCCCCGGCGCGCGTGTGTCTGCGAAACCAGCCGCGAAAATGGATCGACATGTCTTCGCGGCTGGTTCCTGGTTTCCGTGTGTGATGGAAATTTGCGGGCGGCGTTCCCGGCGGAACACGATGCCCTGACGAGTTTGAGTGTTTGTCTGCGTGTCCGGATGGCGGCCCCGACTCTGGCGCGGCTGCCATAGCGGCAGCGCCTGCGGCGGGACGACGAGACTATGAGGACTGCAGGTGGCGGTCCCTCTGCTGGCAGCGCGTCACGAGGAGTTCGATCCTTCGGATCGTGCTGAAGTCGTCCATCTCGATGTCGTCCGGCGTAAGCGTGATCGCGAATGTCTCCTCCAGGTCGTTCGCGAGTTCCCTCACGTTTACGGAGATGACGTTGCTTCCGGTGATCAGCTCCGTGTTTTCGGTGATCCGGACACCCTTCTTGAACCGGTAATGTTTGTTGAGCAGCTCGATGATTTGTTCTCTCATGTTCTTTCCTCGCTTTCGTCTGATCTCACTGCGTGTATGATGGCCGCGCTGATGGCGGCGATAATTCTTGGTTCGTGTACAGAATAATCGTAAATGCGATATGAAATTGCGGTGTACTCCCGCCCGGCCGCCAAATGCCCCACTGCTGCAGGAACGCGAACCGAGCTGCCGGGCGGCTGCAAGTATAGTGGCTCAGGCATCCGGGCTTCCATCAGATAAGTGCCCCGCCTGACCGCGTGGCCTTTGCCCCGGGAAACTTTGTCTGAAGCGTGGTGTTGGCGGATGATTACAAATATTTCAAGTAGTTAGTTACATCTAATATCCAGTTTTATGATAGCACGCGAGGCGTTGCAAATGCAAGAGTTTTGGCGGTAATTTCTTCCATTTATTCCCTGCGCTCACCCCATTATTTCCTGCAATTACCGTAATTTTCCGTACTATTGATTTTATCTGTTGGTAAAGCGCTGACTATTGTGTGATAATCAATACAGGCGGTCCGGTTAACCGAGGTCCGCTTTATAACCAACCTGATAAGGAGGAATAATAATGATCAGTACATTTAACAGCACGGCGCACCGCCTGACGGACGGTATGCAGGTTGAAGCAACTTCCCGCGATTTTAAGGTTCTCATGGACGAGCCGGTTGAAGGCGGCGGAACGGATAAGGGCATGAACCCTGTCGAGCTCTTCCTCAGTGCTTACGGCGGATGCATGACGATCCTGGCTGCGATGTTCGCGCCGGAGTTCGACGTCAAGCTGGACGATTTCCGCGTAGAGCTGGCCGGGGACCTGGACATGGATGAAGGCAGCACTTACAACGGTTTCCAGGAGATCCGCTTCACTTTCCACGTAAAGTCAAGCTCCCCTAAGGAGAACGTCGAGAAGATGGCTGCGGCTGTAGAGTCCAACTGCCCGATCGGCAACACGCTTCGCGAGAAGGTTCGCCTCGTATTCCAGGGCGTCGTTATGGAATAAGACGGGATTCGTCGAAATATAAGACAGACACACATTTTTCTTTACACATTACATTCCAACAATGGGACCGTGAAAAATCATCCAGCATTTTTCACGGTCCCATTTTCTGTGCGCCGGGAGCGCCCGCCGGCGTTCTCCTCCGCCGCCCCATGGCATGAAAAGAGACTGCGAAAATGCCTGACCATTGTTCACAGCCTCATTTACACAGTCTCTTCTCTTTCTTCTGTAACCTTATATTTGTATTGTATTTGTATTTCAGTCGTGCAGACTGCAGATTCTGCTGCCGCACGGATCCTATTCGGATTTCACCGTCACGTCGTAGCCGGTTCCGAGCAGCGTCCTCGCCTGTTTCTTCAGCAGGCTGCGCAGGTTCCGGTCGGCGCGCGTCAGGATGCCCTTCTTCTCGGCCTCCCCTCTGATCTTGCTTTCCTCCTGCTTCTCGAACTTGGTCACGTCCTTGACCTCAAGCTGGTTCAGGATGTTGTGCGTCTGATCGATCACGATCACGCTGCCCGGCTCGATCTCGGCGCTGAGGATCTCGGACTTCGGCACAGTCACAGTCGCCTTCATGCTGCTCCGATCGAGCTGCACCTTGATGTCCTCCGCGTCCTTCAGGCCCGCCTTCACGACCCCGGTGTACGAGAGAGAAAACTTCTTCTTCGTCAGTGGAATCTTGATCCCCGTGTCGAACAGCTTCATGTTCCCCTCGTTGTACTCGCCCACGCGCGTGAACGTGTACTCCTGCGTCGCGAGCTCGGCGATGTTGTACAGCGATCCTCTGACCGTCCTGGCCGTCACCCGCCCGCTTCCGTGCGTGAACATGTCGGCAAATTTCGGAATGCTCGCCATGCAGTACACACCTGCCGCGAATCCGAGGACGAGTGCTAAGAGGAATGCAAGCACGCGGCCTTTCATGCTCCCGCGCTTCATTATTCCGCCAACGCGCGCTTCAGCACGTTCTCCACCTTCTCACGCGTCTCGTCGCGCTTCTCGCCGATGTGTCCCTCGTACAGCTTCTCGTCGCCGATAAACATGCACGGATTCGCATAATAATCGTACTGGTCCGCGATCTCCGGCTGCTCGTACTCGTCGACCTTCTCGAACTCGACCTTGCCGTACTCCGGGTTCTCCGCAATCAGCTCGGCCAGGACAGAATCCGCCTGCTGGCAGTATGGACAGGTATCTAAATGGAAATATAATACTTTCTTCATGGTGTTCTCCCTTCGTGGATGAATTCACGTCTGACATCAGCCCTTCTTTCGCTGACGGTCTCAATTTTGTCCGGCAGAATGCATAAACATTCACAAACGCCGCGGACTGACCCGCCCGCTCGCGTGCCCTCATGTCTTATTCTTTCCCCGATTACAGGGTTTTTACGCAGACAAAATCAAAGCGCGCCTCACACGCGCCTCCCCTGATGGGCCGACTTGCATCACGGACACCGTAAATCGCCGCTTCCGAATCACCGCCCGCGCAGGCCTGCTGCACTCCCCGACCCGCCTCCCACGATTATGTTTAACCTATAAATATTATGTGTTAAAATAGTTGTAGTACACAATATTCAGAAACAAGGGAGGTTCCCATGAGTTATCCTAAACTTTTTCAGCCCGGCATGATCGGCGGCCTGCGCATCAAGAACCGCGGCGTGATGATGCCGATGCACTCATCGCTGGCCGACACGGACGGGACGCCGGGAGACCGGATGATCGCCTACTACGAGGAACGCGCGCGGGGCGGCGTGGGCCTGATCATCAACGAGGCGGTCGGCGTCGATGACGTCTACAGCAACATCGGATGCCACAACTTCTACATCTCGCAGAATTACATGATTTCCAACATCGAGCGCCTGACCGAGGCGGTGCACAAGTACGACTGCAGGATCTTTGCCCAGCTGCACCACGGCGGCGCGACCTCCAACCCGGCATACCTCGAGCACGGGATCATCGCGCCGAGCGCCGTGCCCGCGGGCCCGGGACGCCCTGTGCCGCGCGAGATGACGATCGATGAGATTCACGAGATTGAGCAGAAATTCATCGATGCCGCCGTCCGCGCGCAGGCTGCTGGCTACGACGGCGTGGAACTCCACGGCGCGCACGGCTACCTGCTCGCCGAGACCTTCTCCCCGCACTACAACCAGAGGACGGACGAGTACGGCGGAAGCTTTGAGAACCGCATGCGCATGATCAGCGAGATCATCGCCGGCATCCGCGAGGCCTGCGGCCGCCGCTTCCCGATCTCCGTCCGCATCTCCGGCGACGAGATGACTCCGCAGCTTCCGGACATGATGGACCTCGACTACGGCCTGAAGATCGGAAAATACCTGGAGCCCCAGGGCATCGACTGCATCAACATCTCCAACGGCTCCGCCGTCAACGGGAACGCGAACTGCGACCCGTACTCCTACGTGCCGGGCTGGAAGAAGCACGTCGCCGCCGCCTTCAAGAAGGAGCTCTCAATCCCGGTCATCGCAACGAACACGATCAAGGACCCGGACTTCGCCGAGCAGCTGCTGGAGGAAGGCATCTGCGACTTCGTCGGCCTGGGGCGCGCGCAGATCGCGGACCCGGATTTCATGAAGAAGGCGGAGAGCGGCCGTCCGGAGACGATCAGGAACTGCATCGGCTGCATGTACTGCCGGGAACGCGTGATCTGGAAGGACCTCCCGGTCCGCTGCACGGTCAACCCGCGCGTCGGATATGAGTCGGTATACAAGGAACCGAAGGCGGACGGAAAAGGTCGTCAGATCGCGGTCGTCGGAGGCGGCCCTGCCGGCATGCAGGCGGCCAAGACATTGGCCGAACGCGGCTTCAGCGTCACCCTGCTGGAGAAGAACGACCGCCTGGGCGGATGGATGAACCTCGCCGACAAGCCGCCGTTTAAGGAGAACATTCAGGACCTGATCGACACGATGCAGCGGGAAATCGAGGGGCTTGGCGTCACGATCCGGACGGGATGCGCCGCGGACCCGGAGGCAGTCAAATCCGAGCTGAACCCGGAGTCCGTCTTCCTCGCGACGGGCGCGCAGTGGTCGATCCCGCCGATCGAGGGCGCCGACCTGCCGATCGTCTGCACACCGGAAGACATCGTCATGAAGCGCGTCGTCCCGGAGAAGTCCGCCGTCGTCATCGGCTGCGGCAACACGGGTCTGGAATGTATCGACATGCTGCTTGACGAAGGCGTCCAGGTCACGATGGCCGACATGCTGGACCAGACCGGCCGCGGCATGTACCCGGTCGTCCGCGACGACCTGATGGGAAGGATCCTCGAAAAGCGCCCTTCCGTCCTGCTGCAGCACCGCCTGCTCCGGATCACGGAGTCCGGCGTGGACCTGCAGGACATGCAGACGGAGGAGAAGAAGCACATCGACGCGGACAGCGTCGTCCTGTCCCTGGGCAGCCATCCGATCGACGGCATGGCGGAGGCGTTCCGCGATGTCTTCCGCCGCGTCGTCCTCGTCGGCTCCGCGGAGAAGGACGGCCGCATCTACGACGCGATTAAGACGGGGTTCATGAAGGCGTTCGTGTACGAATAGCCGCTTTCCCCTTCAGATATAACCGGACCTGTTCTCCCCCGGCCTGACTCGCCGGCTGCATACGCAGCCGGCATATTTTGTGATCCCATACAAAACAAATCACATCTCTATTGACATCAGGCACAAGAAATGGTAAATTAATTATCATAGTTACATACTATGCAAGTAGTTAATTAGTATTTGGTATTAGGGATTATTAGATTTTGAGATTACGGAGGTAACGACGATGGGAACGAACAAATTATGGGACGAATACCAGGAGTGGCAGTCAGATAAGTATAAGTGGGTCGACCTGACGCACGAGCTGAGTCCGGAGACGCCGCACTGGTTCGGATTCGCCCCGCTGAAGAGGGAGCTGCTGTTCGACTACAGCGAGGACGCGCCGGAGGAGAAAAAGGCCCCAATGCGCTGCATTCAGTACACGGTGGCAAGCCAGTACGGCACGCATGTGGACGCGCCGGTCCACTTCACGCCGGGCGGAAGATCGCTGGCAGAGCTGAACGTGAGCGAGTTCGTCTACCCTCTCGTCGTCATCGACAAGCACGAGGAATGCGCGGAAAATCCGGAGTTCACCCTCTCAATCGAGGACGTGAAGGCCTGGGAGAAGGAGAACGGCAGGATTCCGGAGCGCGCGTTCGTCGCCTTCCGCTCCGACTGGTATAAGAAGGATGACCTGGAGAATAAGGACGCGGACGGACAGCCGCACTACCCGGGCTGGGCCAAAGAGACGATCGAATGGCTCGTCAACGAGAGAAACATCGGATCCATCGGACATGAGCCTGCGGACACGGACCCGAGCTACGTCACGACGGCCGAGGGCGCTTACCCGTACCCTGCGGAGCAGTACATCCTGTCCACGGACCGCTTCCAGATCGAGGTCATGAGGAACCTGGACCAGGTCCCGGCGACCGGCTCGCTGATCTTTGTCGGCGTTCCTAAGATTACGGACGGCGTCGGCTACCCGGCGAGAGCATTCGCGCTTGTGCCGGCAAAATAGTTAACTGGACTGCGGCGGTAAACTTTGTCTGCCGGAAACCGGCGGCGATCGGCCCCGCCGAACCCGTCACGAGAACCGGAATTGGAGAAAACCGGAATTGGATTAGATAAGGAGAACAACCATGGCATTAGAATTTAACGAACAGCTGTCCCGCCTGCAGAAGCCGGACAGGAGCGAGATCACCGACGAGGAGTATGAAGTCTTTGATCGAAACGTCGCCGCGATGGAGAAGAACTGGGGATTCATCAATAACCTGTTTAAGATCCTGCCGCTGAACGCGAAGGAGTACATCGGCTTCCTGAACTTCAAGGGCTCGCTCTTCAACGACACCTGCTACCTGACCGACGCGCAGAAGGAAATGATCGGCGTCGTCGTCTCTTCCTGCAACTGCTGCACATACTGCCTGCAGACGCACGGCGACAACCTCCGCGGCATGTGGCAGAACGCCTCCCTCGTGGACAAGCTGTCCGGAAATTACAGGGCCTGCAAAGACGAGCTCTCCAAGGTTGACTACGCCCTCTGCGAGTACGCCTGGTTCGTCACCGCTCATCCGCAGGAGATCGACCAGGAGCAGGTCGACAAGCTGCGCGAGGCCGGCCTGGACGACCACCAGATCCTGGAGGCCGCATACGCCGCCGGATTCTTCAACTACACCAATCGCTGGGTCAGCACGATCGATCCGGTGGTAAACCCGGGCCATTTCAAGCACAACCGCGACTTTGAGAAATAGCATCACCATTCCGGAGGTGCGTCGAAAAACATGTGTTCTATACTGGTTTTTCTCAAATTTTAGGCCGCTGTCGAAATTTCAGTACATTGAAAAGAGGAGCCGCGAAAAAATGCTCGTTCATTTTTTCGCGGCTCCTCTTATTTGCCGTCAATCAGCAGTTTCCCCGTAAGATCTGCTGGTCGATCCCCTTCAGCTGCTCGCGGTCGATCCCGCGCACGACATTAAGCAGCGCGTCGACATCAGCCCTGGTCGTGAAGACGCTGAAGCTGACACGGACGGTCCCGTCGAACGGCTTGTCCTTCAGGAACCTGTGGATGTACGCGGCGCAGTGGTGGCCGGCGCGGACGCAGATGTCTGCCTCCTTGTCCAGGATCGCCGCGACCTCGTTCGCGCGGAACCCCTCGACGTTGAAGGAGACGACGCCCGCCTGGCGGTCCGCCCCGTCCGGCGACTCGTAGACGAGGACACCCGGAATCTTCTTAAGTTCCGCGACCAGGTACGGCGTCAGCTCCGCCTCCTTCTCCCACGGATGCTGGGTCTTCAGCCACTCGAGAGACGCCTGCAGGGAGGCGATCGCCGGCGTGTCCATGCTCGCGCTCTCCATCTTCTCCGGCATGTAGCGCGGCATCGTCAGCGTCTCCGACTTGATGCCGTTTCCTCCCGTCAGGACCTCGTCCAGCTGAACCCCGTTTCGGATGAAGAACCCTGCGATGCCAAACGTGGAATACAGCGTCTTATGCCCGGCGAACGCGACGCAGTCGGCGCGGAGCTCAGAGAAGCGGAGCCTGAGGAGGCCCATCGCCTGCGCGGCGTCCAGGCAGGTGAAGGCGCCGTATTTCTTCGCCTCCCGGAAGACCTCCGATGCCGGAAGGACGTACCCGGTCACGTTGCTGACCGCCGTGCAGCAGACAAAGCTCGGGGGATTCTCAGCAAACTGCCTCGCCGCTCCTTCAAGGTCGATGGACAGGTCCTCCTTCAGCGGAAGCAGGTGAACCTGTATGCCCTTCCGCTGCCGCACGAGCTCGAGCGGACGGGAGACGGCGTTGTGCTCGTACGGGGAAATGTAGGCGTGCATGCCCTGCTTCCAGGGCTGCCCCAGGATGATCTGATTCAGCGCGATCGTTACGGACGGCGTCAGCGCGACCTCCGCCTGCCCCCGCGCATCGCAGAGACTGATCAGCTCCTTCTTCACGTCGCGGATCATCTGCGTGGCCGCGCGCGCCGCCTTGTACGCGCCCCTGCCGGCGTTGACCGCCGCGGTCCGGTTGAACCGGTCGACCGCATCGTATACACAGTCCGGTTTGGGAAAGGTTGTCGCTCCGTTGTCGAGGTAAATCATGGCTTCTCCTTTATCTTCTATTATCTATCTGTTATCTGTCTCGTATCTTTTCAATCTTTCTTCTAGAGCTTTTCGTCGATATTCTCGATTCTATTTCATGTCTCTTTCTCGATTCACTTTCATGCATTTCTGCGGGTCGGTTTTCCGCCGATTGAGTTTCTGCTGTGCATCCGGCAGACATCAGGTCAGTCTGGTGTGCAGGCGGGTGTGGATTTTGTCCGCAAACCACAAACAGAATGCGCCTCCGTTGATATTCTACCACAAAACAGAGCCGCATTGGCCGATGTGCGGTAAGAAAAACTCAGGGCCGCGGAAATCTGCCTCCTCGGTTGAAATCGCCGCCCCATGCGAGTAGAATAGGAATAAATTGGGATAACTAACAAAGTTACAGGGCTGCAGATCACTGCAGAAAAAGGAGTTTTAACATGCGTACAATCACACTGGGCAGCACGGGAATTCAGACCCCGCAGAACGCGTTCGGCGCGCTTCCGATTCAGAGGGACACCGCGGACGTCGCCGTTTCCATCCTTCGCCATGCCTATGAGGGCGGCATGGTCTATTTTGACACAGCCAGGGCTTACACGGATTCCGAGGAGAAGATCGGACAGGCGTTCTTCCGCCCGGAGACGGGATATTCCGTTCCGCGCGATAAGATCTACATCGCGACCAAGACCGCGGCCAAGACGCCGGAGGACTTCTGGAAGGATCTGGAAGCTTCCCTGCACAACCTGAACTGCGGATACATCGACGTCTACCAGTTCCACCAGTGCGAGCAGTGCTGGGTCCCGGGAGACGGCACTGGCATGTACGAGGCGATGCAGGAGGCCAAGGATAAGGGCCTGATCCGCCACGTCGGCGCGACGGCGCACAAGATCCAGGTCGCCTACGACATCGTGGAATCCGGATATTACGAGACGATGCAGTTCCCGTTCTCCTACCTCGCCGCGGACAGCGAGCTGAAGCTCGTTAAGATGTGCAAGGACGCGAACATGGGCTACATCGCGATGAAGGGCCTTGCCGGCGGACTGATCACCAACTCTAAGGCGGCGATGGCCTACATGAACAAGTTCGACAACGTCCTGCCGATCTGGGGAGTCCAGCGCGAGAAGGAGCTTGAGGAGTGGCTCGCCTTCATGGACGAGACGCCGGAGCTGACCGACGAGATGAACGCGTTCATCGAGCAGGAGAAGAAGGACCTGAGCGGCAACTTCTGCCGCGGCTGCGGCTACTGCATGCCTTGCACCGTCGGCATCAAAATCAACAACTGTGCGAGAATGTCGCAGATGATCCGCCGCGCCCCTTCCGACGCGTGGCTCTCCGACGAGTGGCAGAAGGAGATGTTCAAGATCGAAGACTGCGTCGACTGCCGCATCTGCACGACCCGCTGTCCATACGAGCTCGACACCCCAGCCCTCCTGCGAAAGAACCTCGAGGACTATAAGAGCATCCTCGCCGGTGAGACAAAGGTAAACTAGGCGCCGCAATGCCCGTACTGCCGGGCGCTGCTGACCAATGCCAACAAGACAAAGGTAAACCAGCGGCGCACTGCACGCACTGCGGGGCGTTGCCGACCAAGGACGACAAGACAAAGGTAAACTAGGCGCCGCAATGCCCACACTGCCGGGCGCTGCCGACCAACGGGCTGTGAAAAATGATCGTTTGTTTTTCACAGCCCACTCTATTGTGCGGCCGGTATACAGTACCCATAGATTATATCTATCGAAATATCCCCGAAGGAGCATTTCAGCCTTCAGGTTTTCTGCAGTAAGCGAAATCTCGATGTTTGGTATAACGAGTTTTCCGAATTTCAGCAATGCGCATTTTTCTGTCCTCCGGTGTGACTTTTTCGCCTCCTGAAAGCACGTGTAGAAGTCTGATAATTCAAAGCGGATCAGATTTAACATAAAAATACTCCGGCAGTGATCTTGAAATGCTGCGAGTTATTCTACAGACGTCTGTGACGGTGAACAATTTCTCAAGTTAACTGCATATTTACGCGCGGAGTATAAACCCTGTTCGCCATTGCGCCTCCGCGGACAATATTTTTGCCTGGAAATAGCGCGAAAACAACGCAACTCCCATAGATTACAACAGTTTACAGTGACAATAAATATATAATATCTAACACTTCTCGGAGGCAGTTATGTAGAGACGTCTGTTTTGCGCTATTATGGAATTCCGCAAATCGCGTTATACCAAAATAGAGAATTTGCGATCCTGCTGAAACGCATGCAGTATGCACGGGTTATTTTTTACCAATTTTCTCGTCGATAGCCTCCCTAATTCCCATCACTCCCACCGTCGCACTATTTCGTCGCCGCCTGTCCGGCCATCCCTTCGTCCCCGTTAGACTCCTTCGCCGCATATCGGCCGCAAATAAAGAGGAAAGGCTGTGAAAATGCCTCGACATTTTCACAGCCCCTCTGTAATCTGTTTGTAATCTGTTCGGTTCCGCATTCCGCGCTAGTCGGCAGGCTGCTGAACCCGGATCTGAATGACTCCGGTAAAGCCTGCATACGCATTGAATCCAGTCCAAATATATGCCGTGCACGGCCTCTTTACTTCATACAGTCTGTTTTTTGCAAGCCCTTTTTCCATAAAATTGCAAAATGAAAATGTAGGTTTT
>CAIFEY010000050.1 GCA_903789635.1 uncultured Eubacteriaceae bacterium
ATAAGTCAAACATGTGCCTGAAGGAAATTTACACACAAATATGGACTTGACTCCCGGCGCCGCCCGTCACCAGTGCGGCTGTTCTTGCATAATGTATACCGCAGCGATTCGCTCGCTCGATGCCGCCCAGCGCCGTCCGTCACCAGTGCCCCGTCCTTGCATAATGTATACCGTTGTGATCCAATTTTACTGACGACTGCGCCGGCAGGGGCGCGCGCCGCCGACATGACGCGGCGGCCCGTCCCGCCATCCCCGCGGCGCCGCGGCAATCCACGTGCAACCCTTATCGTCAGCGGGTTTTGCCGGGGCGGGGTGTTTGTGGTACTTGACAAATAATTGACAATAAAAATCGGCAAATTTAATAAAATCCTACAGGTTTTCTGGATGAAATATTATCCAATCTGTGGTATGATTTTACGTGTAAGGCGTCATGCCGTCCGAACATCAGGGCAGTTTCTTCCGGCGGGGCCGGGTAAATTTTGTCTGGACTGATAAGAAAGTGCGGGAAGGAACTGGCAGGTGCGGGAGGGCGCGGGCGCCGGAACGATGATAGCGAAGCTAAGGAGATTGTTGTTTATGGTTCATATTGGAAATGACTGGGATGACCTGCTGAAGGAGGATTTTGCCGGTGAGAATTACCAGCAGCTCCGCCGTTTTCTGTACAGCGAGTATAAGACGGGGACGGTCTACCCGGACATGTATGACATTTTCAACGCATTGAAATACACACCGTACCACGAGGTGAAGGCGGTCATCCTGGGGCAGGACCCGTACCATGAGCCGGGTCAGGCGCAGGGGCTGGCGTTTTCCGTCCAGAAGGGCGTGCCGCAGCCGCCGTCACTGGTTAATATTTTCAAGGAATTGAGGGACGATCTTGGGATCGAGCCGCCGCCGCAGGACAACGGATGTCTGATTCCGTGGGCTCAGCAGGGCGTGCTCCTTCTGAATACGGTCCTGACCGTGCGCGAGCATCAGGCCAATTCCCACCGCGGACACGGCTGGGAAGAGCTGACCGACCGGATCATCTCGCTGCTGAACGAGCGCGAGAAGCCGATGGTGTTTATCCTCTGGGGAGGGAACGCCAGGTCCAAGATTCCGCTGATCACCGCCCGCCGTCACCTGGTGCTGACCGGGCCGCACCCGAGTCCGCTGTCCGCGTACCGGGGCTTTTTTGGCGGCAGGTACTTCTCCAGGACGAACGAGTTCCTGCAGAGCAATGGCGAGGAGCCGATCGACTGGAGGATCACGGAATAGGCCGCCGCGGCGACAGGCCGGTCAAGCGGCCGCGCAGCTGCGGAATGATCTGACCTGTGAATGGATATCGAACGTGCCGCCGATTAGTCGATTGGAAGATTACGGAATAAAATGTAGTTTCCTGCCAGACTTGCTGATTGAATGTGGTGCTTCTTTGTGCTATGATTAGGTGTTAGTTTGGAAAAGGAAAAGAAGGGAAATACATGGGAAATCAACAGAAAATCATCAATATTGCCGTTATCGCGCACGTCGATGCCGGAAAGTCCACACTGGTCGACGCCTTCCTGGCGCAGAGCCACGTATTCAGAGAGAATGAAGAGGTCGCCGACTGTGTCATGGACAGCGACGCGATTGAGCGTGAGCGCGGAATTACGATTTATTCCAAGAACTGCTCCATCATGCATAATGATGTAAAGATCAACATCGTCGACACGCCGGGCCACGCGGACTTCTCTTCCGAGGTCGAGCGTATCATGAAGACGGTAGACACGGTCATCCTGCTGGTCGACTCCAGCGAGGGACCGATGCCGCAGACGAGGTTCGTACTGAGCAAGTCCCTGGAACAGGGTCTGAACCCGATTCTGTTCATTAATAAGATTGATAAGAAGGATGCCAGAATCGACGAGGTCGTCGACGAGGTATATGAACTGTTCATGGATCTGGACGCCAACGACGAGCAGCTCGACTTCCCGATTCTCTACGGAATCGCCCGTCAGGGAATCGCGGTAAGAGACCCTAAGGATGCCGAGAACATCATGATCGGCGAGGGCACAGAGAAGCTGAAGCACACGCCGGAGGGCTACGGCGGACTGGACATCAGCCCGCTGCTGGACACGATCCTGGAGCACTGTGAGCCGTATCCGGATAAGAATGACGAGCCGCTGCAGATGCAGGTCTGCCAGCTGGCATACGACGACTACATCGGCCGTCTGGGAATCGGCAGAATCACGCAGGGTACCCTGACCGAGGCACAGGTCGTCGGCGTCGCAAGGGAAGACGGAACCGTCGATCAGCGTAAGATCAACCAGGTATTCGTATACAGAGGCCTGAGCAGGACGCCGGTCAGCGAGGCCAGGAGCGGAGACATCGTCGTCGTATCCGGCATTCCGGATATCTCGATCGGAGAGACTCTGGTCGACCTGCAGAACCCGATGCCGATGGATATGATCGAGATCGAGGAGCCGACACTGTCTATGGAATTCATGGTCAACTCGTCGCCTTTCGCCGGCAAGTCCGGAAAGTTCGTCACGTCCCGCCACATCAGGGAGCGTCTGGAGAAGGAGCTCGAGGTCAACGTCGGACTCCGCGTCGAGGAGACGGACTCCACGGACTGCTTCAAGGTCTCCGGAAGAGGAGAGCTTCACCTGTCCATCCTGATCGAGAACATGAGAAGAGAAGGCTATGAACTTGCGGTTTCCAAGCCGGAAGTTATTATCCATAAAGATGAAAACGGAAAGAAGCTGGAGCCTGTACAGGAGGTCATCTGCTCCGTTCCTGACCAGTACGCGGGAGCCGTCATCAACGCGCTGAACCTGCGCAAGGGAATGATGACGCAGATGAATTCCGAGAACGGATACACCAGACTCGAGTACCACGTCCCGATGAGAGGACTGCTCGGCTACCGTTCCGAGTTCATCAACTCCACGCACGGCGAGGGAACCATGGAGCAGAGATTCCTGGACTTCGAGCCGTATAAGGGAGAGATCAAGGACCGCACCAACGGAGTCGCGATCGCGATTGAAGAGGGATCCTGCACACCGTATGCGATCTACAACATCCAGGAGAGAGTCCAGATGTTCGTCGCGCCGGGAGACCGTGTCTACGAGGGAATGATCGTCGGCATGAACTCCAGAGGAGACGACATGGAGGTCAATCCGTGCAAGGCCAAGAAGGTCAGCAACCAGCGCGCCGCCGGTTCCGACGACACGATCAAGCTGACGCCGCCTAGGGTATTCAGCCTGGAGGAAGCGCTCGAGTTCATCGCGGACGACGAGCTGGTCGAGGTTACGCCGGATGCGATCCGTCTGAGAAAGAAGATGCTGCACGAGCTCGACAGAAGGAGAGCGTACAACGCGGCACACAGAAGATAGTACATCGACAGTAAATCCCGGACGTGCAAAATTTGGGATATGACGCAAAAATCACAATAAATTTTTGGTTATATCCCTTGCACAAAGGGGAATAATCCATATATACTGATATACGAGTATACAACAGTTGCCAGAGCCTCCGGGCGAGCATCAGCGCGGTGTTTTCCTGGGCTTTCTGACGAACTGGGACCCGTAGGGTCAGAAAATTAACTTTTGTCCATCAAATATTGCTTTATTTGCTTATATAAAATGTTCAGCTAAATTTTCAGCTAAGATGGGAGTTTGAATATGGGAGAGATAAGGAAGTTTAAGAGGGTCCTGGTCGCTAACCGCGGCGAGATCGCGATTCGAGTCATCCGTGCCTGCAAAGAGCTTGGCATCCGTACCGTTGCGATTTACTCGGAAGAAGACAGAGACGCCCTGTTCCGCACCAAGGCGGACGAGGCGTACCAGATCGGTAAGGGAAAGGCTCCGGTCGACGCTTACCTGGGAATTGACGAGATCATCTCACTCGCCAAGGCCAAGGGCGTAGACGCGATCCATCCTGGATACGGTTTCCTGGCAGAGAATCCGGATTTCCCGGACGCCTGCGAGAAGGCCGGAATCGAGTTCATCGGACCGACGAGCGCGATGATGAATGCACTGGGTGATAAGATCCAGTCTAAGATCGTCGCATCTCAGGTCAACGTACAGGCGATCCCGGGTGTGGAGAAGGCGATCGAGACCGAGGAAGAGGCGGCAGAAGTCGCTGACAAGATCGGTTACCCGATCATGCTGAAGGCAGCTGCGGGCGGCGGCGGACGCGGAATGCGTGTCGTCAGAGGCAGCGAGAATATCAAGAGCGAGTACTCGGCAGCAAAGAGAGAAGCGGCCAAGGCGTTCGGAAACGACACGATCTTCATCGAGAAGTACGTCGAGGATCCGAAGCACATCGAGGTTCAGGTACTGGGCGATAAGGAAGGAAACATCGTTCACCTGTACGAGAGAGACTGCTCCGTCCAGAGACGTCACCAGAAGGTCATCGAGTTCACGCCGTCCCTGGTCCTGAACGACGAGCAGAGAGAGAACCTCTGCCAGGACGCGCTGAAGATCGCGAGAGCCGTCAACTACAGGAGTGCGGGTACCGTCGAGTTCCTGTTCGACAAGCACGGCAACCACTACTTCATCGAGATGAACCCGAGAATCCAGGTCGAGCACACCGTCACCGAGCTGACGACAGGCATCGACATCGTTCAGGCACAGATCCTGATCGCAGAGGGCTACACCCTGGATTCCCCGGAGATCAATATCAAGAGCCAGAAGGATATTCAGCCGCGCGGCTATGCGATCCAGTGCCGTGTAACGACAGAGGATCCGGCAAGCTCGTTCGCTCCTGACACAGGAACAATCGAGCAGTACCGCTCCGCATCCGGTTTCGGTATCCGTCTGGACGGCGGAAACGGATTCACCGGTTCCGTGGTCAGCCCGTACTACGATTCCCTGCTGGTCAAGATCACTTCTTACTCCAGAACGTTCGAGGATGCGATCAGAAAGTCCATCCGTGCGCTGAACGAGACGGAGATCAAGGGCGTTAAGACGAACAAGGGCTTCCTGCTGAACGTACTGAACCATCCGACCTTCCATGAAGGAAAGTGCGACACCGGATTCATCGCAAACAATCCGGAGCTGCTGCAGATCGACCCGGTCGACGACCGCGAGGGCAAGGTCCTGCGTTTCTTAGGAAACAAGTTCGTCAACGAGACCAAGGGCATCAAGCCTCAGTTCAACGTCCCGGTATTCCCGCGCATTCCGAAGACAGAGATCAATACTTTGTCCGGAACCAAGCAGATGCTGGACAAGAACGGTCCGGAATACGTCTCCAAGTGGGCATATGACCAGAAGAAGCTGCTGATCACCGATACATCCATGCGTGACGCACAGCAGTCCCTGATGGCAACCCGTATGAGAACCCGCGACATGGAGAAGATCGCGCCGGCTTACGCCAAGTACGGCAAGGACTTCTTCTCTCTGGAGATGTGGGGCGGAGCGACTTTCGACACCGCTTACCGTTTCCTGAAGGAATCCCCGTGGGAGAGACTGGACACACTGCGTGAGAAGATCCCGAACGTCCTGTTCCAGATGCTGATCAGAGGCGCCAACGCCGTAGGATATAAGAACTACCCGGACAACGTCATCCGCGAGTTCGTAAAACAGTCCGCTAAGGGCGGAATTGACGTATTCCGTATTTTCGACTCCCTGAACTGGATCCCGGGCATGGAAGTTGCTCTGGACGAGGTTCTGAACCAGGGCAAGATCGCAGAGGCAACCGTTTGCTACACCGGCGATATCCTGGACAGCAAGAGAGATAAATACTCACTGGACTACTACGTAAAGATGGCCAAGGAGCTCGAGAAGAGAGGCACCCACATCCTCGGAATCAAGGATATGAGTTCCCTGCTGAAGCCGATGGCCGCACGCAAGCTGATCCGTGCCCTGAAGCAGGAAATCGGAATTCCAATCCACCTGCACACGCACGACACGAGCGGAAACGGCGTAGCTACCGAGCTGATGGCTGCGCAGGCAGGCTGCGATATCGTAGACTGCGCGTTCAACAGCATGTCCGGACTGACTTCACAGCCGGCACTGAACACCATCGTCGCTGCCCTGGAGAACTCCGACAGAGACACGGGAATCGATGCTGACGGACTGCAGGAAATTTCCGATTACTGGGCTGACGTACGTCCGGTTTACAAGCAGTTCGAATCCGGACTGCAGGCTGCATCTGCAGAGATCTACAAGTACGAGATCCCTGGCGGTCAGTATTCCAACCTGAAGCCTCAGGTAGAGAGCTTTGGCCTTGGCCACAAGTTCAACGAAGTAAAGGAAATGTACAGACAGGTCAACCAGATGCTCGGCGACATCGTAAAGGTAACGCCTTCTTCCAAGGCGGTCGGCGACATGGCGATCTTCATGGTACAGAACGGCCTGACTCCGGACAACATCCTGGAGAAGGGCAAGGGAATGGACTTCCCGGATTCCATCGTATCCTTCTTCGAGGGCATGATGGGACAGCCGTACGGCGGATTCAACAAGGAGCTGCAGAAGGTCGTCCTGAAGGACAAGAAGCCGATCACCTGCAGACCGGGAGAGCTGCTTGAGCCGGAAGACTTTGACTACATTAAGACCGGACTGCAGAAGTACTTCGATCTGAAGGGAACCGACAGAGAGATCATCTCCTACGCGATGTATCCAAAGGTCTATGAGGACTTTCTGACCAGCATCAAGAAGGACGGAAACTTCCGCAGAATGGGTTCCGATATCTTCTTCCACGGCCTGGCAGTCGGCGAGACCTGCGAGGTTGACATCGCAGAAGGTAAGACTCTGGTCATCACGCTGGACGAGGTCCGCGACGTCGATGCAGAAGGTTACCGTGATGTCGTATTCCGCTGCAACGGAAACACGAGAATCATCCGTGTTCAGGACAAGTCTGTCGAGTCCGCGATCTCCGCGGCTGCGACCCGCTACGCAGAGGAAGGCGATCCGAATGAGGTCGGTGCCAACATCCCTGGAAACATCGTCAAGGTCCTGGTAAAGGCCGGCGATCCGATCAAGGAAGGCGACACGATCGCAGTCATCGAGGCGATGAAGATGGAGACGAACATCATCGCGACGGCAACCGGAACGATCGAGGAGATCTGTGTCAAGGAAGGACAGGCGGTCAAGTCCAACGAGCTGATCGCAGTCATTTCTGCATAGTTTGAAAAAAGACATCAATTTAAGCATAGAGCGCATCCCGCGAAACCCGTGGGATGCGCTTTTTTTCAATATCGGCGGGGTCTTTCGATTGCATGTAATGTAAGAATGGGGTAAAATGTGTTTGTAACTTTTATCAATGAAAAATCTAGGAAAATTCCTTGTAAACACAAGGTAAACATGGAAGTGGAAAGAGAACGATGAAGAGAAAGAAGAATCAGCTCCTGGAAGGGCTGCTCGAGATCGCGGAGAACCTGCAGGCGAGCGGAGCCTATTTCGGCGACTATGAAATCAAAGGTGTAGAGGGTCTGGAAGAGTTTTCCAGAACGATGAAGGACATGGAGAGCAAGGGCGACAACATCGTCCATGAAGTAATGGTTGAACTGAACCGGAGTCTGATCACTCCGCTGGATCAGGAGGACATCCTGACACTGGCAGAGGCGCTCGATTCGGTGCTGGACTGCATGGAAGAAGCGTCGGCCTTTTTCTATATGTACAATTACATTCACCTGGACAAGTACGTCGAGGCATTCCGTCATCACATCAAGGACTGCACGGCGGAAATCTGCCCCTGCATCCGTCACCTTGCGGAGCGCAACCTCGTCAACATCAAGAAGCACACCGTCAAGATCAAGACGATGGAGGAGGAGTGCGACACAATCGAGCGTGAGGCGATTCACGACCTGTTCCAGGTCGAGAAGGACCCGCTGCGCCTGATCAAGTATAAGGACATCTATCATATCCTGGAGAGCGTCGTCGACGGCTGCCAGGACGTCGCGAAGGAACTGGATTCCATCGTCATGAAGAACGCATAGGAGGCGGGAACACAAGAAATGATCCAACTGTATTTTATCATTGCGCTCGCGCTGCTGTTCGATTTCATCAACGGCTTCCACGACACCGCCAACGCCATCGCAACGGCGGTTTCTACGCGTGCGATCCCGCTCAGGCTTGCGATCTTGATGGCGGCAGCGATGAACTTCATCGGCGCGATCCTGTTCACCGGAGTTGCGGAGACCATCGCGACCGGCGTCGTCGACCTGAGCAAGGTCACGGCCGGCCCGCTCGTCATGATCGCCGCCTTAGTGTCCGCGGTCCTGTGGAACCTGCTGACCTGGTACTTCGGCATCCCGAGCAGCTCCTCGCATGCGCTGATCGGCTCCCTGGCCGGAGCCGCACTCGCTGACGCCGGACTGCATGCCGTCAACCTGCACGGCTTCATCGTCATCTTTGCCTCCCTGATCGCATCCCCGCTGATCGCGTTCGGAGTCAGCTACCTGCTGTTCACCCTGATCAAGATCACGGTCCGGAAAATCAGCATTTACAAGGCGAACAACGCCCTGCGCCGGCTGCAGATCTTCACCGCCGCGCTGCAGGCATTCTCGCACGGTTCCAACGACGCGCAGAAGTCGATGGGTGTCATCACGATGGCGCTCGTATCGTTCGGCGTCGAGAGCCAGATGGTCGTCCCGCACTGGGTACAGATCGCCTGTGCGACCGCGATGACCCTGGGAACCTCCGTCGGCGGCTGGCGAATCATCAAGACCGTCGGCACGCAGATCATGAAACTGAAGCCGATCAGCGGCGTCGCGGCAGACCTGTCGTCGTCCCTGATCATCCAGATTGCGACCCACCTCGACCTGCCGGTCAGCACCACGCAGGTCATCAGCTCGTCCATCATGGGCGTCGGCGCGTCCGTCCGCAAGAAGGGCGTCAAGTGGGGCACGGCCGTCAAGATGTTCTCCTCCTGGTTCATTACCGTCCCGGTGACCATCGTGTTCGCGTTCGTGATCTTCCACATCGTGAGCCTCATCGCGTAGCCTTGCGGCAGTCCTCGGTGATATTTACGACAAAATTTTTCCCGCACAGGAACACACCCGGCAGCGCTTTGCGCATGCCGGTTTTTTGCCGTTTACCCGGACAAAGTCAGCCCGGACGCTGCACGATATCCTCTGCCCGCGGATCCCCTGCCGGGTAAAGAAAACCCCGGCTTGCCGCACCCGCCGGCCTCGTGTTGCGCCCATCGTTCGGAATCGCGCCCGGGTTCAGTCGGCAGAACAGCGTTTACCTCGGCGCCCGTGCTCACTTTGTCTGGGGAGAATCGCCGCAGCGGCGCGCAAGTGCGGCCGGCAGCACAGGGGTTGCTCCGGCGTCCGTGCTTACTTTGTCTGACAAAGAGCCTCCTGACTCGGGCGCGAAAATAAACGAAAAGTTTGTGATTGAATAGACAATGTGATAACATAAAAAATGACAATGCGGATAAATGAGGAAAGAACCGCCGGATAAATACTTTTTATAATGAGAAAATCGGAGAAGGAGAAAGATCATGATCACAGCAGAAGAAATCCGCCGCACGGCGAAGCAATACGACTGTTTTTACTTATATGAGGAGAAGGTGATCCTGGACCGAATCGGCGCGCTGGTCCGCGAGTTCCCGTACACGCACTTCCTGTACTCGATGAAGGCGAACGACAACCAGGCGGTCACCGCGGCGATCCTGCGCCACGGCTTCGGCGCCGACTGCGCGAGCCCGGTCGAGGTGCAGCGTGCGGAGCTCTACGGCGTGCCGAGGGAGCAGATCCACTACAGCGCACCGGGAAAGACCGACCGCAGCATCCGCGAGACGCTGAACCAGTGCATCCTGATCGCGGACAGCGTCAATGAGGTGGCCAAGATCTCCCGCATCGCCGAGGAGATGGGCCAGCGGGCGCTGATCGGCCTGCGCATCGACCCGGACTACAACTACAACGAGGAGGACGGAAACGCGCTCCCGACCAAGTTCGGCATCGAGTATTCCCAGGTGAAGGAGCACATCTCTGACTGGCTGAAGGACCCGAATCTGGACCTGATCGGCATTCACATCCACATGCACAGCCAGGAGCTCTACTGGCCTCGTCTCGCCGCCTACCAGGACGCCGTCCTGCAGGTCGCGGACGAGCTGATCGAGGAGTACGATTTCCCGATGAGCTTCATCAACATCGGCTCCGGCGTCGGCATCGCGTACGGCCGCAAGGACGAGCCTTGTGACATCGAGGCTCTGGGCGGGTCACTGACGCAGAAGTGGAGAGCCTTCTCCCAGCGCCACCCGGACATCCAGCTCTTCATGGAGACCGGCCGCTTCATCACCGGCAAGGCAGGCCTCTATGTGACAAAGGTCATCGACCGCAAGGTATCCCGCGGAAAGACATTCCTGATCCTTGCCGGCACGATGAACGGGTTCATCCGCCCGGTCCTGGCCCGCGCGTTCACCAAGTTCGCCGGCGGCTACTCCGACACGCCGATGGAGCCGCTCTTCACCAAGACGGACGCCTTCCCGCTCTGGTGCGTCTCCGGCGACGGTCGCACGATCGAGGAGCGCGAGACCGTCACGATGGCCGGCAACCTCTGCACATCGGCAGACATCATCGCTGAGGACATCGAATTCCGCAAGCTGCTTCCGGGCGACCTCGTCGTCATCCGCAACGCCGGCGCCTACGCGTCTGTCGTCTCCCCGGTCCAGTTCAGCGCCCTGCCGCGCCCGGCCCAGATCATGATCCGCGAGGACGACCAGCGCGCGCTGCTGGAGGAGAAGGAAAAATACGCGTCGAGAGTTTAAGTTAGCTGCAGGTCGGCGCGTATAGTCGAAAGTGACTGATTGATACGTCTCGGCAGGCGCGTACACGTATAAGTGGAAATGCCTGGTGTAGACCAGTGAGGACACACGGAAGTGCCCGGACCGCGAACCTTGGAGGGGGAGCGGTCGGGGCACTGTTTTTTTGGGGCGGGCGCCGGGCCGTGGGACGATAGGCAAGAATGAGCAGTGCGGCCGGGCGGCGCGAGGGGGAAGGCGCCGGACCGCTTTTTCTGCTGCGTTGCGGTCGGGCGCAGGCGGGTGATGCACACCGACGAGGGCCGGGGGCGGGCGTGTATACTGTGTACTTCGGTAAAACGTTGAAATTCAGGGATTTTACGAGCGCTGTCCACAGACGATGGGTGCTGAAGAGGGTCACCGGGGAAGTGGACGGCGCGGCGGATGATCGAAGGCCTAGGTGCGCCAGGATAATGGTGCTGGGCAGCACGTGATCAGGTCCCTGTCAAGTAGACACGGGAAAAGTGTAACGGTTTTTTTAGA
>CAIFEY010000051.1 GCA_903789635.1 uncultured Eubacteriaceae bacterium
GAGATCCGGCTTCGCTCATGCTGACGCCGGATCTCTTGGATTGTTTCCCCCGCGCCGGACGACGGGATAACGGAAAAGGAAGAAAAGGAAAGGGAAAAGGCGCGGGGGAGTTGAGGTATACAGGATACAATCCTACAAATATCATTAATTACCCAATTCAAAATTGTATACTTTATTAAATTTTAAAATACCCGTTTTCCCGGAACCGAGCCGTTTTCGTTTATTATTTTTGAAAAATCGCCGATCTTAATAATTGCGATCGGCGGCTCCGGGCTGTCCTATGACGATTTCAATATCATATAAGCCGTCAGATGTCATCGTATAACATATACGTTTACACTTGTTTTCCGTAAATGCTACAATCATGCCGATTACCTGAAATTTATATTGAACATTTGCACCACGTTATCTGTTACCTGTTGTTCAACGTACAGTTGTATCCTGTATTCCGCTAATCAAGGCCGTTTTCAGGCCGGATTCAAAAATACAATCCGGCTACAAGTTCTTTAAATCAGCGATTTTACGATTTTCCGGACGCAAATTCGTCAACTTCCGGGAAAACTGCATTTCATCGGATTTACTAAGGAAATACAGTATACAATCGTCGTCACGTCCCCTACTCCGCGTCCAGCAGCAGCCGGCGGGCGATCTGGTCGAAGTTGCGGCGGATGTAGGTGTCGGGCTTGAGGACGATCGGGACGCCGAGGTTGGTGGAGATGTTGATGTTGCGGTCGGACTGGATGACGCCGATCAGCTCGGGCATCAGCATTTGTGTGATTTCCTCGAGTTTTGGCGTGTAGCCCTGGCGCATGAGGTCGGCGATGACGCGGTTGACGACGACGTAGCGCTCGCGGATGCCGAGGCGCAGGAGCTCGCGGTCGAGGCTGTCGGCGTTGCGGAGGGCGGCGTACTCGGGGGTCGTGACGATGATGGCCGCGTCGGCGCCGCCGGATGCGGTGACCAGGCCGTCGTCGATGCCGGACGGGGCGTCGATGATGACGATGTCAAACATTTCACGGAGCTTCTCACAGAGGACCTCGCAGTGCAGCGGGGTGATCGTGCCGTCGTCGCGCATCGGGGTGGCGCCCATGATGTAGAGGGAGTCAAAACGCGAGTCCTTGACAAGGGCCTGCTTGATCTTGCACATGCCGGTCATGACGTCGTATGCGTCGTAGACGACGTTGTTCTCGAGCCCGCAGTACAGGTCGACGTTGCGCATGCCCATGTCCATGTCGAGGATGACGACGCTGAGCCCGTGGAGTGCGAACGTCGCGCCGAGGTTGACGGAGAACATGGTTTTTCCTGTGCCGCCTTTTCCCGATGCAATTAAGTAGACTTTGCCCATTTTTGCCTCCAGTATCTTATACAGTGAATTTATATCATAAACTTGTTGAATTACTATGTTATTGTTTTTACACAGCCCGCGCGGCGGTCGGCTTGTTTTCAATTGAGGAGTAAGCGGACCGCCGACCGGTGCGCGCCCCGTAAGTCAACCTGTGGCGGTCGATCGATCAAATCGTTTAATTGCGATGGACCGTCGGGCGCGCGTGTACGGCGCCGGGGCGCCTGTTTACCGGGGTTTGGCTCGCCGGCGCTATTATGGCGCCGGGGCGACCACCTGTTTCCCAGGCCGTCGCCCGGGCGCCCTGGGCGGCGGTCCGTCAGCCCTCATTCACTCAAAGCTGACCGACCGCCCACTACGGCCCGGCAGGCGGAGCCTGCGGGCCGGATCACAGAAACCGAGCGAGCAGACTGCGAGCCTCGGTTTCTACCATTTCCCACGCGCGCAGCGCGCCCGCATGCCTTCGCGGGAACGCATAGGAAAATGCGAAGCGAACGCTGAGCATTTTCTCACCTTTTCCCGCGCGCCCTCACCGGTATCCATCAATCCCGGTATCCTAAAGTCCCGGTAATCCTTTGTCTACTAACAACCAGCAGACCTGCGCCGTAGCTTTCTGCCAGTCGAACGTCGCTTTCAGCTCGTTCTCCTGGGAAAGCCTCGCAGGGGACCTGCCTCTGCTCTGTCTGCGCGTCAGGGCCGCTGCTTTTCATTATTTCAGCAGCGGTGACGCTTGCCAATCGCAGGGCTAGGTCTCCCTAATCCGCCACATTCTTCCCCGTCTGCGTCGTCGTACTCGTCTTTCCGCTGCTCTTGCCGTAGAGCTCAAAGTACTTCGTCAGAATCGCCTTGTTTACCGGCGCAGCGTGGATGGACTCGCCACCCTGGATCAGCAGGGTGACGACCGCGATGCGCGGGTTGTCGGCAGGGGCGAACGTCTCGGTCCAGGAGTAGTAGTCGTAGGAGCCCTTGGCCGCGTCGATCATCTTGGAGGTGATCTTGTAGTTGCTGGCCATGCGGAGGGCCATGTCGGCCGCGTCCTCCTCGGAGGAGTACATATCCGGCTGCTCGCGCATGAGCTTCTTGATGTTCTTATCGACCTCGCTCCAGGTGACGTCGGTGCCGGCCTGGCTGTTATAGGAAGCCAGGTGGGACTTCAGGTACTTGATCTCGCTCGCCGGCTGCGGGGTGCCCTGGTTCTCGGCGGTACCGGTCTTGCCGGCGACGTCGTACTTGTAGTCGCCGAAGACGGTCTGCAGGGTTCCGTAGCGGGCTACGCGCTTCATGCCTTTGACGACAGCAGGGATCGTGGTGCTCTTAAGCTTGATCGTGCGGCGGTCGGCGGATTTGTCGACCAGGCCCTTGTTCTCGACGCCGGAGACCAGGCTCGCGCGGTTGTAGACGCCGTTGTTCGCGAGCGCGGAGATGTAGGTGCACATCTGGATCGGCGTGTAGGCGTTGTCTCCCTGGCCGATGCTGATGTTGAACTGGTCCGCGATGGTCCAGGTCGCCTGCGTGAAGTAGGTGTACTTGATGCTGGCGGCTGCGGTCGAGATCTTGCTCTCCTTCATGTCGGTCTGCTTGGACAGGCGGGAGATCAGCGTCGTGTAGGACGGATTCTCCTTCATCCAGCCGCAGATCGTGTTGATGTTCTTCTTCAGCTTGGAGTAATTGTTGTATACATCCGCCGGGAAGAACGTGTGCGCGTTGTTGTAGAGGTAGCTCCAAAGGCTGACCTTATACGTCGCGAGCTTGCGGGCCGCAGTCGGGGACGGGGTTACCGTCTCGCCGAGCTCGATTCCGGTCTTCTCGCCGAGTCCGAACTGCTGGGACATGCCGATGATCTTAGGGATGGTAATCTTGGTCTTGTATCCGAGTGACTTGCCGGTTCCCCAGTCCTTTCCGGTTCCGATCGCGATGAAGTAGGTGTTGGACGAGTGCTGCAGGCCGAGCGCGAGGTTCTCCGCGCCGTAGGAGCCGCCGCCGTCGTTGTACTGGGCGGTACCCCACTTATGGCCGCCGAGCTCGATATACATCGGGTCGGTGATGTACTGATTAGGATTGAGTCCGCACTGCAGTGCAGTCACGGCGGTGATCGGCTTGAACGTCGATCCAGGGGCTACGGACGCCATCGTCGCGTTGTTGTACAGCGGCGCAGGCGCCAGGGAGTCCCTCGTGTTCTTGCTCTGGACGGACTTCCACGCCTTGGTCGTGATGCCGGTCGCGAAGATGTTCGGGTTGTAGCTCGGGTAGCTGGCCATCGCCAGGACCTGTCCGGTCTTGGTGTCCATGGCCACGGTCGCGCCGCTCTGGCACTGGCTGCCGGCCGAGCTAATCGCGCTCGCGAGCGCACTCTCCGCGGTCTCCTGCAGGTCCAGGTCGATCGTCAGGTAGACGTCCTTGCCCTTCTTCGGCTTTGTCTTACTGATCGTCTTCACGTACTGGCCGCTGCTGTTGACCAGGATCTTCTTGACCCCGCTCTGGCCGTGCAGGTACGTCTCGTAGGCGGACTCGATGCCCGCGCTTCCGATCAGGTCGTTGGAAGAATAGCCGAGCTTGTCGACGTAATACGCGCTGTTCGCCTCGGAAATGCTTCCCATGTAGCCGACGATGTGCGCCGCCGTGTCCTTGTTCGGGTAGTAGCGCTTGTACTGCGACTGGATGGACGCGCCCGGGATCGTGTTCTCGCCGACCTTGATGATGGTCTTCTTGGAGACCTCCTTGGCGACCGTCGCGGCGATGTAGGACTGCGTCGACTTCATCTCGTTTCTGACAATTAAAATCTTCCTGGCGTCATTGTCGCTCAGGCTGCTGCTGATCTTGAAGTTTTTCCGGAGTTTGTTAAAGGCAGTTCGGGCTGATACGCCGTTCTCGGACTGCTTTGTCGTAAAGCATCCCCACTTAGCCAAAAAATTGGTCTTCTCCGAATCGTACGTGTACGTCATGGACGACGCGGTGATCGGAACGTTGACGTTGTAGGTGTTTGCGAGCTCCTCGATCGCCTCATAGCGCGTGTCGCTCGTCGGAATGCCGTACCTGACCCTCAGGGCCTTCAGCGCCTGTTCGGCCGTCAGATCAGTCCTCAGATCCATAGAATCGAGCCACTTGGCGAGGTCCTGGTCATAGGTCCAGTACATGGATCCGCTCTTGCTGATCTTGATCGGGAACTCGTCGATGTACTCATCCCCGTCCTTTTCCAGCAGCCGCATCAGCGACAAAATATGCCTGTTCACCGCCTTACTGTCACTGCTGTCCGAACTGAAGGTCACGGAGAAGATCTGCTTGTTGCTCGCGATGACCTGTCCGTTCCGATCGTAGATGTTTCCGCGCGGGGCGGACGTGTAGATCATCTTGGTGCTCTGGTCGGACGCGCTCTGCGACCACTTGTCGTGCTGCACGACGGTCAGCACGAACAGGCGCAGGGCGAGGATCAGCATCAGCACGAGGATGAGCCCGACGATCAGATAATATCTGTTGCTGAATACGTTATTTCTTCGATTTCCATTCATCCGCTATTACCTCACTAGATGTACCAGTTTTTCTTGTTTCTTCTGTGTTCGTCGACGGAAAGACGCCAGTAGATCAGCATGAACACGATGGTGTTGAAGATGATCTGCTCCGGCATCGTGGCAAGCGCCGTCAGGAAGCTGTACGGGCTTGAAGCCAGGTGTGCGAGTATCCAGTACACGAGTGAATAAACGAGCGTGACCGCGATCGAAATGACGAGGGCGACCAGGTAGCTCTTGCAGTTAAACAGGTGGCGCGTGAGCAGGATCAGCAGGATGACGACGAACGTCGAGATCATGCCGATGCCGAGGAAGTAGCCGAACACCGCGTCCTCCAGCAGCGCGTAGACGATGCCCATGACCATCCACAAAAAGTTATCCGCGTACACCATGGTCAGCGCCGCCGTCAGACAGAGTAGGATGTTCGGGGTCTGCAGTCCCGGAAACAGGCTGTGCAGGAACGGCTGCAGCACCAGTGCGGCCGTAAATGCCAGGATGCCCTTCCAGGAGTCCTTAAGGCTGGCGAATCCGGTCATCATACGAGGACCGCGACCTGCTGCAGGGACTGGAAGTCTACCGCTGGTGCGACGGTGATTTTCTGCAGCTGCTCATTGCTGTCGTAGCGGACGTTCGTGACCTTTCCGATCGTGATGCCGGCCGGGTAGCTTCCCATGCCGGAAGTGACGATGGTGTCTCCCTGGACGATCGTCGCGGTGCTGTCCAGCGTGTAGCCGCTCAGCGTCTTGGACGTGCTTCCGTTCAGGAGTCCCAGGATCTTATGGTTGCTGCTGACCATGAAGGAGAGCTGCACGCCCTGATCCATCAGGGTCGCGACCTTGGACCATCCGGCGCCCACGGCCTTGACTGTGCCGACCAGGCCGTCGCCGCTGACGACGAGGTCGCCCTTCTTGACGCCCTTCTCGCGGCCCAGGTTGATCGTGAACACGTTCATCCAGTTGGTCCCATCCATCGCGATGACGTCACCGCTGACGAGGTCCGTGGAATCCCCCGTCCCCTTGTATTTCAGCGCCTTCTTGAGCGACTCCAGGTCCGCCTTCTCGTTCTGACTCATCGTCAGCTGCGTGACCTGGCGCTTCAGCTGCTCATTCTCTTTCTTCAGTTTCTCGTTCTCGCTCTTCAGTGAGCCGGAGGAGCCGAACGACGCGAATCCGTCGTGGATCTTCTGGCCGACATAGGAAAACGGCTGCATGACCTTTCCGGCGACGGTTCCCGCGCCCTCGGACACGATTCCGCCGTCCCCTCCGGTCACCGCAGCAAAGATGATAAACGCGAGCGCCAGCACGATCACGGTGATCAGGAAGCTGGCGATTTTATGTTCTCTTATCCACCTCATAGAGTATTACCCCCGATGATGACAAACGGCCGGTTTACTGCCGGCCGCCTGTACTCTCTTATCCTCTGCGAACGCTCGTCGCATATATTTTCAGTTTCTCGATGTCGTTCAGACTCATTCCGGTTCCGGCGGCGACAGCCTCGAACGCATTCTCCGCGGTCGTCACCTTCAGGCCGGTCGCCTTGGAGATGACGTTGTCCAGGCCCCTGACGAGCCCTCCGCCTCCGGAGAGCATCATGCCGTTGTTGGCGATGTCCGCGGCAACCTCCGGCGGTGCCTTCTCGATGGTCGTGCGCACGCCGTCGACGATGACCTCGACGGACTCCTGCAGCGCGAGCATCATGTCCTTATTCGTGACCTCGATGGTCTTAGGCAGACCCGAGATCAAATCCCTTCCGCTCGCCTTGGTCGTCTCGATGATCTCGTTTCCGTCCTCGTCGATCGGAAGCTCCGCGCAGCCGACCTTCATCTTCAGCTGCTCCGCCGTGCGCTCGCCGATCGCGAGTGCGTGGCGCTTTCTCATGTAGTTGATGATCGCCTCGTTGAACTTGTCTCCCGCGTAGCGGATGGAGCTGGACGCGACGATTCCGCCCAGTGCGATGATCGCGATGTCGCTCGTGCCGCCGCCGATGTCCGCGATCATGCAGGCATTGGAGCTGTCCACGTCGAGCCCGGCACCGATCGCCGCTGCCATCGGCTCTTCCAGGATGTATACTTCAGAAGCGCCGAGCTGGCGTACAACCTCGTTGACCGCCCTCTTCTCGACGTCCGTGACGCCGCTCGGAACACCGACGACGACGCGGAAATTCTTTACTTTATTGGAGGAGACTACCTTCTCGATGAACTCGGTCAGCATGTCTGCCGTTCTATCAAAATCAGAGATGACACCGTCTCTCAGCGGGCGGATGACCTCGATGTTGGCCGGCGCCTTGCCGATCATGTTCTTAGCCTCCAGCCCGACAGCCAGTACCTTGCCGCTGCGCTTGTCGAATGCGATGACAGACGGTTCGTTCAGCACGATTCCGCTGTCCTTGATATAGATCAGCGTATTCGCTGTTCCCAGATCGATTCCCATGTCCTTCGTCATGATTTTAAACATACCCATCTTCTGCTAATACCTCCAACTGATGATCATATGTATGTATTAAGCGGAATGCTGAACATCCCCATAATTAACTAGATCGTAAATGTATATTGATATATTACTTTCCGGCATGTCCGCATTCGATCACGCGCCCGCCTTCAAGCTGTTTTCCCTCTATTATATGTATGCACATTCGCCCATACGTTATTATACGCGTCTGTGCCCGCGCGCGTACTTTCCACACGCTTCTGCGCTTATTCTCTGCAGCGCCGCGCGGCCCACGCATGACCATCGTCACGCAGTCCCTACACCGTGTGCTCGCCCTCGTAGAAGTCCTGCGGAATCACCCCCAGATCGCCAAGGCTTCTGTACACCCCGTCACCGATGATGATGTGGTCCAGGACCCTGATTCCGAGCAGCCTTCCGCACTGCACGAGCCTGTCCGTGACCTGAAAATCCGCCTTGCTCGGCTCCGGATCCCCGGTCGGGTGGTTGTGCAGAAAGATGACCCCCGCCGCGCTCATCCGCACGGCCTTCAGGAACGCCTCCCTCGGGTGAACCGGCGCGCTCGCGAGCTCTCCGACGGAAACCTCCTCCCATCCGAGCACCTCGCACTTCTGGTTCAGACAAACACAGAGAAAATGTTCCTTCTTCTCGCCCCGAAGCCGTTCCATGAACAGCCCCGCGACCTCCTCCGGACTCCCGGCCACCGACCGGTCAGCCCGCCTGCTCGCAGAAATTCGCTTCCCGAGCTCGACCGCGGACAGCACCGCCATCGACTTGGCGTCGCCCATCCCGCTGATCTTCTTCAGTTCCTCCGGCTGCAAAGCCCCAAGGTCACAGAGCCCCTCCGGACAGAGACCGATGATCTCCTCCGCAAGACTTAAGGCAGACCCCTGCCGCGTCCCCGTCCTGACGATCAGCGCCAGTAACTCGATGTTCGACAAAGCCTGAACCCCAAGAGAAATACCCCGCTCCAGCGGCCTTTCCGCCGGCGGCATCGACTGGATTCCCATATGATTTCCCCTCATATCCTTCTTTCCAGCCGGCCCCAAAAAACGTTCACACGTACATCCGATCCCGCGCCGTAAGCGCAAAACCGTAATTTAAATTATACCATCGCAGCCGCCATTATACAAGACGCGATGCCCCACACGCTCCCGCGTGTACACGGTTTTCGGCGCGCGATTACCGGGGCAGTACGAACGCTGGGACAGTGCGTGTATACTGTATTCGAAGCGCCGCTACCTGCCGCACCTCTCGAGAATCGACGTACAAATCTCGTCGACGACCTCCTCGATATTCATATTCGTCGAGTCGATCTCCATCGCGTCCTCCGCCTTCTTCAGCGGGTTCAGCTTCCGGTGCGTGTCGCGGTAGTCCCTGTCCTTGACGTCCTGCAGGATGTCCTCGAACTTCACCGCCTCGCCGCGCTGCTCGAGCTCCAGGAACCTCCTCCTGGCCCTCTCCTCCGGCTCCGCCGTCAAAAAGAACTTGAACTGCGCATCCTTAAACACATTGGTCCCGATGTCCCTGCCGTCCATGATGACGCTCTTCTCGTGCCCGATCTTCCTCTGAATCGCGACCAGCTTCTCCCTGACCGCGCCGACCTGCGCACACTCCGACGCCGCCTCAGAAATCTCCGGCGTCCTGATCTCACTCTCCACGTCGATTCCGTCCAGGTAGATCTTCCCATCGATGAAGTTGATCTCCGTCCGATCCAGCATATCCTTCAGCGCCTTCTCGTCCTGCGGCAAAATATTCTCGCGCCTCATCTTCAGCCCCACCGCCCGGTACATGGCCCCGGTGTCGATGTAATCCACGTGCAGCTTGGCCGCCGCCTTCTTCGCAATGGTGCTCTTTCCCGCACCGCTCGGCCCGTCGATCGCAATCCTGATGATCTCGTCCTTCGGCAATCCGCTCACCCTCACACTCTCCTTCTCATTATGCTCGGCCCTCAACTTATCGATCTCTCTGGCAAAAGTCTCCACATCTGTAAACTGCCTGTAAACCGACGCAAACCTGATGTATGCCACCTGGTCGACCTCCCTGAGCTCGTCCATCACGAGGTCCCCGATCTCGTCGCTCGGCACCTCCTTATCCATCCGGCTGTTCAAATTCCTCTCGATCCGGTTCGCCATCTCCTCGATCTGCTTCATCGAGACCGGCCTCTTCTCCGTCGCCTTCACGATCCCGCTGACCACCTTGCTGCGGTTGTACGCCTCCCTGCGCCCATCCTTCTTCACGACCATCAGCGTCGACTCCTCGACCTTCTCATACGTCGTAAACCTCCGACCGCAGTGATCGCAGATCCTGCGCCTCCTGATCGCGTGACCGTCATCCGTCTGTCTCGAGTCGATGACCCTGGTCCCGCCATGACTGCAATATGGGCACTTCATAACATCTCCGCCTTTCCGCATCTATCCCACGACCACTCCACGCCCGCGCCGCCCGTGCGGCGTCGCGCCGACCCGCCGGCCCGACGACCCGTCAAACCCAGTCCAGCCAACGCCGCCGGCCATCCGACCGGCTCCGGCACCGCTGTTACGGCGCTGCCGGCGCAGCGCGGGGCGTGATCGCGGGCGCTTCCATAGTCTTCCATATGTCTAAAACACTAATTACTCATTTTACTATAGTCTCGGGTAATTTTCCACAGGGAGTTGGTGAGAATGTGATGATTTTTCGCGGGTGCGGCGGGGTTTGGCCTCGTCCGCAGGTTACTGGCGAGCCCTTTCCGAATTCGAGTCCTCGGGTCCGCAGTCGATAGGGGTGATCACATGCCCTCCCCGAACACGTGCTTCGCAAGAATTCGGAGAGGGCACATGATCACCCCCAACAAATGCGGACGGAGGACATTGATCATGAAGGGGCTCGCGTGATGCTGCGGACGAAGGCAAGCGCTGGCGGATCGGCTCAATGTCTGCGGGGGCGGGCGGTGGTGAACAGGTGATAGGGTGTGGATAGATGATAGAAATCGTGCTGCGCGGCGTGCTCGCACGATTTCATTTTTCTAGAATGTGAGAGAATCCTCCGCTCGACGCGTCGGATTCTCCAATTGTAGTTGCCGCCTGGCGGTGGTAGGGTCGCCGATTCTTCACATTCGTTCAGAATCGGGATCGAGCGCCGTGCCAGAATAGTGAAAAGCACGGCGATGGTTACCGGTTCCTCGACGGAGCTCGGAACCGGGATCGAGCGGCCGCCTGTAATAACTGGGTTTGCGGCCGATGGTGGGAACTCGGGCTCAGGTGTTCGCCCGAGTTCCTTTGATGGGTTCCCCGCGCCGGACGAGACATGAAAAGGCGCGGGGGGAGTTGAGGTATACTGTATGTACTATTAAATGGTAATTATATACCCGATAACTTCCTGTTATTACCATTTCTGCCGGCTATAATTCAATTTTCACTGTGGGCCGAAACGTTTTCGATTTTTCCCGGCTATATGTATATTCTTCAGGGAGTGTCCACCTGTTCGCAAGATTTTAACCACCCGTGAT
>CAIFEY010000052.1:0-6677 GCA_903789635.1 uncultured Eubacteriaceae bacterium
CCTAAAGTAGATTTCGATCTTTTTGCTGTCTACTTTAGGGTGATCATATCACAGACGCCGGATCTCTGCTGATCTCCACAGTATTTTCCTACGATCTCAGTCTAATCATAAAACATGTGGTAATTACCACGTGTATACAACGAATTTCGACTGTATTTCGAACACAAGCCGGTAAATCCGAACAATTTGTACTCGTATCAGTACATCCGTGCGCGAATTTCACGCGTATCGGATCCGGAGATGCGCATCCGGTGTCCATTCGCCGCAAAGCGCGCGCACGGATTTTGGAATTTCGAATATTATTGTCCGAAATCCCAGGTTTTACGGACGACGTTTGGATTTTCACTGTTAATGTTCCATTTTCCCAAGACCTGTCCAGCGCAGACAGCACAGTTGATATCGATGCCGCCCTTCCTCCCACCACTCTATCATCAACAGACAGCGTATTCGACATCACCTCTGTCCGCCCTCCAACGCGCGCCTCCAGCAGACAGCGTAATCGACATCGCAATTGATCATCCTTGCAACGGCTAACCTTTTGCATACAGTATACCAGCATCGCCTCCTTGTCAATCGCTTCCATATATATCACCTAATGTATCGCCTATTCATCGTCCCCATATCAAATTGTAAGGTAAAAGACCGACTATCTCTGAAAGTATTGACTAGCCGCATAATTATAGTTATGATGAGGGCACGGTGGCTGCAGACGCCGAATACTTAATGGAGGACAGTGATGGATTACATTGAAATTACTGCGAGAAAGCGGATCGAGTGTGAGCGGATGCTTGAGCGGTTCAAACGGGAAATGGATAAGTATCGATCGATGCAGGGATTCGGCCTGTCAGCATATACGGACAAAGACAGAATCTACTACACTATTCTCCCGAATCGTCGCAATCCAGACGGGACCAGACCGAAGGAGTATGTCGGCTCGAGTGAAACGGACGTGATCACCGGAATCAAGATGTATAAATTTCTTCACGATTCTATCCGCATTCTGCAGAAGGACATCGATGCACTTCGGAGACTGGAACGGAAATACCAGGAGGTTGATCCGAATGTTTTCCGGAAGAAGTGGGCAGCCCCGTACAAGAGGCTGCCGGAGGAATGTTTCTCTTTGGCGAGAAAGCCGGATCTGGAGAAATGGCGGAAGCGATTTTCGAAAGTTCATTATCTCGAGGGAAATGAATCGATCCATACGGAAAGCCTGAATCATTTCACGGAGGACAGCGACATCTACCGCTCAAAATCGGAGGAACTCATCAGCAAATCACTCAGCAGTCATGGTCTTTCTTACTGCTATGAGTACCCGACCGAGGTGAACGGCCGCGAGGTCTATCCGGACTTTACCGTCCTTTCCGAGAAGAATCAGTGCCTGTACATCTGGGAGCACTTCGGAATGGTCGACAATCCCGAGTACCTGGAGAAGACGTTCTGGAAACTGTGCGAATATCAGAGGGCCGGTCATATTATCGGAAATGACTTGATCGTCACTTTCGAAAGCAGGGATAATCCTCTGAACGGCGCAAGAATCCGATCGATCGTCGAGACGTTCTTAGTTGACCCGTACAGCGACAGTCCTCGCGCGGAACACTTCCGCGGCATCGACGCGTCTGGCACCGCCGAGCGGAATCGAGTCTATGGTCCGTCGTAGCTGCGCCTGAAGTTTTCTGCAGCCCCCGTTTTTCCAAAGGAAATTCGAAGAGGCCAGCGATTAGCTGTTCGTGAGTGGCTGATTACTTTGCCGCGCCTCTCCCGCCGGCTGTATACATTATATTTCAGCCTCACCTCCCGCCGCGCCGTATATAATAGTATAATTATTACTATATAAACAACGGCAGCAGCGACATTAACAACGACATCGTCCGCGCGACGCGGGAGGCCACATGGAATCGAGAGAGAGCGATAAGAAATTCACCTACACGCAGCCGCAGACTTCGGACCACGGCTCGACGCCGTATTCCGATCCGAAAGACGCTTCGACAAAATCCAAACATTCAGCATCCACCACCTACGCTGATGGTAATCCGAACGGAAAATCAGCCGATCCAAATAATCCGAACACTTCGGATCCGGAAACCTCGGATGCAAAATCGAGCGAATCCGCTTCTGACAGGAAGTTCCGCATCGGCAAGGTATCCATTCCGAAACCGAACATCGGAAAGGTCGAGCTTCCGAAAGTTGAACTTCCGAAGGTTGATCTGAAGAAAGTCGAACTTCCTAAGGTCGATCTGAAGAAGGTCGGCGAAAAAAGCAAAACCAGCTGTCACGAGACCATGGATAAGCTGAATCAGGGCATCCAGACCGTGAAAGAGCCGACTGCCCGCCTCCTTGGCGATATGGCTGATAAATATAAGGATCAGGTTGTCGATTTTGCAGTCAAACAGGGTCCTGCACTTGCCGAACAGGCATATTCCAAGCTTTACACGGTTTCTCCGGATCGGGCCAAGCCAATTATGGACTTTGTTCATCCGTACGTGAATACGGCGTTCAGCAATGTTGGCTCCGCGATCAAAGCCGCCGCCAACCACGAGTCGCCGAAAACCGTCGCCGCAACCATGGCGACGCCGGTAGCCGACCAGGTCGTTAGAGAGACTTTGGGCAAGGCTGCCAGGATGGTGCCGAACATGAACGCGAAGGTGAAGAAGTCAGCGAAATCAACGACGAAGACATCTGCTGGATCCACGGCAAAGACTTCAGGAAAATCGACGGTGAAGGCTTCTGGAAAAACTACGGCGAAGAAGTAGGCAGCAATAACGGCAAACGCAACCACCACCAAAACAGCGAACAAGACGGGAAAATAATTCTCGCGGGAAGAATTCCGCAATCGGTAATTTAGCAGGCGTCCCCCGCGACGCCTCACTCACTTACTGTAAAAATATAGTTTTACATTGTTATTTTACTTAATTAAAATCAGACATCCAAGTCCGATAAGCTGGGTAAAATAATGCTTATGCAAGTTGAGATCAACCACATCCGTTAACGCACGAAATTCAATTTGTCGAATGTATTAAGAAAGGAAAAATATCATGAACAGATCAGCTGAACGTGGCACGGCACACCATGCAGCGGCGAGGGTCTTCGCTCTCGTGCTCGTGTTTATTACGATGATTACAATGATGCCGATGCTATATGGAGAGTCATACGCGCAGGAGGCGCGGACCAAGTCGAACCGGGCCGCAGCAGGCCAGGCGGATGCCAAAGTGACGACGGGAACGACGAGAACGGCGGGGGCTGCGCTTTCGCAGGCCGGAAAGGCAGTGAAGCGGGCAGATTCTGCGGTGAAGCGGGCGGATTCCGCGGAGGCGCAGGAGGCGCAGGGGAAGGTCATTACTGCGGATAAGCTGGCTGCTGCGAGCAAGCTGGACTACTATTATCAGTTTCTGACAAAGTATGAGAAGCAGATCTACAACGCCCTGCTGACGCTCGCACAGGATCCGTTTTCCGGCAATATCGTGAAATTGGCGCCTGAAGATAATTCGTTTAATTTTTATTTGAGTTTGAACACGGCGTATGACGCATTCTGCTATGACCATCCGGAGTTTTACTGGCTGAAGATGACCGATGCTAATAATGGCACGGGAGTCAGGTTCATGTTCAAGGCCGAGAAGAATCCGGAGAATGAATCGCTGTTTATATTTAGGCTGTGGCTGGACCTCTCCAGCCTGTCCGCAGGTTCGCCGTTCTGCCTCTTCACGGATGAGGCGGGATATAAGAAGACGCAGGCTGACTTTGACAAGGCAGTGGATGAATTCCTGGAGGACATCGAGAGAAACCATTCGCACGCTGTCGTCGCCAGGGCAATCAGTGAGAAACTCTGCGATATGGTGGGCTTTGACGAAGAGGCAGCAGAAAAATATCCAGGAACTGCGCTCGACGTGCACACGGCGTACGGGGCGCTCGTCAATGGCCGTGCGGTCAGCAGCGGTTTCGCAGGGGCATACCTCTACCTGCTGAAGAAATGCGGGATCCCGGCCGCAGCGATTCGCGGGGAGGGCCGCCGCGCCAGCGAGGAAAGCCGGCTCAAGCCAGGCAGCGTCGAGGGCGTTTACGACTGGAACACGGTCAAACTCGGTGGCTCCTGGTACGAGTTCGACCTGACCAGGACCAAGACAGGTTTCTTCCAATACCTTTTTCAAACGACTGCGGATATGGAGGAAAGCGGCTGCATGCGGGACAAGAGCAGCGTCTTCGCTCACGCGCCGATCGCGGACGGCACCTACTTCTCCTTCCGGTACATGGTAGGATTCGGAAAACACGAGATCCTGGGCAGCAGCGTTACTCCTGTGGTGATCAAAGGCGGCAAAAAATATCCTTTGGATGCCGCCCCGCGTCCGGTCAAAACGGGCAGAAATCGCCGAACCTGGAAGATTCGATTCCTCAACAAGCGCGCCGGACACATGGTTACGAGCATCTACAGCGTAAAACTGAAAAACTACCCTGGCAGCAGAAAAACATTCAAGAAGGCAGTGTGGAACAGGAAAACGCAGACCCTCACCCTGCATTTGAACACGAAGGCGCTCAAATCCAAAACCAGGTCAGACGCCAACAAACTCCGCCTCAATGTCGAGTACGACAACGGAGTCACGACCAGCTTCATCGATCGTGTATACATGAAGGGAAAAGGCGGCGGCACGTCCATACGCTACTCGGGCAAATAAACCGCCCGCTTCACCACGCGCACTTGATGTGAGCGGTTTAACAATCCCGCCGCGGATTCGCAGAAATTCCGAGCCGCCCCGCTTTACCTAACCTGGCGGTTCGGCTGCGGCTGGGTCGCGGCTCAATCGCGGCTCGCTTCACGCAAAGGCATAGAAAAACAGCGTCCGAAACGGAAATCTCCGGTTCGGGCGCTGGATTTGTCATTCGTCTGCGGTTCGGTTATTCGCGGCTCGAATGCTGTTAATTAATTCACGATTACTCACGATTACTCACGATTACTTACGGCGGAACAGCTTGCGGAGGCGCCTTGCGACGCTGTGGCGGAGCGCGTAGTACAGGATTCGGATCGCGTCGGAGACGGAAACGGTGCTGTCCTTCTGCTTCTTCACGCGGAGTTTCATCTGACGCAGTTTATCGCTGACATCATTGTATTTTCCGTAGGTACGGCGGAACTTGCGCTTGAGCTTGGCGCTCTTTTCTTTGTCTGACGTTCCCTGGAAGCGGACCATCTCGGTCTGCAGCTCGTCGTACGTGTACGGCACTGCGCCCTCGATGCCGAAGCACCTCGCGAGGCCCTCGAACAGGCTGTTGTAGATCGTCATGCGGTATTCCGGCTTTCGGTCGACGCCGTCCTGCATGGCCTTGTCTAAGCGGCTAACGACATCGCTCGCCGTGACGCCCAGTGCGGAGATTGCGCGGCCTGGGTATCCGATGCTGTCGTAGAATCCGGTGACCTTCGGGTTCCAGACGAGGCTGACGGCCGGGACCTCGCAGGAGTACGAGATGATGCTCGGGTGCAGCCTGCAGGAGATGATGCCGTCGTACGAGGAAATTTTCCGCAGCAGGTCCTCCGGCGTGTTAACGCCGAAGCAGCACTCCCCCTCCGGGAACCCGTAGTCGCGGATAAGCCTGTCCATGTACGCCTCGTCGCCGAAGTGCCCGCTCGTCAGGAATTCATGCTCGTATCCCCTCGCGTTGAGCTCGTCAGCGATGTTCTGCCAAAGTTTGGCCGCCTTCTTAGACGAGAAGTTGATGCCGTTGTCCTTGAACGCGTTCGCGCGGATGACAAAGACGCCGATCTTCTTCCGGCCTTCCTTCTTCTTGCTCTTGAACTTGCTGAATATCTCGGATGAGAAGACCGCCGGATCAGCAACCTTGCCAATCTTCAACTCCTCATTCTCCTTATAATGGGTGAGCTCCTCGTAGCCGTCACGCGTCGTGATCTGCTTGACGATGTCGAAGTTCAGCGTCTTCTTCAGCCTCTGACACTTCGCATTATCCTCGTCGTAGCTCTCGATTCCGACTGCCGAAAAAATCACCGGCTTATTATATTTATTCGCGATCTCGAGCGTCGTCGCCGTCCTCTCGTAGAAAATCTGGTACCTGTAGTTGAACAGCGGTGCACCGCCGAACACAACCACGTCCGACTCCCGGATTGCATCATCCGCCGCTTGGAGAAGCTCAGGATCCTTTGTCGCAACGTACTTCTTAGAGACGATCCCCGCAGCGCGGCTGTGAATCACGTACCCCGACTTCGGTATTCCCAGATTCTTCATGATCGTATTGATGAGCGCGATGTCGGAAGCCTCGATGACCTGGTCTCCAGTATTATCCGAATCACGATTGGTCAAAAGAAGAATGTGCTTCTTCACGTTCCCCTCAGAAACGCCCGCCCCATTCTGCTGTGTATTGCTGTTTAATGCCTCGTTACTCATGTAAACTCCCCTAATCGGTCAAAATCCAATATTAACATTACCATTCTACCACAGTTGGCGGTTAGATTGAAAGACAACAACATTTGGGTGAGGATCATTTCTCCCGCGCGCGCTGGGGTTGCGGGGCTCGAAGTCCGGATTGAAGAAATGCGACGCGGCGCCGGGATTGCGGGCGCGGCGCCGGCCAAAGGCAGCGGCTGCATTGATCCCTGCGCGCGCCGGGGGTTAAGGGGCTCGAAGTTCGGATTGAAGAAATGCGACGCGGCGCCGGGATTGCGGGCGCGGCGCCGGCCAAAG
>CAIFEY010000052.1:6777-10546 GCA_903789635.1 uncultured Eubacteriaceae bacterium
GCAGCGGCTGCATTGATCCCTGCGCGCGCCGGGGGTTAAGGGGCACAGGGCTGGTAACATTAGAGGCAAATGATACCGGGGGCAGTTGAAATATACCTGGGGATAGTTGAAGTATACTTCATGTACCATATACCGGTACCTTTAATAGCGTTACTGCTGTCGTCCGCGCCCGGGATTAGGGGACGCGGCGTCGGGGACAGGTGAGGTATACCTGGGGGTACTTGAAGTATACTCCATGTACCACATAATGGTAGATTTGACATCATCAATGCTGTCCCCAGCGCCGCCCTGTCAAGGAAATTCCATACATGGGAAACCAATCACCTTTGTATACTGTATAAATTTGCGTAGGAGCGCAATTTCTTCATCCTGGCGCAACGGCTTTTACCGAATTGCGTAAGACCGTAATATTGGCGCTCCTACGCAACGGCTTTTTTGGCCCCTTTGATCTTATAGATTTACCACCCTCGTAATTTCTTGAACGCTTTGAAATTCACCTGCTTTCTGCGCGTTTTCGAGGCAAAATATCATCCGCAGCGGTCAAATTCTATACTCAGTATACAAATATATAGTTAACTTTGACATCTATTCATCGCCGTGGACTTTGTTGAACTGCCCAGTGATCACCTTAGGCTTATCCTTGGACCGCAAAGGGAGCATTTTGATATCAAAAATGCTACTTTTCAAATTGTCAGACTTCTACACGCGCTTTTTGGCACCCAAGAAGTTGCGTCAGAGCGTGAAAAAGCGCGCATTGCCAACAAGAAAAATAAGCGTTGCGTCAGAATTCTAGATTTGCCTTCCTGCGCAATGGTTGAAGGCCAGAATTCTTCTTCGGGGGTTTTTCGATAGATTTTATCTATGTGTACTGTATCCCTTCATCGTCAGTCCGCGTTTTCGAACAATCCAGTTTCTTTCTCACAATCCAGTTTCTCGGCGGGGCCAGTTTCTCGCAGCGACGTCTTTATTTCTCTTAACAGACGCCGCCCGTCGTCGCGGCCGCGCCCTCATTTCTGCTATCTTGCGCCGCCGCGCCCTCGGCGCGCCTCTTGCATCTGGATGGCGCGCCGAAACAATGGCGGGAACTGGCCGAGCACACGCAGGCCAGTTCCTTCCACCCTCGCGGCGACCGCATTCATGCCGTCGCCGCGACTGCAATCCCGGATCCGAGCACCGCCGAGGATCCGGCGACTATGCCGCGCCCCGCGCGGCAGCAACAATCGGAGGATGCGAAGCAAACCTGCTGAACATCCTCCCTCCTACCTGACAATCCCGATTCCGAGCACCGCCGAGGAATCGGCGACCTACTTTATAATCTAAAGGAACGCGATGCCCGGCGCGTTCCCACCCTTTAATATAATGAAGGGCATCGGACAAGCCACGCGCAGTCCGATGCCTACCATTTATATATATAACAAAGACTCCAGACGAGCCTCAGCGATGTCTGGAGTCCACTGTTTCCAACGGCGATGCAGTTTCGCCTTCATTTTTATTTTTTTTGCGCGCGTCATTTTAGGGGATCGCTGCCTGTTCAACTTCCGCGCGCCGCCGCAATTACGGGGGCGCGGCGCTGGCTTAAGGCAGCGGCGGCATTGATCCCCTCGCGCGCCAGGCAAACAAACAGGCGAATCCGCGCCTCATTCGCGAGTTCGCGGGTTCGTCTTCCATTTTATCTCTCCGGCGCCAGGTACAGCACCTCCACCTTCCCGTTCTGCTGCATTAGCTGCTGGAACAGCTGGATCTCCTGGGCAGTGGCGCTGCCGGCGCCGGAGGCTGAGGATGTTGAATCTGCTGCGTTCGAGGAGGTCGATGTGCCTGACTGATCGGCGCCGCCGCTACCGGAGGTGGCGGTGCCGGACAGGGAGGAGCGCAGGCCGAGGAGGTCGGTGAGGCTGAAAGTGGTGGTTTGGCCCTGGCGGATGTCGAGGACGGGGATGGTGCAAAGGCCCTTCTCCTGGCTGAGTGCGAGCTTGGCGTCGTCCAGGGTGCCGATGGCGTCAACGAGGTCGAGGTGCTTGGACTGGGAGGCGGTGTAGACGCGGCCGTCGGCGAGTTTGCGGACGCGGCCTTCTGTCATGCCTCGGTTTTCCGCGACGACGGAGACGAAGCGGGAGTAGGCGTCATCGATCAGGCCCTGGAGGATGCGCTTCTGCTCAGCAGTCAGGGGCTGGGTGTAGCTGCCCATGGTTTTGTTTTTGCCTGCGTGGATGGTGGTTGACTTGATGCCGAGTTTCTTCATCAGGCCGGACAGGTCGTAGATGGTGCCGGAGGTTACGCCGATGGAACCGGCCCAGCCGTCGCGGTTGATGACGATGCGCTTGGCCGCGCACGCGATGTAGTAGCCGCCGGAGGCACCTTCCGAGGCGATGTAGGCATAGACCGGGCGCTTGGTCGTCTGCTCGTAGTCCTTCAGCGCCGTGTAGAGCTCGTCCGTCGCGTAGGAGCTGCCGCCCGGCGTGTCGATGTAGAGGAGGATTCCGCGGTTGTTGTCGTCGGTGCGCATCTCCTCGACGCGCGCGAGCAGCCATTCCTGGTCGTAGGTCGACGTCGCGCTGCCCGAGTTCGTGATCTCCCCCTCGATGTGGAGCTCGCCGACGTACGGCTGGCGGACCTTCAGCGTGTCAGTTCCGTACATGGTGAGCTGATTTTGGCCCGTCATGATGCCGTGGCCCGTGTCCCCGGTGAAAATCACGAACGTCAGCACCAGCATCGCGACGATGAGCACGACCGCCAGCACCACCCACCGCCGGTTCCGCCGCTTCCGCTGTTTCTCCAGCTCGGTCGTGATGTATAATCGGACAAAGTTATCCCGCAGCGCCAGATCCATGTCATTGATGTAATCCGCGAAGTAATCCTGCGTCTCCTTTTCCAGTTTTCCGTGCCTGCCGATTTTCATGCGTCTGCTCCCTTCCTTTATGTACATCTGCTTATCTTCTCTAATATATCTTCTATTTATATATCATCTATTGTACCATCTATCGATCGTCCCAACTATTCCAACTATCTCGTATACATCATCCCAGATATCTCATCGAATATCTCGGAATATCTCTAGCCCCTATCGATCCCATCCGAAAACCCGCGAACCTCGCAATCCTGCAAAACTGCAATTTCTGCAAATCCCGTGAAATTGCAATTACTGCAGCACCCACGAACTCTGCAAATCCTGCACACCCGCCGCCGCGCAGTCACGGGGTTCGCGTGCTCCGCCGGCGCGCAGTTGTCGTGGTTCGCGTGGTCGGCGTGATAATTCCTTTATACCCATTTGTTTTCATTCTATTGCGAATTTATTTCGCGCGCGGCGCCCTGATCGGCGGGGTATGGGCGCGACGCAGTTGGGAATTTCGCCCATTTCCCGCCCAAATCCCAACGACGCAAAAAAAGTTAGGGAAAACAGCGCAAAAAGTCCTTATTTCCCAAGTCCCGCAGATGCCGGCGGGCGCTGCCACCGCTTCGGCCAGATCCCGATCATCGATTTGACTATTGCGCCCGCCATCATTGACTGCACCGCCGCCGTCATTCCAGATAAATCGTACAATTCGCCGCACAACTCGGTCACATCGTCGTCCATTTTTCAGCGGCGGCGGTGGTGCTTCCCTCGCGTGCCAGCAATCACCGTGACCCATATACCCCTATAGGGTATAATACCTCCCGTACCCACCTGTGGCCAGTTGGGAATTTCGAGGTTTTAGTCGCCACTCCCCACATTTTCGGTGTGATATGATCACCCTAAAGTAGACAGCAAAAAGATCGAAATCTACTTTAGGGG
>CAIFEY010000053.1 GCA_903789635.1 uncultured Eubacteriaceae bacterium
ATGTGGTTATTTCACGCGAATCCGCCATCCGACCTGGATGAGGTTCACGTTCTTGATCAGCGAGGAGTTCAGCTTCTGGATTGCGGAGACGGTTGTGCCGTACTTCTTTGCGATGCCGGAGAGCGTGTCGCCGCGCTGAACCGTGTAGTAGTTGGCATCGGATTTCTTCTGGGATGCTCCGAGCTTTTCGTTGACCTTGGCCTGCACAGCGGCGTAGTCGTATCCGGCTGCGGCCAGACGGTTCTTGCGGTCGGTTCCATTGCCCCATTTCCCGACGATAATCTCGGCGGCAATCTCGTCAACAGACTTCTTTGCAGCTGTCGTACTTGTGGACGCAGCGCTCTTGTCATAGCCGTTGAATCCGCCGTTCCTGATTGTGGTCGGGAAATCGGTATAGGAGTAGTCCATGTCGACGTTTCCGCTGATTCCATTGACATTGCCTTTGGACGAGTACTGCCAGACGCCGTAGCTGCCGGAGTAACTGCATTTCGAGGACCATTGCGCCACCCAGACGGTGAAGCGCTTCTTCACCGCGTGCGTCACGACTGAGTTCAGGCTGGAGAGCGAGGTGTAGAATCCCGCGTAATAGCCGAGCTTCTCCAGTTCTGTGCAGAATGCTGTGATGAGCGATGAGCAGAAATCCTTCCCGCGCGAGAGCTGGGACTTCTCCTCGATGTCAAAGTAGACCGGGTAGTCGAGCTGCTTGCCGGAAAGCACTCTGGCGCAGGACTGAGCTTCCCGCTTTGCGCCGTCAGCGGATGTCGCGTAGCTGTACCAGTACGCGCCGATATGGAGCCCGGCTGCTTTCGCCTTGCTGTAATTGCTGTCGAAATACTTGTCCTTGTTCCCGTTGCCGTATCCCGCGCGGATGATCACGAAGTCAATGCCTGACGCTTTGACCTTGTTAAAGTCGATGTTTCCCTGCCAGACCGATACGTCTATTCCCTTGATAGCCATAATTACTGTTCCTCCTTGTCGTTTCTGTCGTGAAGCTGTTCGAGCACATCCTTGAGCTTGCCGGGAATCGGAAGTCCGAGGTGCGCGGCGTTCTCCGTGAGTGACAGGCCTTCATTCGAAATGTAAAAGAATATGATCGCGGTTCTCAGCACGCCTTCATGACCGAGCACATGGATGTCGAGGATGTTGGCGATGCCGACCAGAATGAAGATCAGCATCTTGCGGCAGATCCCTTTGAATCCGACCGCGCTCGAGAGCTTCCTGTCGGAGATGGCGCACAGGACGCCGGTGATGTAGTCGCAGGCCACGAAGATGATCAGAGCGACCAGGAGCCCGTCGCAGCCTCCGAGAAAGTAGCCGAGCCATCCGCCGACTCCAGCGAAGATGAGCTGGATGATTGACCAGAATTCCTTCATGTGTAGACCTCCTTTGAAAATTGGCATAAATAAAGGCCGTCCGCGTGATCGCGGGCAGCCATGTGCGCAGGTATACGTATTCTGTTATCCGGTTTGCCTTGGGAGCGCCTCCCAGAGCCTGAGATCCTCCTGTCCGAGCGACCAGATCGCGATGCCTCGGAGTCCCCAGTGGTACGCCGCCTGATTCGCCCAGTAGACGAGCGAGTCCACGTCCTGGTAGTAGAGGATCGAAAACCCGTCCGCGTCTCCGAGGAACAGGCGCGACAGCCAGATGTTGATGTCCAGCGGCGTGATGGTAACCGTGTAGTCGTTTCCGCATTCGAGGCTGAGCTGCGCCGAATGGTAGAACTCGTAGTCCATCGAGATGGATTCGCTTCTCGTGTCGGGTTCCTCCACGTCGGAGGTCAGCGTGAACACCTGGAACTCATCGTCCCATGTGCAGTCCGTGCGGCTGATCCTGCCGTACTGCGTGACGGTGCCGTCAGGGAACGTGACATCAAAGCGCTCGTATGGCTCGTAGGTCCATGCATCGCCCATGCGGAGAAGCTCACACACGGTCCGGTTGTCGCTCTGGTATCCCGCCTCGCCGCCGGTGAATCCACTGACGCTCGCGGTGAAGCGGAGCGTGTAGGACGCGCCGGAATAGACGCGCACCGTGCTTCCCCGGATCCGCATCTCGATGGTGTACATCGTGGGATCGGCCCGAAGGTCGGTTGTTCTTGTCTGGCTGATGCTCTGGCTGTAGCTTCCGAGTTTTGTGCTTCCGTTCCAGAGCTCCACGGCCTGCGTGTCGTGGTTCAGGCAGCAGAACAGACTCCCGCAGAAGACGCCGGCGCGCCCGGTGCTCCCGGAGGGGAACGCGAGACGCGCCCGCAGGTGGATGTCGCGGAAGCCGTCGTAGTTCCATGCGAATTTACCGCTTCCGTCAAGCTGCGAGTAGACGCGCTCCTCGGAGTATTCGTCCTCCCGCCAGATCCAGTAGCCGGTGTCGAGCATGCCGTAGTCCTCGAAGTCCGCGTACCAGATGAGCGCGGAGTCGGGTTTCCTGCGGAGCACCTCGGTCGTGAGCTTGAAGCCCTTGTCCGGCTGGCATTCGTTCCCGTCCACGTCGATGAACTTCCGGGGAGAGAGCGTGAAGGATGCGGAGCCCGCGGACGGCGCTTCGGAAAACGTCGAGCAGACGCGGAACCCGTAGAACTGCACGCCCTTCACGTCAACCGACACCGTGATGGTGTGCGACCCGGCGGAAAGCGTCATCCCGTCCGCGAGCCTCGCCCAGAAGGTGCTTCTCCAGTACGGCCACCACAGACGGAACTCCGTGAAATGACTCTGCGATCCGTCAATTGACACGTAGATGCCGTTCTTGTCCCAGAAGGGATAGCAGAGTTTTACGGCAATGTCGTAGGTACCGGGGGACGGGATGGTGAAACGGTAGGTCGCGCTCCCGTCGTCGCCCATGACGGCGATGCCGTTTTCACTGGATACGATGCCGGAGTAGCTGTCCGGTGTCCCGTCGCGGTCCACATAGATCGTGCCGAACGTGGCTTTCTGCTGCTTGCTGAAAGCGGTCAGGTAATGATGCCGGTTGTAGGTGCCGTTCAGCTGCGGGTACTCATAGCTCGCGGCGTCGCGGCCTTCCATGAAGTCGTAGACCTGCGGGAAGGCGTAGGGCACCTTGTTGTAGTCGTCCCAGTACGCGAGGATCGGGATGAATGGCTGAGGGGCATTGTCGTCCGTGAAGTTGTACTTGCCGGTCATCCAGTTCTTCGCCGCATAGTAGGTGTTGGAGACGCCCCGGTAGGTTTCGCCGAGGTTCTCCGGCGTGTCGTAGATTTGCCAGTTCCATCCGTAGGCGGGAAGCCCCATGAACACTTTGGCCGGTGTCATGACGCGGGAGGCGTAGTCGTAGATTCCGTCCAGCCAGTCCTTCGGGTACACGGGACCGGGAGCGGAGCCTGCCCACGCCATGCCGTAGCTCATGATGGCCGCCGTGTCGCAGTACGGGTCCAGATCCGCATAGACGCACCAGTTCTCGCCGCCGACCGATCCGTTCACCGAGTTCATGCCGGGAAGGCAGATGTTGACCTTCTTCTTGCTGTCATAGGCTTTGACAGTGTTCCAGATGTTCCGGAACAGGGCAGTGGACTTGGTGTGCGTGGAATAGTCGCCGCCCCGCTCGAGGTCGATGTCGACGCCCGCGCACCACGGGTATTTCTCCATGATTCGCACGAGTTCCGTCAGGAACGTGTCCTGCGCGCCGTCCGTGTTTTCCCGGAGTGCGGTGAACACGCTGGATGTTCCGTCGTTCCGGACGGTCAGGAGCCATGTGATGTGCGGGTACTTGTTCACGTAGGTGAGCATGTCGCTGATTGCCACGCCGGATTCCGTGATCGTCCCGGTGGCGCCCACCTTGAAGGAGAAGAGACCGACCTGTGACAGGCGATCCCCGTATTTTTTGAGGGCGGTGTACATCCTCGCGTTTCCCATGAACGTCCAGACCATGCATTTGCGGCCTTTGAGAATATCCAGACTCATATCAGATCACCGTCCTCCATTTCCCGGAACTCCACGTAGAGCCGCGCTGACTTCTTGTCCCCGACCGTCACAGGGTGTTTGCTGTCCCCGGCGGCGGAATACTGGAAGAACCCGTCCTTCGGGGTGGGCGAGCCGTTTTTCAGGCACTCCCTTGTCGACGCAAGCAGGGACAGTTCGTCACCTGCGCTGGCAGCATGGGTGAAGGTAGCCTTGTGCGCGCCCGCCCCGAGTGCGAGGGAGATGCTTCCGGCCTTCATGTTTTGATTGGGCGTAATCTTCCAGTCGAGCCCGACGGTGGTCTTGCCGAGGTTGAAGATGACGCAGGTCATGCTTCCGCGGACGATGCCGTTGTAGAAACGTTTCCCGGAGACCGCGTATTCGTCCCCGGTCGCGTATGTCTTCTGGAGCGTTTCGGTGTTGATGGCGTATCCGGAGAGGCGGTCTCCTTCCTGCAGCATGAGGTCCGTGAACCAGACCGTTCCCGTGCAGTCCTTCACCTGCGGTTTCAGGGTTACGCTGACGATGCGTTTCTTTTCCTTTTTCCGGATGGTTTCCGTGAACCTTGTGAATACCGGCATGATCACTCACCGTCCTCAGTCCATTTGATCTCACTGACGTGCCCGACCCAGCCGGTCGCGATGGAGCTGCCCTGAAGGAGCATGTCCGTGATGTGAATGGTTCCGGTGCAGTCGGTCACGCAGATGCGGATCCGCATTTTGCTGACGCGCCCGTTCTGCGGGGAGACCGCCTGCGCCACATGTGAAAACGAAGCCATATGGGTTCCTCCTTTACATCAGGTCGATGAACCGTGTCTCCGTCGTCCCGTCCTCGTATTCAAAGGTGACATCCACGCCGACCTGCCCATTGTCGCCCATCGTGAGGTCGTCCGACGCGATCTGGCAGGAGAAGGTGTAACTGTCCCGGTTTGCCGGGATCACGGTCTGCGTCAGGCTTTTCGTGGTGACGAGGGCTCCTTCGCATTTGAAGGATGCGGTTCCGGAGACGCCGTTTTCCATATCCACCTCGAATCCGGAATTCTCCCAGTAAGAAAATCCTGAGTCGGCTCTTGAGTTTCTCAGATGGTTGAACGGGACAAGGTCCTTCATCTCCTGGCTGTCGACGAGGTTCGCACCGGCTAGCGTGTCGGCGGCGGCATCCCACTGTGAGGAGGAGTCGCCGAGCTCCCGGAGGGTGGTCGACAGTTCGAGGACGGTGTTCCACGGTTCGCGGAGGTTGTATTCGCGGCGCACGATCCTTGTCTTGATGGAAAGGTCCAGCTCGTCGTCCTTCACGGTCACGATGTCGCCGAGCTTCCATGTCTCGTGCCCGTAGCCGGTGAGGACGGAGAGGTCCATCGCGTTCAGGACGTAGGAGATGCGCGGGCTTGCGTAGTCGGCGAGGCGCATGTTGGCGTACTCCAGCATCTGGTACGGGTTCGTGAAGTTCGAGCAGTCGAGCGTGGATATGCGGATCTCGTCCGTGTACGTGGTGTCCTTGACGTACTCCTTGCCGTCGTTGATGGACGCGAAGGTCATGCCGTCCTTGCCGTAGGCGTAGAGCCGTGTGATGAGGCTCTGCGTGTCGATGACGCGCTTGATGGACTTCATGTTCTTCCTGTAGCAGAAGAGCGCGCCTGAGTCCGTGCCGCTGAAGGTCAGAAGGCTCACGGTCCTGTTTTTGTTGTCGAAGATGAGGTCGCCTCCGTGGAGGTCCTGCACCTTCCGGAGGATCGCGAGGGCGTTTTTCTCCGTGGATGTCCAGGTGCGCTTCGTGCGGATGTTGACGGTCCCGAGCGCCCAGCCGGTGTCCTGCAGCGCGTAGGCCATCGGGACGTCCGCCGTGTCCGCGTTGAAGGTCTGCTCCGTTTTCTTGACGGAGAACCCGAGGTCGTAGAACGTGGCCTCGGCGTACACGGAGGTGATGGCGGTACCCTGCTCGTTCTTCTCGTCCGTGATCGTGCGGATGCGGTAGGTGTCGCCGCCGACGGAGATCTGTTTTTCGTTTTCGAGATGCCGCCGTTTGCCGTCGCGGAACGGGAGGTTGAATTCGAGCGTGTCGATGCCGTTGATCTCGCCGGTGGCGATGATGTCGTAGGCGTTTTCGAGCACGGCCTCCGGGTTGTCGTCCTTGTCCATGACGACAAGGCTTGTCTGGTCTGACATTCCTGTCACCTCCATCTGCTGTGCGCGTTGATGACGAGTTTCCTGAACGCCGATTCCCCCGGCACGGAGAGGCTGATGCTTCTGAGGGTCGGCGTCGTGGATGTGTCGGTCGTCGCGAGCGTGAGCCGGAAGCGGATGTACTGTCCCGCCGCGGACTTGACGCTTCCGTCATCCCCGGTCGCCGCCCAGTCGCTCCACGCCATGAGGTCGTCTGATGTCGAGGTCTCGACGCCGATCCCGGTCCCGTCCGGCAGGTCCGCGTCCACGGAGACAAGGCAGGTGCCTTCGATCCCGTAGGTGACGGCCGCCGTGGTGAGCGTCCCGGACGATGGGTACGCGCCGCTCGTGGCTTTCAGGGTCACGGCGTCTTCCGTCGTGAGCCCGTCCACGATGGCGTCGGAGTCGGCGGCGTTCGCGGACAGGGATTCCCTGAACCACAGGGAGATATCGTCCACGGTGAGGTCGGAGTCGCAGTCGAGGAACCAGTCGTCGAAGTTCCCCGCGTACCAGTAGGAGTCGGCGTGCATGCCCCAGACGAGGTCCGCCGTGCAGGACGCGTTGAGCGTCCCGGTGAAGCCGAGGACGTCGGATTCCCAGACCGCGCCGGTGCTCCGGCTGCCGAGGATGTACTGTGCGGTCTTGGCAACCGGCTTGATGAGGCAGGCGATGAAATACCAGGCGGCGTTCTCCAACGTGAAGGACGGCGTCACGGACTTGTCGAGGATCAGCGTGCCGGTCGAATCGTAGAGCATGATCCTCGGTTTCCCGGACAGGAGCGACAGGTACAGGATCGGCTGGCCCGGGCCGTAGCGCGTGTTGAAAAGCGGGCAGAACGTGTTCCCGACCGAGTAGGTGGTCGGCATGAACCATCCGCCGACGGCGATCGTCTCGCCGAACGTCTGGAAGATCGTGCCGTCGTTCGTCACCTTGAGGTAGGTCTTCTCGGTCGGCGGGTCGTTGATGTTCATACGGAAGGACCGTCCTAGGCGCCCGGTCGGAAGGCTTGCGGTCGTCCCGCTCCAGCCGCTGATCACGGCGCTGCGTCCCTTGCCGGATGAGTCCGTGAGGCTCGTGGATGAGTCCGGTTCGGATTCGTTGAACCGCCACAGGCCGTCCGCTCCCCATGAGGATGGCACCTGCCCGGTGAACGCGTCCTGCGTGCTGAGCTTCTTCACGGCCTTTGTCGTGCTGATGTCCGCGTCGATCACGAGCGTGTTCTCCCCGGCCTTTAACTCCGGGAAGTCCAGGCTGTTGACGAGCGGCAGGCCGTTTCGGAGCGTGTTGCCATCCTGGTCTGTAACCATTGCCGTCATGAGCGAGGAGTCGATCACGAGGATCTCGTCCTTCGCGAGCCTTCCGCTTATTTCGAGCGCGTTGCCGTTGGTGGTGATGACGGCTTTCGTTTCCTTCGTGAGCTCCGCCGTGAGGGAGTAGACCGGGAGGGAGTCCGCGTTCCCGAGGCTCCGGCTCACCGTGAAGGTGCCGGGCTCGGTGAACTCGTAGGTCTCGTCCGCCTCGGCGTAGGCGTACGGGTCGGGGCACAGGAACGTGAGGTCGAAGGTGCAGGAGTTCCGCACGGCCTTGTCGAAGGAGAAGCCGCCTTCGAGCCTCGCCCGGTACACGCGTCCGGGCTCCTTGTCGAGGATGAGGTCCTTGAGGCCGTTGTCCGGGTTCAGCCATGCGATGATCTCGTCCTTCCGGGCGAGGAACTCCTCGTCCGTTTTCCCCGGCGGGATGAAGCAGGAGATCTCGATCTTGCGTTCGCCGATGGTCTCGCCGAAGTCGAACACGCCCTCGCGTCCCGGGACGGTGACCGTGTTGTTGGTGAAGTCCGGCATCCTGTTTTCCTTCGTCTGCCGTGTGGCGAGGCCGAAGCTCTGGGATGTCCGTCCGTTGAATCTGAATCCCATTTAGATCACCGTTCCTTTCGCGCGGCGGCTTCCCACGAGCAGCGTGTTGAGCTGCTGGGAGATTCTGCGTATGTCGTCGTCGTTCCTGACGCTCATCGTCTCGATGTTGATGAGCGGGCCGTTGTTTCCGGTGGAGACGTCGCTTACGGCGTCGCGGATCATGGAGCGAAGCGATCCTGTGCCGACGACGGCCTCGTCCCCGGCCTCGCCTCCGCCAAGGAGCGTGCCATTCGACTGTCCGAAGATCGTCGCGTCCTTCAGGATCATGCCGCCTTCCATCGCCTTCTTGTACCAGGAGACGGAGAAGTGCGGGATGCTCGGCGGGTTCAGGCTGAAGCTGCCGGTTATGGAGAAGTGCGGGAGCTTGATCTTCGGCAGGCTCCATTTGAAGTTGAAGACGCTCTTGAGTTTCCCGACGATCCCGGAAACGAAGCTCCAGATGCCGTTGAACACAGAGGAGAACGTCCCCTTGATGCCGTTCAGGATTCCGGAGATCGTGCTCTTGATCGCGTTGAACGCGCCGGTGATGCCGCTCTTCATGGCGTTCACGACCGTCATCACAGCAGACTTGATTCCGTTCCAGATCGACGTCACGACGGATTTCACGCCGTTGAATATCGTGCTGGTCGTGGTTTTTATGGCGTTCCATGCGGTGGATACGGCTGTGCCGATCGCTGTCACGACTGTGGTGATCACGGTTTTGATCGCGTTCCAGATGGTGCTGACCACGGTCTGGATGGCGGTGAGAACGGTGGTGATGACGGTCTTGTAGATGTTGAAGTAGGTCGTCACCACGGTCTGGATCGCCGTGAAGATGGTCGTGAAGAACGACGTGATGCCGTTCCAGATGGTCTGGATCACGGTGCTGATATCGTTCATGACGGTTTCGACGACGGTCCTGATGCCGTTCCACGCACCGGAGAGGAACGTGCTGATTCCGTTCACGGCGGTGGTGAAAACGCCCGCGATCGCCGTCCAGATCGTCGTGAAGAAGTCCCTGATCGCGGTGAACACCGTGACAGCGACCTGCTTGATGTTGTCCCAGAGGCCGGTCCAGAAGTCCCGGAAGCTCTCGCAGTTATTCCACAGGTAGAGGAACGCTGCGACGAGAAGACCGGTGGCTGTGATGATAAGCCCGATCGGGTTCGCGGCCATGGTCGCATTGAGTCCCGTCATGACGGTTTTCATCGCGGTGATCGCCGTCGTGACCTTCGGGATGACGGTGAGGATCGTCCCCACCGATGTGATCAGCTTTCCGATGACGATGAGCACGGGCCCCACGGCTGCGGCGACGAGGGCGATCTTAACGATGGTCTCCTGCACGGGCCCGGGGATGGAGTTCCAGACGTCCGCGAACTTCTGGAGCGCGGCGGACATGTCCTGCAGGACGGGCTGGAGGACGGTCGCGAGGCTGTTCCCAATGTCGGCCCCGACTTCCTTCAGGGAGTTCAGGGTCATCTGGAACTGGTCGATCGGGTCTAGCGTCTCGCTGAAGGTGTTCTCCACGCTGCCGGAGAAGTCGCCGAGCGTGCCGGACAGGTCGCCGAGGTTGAGTTTCCCGCTTTGCACGGCGTTGTAGAAGGCTGCGCCTGCCTTGCTTCCGAACAGGTCGTAGGCTGCCTGCAGCTTCTCGGTGTCCGATTTGTTGGAGCTCATCGTGTCGGAGAAGCCCTTGAGCGCGTCGTCGAGGGTCATGCCGTCGTCCGCAGCGTTCTTCATGGCCTTCTTGAGACCGGCCATCGCGGTGGAAGTGTCAAGGCCGGACATCTCGACCATGCCCATGAATCCTGCGGCCTGCTGGGCGGTAAGGCCCATCTCCTTGAACTGCGCGGCGTTCTGGGACAGGTCGTTCGCCAGCGTGTCCATGGAGATCCCGGTCGCCTGCCCGGTGGCGTTGAGCGCGTCAAGGAGATCGCCCGCGTCGTCCGTGGACTGCCCGAAGGCGTTCAGGGCGGAGGAGACGTTGTCGACGGAGGTGGACACGTCCGTGTCGTTGAGCTGCGCGAACTTGATGAACTTGCCGGACAGATCCTCCAGCGCCTGCCCGGTCAGCCCGAACCTCGTGTTGACCTCGCCGACGGCAGCGCCCGCAGTTTCAAAATCCGTAGGGATCCGCGTCGCGAGGTTCTTGACGCTCTGCTGCATCTCTTCGAGCGCCTGACCGGACGCGCCGGTCTTCTGCGTCACGATATCAAGGCCGGAATCCACCTCGCTGAACGCGGCAAGGGAGGCAGCTCCTATGGCGGCGATG
>CAIFEY010000054.1 GCA_903789635.1 uncultured Eubacteriaceae bacterium
ATCACGGGTGGTTAAAATCTTGCGAACAGGTGGACACTCCCTGAAGAATATACAGGCGGCGCAGCAGGTATGCAGTGTACTGTATCACTGCGCAGCCCGGAAAACCGGAGGGCCCGACGTGAAAAATGCCCGCAATTTCCGGCGGGCGGGCGCGGCGGGGCATTGGCGGCGCTGTAACGGTGGATTGGCGGCAGTGACATGATGAATTGACGTCCGTGATCGAGCCTGGGACAACACCAGCAAAAAATCGCCCTTGTATACTGCATATTGTTGCGTAGGAGAAAGATTTTTTCATCCTGGCGCAACGGCTTTTTCCGAATTGCGTAAGACGACGATAATGACGCTCCTACACAACAGCTTTTTAGGTACCTTTGATCTTATAGATTTACCGCTCTTGTAATTTCTTGATCGCTCTGAAATTCGTCTCCTTTTCACGCCATTTTCCAGAAAAATATCGTCCGCGGCGGCTCAGTTTTCTACGCTATGTACAAATATATCATCAACTTAAACATTTGTTCATCACCGCAGGCATTGTTGGAGAGCGCACAGATCACCTCAAGCTTATCTCAAGTCTGCCAGCGGGCCATTTTGATATCAAATATGCTACGTTTTAAATTGTCAGACTTCCGCGCACGCTTTTTGGCAGCGAAAAAGTTGCGTCAGAGTGCGAAAAAGCGCGCGTTGCCAACAAGAAAAATTCGCGTTGCGTCAGAATTCAGGATTTGCCTTCCTGCGCAATAGTTGGAGGCCAGAAATGTCCTTCGGGGGTTTTCCGATAGATGTTGTCTATGTGTACTGTATACCACCACCCTCACGTCTCCCATCGTCGCACCATTTCGCTGCCGCCGTGCCGCCCACCTGCGCTGGATTGATCAAGGTGGGGACAATGGCGGCCGCGCAGTGCAATTGAACGCCGTGGCCAGCGGTTCGAACGCAATCGTGCTATCGTTATTGCAAAAAATAGTGTATGCTGCATACAACCATTTTCCTTTGCCAACACACCTCCGCGGCGCCGAGAAAACGCACGGCCTGAATCGTGTTACTTCAGTACGTACTTCTGCAGGCGGTCGAACGCCTCCTTCACCTTGGACAGCGGCAGCGCGAGGTTCATGCGGATGCAGTTCTTTCCGCCGAAGATCTCGCCGTCCTGCCACGCGACGCCGACGTCCCAGCCGGCCTTCTTCACCTCGCGGATCGTCACGCCGTGCTCGCGGCACCACTCGGTGAAGTCGAGGAAGAGCATGTACGTCCCCTGCGGCTTAGAGACCTCCACGCCCGGGAAGTGCTCATGAATGAACTGGACCGCGTAATCGACGTTACCCGTCAGGACCTCACGCAGCTCGTCGACCCACTCGCGTCCCTCCTCGGTGTATGCGCCCAGCAGCGCGTACATCGACAGGATGTTCATCGAGTTCAGGTGCGTCCTCCCGAGCTCGGCCAGGTAGCGGTCACGCAGGTCCTTGTTGTAGATGATGCTGTAGCTGCCGATCAGGCCGGCCAGGTTGAACGTCTTGGACGGCGCGTAGAGCGAGATCGTGCGCTGGCGTGCGTCTTCGCTGACGCTCTGCGTCGGGATGTGCCTGTGATTCGACAAAATAATGTCGGACCAGATCTCATCGTCGATGACGTATACCTGGTTCCGCTGGTAGACCTCCATGGCCTTCTCGATCTCCTCGCGCTCCCAGACGCGTCCGGTCGGGTTGTGCGGGGAGCAGAACACTGCCGCGTGGATGTGGTTCTCCTGGATCTTCTTCTCCATGTCCTCGTAGTCCATGCGCCAGACTCCGTTCTCGTCCTTCTTCAGGTCGGAATGGATGATCTTATATCCGTTCGAGCGGAGCGTATTCGTAAAGCCGATGTAGGTCGGGCGATGGACCAGGACCGGGTCTCCCGGCCCGATCAGGACCTTCAGCGCTGCAGCGACACCGCCCAGGACGCCGTTCAGGTAGTCGATGTTCTCGGCAGTCAGGTTCGTTACGCCGTTCCGGTCTTTTTGCCACGAAATGATCGCGTCGTAGTACGCGTCCGGGGTCACGTAATAGCCGTACGCCGGGTGCTTGGCGCGCTCGATCATCGCCTCCGGGATCGTCGGCACCGTCGGGAAGTTCATGTCCGCGATCCACATCGGGATCACGTCGAACCCCTCCTTAGGCGGCTCCGGCGCGAATCCGCCCGTGCCGATGCCGTCGTACGCGATCGCGTCCTTCCCCTTTCGGTCCAGTATATTCGTAAAGTCGTATTTCATTCTTCTCTGCTCCTTTCTGCGTCGTAATCCGCAGCCTTTGCATGATGCGGTACCCTGCCGCTGTATGCGCCGTTCCATGTGCGCTTTTCCTCGTGCGTTACTTCACGAGCGCTATTTCACCATGGAGTTCTGCTCCTCCATCGGAATCTTCACCTTATCCATGAGGTCGGAGATCGGCAGGTGCTGCGGACATACGCGCTCGCAGCCGCGGCACTTGATGCACTCCGACGCACGGCCGTATCCCTCCGCGATGCTGTTCGCGTAGTATTCCTTCTCCGGGGTCCACTCTCTTCCCGGCAGAAGATTATCCGTGTTATAGAGGGCGAAGTAGCGCGAGATCGGGATATTCTTAGGGCAGGTGTTCTCCTCCACGCAGTAGCGGCAGCCCGTGCAGGCGATCGCGATCGTGTCATCGATCATCCTGGCCGCCTTCTTCAGGAGATCCAGCTCTTCCTGATTCAGAGGCTGGAAGTCCTGCATGTACGTCGTGTTGTCGTCCAGCTGCTCCATGTTCGACATGCCCGACAGGACCACCTTGACCATCGGGAGGCTCGCCGCGAACCGGATCGCCCAGGACGCCGGACTCCAGTTCGGATGGCATGCACGCATCATCTTCTCGACTTCTGCCGGAACCTTGGCGAGCGTTCCGCCCTTTACCGGCTCCATGACGATGACCGGCTTGTTGTGCTTCTCGCAGACCTCGTAGCAGGCGCCGGACTGAATTCCCTGGCTTTCCCAGTCCAGATAGTTGATCTGCAGCTGGACGAACTCCAGGTCCGGATTCTCCGTCAGCACGCGGTCGATATGCTCCGGCGTGTCGTGGCAGCTGAATCCCAGGTGATGGATCTTACCCTGCTCGCGCATCTTCCTCGCGAATTCCAGGACGTGGAACTTCTTCGCAATCTCGTAGTTGCTCCGGTTCATATCGTGCATCAGATAGTAGTCGATATAGTCGACGTGAAGGTTCGCCAGCTGCTTGTTGAAGATCTCCTCGACCTCAGCCTCATTCTTCAGCATGACAAGCGGCATCTTGGTCGCGACCGTGAAGGAATTCCTCTCCCTGCGGTCGACGACTGCCTCAGCAACGGTTTCCTCGCTCTTGAAGTCGTGGTACATGTATGCGGTGTCACAATACGTAAAACCACGGCGGAAGAACTGGTCCGCCATCTCCTCCACCTGCTTGAGATCGATCGCCGTGTCATCGTCCGGATTCGTCAGCGGCAGGCGCATAAAACCGAATCCCAGCTTCATCTTCGGATTCTCAACTGTATAATCTCTTTCCATCTCAATTACCTCCTGTTTATAAAAAAGGACCGGGCATCTGCCCGATCCTTTATTTCTCTGCCGACACCTCTTTCAGTGTACCATAATTTTTCAATCTTGATGACTGCGTTTGATTATGTCATTCCGTCACGAGGCCGTGCGGCAGGATAAATTCTTGTTCGCTATTTATCCGGTAAGATTTACAGCTCGTCAGCGTGAATCCAGTTGTTGAACTTCTTACCAAACGGCATGATCAGGAGACCAATTACCAGGATGATGATTGCCAGCAGACCATAAGCCTTGATGAAATCGAACTTGTCCATCAGGTTGTACAGCGGTCCGTAGATCAGTCCTGCGAAGAAGATGATCAGCGGCCATACACCGAGCAGAGTTCCCAGCAGGGACTTCGGTGCGTACTTACTGATGAAGGAGTTGCCCAGCGGCGAGAATACTACTTCTCCGAGTGTCATGAAGAATGCGGAGAGGAAGATTACCCAAACACCAACCGGTGTCTTTCCTTCGTGGGAAAGAACTCCTGCGAGAGTCATAACGGCTACGCAGATTCCCAGAACCAGGATACCAAAGCCGAGCTTTGTGAAGAACGACCAGTCCTTGCCCTTCTTGTCCAGCGTGGACCAGATCTTAGCGAAGATCGGGCATCCAACGATGCAGAGCAGTCCGTTTGCGGAGTCGAACCAGGAAGTCGGCATTGTGAAGCTTCCGATGTTCCAGTTCGCCCATGCGAGTCCGCCCTGATCAGCAGGTCCGAACTTGTAGTATACAGGCAGGTAAGCCATGTACCATACGAGCCAGAATACTCCGGACAGCAGGGTTACCAGCAGGATAGCCGTAACACGGTTCTTCTCAACCTGTGTCAGCGGAGTCTTTTCTTCCTTAACGTCAGCCTTCTCAGCGTCCTCTACACGGTTATCAACCAGGAACGGCTTAACGCCGGCATCGCCCAGGTGCTTCTGTCCGATCAGCCACCAAGCGAGGTCGATCAGAAGGAAGATTCCGCAGACGAAGAACATTCCTCTGTATCCCAGGCTTGTCTGTGTAGCAAGCAGGGTCAGGAATGTCGTTCCGAAGAAGGAACCGATGTTAACGAAGGAATACTGCCAGCTGAATACTGTGTCGAGGAACTCGGAGTCTGCATCCGGGAACTGACGTCCCTGGATACCGGAAACGTTTCCTTTGAAGAAACCTGTTCCGATGGCGATCAGCAGGATCATGATGATGAGCATGCCCTTGCCGTTAGCCTTCCATGCGCAGAAATAACCGAGTGCCATCAGCAGTTCACCGAGCGGTACAAGCTTTCTCGGGCTTGCCCAGCGGTCAGCGATGAAACCTCCGATAACCGGAGTGATATAAGTGAACGCTACCAGGAATGAGGAGAACAGTGCTCCCTGTGCCTGGGAGAGTCCCAGTCCACCCTGAGCTGCACTTACTACTACGAAAATGGAGATACCCCATTTAGCAGCGTAATAAGCCAGACGCTCAAAGGTGAAGGACAAACTGCAGACGTAGAATCCCATAGGGAAATGATGCTTTGTCTGTTCCATTGTTTAACACCTCCTACGATGTATTGAATGATTAAGAATAAATCCATGGATGTTCCCATCCAGCCTTGTGTGAATATTTTACCAACCGAGTGTTGAACTCTGTGTTAAATTATCACACGCAGGTAATAATATTATCATATGTTTGTCACATTGTAAATAGATCTATGCCTGGTATACAAGTATAGGGCCCATCTATATGTGAGAAACAACGATGATCATAAACGGAGGAGTGCGAGGTGGTTCGAAAACCGCTGGGTAAATAATCAGCAATAAAATCACTATAGCGAACAATGCTTTTCGCACTCATCCGATTTTTGACGTCATGATGTCAGGATAATCCCTGACCGTAGACCGCCGATTAGTCGTGCTGGTTCAGCCACTCGATCAGGAGACCGATGTACTTCTCTGTCTCTTCGACGAAGCACATGTGGTGGGAATGCGTGAACAGCTCCCACTTGGAATCCGGAATTCCGTCGTACATCGTCTTAGCGACGAGCGGCGAACAGAGGTCCTGAATTCCGCTGCAGATGAAGGACGGGATCTTGATCTCGTTCAGGCGGTCGACGTACTCGAAGTCCCTCAGTGTTCCGGACGGAACGAACTCGTTCGGGCCCCAGCCGTAGAGATAGGCCTCGTCTCCGTGCTTCTTCTCTCTGCTCAGGCACTCCGGAGAATCCTCCGTGACCGGATAATCGCAGTATCTTCTCATATACTCTGCAACTGCTGCATCGTAAGCCTCGCCGGTGAAGTCTTCCGTCTCCATCGCGTGGTTGATTGCCTTCTGCATGTCCTCCGGCATCATCTTGATTCTTCTGATGCCCTCCTCGGCCCACAGGCTGCTGCTCGGGTGGCCGCTGGAGATGATGTAGGACTTGACTCCCTTAGGCTGACGCTCGATCGCATAGCAGATCTGCAGCATTCCGCCCCAGGACTGTCCCAGCATGTGGCACTCGTCCAGATGCAGGTGCTCGCGCAGTGCATCCAGCTCGTCCATCCAGGTGTCCTGATTCCAGAGCTCCGGATGTCCGTCGAGATAGGACTTTCCGCATCCGATCTGGTCATACATGATCAGCTGACGGTCGTCCTTGTCTGCTACGCTGTCCAGGACCTCGAAGTAGTTGTGAGTGGATCCCGGACCGCCGTGCAGGAAGACCAGCGGCGCCTTGCCGTTGTCCTTGCGCTCTCCGACGATTCTGTAATATGTTTCATGGCCGAGAAATGGCATGTAGCCTTCTGTAACCTTTGCCATCGTTTTTACCCCCTAATGTAGGTTTGAAATTTTCTTAATTTTTGATCTAACTTCTTTAGAAAACAACTCCTGATGGCTGCCGCACATCAGGAGTTGTTTTGTGATCAAAACTTAATCTGAAAGTAAGCGGATTCAATCCTTTGCTTTCAATTATGCCTCCGGAACGTCGATGATCTCTTCCTTCGGATAGTGGTTCAGAACTTCGCATCCGTCCTCTGTTACGATGACGATATCCTCGATTCTTACGCCGATTCCCTCGTCATAGAGGTAGATTCCCGGCTCGATGGAGAATGCCTGTCCAACCTGAACGATCTCGTCGTTAGCGGAAGAAACGTCGCCGACCTCGTGGTCCTCGAGTCCGATGGAATGTCCGAGTCTGTGTGTGAAGTACTCGCCGTATCCCTTGGAAGCGATGTAGTCTCTTGCAGCTGCATCGATGTCGCTCATCTTAACGCCCGGCTTAGCTGCAGCGATTCCGCGCTTGTTAGCCTCCAGGACGATGTTGTAGATCTCTTCCTGTCTTGCGTTGTGCTCGCCGATGAATACGGTTCTGGTGATGTCGGAAGCGTAATTCTTCCACATTCCGCCGATATCGAAGATGACGCAGTCGCCGTGCTTGCCCTTGGAATCATCCGTGATGTGATGCGGGTCAGCAGCTCCCTTAGCGTAAGCCGTGATAGGGTCAAAGGAAACGTCCGTAAATCCGACTTCCTTGCAGAACTCCTTGCACTTGTCGTTCAGCTCCTGCTCGGTCAGTCCCTTGGTGCACCATGGGATCAGCTTGTCCATAACCTCGTCGATCTTGGCTGCGGACTCTCTCATCAGCTGCTTCTCGCCCTCGTCCTTGATCTGTCTTACTTTGTCGACGATAACGGAACCGTTGACGAACTTGCTGCCGCCGCCGAGCTCCATCAGTCTCAGAAGGAATCTGGAAGGCCAGTTCTTGTCTACGCCCATCGTAGCGTTCTTGTCTACGAACTGGCTCAGGATTTCTACGCCGTCCTCTACGTCGTCATAATATGTCAGAGGAACACCAAGATCTTCTGTCTGCGGGAACAGCTTGTTCAGTACCAGATGGTTGTCGCCGTTCACGTTGATGTACAGAGCCAGAAGTCTCTCGCCCGGAATGATCCACTTGCCTGTCAGGTAGAAGATGGATACTGGGTCGGAGATGATCATCTGCGGAAGATCCTGCTCCTTCATTTTCGTTACGATTCTGTTCAGTTTATTAGAATCCATAATTGTTCGCCTCCTGAATAATTATTACAGTGCTCATTAACAATATCAATCATACCGTTAAGACAAATAATTGTCAAACCTTCTCGGGGGAAAATACTGAAAAATGAAAGTATACATTCCGCGCGTCCCGGTGCCGTAAATGTATGGATATCAATTCACGGTTATTTCAATACCTGTGATATGAATTGCCCCTTATTTTTCTCTTTATTCTTTAAATTGCGAAAATAAGGCGGAGGCCGCTTAAACACTTGCATTCCCAACACAATAAACGCATCTAACTTTTTGTGCATCTCACCAAAATAACGGTAAATAATCCGTGTCTTTAGACCACGTTCTATACTGCAGTCAATCTATCATTTCCAGATTTTCCCTGAAATTTTCGTATGCAGACAAAAACCTCATCGTCACTTTCCACCTTACGCACAAATTCAAATACAGGTAAATTTTTACCCATTTTTCTGCATGCATAATTTCCAGCGGATTATTCATTCCCTTGCCCTTTCTGAATATCCTCTGTATAATATTCTTAATTTATTCATTCTTTATGCGATGATCGGAAGTTAATTTCCAACCGCCGCAAAACCACCGAAAGGAGCCGCGCTATGAACATTCACCTCGGCACCCCGGACGAACGGCCCGCCTTCAACCACATCTGGAACGCCTGCTTCGGCGACACGGACGAGGTCATCGAGGCGTTTTTCCACGCGTTTGACGGCAGCATCCGCGCGTTCACCCTCACCGACAATGCCGATGATCATACCAGCGATTCTGGTGCGCACGGCAGCGGCCGTCCTTCAGCTCCGGTCTGTGCTGCGCTGACGCAGTTCCGGATGGGCACCCTCGTGCTCCCGCATCCTCCGCAGACAAAGTCCACAGTCAAGGAAAAAAACGCCCTGCCGGTAGACATCAGCTACGCGATCGGCACGGACCCTGCGCATCGCGGACACGGGTACGGGTCCGCGATTACGGCCTTTGCCGCCGAGCAGCTCCCTGCCGGGATTCTCTCCGTCCTGTCCCCTGCTGACCAGGGGCTGGTCAACTTCTACGAGCCGCTGCGCTACCGTTCCTATTTCTATAAGGAGGAGCTCACCGCGTCCGCAGCTGACGCGTCGCAGAGCGCCGCCTCCGCCCTTAAGATCAAACCCCTGACCGCGGTCGAATACAATACCCTCCGCGAGGAGTACCTCAAGGACCGCCCGCACATCGCCCTCTCCGACCAGGCCCTGGCCTACGAGGCGCTGTGCGCCGAGTCCGACAATCAGGCGCTCTGCACCGAAGTCGACAATCAGGCGCTCTGCACCGAGGCAGGGGATCAGGCCGCGGCGCGCAGCCGGCTGCAGCCTACCGGATTCTTCCGCTGCACGCCCGCCGACCCGGACGGGGAGATAAAAATCTCCTGCGTCTTCACCGTCGAACCGACCGAGGGAGATGATTCTGCTGATGCAGGCGATACGAACAGCACCGGCGATGCCCTCAGTGCCCTCAATACCGCTGATACCTCAAGTGCCCGCAGTACCGGTGATACCTCGGACGCCCGCAGCGCCGGCGATTCCGAGCCGTGCCATTCGGACCAGCCGGAAAACGGCGGTTCAACGCTGTACATCCCCGAACTCCTGACAGAGAGCCCGCAGGACAAGGCCGCGCTGACCTCCCTCCTCGCCGCCCTGGCCGTGAAATTCAACAAGGCCGAGGCCTTCTGCATGACCCCGGCCGCCCCGGACTCGGACACCAAACTGGTCCACGGCATGGTCTACCTTCCGGAGAACCTCCCGTCCGGCTTCCCACCGGAGCTCGCCGCGGCTCTCGACGGCGGCCTGATTGACGGCCTGTCCACCGACAGAGCCTGCGATAGCGATGCCGACCTCACTGCCGGCAGGACCGCCGGCCGGTCTTGCATCGGAGGCGCCGGTCATGGGCGGGCCGCGGAGACTCTCCCCGCCTGGATCGGCTTTGCTTACGAGTAACGCCTGGAAAATCGAAAATTCGTTTTCCTCAGGTCTCAATATGAAAATATGGACTATTACAGACAGCAAAATTGCGATTGCGGCGCCCCACACAGTGGGGTATATCGCGCCGCAGTTGGGAATTTCGCCCATTCGCCGGCCATTTTCCCACCACTCCAAAAAAAGTTAGGGAAAATGGCTCAGAAATCCTGTATTTCCAAAAAGCAAATCGAGGCCGGCGGGCGCCTCCATCACTGCCGCAGATCACAGTCATCGATTTGATCCGCGCGCCCGTCGTCATCGACTGCACCGCCGCCATCATCCTGGACAGACTGCGCAATTCGCCGCACAACATGGTTATGTTGTAATCCATTTTTCAGCGGCGGCGGCAGTGTTCCTATCGTTCATCGGTGATCACCGTCCTGCGTATACCCCTGTAGGGTATATCGACTATGGGATCTCGTCCGCGGTGATCAGGTCCCTGTCAAGTAGACACGGGAAAAGTGTAACGGTTTTTTTAGA
>CAIFEY010000055.1 GCA_903789635.1 uncultured Eubacteriaceae bacterium
CTAAAAAAACCGTTACACTTTTCCCGTGTCTACTTGACAGGGACCTGATCAGCCGCCGTTTGGAATTTCGCCTGTTAGGGCGCCATCTTCCCAACGATTCAAAAAAAGTTGGGGAAAACAGCGCCAAAATCCTGTATTTCCCAACTCCACGGCGCGCCGGCGGGCGCCTTCTTCACCACGGGCAGAGCGCGATCATCAATTTGACCAGTGCGCCCGCCGCAATTGACTGCACCGCCGCCGTCATTCTGAACAGACTGCACAATCCGCCGCACAACATCGTCGTGCTGCCGTCCATTTTTCAGCGGTAGCGGCGGTACATCCATCGTCCATCAATGACCATCGCGCCATGCATACCCCTATAGGGTATATCAATTCTAAATTCCGTCGCAGGCGATTTTGGAATTTGGGCTTATAGGGGTCTATTTTCCCAAATTTTCGGCGGTGCCTGGGAAAATGGCAAATTTTCATGGAAATTCCCAAATTCAGAGCCGTCGTCATGATTCCAGCATATTGCACTAACTTATTGTTTCTTCTCCGTCAGCTCCTGGTACATCTCCATGAGCCGCGCTGAAACTCTCACTATCTATTCATTATATATGCGACACCGTAAAGCGACAACTAGTGAAACAATCTGAAACTTTCTTAATTCTGTCACATTCTATTTCCATTGTGTTATCATATATTTAATAACTATATTGACGCTTGGTTTTGGAGAAAGGTGGCAGTGTGTTATGAAACATAAGAAAGTCTGGCGGACAGTGATCGCCTTGTTATTCTTAGGTGGTATTTTAATATGCTGGTATTTTCACAAGACGCTTGGATGCATTGTGTTAGCAATTGTTTCTTTAACGATTCTCTCTATTATAGATAAGCGGCTCTAATGAAAGGAGATCCCGATGAAACGCAGTAATATCCGATTGATGATATGCATAATCTTCGCCGTGCTCCTCGCAGCCGTATCCTTCTTCGGCTACGGGGCAATCCGCAGCACCGTCAAGTTCGATTAGTCCGACCTGACGTTATCCTACTATCAGACGATGATGCTCGTCCAGGCCATCCTCCTGGCGGCCAACATCCTGGCGGACACGGCGATCTTCTGCGTGTACCTGTGGATGCGGCTTAGGAAGGGCAGCGACGGGACTGAGAAAGCTACGGAACTTGGACTTCGCTGATGCAGGTTCGGCGCGGCACGCTCGCAAAGATTAAAAATTCGGCTGTACATCGATTTTGATGTTCAGCCGATTTTCTTTCCGTTGTTATCGTATTTACTTCTCCCCGATGGTCAACCCAAGCTCGTATGCTTTCCTCGCACTTTCGGTATTCTCCAGGTTTTCCGGCGTGGTGCAGCCATGCACGTAGAGCTCGCCGGCCTTCTCCCAGCCCAGGTAGCGGAGGGTGGTCGCATACCATTGTTTGATTCCGTCCATGAACGTTGGATCCGGGTTGCCGCCGGTGACCAGCAGGACGGAACGCTTTCCGGTGTTCCGGATCAGGTTGTCGATGCCGTGGTAGCGGTCAATCAGGGCCATGAGCTGCGCGGAAGGGGCGTGGTAATACAACGGCGTCGAGTAAACTACGGCGTCCGCCGCCTTCAGCTTCTCGTAAATTTCCACCATATCATCCTTATAAATGCATGGATGCAGGCCGCTTTCACAGTGGTCGCAGCCGATGCACGGGTGCACGTTTACGAACGCGGCATCAACCCGGGTGATCTCGTGGCCGGCTTTCTTTGCCCCTGCGGTAAACTGCTCCATAAGGTAATTGGAACATCCGTGTTTATGCGGGCTTCCGGTTATTTCCAGTATGTTCATCTTGTTTCACTGTCCTTTCATTCCTAGAATATCGATTAATCAGCGTACTCCCGCGGCGAGCAGCCGTAGTACTCGCGGAAGGCCTTGTAGAAGTTGCTCGGGTTGCTGTAGCCGACCATCGCGGAGATCTCCTCGACGGAGAGGTTGGTGCCCTTCAGCAGGGAGGCCGCGCGGTTCATGCGCTGCTCGAGCTGGACTTCTGAAAAGGTTTCCCCGAGCTTCTCATGGATCAGGGTGGAGATGTAGTTCGGGTGGTAGGAGAAATGCGCGGCGATGTCCTTCAGCGTCACGGTGTCGATGTGCTCGCTCATGTAGCGGAGGATTTGGTCGGTGATGGTTTCGCTCTTGGAGATCGGCGACGACGACTTGTACTGGCGGGCGACCTGCATCAGCAGTGCGAGCGTCAGGGGCTTCAGGATCTCCTGGGTGTCTTCTTTTTTGTCCGCGTACTCAACGACCATGAGCTCCAGCAGCCGTTTTACGACAAAGTCATCCTCGAACTTTATATGAATGAATTCGTCAGAATATTCATCGATCTGCGGGTGGAGGAAGAACCGAAACAGGTTCTGGTCCGCCGACAGCACGTGGAAAAACGTCCGGAAGAACGCGTCGATCTGGATCAGCACGCCGATGATGATCATCTCGGTGTCGCTCTGACCGTTCGGCGCGTATCCCGCGTACGGCTGCCCGATGTAGCACTCGCCCTCGTGAACGGTGATGCGGTTGTCGAACCGGTAGCTGATCACCCCGTAGTCCCCCTGGTAGGCAAAATTAAAGAAGAAGAAGTCCTGCCGATGGAACCTCTCGTGGATGTCGTATCCCTTGTAGACGCAGATCATGATCTCCTCGTCCGGGTCGCCCGGCCACAGCTGTGTTAAATCGCGCGGACTGCCGGCAGGGACGTCGAGATACTGCCAATTTATTTTGTCAAAAATCTTCCCGAGCTTCACAAACGCCTGGTCTAAACTGACTGCCACTGCTGCTCACCTCCTGCGTCTATTATGGCACCTCACCTGAGAATTTACCACAATATCGATTAAGATTTGACGCTGTTTTTCCGAATTTCCTCGTATATACTGGGTTCAGCACTCGGAGCTGAGGCTCCGGAAAACAGGAAACCATCAGTCTCAAATAGACATTAAACAAGGAGGTTACAGTAATGAACAATTTTACTTTCTACATGCCGGCTAAGGTTCTCTTTGGCGCAGGACAGCTCTCCACTCTGCACGAACAGGCGCTTCCGGGCAAAAAAGCCCTGATCGCCACGACCAACGGAACATCCACGAAGAAATACGGCTATCTCGCACGCGTCGAGAAGGAGCTCGACCTCGCAGGCATCGCACACGTCCTGTTCGATGAGGTTCGTCCGAACCCGACCAGGGAAAACGTCATGGACGGCGCCAAAGCCATGCGTGACAACGGCTGCGACTTCATCATCGCGCTGGGCGGCGGTTCGGTCATGGACTGCTCCAAGTGCATCGCGCTGATGGCCAGCAACGACGGGGACATCTGGGACTACAGCCTCTCCGCATGCGGCGGAAAGAAGCAGCCGAAGAACGACGCCCTCCCAATCGTATGCATCACGACGTCCGCGGGAACGGGCAGCGAGGTAGACTTTGCCGCCGTCATCTCCAACGATGAGACAAAGGAAAAGACGGGAATTTTCTTCCCATCCATGTTCCCTACCCTCTCCATCGTAGACGCTGACCTGATGATGAGCGTGCCGCCTAAATTCACAGCATTCCAGGGCATGGACGCCTTCTTCCACGCGAGCGAGAGCGTGATCAACAAGAACGAGCACCCGATGGGCGAGATGTTCGCCCTCAAGGCCATCGAGCTGATCGCGCAGAACCTGCCGATCGCCTACAAGGACGGCAGCAGCAAGGAAGCCCGCGAGAACATGGCACTCGCCAACTCCCTCGCCGCCTACTACATGCTCTGCACCTCCGGCCACACGATCGAGCACGTCATGGGCAGCTACCACGACGACCTCGTCCACGGCGCCGGCCTGATCATGACCGCGCACGCCTACTACAGCTTCTTCGCCGAGAAGAAGGCCGCCGAGGAGCCGATGATCAAGATGGCCAGGGCCATGGGCGTCGAGAACCCGACCTCCGGCATGGACTTCATCAAAGCCCTGGACGACCTGATCGCCTCCGTCGACTGCTCCGACCTGAAGATGAGCGATGCCGGCATCACCCGTGACGAGCTCAAGCTCTACCCGAAGCGCATCCACGAGGTCCTCGGCGGCGACATCACCGCGGACCCGCTTCCGCTCTCCGACGAGGACTACCTGGAGATTTACGAGAAGTCGTATAAATAAGGTTGCGACGCGTCATTGGCCTGTCGCGTCGCTTTGATTTTAAGATAAGGAAGGAATCTGCCTCTGCTCGCGCGTTCGGCAGATTCCTTTGATTTTTTTCGCCGCGCGCCCTTCGGGACACTGGGATTGAGGCCGCGGCTCACCCTTCGTTCGCCGCGGCTTTGATTGTAGGGAAGGTAGCGACGCGCCATTGGTCTGTCGCGTCGCTTTGATTTTAAGATAAGGAAGGAATCTGCCTCCGCTTGCGCGTTCGGCAGATTCCTTTGATTTTTTTCGCCGCGCGCCCTGAACGCCAGGATGGCGCGCGGCGAGCGGCCCGCCGGCCCCTTGGAAACTGGGGTTGGGGCCGCGGGCCGAAGGTGGAGATCCGGCTTCGCTTATGCTGACGCCGGATCTCTCGGATTGTTTCCCCCGCGTGCTATAGAAAAATGGAAAAAATGCGCGCGGGGGAGCTTGAAGTATACTGAATACACCATTAAACGGTAGTTATTACAACATTAAAAACCAATCGTTCACCTGGCGACTACCCGTAATTACCATTTTGAGCGTGATCGCCGTTTTTTCGGCGAACTTCTCCCAGAAAGACCGCCTCGAAATTCCAGGGTTCGAGCGCGGCGGTCTCGGACTGCATTTGGGGTTCAGTCAATCCGAATTAGGATCGGTTTTATGAAGAACTCAATAAACCTTCTGTCAATTCTTCCTGAGGAGAATAATATGAATTATTGTACCTCTATCTGTACACAAATGCGCAGAAAATCCCTCCCGTGCTCTCCACCCCGGAGATCAGAGAGCACTTATGATGTCAGCCTCAGAGTACAACTTTATATTCGCTTTAAATTGTCGGATCTCATACACATTATGTATAGAAGCACTGTTCCATTACAGCGATTTCTGACGCCGATACTCATTATCGTTAATACGATTGCGCGCAACCGTTCCGAAATCGCGGATCTTCATGAAATAACATAATTAAAATTTTAACATTCCCGAGATCGGGATTCTTCACAGTTTGACAAAACCTCACGGGAGGTTCTGATTGCAAAGATGCTGTCACCTTAGCGATGCATAGTCGCGATTACCTAACACCCCTGCCTTGACTTTAAGGCTACACCTCAACAACTGCCGGCGTATGTTCGGTAAACGGCAGGAATTTGCGGTAGATGTCCTCCGTGCGGATCTTCATGTATCCCGTCGTCGTGCCGTCGCTGCAGCCGTAGTACTCCTCGTCCAGCACGTCCCGGTCGAAGACGATCTGTACCTGGTTCTCCACGTCCAGCAGACTGCTGAAGACGGTCGCTGCACCGATTTTGGTCCCGAGCATCGTCTCCATGAGTTCTGCAGGAGCAAAGGAAACGCGGGAAATACTAAGTGCATTGCTGAAATCCTTGGAGCGGAACGGCTTGTCTCCGCAGGTAATGAACAGGTAGAATTTTGTCTGCTGCCGGTTGCAGAGGAACAGCGTTTTCACCATCTTCATGTCCAGCTTCTCATCGACGGCGACGCAGTCTTCCATTGTAATCACTTCATCCGTATCGACCCGCTCGAACGGAATCTTCAGGTCTCCCAATGCATGGTAAACCTTTTCCTGTAACTCTGATTTGAATGCCTGCGGAGCAGACGTCTGAACTTCACTGACCGCAATCACGGTAATCACCTCCATATACTTGATCTTTTGCCGCTACTATTGTAGCATTTAGATGTATATTTGAATATCAAATAAATTAAATATCTCTCATTTGGAAAACGGATGATCAACATGGATATGAACTTACAAAAATATATGTCATTTGTGAAAACCGCAGAGTGCGGCAGCTTTACAAGGGCGGCAGAGCTCCTGAATTACTCGCAGTCGAGCATCAGCAGAATGATCAGCGACCTCGAAAAAGAATGGAAAGTTGCACTGCTCGAACGGAGCACCGGCGGAGTGAAGCTGACATCGGACGGCATGAAGCTTCTGCCGTATGCGAAAAGCGTGGTAGCAGAATTCGAAAAACTGCAGATGGAAGTCGATGAGCTGAATGGGCTGCAGTCGGGCTTGATCCGCATCGGTACGTTTTCAAGCGTGGCAACGCATTGGCTGCCGAATATCATCAAGGAATTCCAAAAGGACTATCCCAACATCGATTATGAATTGCTGCTGGGCGATTATACGGAAATCGAGGAGTGGATCGCCGAAGGACGCGTGGACTGTGGATTTCTGCGGCTTCCGACACGTCCCGACATGGATACCATCTTTTTAGAGCGGGACGAGCTGATGGCCGTTATCCCAGAAAATCACCGGCTCGCCGGGTGTGAGCAATTCCCCGTTTCGGCGCTCTGCGACGACCCGTTTATGCTTCTGGAGAAGGGGGCAAAGGCAGAAGTCTCAGAAATCTTCGAGCGCTGCGGTTTAACGCCTAAAGTCCATTTTACTACCTGGGACGATTACGCCATTATGTCGATGGTGGAAAGCGGGCTGGGAATCAGCATCCTGCCGCAGCTCATATTAAAGCGCGTGCCGTACAGAATTCTTGCGAAGAAACTCGACATTCCCGCATACCGCAATATTGGCCTTGCGCTCCGAAACAGGAAAACCGCCTCCCTGGCAGTGAAAAGGTTTATCGAATATCTGAAGTACAGATAATGCGAACGCCCCCACCGTCACTCAACGAAAACAGAATCCCGAACCCCATTAATATCAACGGGTTTCGGGATTCTGTCCTTTTCTGCTATCTGTATTTTGTATATTTCTTTTTCTTTCCGGCATCAAGTTCCCGGCATCACGATCCCGGCATCACGATCCCGACATTATGACCCGAAGCTCTGGCAGTGAACGATGCCCTCCTTCGTGACCGTCTTCTCCTTCCGGTACATCTTCAGGTCGTCTCCGACTGGGCAGACGCTCGCGCACACGCCGCACGGCCAGTGGTGGCTGTTCTTGATCTCGACGTGGTGCTTGGTGCATTCGACTTTGTCCATGATGTACGGCTGATCGCCGTACTCCGTGAAGCAGTGCGCCGGGCAGCTCTTCAGGCACCTCCTGCAATGGACGCACAAGTTCCCCTCGATCATCTCATCCTCCGGAATCGGCGCGTCCGTGAGGATGGAAACGAGCCTCATCCGCGGCCCGAACTCCCTGGACAGCAGGTTGTGGCTGTCCCCGATCGTCCCGATCCCCGCATAATAACCCGCCAGAACGTGCGAGAATGCCGCGTTCGGGTTGTCCACCAGGACCTCGATGCTGTAGTAGCAGTCCCTCGGAAAATAGATCGCCCGGTACCCCAGTTCCGACAAAATATAGTTGGCCAGCCGATACGCCATATCGTCCAGAACCCGGTTGCTGGTATCGTACAGCTCCTGATAGACCATGGACGGCGTCGTATCCATCATCGGCGCAAAAAGCGGGATCGCCAGCACGACCACGTTTCGGCTCCATGGCCAGATGTTCTTTGGCCAGAACTCCGGCTCCTGGATCGGAATCTCCTCCCATTTATCCACCGAGCACGACCGCACGAGATTGGCCCCCAGGCTCCTCGCCATGCGGCAAATCTTATCCTTTACTTCAGCACCATCCATTACTTCAGCACCATCCATCTGCTGTCCCTCCTCGATCAAGCCTCAACATACCTCCATTATATGCCGCCGCAGTGCCGAAACAAGTAACTAAGCAATTTATTAGTGCTGCGCAAGGCGCGCCTCCGTCACGATTTCCCGCGGCAGCGCGAAAGCCCGGCCCCTCTTCACAAGGGGCCGGGCTTTCGTGTTATCTTATTATTTATTGATCAGCGCGCATGATCCATCAAGCCTAATCCCTCAGATACCGATCCACCTTCTCATGCATCTCCTCATAATTCGTAAACCTAAGCGACGGCATTCCCGCCTCAATCGAAGCCTTCACGTTAGCCGCGTTGTCATCGAGGAACAGGCATTCCTCTAGCTTTACCCCGCACTTCTCAGCAAAGCACTCGTAGATCTCCCTGTCCGGCTTGACCAGCTTCACGTCACAGGAGAAGACGCCACCGTCGAGGTGCGGAAGAAAGTCAAGCGCCTCCCGGTTCAGGTCCATGGTATGCTGCGAGTAATTCGACAAAAAATACACCCCATACCCACGCGCCCGCATCTCCTCGATCCACGGAATCGCATAGTCACATCGATGAATACACAGCCCCGCGTTCTCGAACGCATCCTCCAGCAAGTCCGCATACTCCGGCTGCCGCTCCTTCATAATCGCAAGCGCCTCATCTCCGTCAATCGTACCCCGGTCCAGCTCATTCCAGATGCCGCTGTACCAGATTCCCTCGTTGATGACCTCCGTCTGCTCCCGCGTGTACCTCTCCGCGACCTTCCAATCGAAATCCATCAGCACATTTCCAATATCGAACACTATATTCTTAACAGCCATTTTCCTCCTCCATGCATCGGTCAGTTGTTTCCGTTCCTGACTATCTTACCACACATAACCCAGCATGCAGGGCCGCGTTATAAAGGAAGCGACGCGCCATTGGTCTGTCGCGTCGCTGTGATTTTAAGATAAGGAAGGAATCTGCCTCCGCTCCCGCGTTCGGCAGATTCCTTCGATTTTTTCGCCGCGCGCCCTAATTACCTGGCTAGCGCGCGGCGAGCGGCCCCTTGAAAACTGGGTTTGGGGTAGCGGGCCGAAGGTAGAGATCCGGCTTCGCTTAGGCTGACGCCGGATCTCTCGGATTGTTTCCCCCGCACGCTATAGAAAAATGAAAAAAGCGCGCGGGGGAGCTCGAAGTATACTGAATACACCATTAAATGGTAATCATTACACCAGTAAATAACAATCGTTCACCCGACGGCTACCAGTAATTACCATTTTTATCAAGGCCGCCGTTTTTTAGGATGGCTTCTCTTGGAAAAACCGTCTCAAAATTCCAGGCTCCGCGCTCACTGGCCTCGGGCGGCTTTTTTCGTTCAGTCCATGCGAATTAGGGACGAATGTATGAAGAAATCAAAAAACGTTCTGTCAATTCTTCTCGAAGAGAATAATATAAATTATTGCACGTCGATCTGTACACGAAAACGCAGAAAATCTCGTCCGTGCTCTCCATCCCGGAGATCAGAGAGCACTTATGATATCGGCATCAGAGTACAACTTTAAATTCACTTCAAATTATCGGATCCTATGTACATTATGTAAAGAAACGCTATTCCATTACAGCGATTCCTGACATCGATACTCATTATCGTTAATCCAATTGCGCGCAACCGTTCTGAAATCGCGGATCTTCATGAAATAACATAATTAATTTTTTAACATTCCCGAGAATGGGATTCTTCACAGTTTGACAAAATCCCATGGAAGGTTCTGACTGCAAAAAGGCCATCATCTTCATGTTGCATAGTCGCGATTACCGA
>CAIFEY010000056.1 GCA_903789635.1 uncultured Eubacteriaceae bacterium
CTAAAAAAACCGTTACACTTTTCCCGTGTCTACTTGACAGGGACCTGATCACTGGATGTTGGGAAAAACGTCAATGAGCATAGCAAATTCCCAGTTAATATTTTAACGTTTGGAAAATCGTAACCAATAGGGTCAATTTCCCAACTGTCTGCCAGTTTCTGTAAGTATCTGACAGATAATCGTATATCGTAAATAGACGCCCCTGTTCCTCGCACATCCTTTTCATTTTTAGCGGGCCCTATCATCAGGGAACTGTCAGTTACTGGAAGAAAATGGATTCAATCGTATATCGCAAATAGGCGATCCTTTGGTTCCTAAATTTACTTACATTATATACATAAGATGTGGAAGATGCAGGCCCCGCACCCGCAACCCATTGCAATCCCAGCAGTCCGCGCGCGGCTGGCACCGAGTGTGCCCGCCGTCCACCGTGCCGCCGCCAGCCTCCTGAAAATTGCAATCAATTGCCGCCGGCAGTCCGCGCGCGGCTGGCACCGAGTGTGCCCGCCGGCCGCTGCGCCGCCGCCAGTCTCCTGAAAATTGCAGCCTGCTGTCGCCAGTAGCCGGCGGAGAAGTCTGGTTTCATTGAGTATAAATTCATTCTACAATTGAAAGAGGAAAAAAGATAGATATATTTCTGAAAACACCTTGACCTTGGAGCCGCTCCAACCTTTAAAGTGTACTTAAGAAAAAACACAGGGAGTTGGAGCTTTTATTACTAATTGCACTTGGGATTAAAGGAGATCGAAGTAATTTAGGCTTTGCTTTGTCAGCAACCTTATGCGCAGGAATGCGTGGATCGACTTTCTCTGAATGAAGGAAGACCGGCGGGCGACGTCAATTACTGTGACTGCCGCCGCCGGTTTTTCTGTACCCTGAAGCACTGTTATCGGAAAGGAAGAGGAAGGTGAAATATCATGGAAGAATCGAGAGAAACCTGGGGAAGTAAGTTTGGATATATTATGGCGACCGCCGGATTCGCGGTCGGATTCGGATCGATCTGGCGATTCCCGTATCTGACCGGAACCAACGGCGGCGGGGCGTTCGTGCTGGTATATCTGATCTTGTCGCTGCTCGTCGGGCTGCCGCTGTTCACGGGCGAGATGACGCTGGGCCGCAAGGCCAAGAGCACGCCGATCGACGGCATGCGGCGGCTGACCAGAAAGGGAAGCGGCTGGGTCTCGTTCGGATGGCTCAGCCTGGAAGCCGCGCTGTTCATCATGGCGTACTACAACGTGCTGCTGGGAATCGTGCTCTCCTACATATTTAAGATGGCCAAGGGCGACTTTGTCAACGCAACCGTAACCAAGACGGCCGCGATCTACGACGCCTACTGCCAAAACCCGTGGCTGCTCGCCCTGACCTCCATCATCATGCTGCTCCTGATGGGCTACATCGTCATGAAGGGCCTGAAGGACGGCATAGAGAAATACTGCAAGGTCCTGATGCCGCTGCTGCTCGTGATGCTGGTGATCGTAGCCCTCCGCTCCTGCACGCTGCCGGGCGCGGTGAAGGGGATTTCGTGGTTCTTAAAGCCGAATATTTCGTTAATTACGCCGCAGGTCGTGTTTAAGGCGCTGTCGCAGGTATTCTTTGCCACAGGAGTCGGCATGGCCGTAGCGTTCGTGTACGGAAGCTTCCTGGATGAGAAGACGGGCAGTATTCCGGGCGACTCGCTGATTATCATCGCCATCAACACCGGCGTAGCGCTGGTCGCGGGGCTGTGCATGTTCCCGGCGATCTTTGCCTTCGGCATGCACCCGGACCTTGGACCTAGCCTGATTTTCAAAACGATGCCGATGGTATTCTCCAAGATGGCGATGGGGCGCGCGTTCGGAACCGCGTTCTTCATCCTGGTGCTGATTGCGGCGATTTCTTCGGCCCTGGCAGATGCCACCAAGTGGGCAAAAAACAAATGCATCCTCATAACACTGGTGCTGATTTTCCTGCTGAACATCCCGGCGATCCTGTCCTACAACTACTGGTCGGACGTCAAAATCTTCGGCAAGACGTTCTTCGACTTCTACGACTACCTGTCCGGAAACGTCATGCTCACCTGGGCCGGCGTCGTGCTCTGCCTGTTCATCGTGTTCAAGTGGGGATTCGACGGCTACATGAGGGACGCCAACATGGGCGCCAAGCGCCTGCAGGTGCGCACGTGGTGGAAGCCGATCGTGTGCTTCGTCACGCCGGCGCTGGTCATCATCGTCGCTGTCGGCAGTCTGCTCAGCGTATAAGGAATTTACAGTTATATATAATTGATATCATCGATACAGCCGAAATGTTCCCGGCTATGTGGGAAAGCAGGCAGATGAGAATTTAACAGAATCCCCTTGATGCAGAATCGGAATAGAACCGAATCTGCCTCAGGGGGAGTTTGATTTTCTTCTATTATATTGAAAGCCTGCGCTTCCCGGATATGCGCACAAAAATAAAAAAGAGCAGTTCATCCGAACTGCTCTTTTTTTGGCGGAGGACATGGGACTCGAACCCACGGGGCTGTTACACCTTACTCGCATTCCAAGCGAGCTCCTTAGCCACTCGGTCAATCCTCCAAATGTCTATCATGTTTTCCATGATTTTGTTATCGCTCCGTGCGACATGTATTAATTTAACACAGATGGTTAATTGATGCAAGTAAATTTGAAGGATTTTTGATGTTTTTTTACAGGGACGATTTGATCAGCGTTTTCTCGACGGCGGCGAGCATATCGCCCGTCTCGATGACCTGGCTGTGCAGGAGCGGGCGGGTCTTGAGGCCGCGGAAGGAGGCCGGGATCGGGACGCCGGTCGCTTCGGCGATTTTGTCGATCGCGTCGAAGGCCGAGGCGCCAGGCGTGAGGTCAAGGCCGAGGGCGGATGCGACGCTGCCGGCGAACTTGTACGGGCTCGCGGTCGAGGCGATCAGGGTCGGCTTCGGGTCCGCGGTGCTGGTGCGGTAGTCGTCGTAGACGTGGTAGGCGACGGCGGTGTGGGTGTCCATCAGGTAATGGTGGTCGCGGAACATCGCGCCGATCGCGGCGAGCGTCTCCTCTTCCGTCGCCGATCCGGCGCGGAAGAGCCCAGGGTTCGGCGTCAGGGCCGGTGGGAGATTGTAGAGGCGGTCTTTGTCGAGGGCGTCCATCAGGGAGGCGACGGCGGATGCGTCGCCGATCATGTCGTAGAGCAGGCGCTCCAGGTTGCTCGATACGAGGATGTCCATCGACGGGGAGTTCGTCTGGTAGAACTCGCGGTTGGCGTCGTAGGTGCCGGTCGTCAGGAAGTCGGTCAGGACGCGGTTCTCGTTGGACGCGCAGAGCAGGCGGGCGATCGGGAGGCCCATCTTTCTGGCGTAGTAGGCGGCCAAAATATTACCGAAGTTTCCGGTCGGCACAGCGACGTTGATCAGGTCGCCGTTGTGAATCGCGCCCTGCTTGACGAGCTGCGCGTATCCGTAGACGTAGTAGGCGATCTGCGGCACGAGGCGGCCGATGTTGATCGAGTTGGCGGACGAGAGGCGGATTCCCTGCTCATCTAGTTTTGACGCGAACTCCGTGTTTCCGAAGATCGACTTGACCCCGTTCTGTGCGTCGTCAAAATTTCCCTCGATCGCAAAAACACTGACGTTGCCGCCTTCCTGGGTGCGCATCTGGCGCTCCTGGACCTCGCTGACGCCGTTGTTCGGGTAGAACACGATTATTCGCGTGCCAGGCACATCCGCAAACCCTGCCATTGCCGCCTTTCCCGTGTCGCCGGACGTCGCGGTCAGGATGCAGACCTCGTGGTCCTCCCCGCACTTCTTCATCGCGGTCGTCAGCAGGTATGGCAAAACCGAGAGCGCCATGTCCTTAAACGCTGCCGTTCTGCCGTGGTAGAGCTCGAGGAACCAGGCATTCCCGGCCTTTTTCACCGGTACGATCTCCTCGGTCTCGAACGTGCCTGTGTAGGCGTTGTGCACGATTTCCGCAATCTCTTCTTCCGTAAAGTCGTCAAAGTAAGCGCCGATGATCTTCTCCGCGAATGCGGCATACGGCTGGTCGAGCATGTCCTCGATGTCAAAAGGCAGCGCCGGGATCTCCTCTGGCACGTAGAGGCCGCGGTCCGGCGCGAGTCCGCGGATGATCGCCTCCGCCGAGCTCAGTTCCTGACGGTCGCCGCGTGTGCTGATATACTTCATCATAGGTTCCTCCTGTTCTGCTGGGTGAAAGGGAAAATCGTCCGGGCGCGCGGCCTCTGTTCGCCAGGCGGCGCGTTTGGCAATCGCCGCTCGCGCAGCTTGGTCCGAAGCTGGCCGGAAGCGCGCCCGCGTTGGCCTTCGTTCGGTAATCTCCGCTCGTGCGCCCGGTCTGAAGCTGCCCGGCAGCGCGCCGCCGCCGAACTTTTCGAATGTGCCGAACGCGCCGAACGTGACGGCAGCCACACTGGCCGCGCCGCGCGCCCGCGATTCTCCCACTAATTATCTTATTAAATGTAGATAGAACTATCTGTTGAGAAAAAAATATACGGGTCTGCGCCGCCCTGATGAGGCCCCATGTGGTCACCTTGAGCGGCAAAACCTGTAAAATTTGTGATTCTATAACATAAATACTATTATAACATTGTACTATTATATCGAAAAAGAGTCCAGATCAAATTTTGGAAAAAAATTGGGCAGAAACCGTTGACAGGGGAGCGGATTCCGTGTATTATAATATTCGTCAGTTCGAGAGAGCAACTTTGAAAGAGTGCTCAAGTAAACTGACAAAGAAAAAATCATATATGTCGGATTGGTCAAGTGGTTAAGACGTAGCCCTCTCACGGCTGAGTCCGGGGTTCGATCCCCCGATCCGATACCAACGAAATTCTCTGAATGACGAAAGTTGTTCAGAGATTTTTTTATGCCCGGAAACCCAAGCGGCGGGCGGCTCATGACGCGGGCAGGCGGTTAGGGTTCACGATAGGGCAGGGACTGTGAATTAATGCAGCCCCTTTTCCCATACGCTGGAATTACAACGGCGAGATTACGACTGCGATTTCCGTACCACGGATCAGCGGAGTATGGCGGGGTATGGCGGAGTATTGTGGAGTATGGCGCGCCTCAGTTGGGAATTTCGCCCATTCACTGGTGATTATCCCAACGGTCCAGAAAAAGTTAGGGAAAACGCCGCCGAAATCCTGTATTTCCCAAGAGCTAAGCGAGGCCAGCGGGTCCCTCCATCACTGCCGCAGATCACAGTCATCAATTTGATCCGTGCACCCGCTATAGTCGACTGCACCACCGCTGTCATTCTGTACGGACTGCACAATTCGCCGCGCAACATAGTCGTGTTGTCGTCTGATTTCCAGCGACGGCGGCGGTGCGCCGATCGACTGTTGATCCACACCGCCCTGCATATACCCCTACAGGGTATGCAGAACCTATGATCGATTGCAGGCGATTTGGGAATTTGGACTTATAGGCGCCAATCTTCCCAAATTTCTCGTGATGCCTGGGAAAATGGCGATCTATCAAGAGAATTCCCAAATTCCATGTGATCAGGTCACTGTCGTAATTTCGGCACACTAAAAATGGGGCTGCGATTTTCACAGACCCCTCGTTAAATATATATCTATCGTTTGAAACTCCCGCCCACGTGAAATAAAATTATTATCTATTTATTTCACACAGGTACTGACAGCGATCGACAGCGCGACAGATCACGTCTGCGCGCCCGGCCTGCGCCGTAACGCCGCAGCGGTTTCCGATGCCTGAGCCTGCGCTGGCTGGATCCGAGGCGGATTACCGCTGCCTCGGGCCGTGCAGGGCAGGCGCGCTTACATGTCAATCGCTCAGTCACCTGAATACCGAATGTTCCGCGAGGAGGGCAGTCATGAGTACACAGAAAACGGCGATGCTTCCGCTTGGGGAGATCGCATCCCTGAAACGCACACTGATGGACGAGCATCAGATTTACATGCACATGCACGACTCCTGCGGGGGCGGCCAGTCGTTTTCCTTCGACCAGCCGATTCCGGAGGACGTGAAGGCATGGATCATCAACTACTTCGATGAGGAGAAGAAAACCGCCGACTTTGACGAGAAGGGCAGGAGCTTCGTGGTCTTTGAGGGCCGCGTCGATTCGGCATCTGAATAGCAGGCCGGGATTTTCCTAAACTCTTTACAGGCTGATTAAACAGGATTGTTCCGCACCATACAGACATCCGAACAGCGGAAAAACCGATTCCCGCACGCAGCGCCGCATCAAGCTGAGGCATGCTGCGCAGGGGAACCGGTTTTTTATTGTCTTCTATTTCCAGGGATGTTATGTTTATCTGTACCTTATAATGATCGGATTGGCCGTTTCAGAAGCTCGGGCGAGGGTGCTTATCCGATGATCACGCCGACGACGCCTGCGGCGAGGATGTAGACGATCGGGTGGAGCTTGAACTTCTTATAGGCGAGCAGGATGACGGCTGCCAGCAGGATCAGTTTCCACTGGAACAGGTTCGAGATTTGTCCCGTGTGCTGGAAAAGCTTGACGTTGAGCAGCGACAGCTTGGCGACCTGCAGGCCGGCGGCGCTGATCAGGGCGACGCTCGCCGGGCGGATGCCGTAGAAGATCTGCTGGACCACCGCGGCGTTCTTGAAGCGGGTCAGGACCCTCGCGATGATCAGGATGCAGATGACGGACGGCAGAACCAGGCTGCACGTTGTCACAATGCTGCCGAGCACGCCCATCGTCGTGAAGCCGACGTACGAGGACATGTTGACGCCGAGTGGGCCCGGCGTGGATTCGGAGACGGCGACCATGTCGGCGATGTCGTTCGTCGTGAACCAGCCTGTGCGGGCGGAGATGCTGTACAGGAACGGCAGGGTGGCGAGTCCGCCGCCGACGGCGAACAGGCCGGTCTTGAAGAATTCCCAGGACATTGCAAGAACCATGGACATGATAAACTCCTTTCATAAGGTGATGCGTGTATACAGTATTCAAGGACGCGGGCCAATGCTTGTCCGGGCAACCGGTGATTCGGCCGGAAATATTAATGATCAGCCGGGCGTCCGGTCATTCGGCCGGAAATATGAACGATCGGCCGGGCATCCGGTGAATCAGCCGAAAATATGAACGATCGGTCGGGCATCCGGTCGGTCGGACGGCATCCGGCTATGCCGCAGAATCCGTGGAATCTTTGCCGACGCTGCGCTTTGTCGCGCGGGACACCAGCACGCCCAGGGCGCCTGCCAGCAGGACGTACAGGATCGGCGAGAGGCTGGTCATCAGCGAGCAGACCAGGATCGCGAGGAAGAGGGCGATGCAGAACTTGTCGATCAGGGATTTCTTTCCCATCCGGACGACGGCGTCGAGGATCAGGACGCAGACCGCGGCGCGGATGCCGTTGAATGCGTGGATCGCCCAGGCGCTCTTGGCAAAGCTCTTCAGGAACGCAGAGATGACGCAGATGATGACGATCGACGGGAAAATCACGCCCAGGGTCGCACAGATTCCGCCGAGGACGCCGGCCTTTTTGTAGCCGACGAAGGTCGCGGTGTTGACGGCGATGACGCCCGGCGTGCACTGGCCGATCGCGTAGTAGTCCATCAGCTCCTCCTCCGTCGCCCAGCCGCGCTTGTCGCAGATCTCGCGCTGCAGGATCGGCAGCATCGCGTACCCCCCGCCGAACGTGGACACGCCCACCCCGGCAAAGGTCAGGAACAGGTCGAGGTAAATCGGCAAATGACGCTTCTGCACTGCCGGTTTACCGGAATCGCTGTTCTCCGCGGCTGTGGTTACGCTTGCGCCCGTGCCCGCTGCACCTGGGTCGGAAACCTGAGGGCTGCCTGTGTCTGCGGCTTCGACTGCGGTTACGCCAGAGCCAGTGCCTGCAGCTGCATCTGCTTCTGCGGTTACGCCAACTCCTGCTTCTGCGGAGACGGAGACGGAATCGGAAACCTGCGGACCGTTCGTGGATACAGTATCCCTGCAGTCCGCGCCGATCACCGCGTCCGGCAGGATCTCCGCCGGGTGCAGGATCGGCTCCTTCTCGGCCCCGATGTTGTCCCGGAGTTTTTCCTCAATGTTCTCCGTGTTGGACATTCTTTTTACGTCTCTCTCGTTTCTCATCGTCATCACGATCACTCCCTTATCACTGCCATTGAAAATAGAAAACCGCTGTAAGTCATTGATGTAATCACTGCATATCGGCGTTCCGTGAGTTTCCTGTATGGGTGAATGTCTGAATATCCGGATCGTCGGAAGTTCGGATCTACGGAACGTCAGTAGGAAGTTTCCGAAAAACGGAGTTGACCGCGGGTCCCGCCGAGGACGGTATAGGAATAGATTCCTGGCGGGTCCCGCAGTCCAGGCTACATTCTTCTTGCTTCCTGGTAAATTTATGGTAACATAGAATTACACATACAGAATATATATAGTCGGCATGGTCAGATATAATTTAGGTATGGGTAATCTCCGAGACAGATGGAGAATCGGATGGAAAGTGACTCTCCGGAGGGGCGCATTGTGCGCACTTATGAACAATCGGATCCTTATTCTGGCAGTTTGCGGACCCTGTCATCCGGAAATTAAACGGACGAGTAGGCGAAAGGATTTCATTAAATCGGTTTACTCAGCCGTTTTTCACCGAGATCGCGGGATGAATTTTCGTTTGATTATGCGTCCTGGGTTTGCGGAGTGAAAACGAGAAATGAATTTAATTACCCATTTAAGATTCGTTCAGGATATTGAAGATTGTATGGATAATGAATACATTATACCAAGCTACGCAACTAATTGCCGAAGATAAGGAACTAATATAGGTGCATAATTCATTCATATACATCATTCCGGTACGAATATGATCAGGTCCCTGTCAAGTAGACACGGGAAAAGTGTAACGGTTTTTTTAGATG
>CAIFEY010000057.1 GCA_903789635.1 uncultured Eubacteriaceae bacterium
ATCACGGGTGGTTAAAATCTTGCGAACAGGTGGACACTCCCTGAAGAATATACACGGACGACGGAAGTTACGCGCTTGCCCGGTCATCCCTACGAGGGTGTAAGCCTCAGTACTTTCGAAATATCAAATTAGCTTTCACAACAATGACTACCTTAGATGCCCACGCGGAATCCCGGTATACCGGAGCAGCAGCGTACCCGTGGCCACCTTCCCTCTTACTGAGTTATCACTGGCATACAGAATGCAATTCTACAATGGTTATTAATCACCCAACAAAATTTTGTATACTTCCGGAAAATCGTAAAAGCCCATCTGCAATAAATTTCGCCGACGACGCTTAGTATTTTTGAAATATCGCAGATTTAAAGAACTGTGATCGGCGTCGGCGCACGTCTCCATCACGTCTGCGACATCTATATTGCTATCAGTGCTCGTCATGTAACCGCATAAATTACATCTCTGTTCGGTAACAGGCGCGATCCCATCATTTTCTCGAAGATTTTATTGCTCGTCCGGTCCACGTTATCAGTATTCACAGTGTGCGCGTCCACTTGGATCCTGTATACCCTGATTTCCTCCCGAAATCAGCCGGAATCAAACGAACCAAACCGGTTACAACGCCCTTAAAATCCGCCATTTTACGATTTTCCGGAACCAAATTCGTCAACTTCCGGGAATATGGATTATCGCCGATATTAAAGAAGTATGTTGTATACATTCGTCGCCGCGGTCCGGCGATCCACACTTTCCTATCGCCCGACCGCTCCAGTCTCGTCCCCCGCCCCAGTGTCGCCGCCCTCACGTCTATCCACGCGGCGCCGCGGTCTGTCAGCCATCCATCCGGTCAAAGCTGACCGACCGCTCCAGTCTCGTCCTCCGCCCCAGTGTCGCCGCCCTCACGTCTATCCACGCGGCGCTATGGCCCGGCAGGCGACAACACCTTGGAGCCTGCGGGCCGGATCAAAGGAATCCGCGAGCCCCGCCGAGCGGATTCCTACCTTCGCCGTGCGTTTCCAGCTTTATCGGCACGGCGCAGCAATCAGGAGAACTCGACCATCCGGGAGAGTTCTCCCTCCTTTTCCCATCCCGGTGTCGCCGCCCAATCCCTTGATATCACTGCAGCTAAACAGCGGCGGCGCCGCGGTCTGTCAGCCATCCAACTCATAAAGGCTGACGGACCGCCCCCGCGCCCGGGCGACGCTCGATTGGTCTGCCGCTAGTCGTAGCTCGCCCGGCGCACCAATCAAAGAAATCGAATGAGCTCCCGCGAAATTCGATTTCCACCATCGCCGTGCCTCTTCAGTTTCTCCGGCACGGCGCTATAATCAGGAGAACTCGACCATCCGGGAGAGTTCTCCCACATTGCCGCCCGCAGGGCGGCAAATATAATCCCGCTTCCGAGCAAACGAGGAAGCGGCGACCTCTCCGCCCGCAGGGCGGCAAAGACAATCGGAGGATTCGATGATGACACAGCTGTGGCAGCATCGAATCCTCTCACCTGCTTTGATAATATTGGAACGCGGTCGACACCGGAGAGCGCGTTCCTACAATATCGACAATCACCGATCCCGGGAAGCCTTATGCTGACCGGGATCTACCGCCTTTGACAACATTGGAACGCCGTCGACACCTGGAGACCGCGTTCCTACAATATCGACAATCACCGATCCAGGGAAGCCTTGCGCTGACCGGGATCTACCGCCTTTGACAACTTTGGAACGCGATCGACCCTGGAGACCGCGTTCCTACATTTTTGACAATCACCGATCCCGGGAAGCCTTGCGCTGACCATGATCTACCGCCTCTGATAATATTGGAACACGGTCGCCCCCGGAGACCGCGTTCCTTCATCTTTGACACTCACCGATCCAGGGAAGCCTTGCGCTGACCGGCATCTACCGCCTTTGACAACATTGGAACGCCGTCGACACCTGGAGACCGCGTTCCTACAATATCGACAATCACCGATCCAGGGAAGCCTTGCGCTGACCGGCATCTACCGCCTTTGACAACATTGGAACGCCGTCGACACCTGGAGACCGCGTTCCTACAATATCGACAATCACCGATCCCGGGAAGCCTTGCGCTGACCGGCATCTACCGCCTTTGACAACATTGGAACGCCGTCGACACCTGGAGACCGCGTTCCTACAATATCGACAATCACCGATCCCGGGAAGCCTTGCGCTGACCGGCATCGGTCGCTGAACGAGAAATTTGATATATAACCGACGGCGGTCGCCGCCCAGCGCAAGGCTTCGCGGGGCTTCGATTATATTGCCGCTTCCCGGCGGTCAGCGGTGGAAATGGTACGCAGGCTGGACTGCCAAAATCGTCTAAGATGTGAGAAAAAATACGTCTCGTGAAAATTCTTTGTCAAAAATGTAACGCATAGATCGCCGGCCGCGAGTGTGAGAACTTCGCATATTCTCAACGTTTTTCGCGATAATATGAGAATTATCAAATCCAAAAATAATACATAGAAAATTGTGAAGATTTTTGTTGACTAATGTTGGAAATAAGTGGTATTGTATTTTTATAGATACATATGCTCTGAAACAATCACGAAATCAAACAGCAATCAAAGAAAACATCAGAGAAGCAACCAGAAAATTGAAGGGAGTGTTTTGTCATGAGGACCAAGTTATTCCGCGCACCGCATAAATACATTCAGAGTGAGAACTGCCTGCTCAGTTTCTGCGAAGAGACGAAGGAGCTCGGCGACAAGTTCCTGTTCATCTGCTCACGGAGCGCCAACCGCACGATGCGGCCGCTGGCGGAGCAGAGTTTCGAGGAGGCAGGCTCCAAGGCGACCCGCCACTACGAGGTATTCGGCGGAGTCAGCTCGCTCGGCGAGATCGCGAAGTTCCGCAAGATGGTTCAGGACGAGGGCATCAACGTCATCGTAGGATCGGGCGGCGGCTCGGCGATCGACACCGCCAAGGCGACCGCGTACTACGAGCACCTGCCGGTCGTCATCGTGCCGACCGTCTGCGCGACGGACGCAGCCTGCACCGGACTTTCCGTCCTGTACAACGACGACCACACGTTCAACTCCTACATCTTCTATCCGAAGAACCCGGACGTCGTCATGGTCGACTCGGGCATCATCGCCAAGGCCCCGGTGAAATTCCTCGTCTCCGGCATGGGCGACGCGCTCGGCACGTACTTTGAGGCCCGCGTCTGCTCGTCCAACGACTCCCCGAGCCTGGAGAACGGCGGAATCATGCGGTCCGCGATGGCCCTCTGCGAGTGCTGCTACGAGACTCTGCTTCAGTACGGCCTTCAGGCAAAGATCGCCTGCGAGAACAATCTCGTAACTCCTCCGCTGGATGCCATAATCGAGGCGAACACCTACCTCTCCGGCGTCGGCGCGGACAACGGCGGCCTCTGCGTCTCCCACTCCGTCTACAACGGCCTGACCGCACTCGACGAGCTGAAGGTCGACCACGGCGACTGCGTCGCCTACGGCACCCTCGCCCAGCTGATCCTGGAGGCCGCCCCTAAGGACGAGTACGAGGAAGTCTTAGACTTCTGCAAGGAAGTCGGCCTCCCGACCACCCTGGAAGACCTCGGCATCACCGACCCGTCCCGCATCATGATCGCCGCCGAGAAGGCCACGGTCGAGGGCGAGTCCATCCACAACATGCCTGGCGACGTCACTGCCGAGCAGCTCTGCTCCGCGATGCTGGCGGTGGATGCGTATTCGAAGCAATACTTCGCATAAAATAGGCCGCGGGTTCCCCCCGCGCGGCATTTATCGAAACATTGATGGCTGATGAATGTGTAATGTGTAATGAAGGAAAAATGTGGGAGAATCTGCAATTCGAACAAGGGAGTGCAGATTCTCCTGGTTGTTTCGGCGCGCTGAAGAAAATGAAGAAGCGCGCGGGGGAACTTTAAGTATAATGAATATCCACGAACATTTCGGGAAAGTTCTTGCCTTTGGGGATTTCAAGCGGAAAGTAAGAAACGTACGGCCGCCGTCCCATCACGCAATATCATTTCAGCTATACAGCGGGCGGCGCGGCCATAAATGAAAAGAATCCGCGAGCACATACCGAGCGGATTCTCACCATTGGCGCCCCGGGCGGTCCGTCAGCCCTTATCCAATCAAAGCTGACCGACCACCCACTACTTCCCGGCAGGCGGCAACACCATGGAACCTGCGGGCCGGATCTACCATTACAGTATCTCCGCGTCCTCCGGGAGCTGGAACTCGTGGCCGCCATTCAGCAGCGGGGCGCGGTTCTTCTGGGCGGCTTCGGTGAAGGCTTTCACGAAGTCGATGAACTCGCGGACGAGGACGCTCTGGTGGGCGTTCTTCTCCCAGAGGAGGACGTACTCGATGTACTTGGCGGGCTCGGTGATGACCTTGCGGACGATGTACGGGTTCGGGGTGTAGGTGGTCTGCGGGAAGATGCCGATGCCAACGTGCTGCTCGCAGAGGGCGATCGTGTCGCCGTAGCTGGAGGTGCTGCAGACCACATTGGCCTCCTCGCCGATTTCGCGGAACCAGCGGCGCAGGGCGCGGGCGCGGGACGGGCGCTGCGGTCCGATCAGGGGCTCGCCCTTGAGGCGGATCAGCGGCAGCTCGTCCCCTTCCGTCTGGGCGAGCGGGTGAGAGCGCGGGATGACGGCGATCCAGGGGGTTTTGCCGACGGAGAATCCGCTGAACTCCTCCTCGTCGTACGGGACGGCGGCGACCGCGAGGTCGGAGAGGCCCTGGTCCAGGCGTTCCAGGGCGTCGTCGCTGGAGCCGTTGGAGAACTCGAACCGCACCATCGGGTTTAAGGCGCGGAATTCGGCGATCCACTTGGAGACGTAGTACGGCGCGCGGCCGTCGACCACGGAGATGCCGATCGAGCCTGCCAGCTTGTCATTCATTTCCCTGAGATCCAGCCTGGTTTTGTCTGCAAGCGTGAGCATCTGCTCGGCGCGGCGGACCAGCACGGAGCCGGCCTCAGTGAGCTGGAGCTGGCGCTTGCTGCGGTCAAAGAGCTGAACGCCGAGGTCCTGCTCCAGGTTCTGGATCTGCTTGCTGAGCGGCGGCTGGCTCATGTGGAGTCGGTCCGCGGCCTTGGTGAAGTTCAGGCACTGCGCGACGGTCAGGAAATACTGTAAGTTTCGGAAATCCATGTTTTCCCCCTTCTTGGCATACGAACGGCTGGAGAGCGGCGACCCGGGCGGCCTCCGTCTCTTATGCAATATGAAAATAGTATCACAAACACTTCTTTATTTATATATTATACCGCAAAATTTGTGGTATAATAACTATGTATAGAGATGGCGGTCAAGTAACATTCCCGCCTCTCCTGAGCTTTAATGGATCAGCAGATCCATGCGGAGCCCTTTCTCCGGGGCGACGCATAAAGTGAAGTAAAACAAAATCAATCCAATCCAGGGAAATGTCCGCCGCAATGGCGGACATTTTCCTTTTTTGCGTGTCCGCACTTCCGCGGCCTGCCGGCAGGGACAAAGTTTACCAGCAAAAATCTGCCAGCATTAGAGGAATATTTTGTCTGCGGGATAAAATTTGCCGAAAATAAATTTTTCGGAGGAAAAATGCCTGCCAGCGGGGCGGGGCGTGTGAAGCCCGGGGAGACTTTGTCTTAAAATCGGCACAAACCGTTGAATCGACTTGTGTATCGAACCACAAACATTTACTATGATAATCTAACTACAAATCAGCAAATAATTATTTGATTCTTAATAGACAAAGAATTTCATTTGTCAATATTGTAAATTAATAAATATAGGTTCATAATGAAATCACTGAATCAGGTATTGTTATCGCACAATAAATAGATTCTATTCGCATCTATTCATCATTATTCATGAAAGAGAGGGATTATCTATGTCAAAGAAATCCGGAGACGCAAGAGGAGGCTTTAACTCGAGTTTTGGCTTCCTGATGGCTGCGGTCGGCTCGGCGGTCGGCCTCGGCAACATCTGGGGATTCCCGTATAAGATGGGAATGAACGGTGGATTTGCATTTATCATCATTTATATCGCTATGGCAGTTTTCCTGGGCTACCCGCTGATGATCGGCGAGATCGCCCTGGGCCGCAAGACCGGAAAGTCCGCGATCGCCGCTTACCACGACTGCGACCCGCGCTTCACGATCAACGGTGTGTTCGAGACGATCGTCCCGTTCCTGCTGCTGTGCTTCTACTGCGTCCTGGGCGGACTGGTCATGAAGTACATGGTCGGCAACTTCGGCGACATCTTCGGCGCGAGCTGGGGTGTCAACGGCGCTGACCCGGCCAAGTATTTCGGCGCATCCGTCGGCAACGTAAAGGTCGACCTGATCTGGATGGGCGTCTTCCTCCTGATCACCGCAGTCATCATCATGGGCGGCGTATCCGGCGGAATCGAGAAGTTCTCCAAGGTCGCGATGCCGGCGCTGTACCTGCTGCTGCTCGTCACGGCGATCCGCTGCTGCACACTGCCGGGAGCCGTCGGCGGACTGAAGTTCATGTTCAAGCCTGACTTCTCCTCCCTCGCAGGAACCGGCTGGCTGAAGGTTATGGCAGCCGCAGGAAGCCAGCTCTTCTTCTCACTGTCGCTCGCATCCGGATGTCTGATCGCCTTCGGATCCTACATGCAGAAGAGCGATGACCTCGAGAAGAGCGCCTACATGGTACCGATCCTCGACACAATCGCCGCGCTCGCCGCAGGACTCTGCGTAATGCCGGCCGTATTCGCGATGGGACTCGAGCCGACCGGAGGTCCTGGACTTCTGTTCGTCTCCCTGCAGTACGTATTCCAGATGATGGGCAAAGCAGGCCCGATCTTCGGATTCATCTTCTACCTGCTGGTATTCATCGCCGCACTGAGCTCCTCCATCGGAATGATGGAAGGCGGAGTTGCCGCAATGATCGACAGCCGTCTGCGCAAGGGTAAATCCTCCGGAAGATTCGGCATGGTTATCCTCGCGATCATCACGACCTCCATCGGAGCCTTCCTGGTTGCTTACGACCAGCTCGGCGGAAACACCGGTTTCTGGAAGCCGTTCGGAATGGGCAGCTGGCTCGACGTATTCGACCTCGGCGCAGAGGGCATCCTGATGCCGCTCGGCGGCTTCCTGATGGCAATCCTGTTCGGCTGGGTCCGCTACGGATACCTCGACGATGAAGTCAAGCTCACCTCCGACTACAAGACCGGAGCGTTCGTAAACTTCTGCTTCAAGTGGATCTGCCCGATCGTCATGGCCTTCATCCTGTTCGTACAGATCACGAGCTTCTTCTGCTCCAAGATGGCTTGGTACATCGCCCTCTTCGGTTAAACAGAGCCGATCAGCGATCATAGCCAAGCTCATCATCAACTGACAATATCTGAATACTGGTTCATGCCGGGACGCCGGCATGTCAGCCCGGGCTGCGGAGCCCGGGCTTTTTTCTGCTTCGACAAAACCCCCGCGCCGCCAAGTCCTCACCTGCCCTGCCGCCAGGCGTTGATGCCGCGCGCCCCGTTGACTCGCGGCGCGCGGATTGAAAGCGGCAGCCGCCTGACGGCGCGTGCCTTGTCCGGCGGCAATTGTTATTAAAGGTTGGAACGCGCCGGGCAGCGCGTTCCTGCGGATTATAGGCAGGTCGCCGGATCCTCGGCGCAGCTCGGATCCGGGATTGCAGCTGCCGCGCACTGCGCGGCAAGGTCGCCGTTTACAAGCGAAGCTTGTAAACGGATTGGTACCGCGGCGGCCGCATGAATGCCGCCGCCGCGGGTAAGGAAGGAACTTGCCTGCGTGCGCTCGGCCAGTTCCTTCCATTCTTTCGGCGCGCATTATCCGACTAACGGCGCGCCGATGGCGCGGCGGCACCGGATAACGGGGATGGGCACGGCCGCGATGACGAGCAGCGGTTGTTGAAAATTAGGGCGCCGCGGGAATGTGTGCTGTTAACGCGGGGATGTGTGCTGTTAAAATGTGAACGCCGCCGCGGGTTTAATATAACTGGATTGAAGACGACAGGCGGGGACGGAAACAGACGGGGGATCATATACAATATGCACCATTTATTTACAGGAACGATAGCATAATTACATTCACGGCGCCGGGACAACAGGGAATGGTGCGCCGCCGTTTGGAATTCACCCATTTATCGTCCAGTTTCCCAACATTTCAAAAAAAATTAGGTAAAACGGCACCAAAAGTCCCTAATTCCCAAGTTCCCGGAAGGCCGGCGGGCACCACCGCAGCCGCGGACAGGTCGAGGTCGCCGATCAGATCCGCGCTGTTTTTTGCAAGCCCTTTTTCCATAAAATTGCAAAATGAAAATGTAGGTTTTT
>CAIFEY010000058.1 GCA_903789635.1 uncultured Eubacteriaceae bacterium
CTAAAGTAGATTTCGATCTTTTTGCTGTCTACTTTAGGGTGATCATATCACCTGCGCCGGTTGAGCGAATCACCATACCCTATAGGGGTATATGCGGGGCGATGATTATCGATGGGCGTCGGGAGCACCGCCGCCGACGCTGGAAAACGGACGACGACGTGACCATGTTGTGCGGCGTATTGCACATTCCATCCAGAATAATAGCGGCGGTGCAGTCAACGAAGGCGGGCGCACTGGTCAAATCGATGATCGTGCTCTGCCCGCGGCGATGGAGGCGCCCGCCGAGCTCTCCACGATTTGGGAAATATGGAGTCCCGGCGCCGTTTTTCCCAGCTTTTTTTGGAGCGTTGGGAATGTGAACAGTGAACGGGCAAAATTCCCAACAGCGAAAAGACATGCCCCCGTTTATCCGGGCAATTCAGGCGCCGTAATTACAATTATGCTGTCATGGCTGTCAGAATATGGTGCACATTGTATACTTTTGTCTTCTTCCGCCGCCCTCGTCGTTCCTCGTCTCCCCTCATGATCAATCGTGCTCAAAGGGCGGCGCGTCCACTGCGGAAAACAGTGCAGCGCGGATGTCGTGCGCGCGTGACACCCACGTATACTGTGTACCGGCACACCCGCGGTGTTCTCCCGGCGCCGTATCGAGACGACCGCGCCGAGATATCGAATTCGCCGTCGCAGTCTCGGTGAATCATTCCGGCGCATGGAAACGGGGCTGTGAAAAATGAACCGGCATTTTTCACAGCCCCGTATCTTTTATTGTCTGTTATGTGCGGCGCGCGGGCGACCGGAAAACAGTAGGAAACGGCGCCGGCGACGTCCGTTTTCCCCGGGCGCGCCCACGGCCGAATAGCAGCGCGGCGCGGGTGTCGTGCGCGGTGACACACGTGTATACTGTGTACCGCCGCGCCCTACTTCTCCTCTTTACTAACACTTCCTATTTTTCCACCAGCTCCCCATTTTCAATCCGCTCCGCCAGCTCGTTCAGGTACTCCCAGCGCTCCATCTTCTCCTCGAGCTGCTTGTCGACCGCGGCCTTCTCCTTGGCGAGGTCGGAGAGTTTCAGGGGCTCGGTGGCATGCTGCTCCATTGCCTGCTCGAGCTCGGCAGACTTCTCCTCGAGGGCGGCGATGTCGTCGTCGATCGTCTCGTACTCCTGCTTCTCGCGGTAGGAGAATTTGAGCTTCTGGCGTTCGTGGCGGCGGGAGTTTTCCGCAGGGGCGGCGGCTGGGGCCCCGGTGGACTTTGTCGAAGGGGAGGAATCCGAGGATGAAGAATCGCCGGAAGCGGACTGCTGCGCGGCCTCGCGGGCCTCCTTCTCGTTCATGTACTTGCTGTAGCCGCCGGTGTATTCGCGGATATGGCCGTCTTCTTCGAAGGCAAAGGTCTTGACGACGAGGCGGTCCAGGAAGTAGCGGTCGTGGGAGACGATCACGACGGCGCCCGGGAAGTCGTCCAGGTAGTCCTCTAAGACGGTCAGGGTGTCGATGTCGAGGTCGTTCGTCGGCTCGTCTAAGATCAGGACGTTCGGGGCCTGCATCAGGACGCTGAGGAGGTAGAGGCGCCGCTTCTCGCCGCCCGAGAGCTTGCCGATCTTCACCGAATGCATGTACGGCGGGAACAGGAAGCGCTCCAGCATCTGCGAGGCCGATAGCTCGCCGTCCTTAGTGCGGACGTTGCGCGCGATATCCTCGATGTATTTGATCACCCGCTTGTTTGGGTCCATCTCCTCGCTTTCCTGCGAGAAATAGCCGATTTTGACGGTCTCACCGATATCGATTGTTCCCTCATCAGGCTCGACCTGGCCCATGATGATCTTCAGCAGGGTCGTCTTGCCGCAGCCGTTGTTGCCGACGATGCCCATGCGGTCGTTTCTCAGGATCGTGTAGCTGAAGTCGTTGATGTACTTCACGCCTTCGAACGACTTGCTGATGTGGCTGAGCTCGATGACCTTCTTTCCAAGGCGGGAAGAGATCGTGCCTATCTCGAGGCGCGGGTCGTCAAAAGTCTCCTTCGCGTCCTTGATCTGCTCGAACCGCTGCACACGGCTCCTGGACTTGGTCGTGCGCGCCGGGGCCGTCCAGCGGATCCAGCGAAGCTCCTTGCGGTAGAGGTTGGCCCTCTTGCGCTCGTTCGCCTTTGCCTGCTCCAGGCGCTCCTCCTTGGCGATCAGGTACGACTCGTAATTTCCCTCGTAGGAGACCAGCCTGCCCTTCTCGATCTCGCAGATGTGGTCCGTCACCCGCTCCAGGAAGTAGCGGTCGTGGGTGATCATGAAGACCGCACCCTTGTACGCCGCCAGCTGGTCCTCCAACCACTCGATGATCGCGTTGTCCATGTGGTTCGTCGGCTCGTCCAGGATCAGCTGGTTCGTGTCGCTGCAAAGCACAGCCGCCAGCGCAACCCTCTTCCGCTGCCCTCCAGAGAGCTCCTTCATCGGCTTGTCGTAGTCCCCCATGCCGACCCGCGTCAGCAGCGTCTTCACGCGGTATTCCTCCGCCTCGCCTTTCACGTCCGCCAGCGCCTGCTGAAGCACCGTCTTCTCCGGGTCGTACGCCGGATTCTGCGGCAAAAACCCCGTCCTCAGCTCATTATTCCGGATGATCTCGCCGCCGTCCTCGTCCATCGTGCCCGCGATGATCTGCAGCAGCGTCGACTTTCCGCTCCCGTTGACCCCGACCAGCCCGATCTTCTCGCCCGAGTTAATGCTCAGATCCACGTCCTCCAGAAGCTGCTTCTCCGAAAAACTCTTCCTTATATGTTTTGCCGTCAATAATACCATGTCCAGCTGTTCTCTCCTTTCAGCGACAAAAAATACACCCGGCAAGATGATACCATCTGCCGGGTACTTTTGCAAATCCGCCTGACCTGCCGCGCACCTGCCCGCGGCCAGCACTTTCATTAGATTACTACTATTATATTATTTCTGTTGTATTGGTACCGCACTGCCGCGCGCACCGCTCACTGCAATTACTGTAATTACTGCGAATACTTCTCGTACAGCGCATAAAGCTCCTGCTTCTCGGACGACGTCAGGTTCTGCTCGGCGAACTGCTGCAGGGCGGCAGTGTCGTTCGATTTCAGGTAGCTGTAGACCTTGGTCACATTGGACGGTGTGGCGTGGTTTAAGATGATGCTCTTCACCTTGGACTTGTCGGCGGAGGACATCTGGTTGTAGGCGCTCTCCGCGGCCTGGACGGTGGACGAGTTCGGCAGCGCGCTCTCGATCGCCTGGGAATACGTCTGCGCCGAGATCTTGTCCATGATGCTGTCGTAGAGGAAGACCTTCACGCAGACCGCGGCAACCGCGAGGATCAGCAGGACGATGATCGCCTTCCTGACCGGATGCCGCCTCTTTCCGTATTCATATGCATCTGACCTCATAGGGGGCCTCCTTTCGTGGAATTTTCACTCTTTACAAGCACTATCTTACCACGATTGTGTCGCGGTTTGATGTCGGATGGATGAAAACGCGCCGGGTGCCCATTCCTTAAACTATCTTAAATTCCGGGCGCCGCGCATAAATCCATTCGGATGACGGGTTATCGGATACGCCAATCCATGGTATATTAGAAGAACAGAAATATTTTCGCGCACCGGACGCGAAGGAAAGATACATGGAAAGGACTTTAACCTATGGAAAATAAACCGCTGGATACGGAAATGACACCGACACTGAAGTTTGACGACGAGCCGGAAAGCAGCAGTGCAGGAAGTGTTCCTGCCGGCGCCGGCATGCAGGGCGCGGGGGTGCAGAGCCCGTTCGGCGCCGATCCTTTTGCCGCTGCATCACCTCAGCAGCCGCAGCAGGTATTCACTCCGGAGGAGCAGAAGCAGATCGACACGTTCGCGCAGCAGATCGACCTGAGGAACTCCTCGCAGATCCTGAACTACGGCGTTTCCGCGCAGAAGAAGTCCGTCACGTTCTCCGAGGCGGCGCTGAAGAGCGTGCGCACCAAGGAGTTCGGCGAAATCGGCGACCTGCTCACCACGATGACCGTCGAGATCAAGAACCTCGATCAGGAGGAAAAGGGCGGGATCATGGGTTTTTTCCAGAAAAAGAAGAATAAGGTGGAGGTCATCCGCGCGAGATATTCGACGATGGAGCAGAACATGAACCAGATCGTCGAAGCGCTGGAAAACCACCAGTACACCCTCCTGAAGGACATCGCGATGCTGGACAAGCTCTACGCCCAGAATCAGGTCTACTTCAAGGAGCTCTCGATGTACATCGCCGCGGGCAAGCAGAAGCTGGAGCAGACCAAGTCCGTCGACCTCCCGCAGCTGCAGCAGAAGGCGGCGCTGTCCGGGCTGCCGGAGGACGCACAGGCCGTCAGCGACCTCGTCTCCATGTGCAACCGCTTCGAGAAGAAGATCCACGACCTCGAGCTGACCCGCACGATCTCGCTGCAGTCCGCACCGCAGATCCGCCTGGTCCAGGGCGACGACTCGATGATGGCCGAGAAGATTCAGTCGGCGATCGTCAACACGATTCCGCTCTGGAAGAACCAGATGGTCCTGGCGCTCGGCGTGCAGCACGCGGCGGAGGCTGCGGCGGCGCAGAAGCGTGTCACAGATGCGACAAATGATATGCTCAGGAAGAATGCCGACATGCTGAAACAGACGACGGTCATGACCGCAGAGGCGAACGAGCGCGGCATCGTCGACATCGATACCCTGCGCCACACGAACGAGTCCCTGCTCTCCACGATCGACGACGTCCTGCGCATCCAGCAGGAGGGCCAGGAGCGGCGCAAGAACGCAGAGGCAGAGCTCACGAACATCGAGGAGGAGCTGAAGGCCAAACTGCTCGAGACCGGAAACCGCCTCGGAAACGGAGGAAACCTGTAGTATGAATAGAAACAACAAGAACGGCCATATCTTTTTCGATATACTCCTCGTCGTCGTGCTGTTTACGATCGGCGATGAGGCGTTCGACAGCGGCTTCTTCGGGATCATCTTTGCCATCGCGGCAATTGCGTTCATCACCGGGAACCGCAAGCGGAAGAACGGCGCAGCCGGACCGCAGGGAGCGCCGGGCGCAGGACCTGGCCGCCCGTACACACAGGGCAGAGCCCCGCGCGGCAGGCAGTACCGGGTCATCACCGGCTCGGACGAGGACCTGAAGGTAGACCAGGTGTACCGCATGTACGCGTCCATCATCGACGGCGCCTATTCCACGCCGCTTGACAGCTTCAGCCGTTACCTCGGCAAAGACAAAAAGGAAGTCCTGGTCGACCTGAACCTGCTGATCAACCACGGCCGTTTCCAGCACCCGCATATCGAATATGACACGAATACCTTTGTCATCGACGAGAACCGGAAAGTCTCTGAGAACGGCGATCAGGCGGCTTCAGCGGCATCCTCCGGCGACCCGTTCACCGAGGAGATCCTGCAGAAGAAGGAAGACATCACCAAACTCTGCGCCAGAACCGCGGAGGCGGCTCAGACCGAGGAAATGCGAAGCGCGATCGAATCGACCAGCCGTTACTCCGCTGAGATGCTCGACCGCATCGTCGACAACCCGGACCTCGCGAAGGACGACCTCCGCAAGTTCCTGAACTTCTACCTGCCTAAGTCATCCGAGTGCCTCGAAAACTACTGCACGCTCCTCGGCAACAGCTTCCCGACAGAGCAGCAGCTCGAGGCCAAGAAGGACACCGAGGCGGCGATTTTGACCATCTCCCAGTCGTTCGAGCGCCTGCTCCAGTCCCTCAGCACCGAGGACACGTTCGAGATGAGCGCGCAGGCACAGGCCCTCAAGCAGATGCTCGACAACGAGGCCCTGTAGCGCCTGCCGCGGCGGTCCCCCGCCTCATCCGACAGAAGGACGGTTCGGCGGATCCTTCGGGAAAACGGCGGCCGCCCGGCGAATTATCCGGAAGACGTCATCGGCACCCCGAGAAATCTTCCGGGAAGTCAAGCGCACTCCGGCGAATCGCCTGGATGCGCCATCGGCGGTACCAGTAAATTTTCCGGAAAACAGCGGCAGCACGCAAAATCCTGCGCTGCCGGCCATCAGCAGCCTGGCAGCGCGCAAAATACAAAAAACATAAGAAACTAAGGAGATCACAAGAGAATACCAGGAGAATAGAATGGGAAAAATTTTAAAAATCGAAGACGGAAAGGTCTCGATCGGCCTGGCCGGCGGCGAGATGATCGTGATCCCGATCGCGGCCGTGAGCTATGACAATCCTAAGGTCGGCGACGAGGTCAAGGTCTACCGTTCCGGCGACTCCGCCATGGCCGCCAAACCGACGGACACGGACGCGGAAAGCGCCTTTAACAGTGCCTACGGCGGCTACAGCGGCTCTTCTGCCGGCGGCACCGGAAACAACACATCCAGCACGTCCGGGAGCGGCACAAGCTCCACCTACACCTACGGAAACGGAAACTACACGAACTACGGAAACACGAACCAGTACGGAGGCGGAAACATGTACGGAAACGAATATCCCTACAACCTCGACCCATCCCTCTACGGCGCCAACATCAAGACCTACAACAAGCACCTGTTCGTCTGGGTGTTCACGTTCCTGATCGGCGGCCTGGGCATCGACCGATTCCTGCGCGGCCAGATCGGCTACGGCATCCTGAAGCTGCTGACCTGTGGCGGCCTGGGCGTCTGGTCCCTCGTCGACTTCATCATCGCCCTCTCCAAGGCCTACGGCCACTCCTTCCGCTACGAGCCCGACTTCGTCTTCATCAACGGCTTCTACGCGAAGTAGCGGCGGCGCTTCCAGCGCACGGCGGGGCGTTTTCCGCGCCGCGCGGGAACTTCCACTGCGGGACGGAAATCTAGTCTCGCGCCGGCGGCCGGTGAGACGACAAGCGCGGCGCGCGGGCGATCACACACAATAATATAAGGAACCTGAGGGGGCGGACCGAAATGATCCGCCCCTTTTCTATGGAATGCAAGCCCGAATTACAGCGCCGTCCCGCTTCCAGCGCGCGGCAGGCGGCATTTTCCGCGGCGCGGCGGGTATACAATTTACTGCATCACTGCCCGCCCGATAATCCGGATGGCCCGCCGCGATAGTCCCCCGCGGATTCCGGCGGGCAGGCGCGGCCAGGGCATTGGCGGCGGTGTAACGATGGATTGGCGGCAAATTGACGGCAGTGAAACGACGAATTGACGACTGTGATTGAACCCAGGACAACATCGGCAAAAAAATCAACCTTGTATACTGCATATTGTTGCGTAGGAGACCGATTTCTTCATCCTGACGCAACAGCTTTTACCGAATTGCGTAAGACAGCAATAATGACGCTCCTACGCAACAGCTTTTTAGACCCCTTTGGTCTTATAGATTTACCACTCTTGTAATTTCTTAAGAGCTCTGGAATTCCTCTCCTTTTCGCGCCCTTTTCCAGAAAAATATCGTCCGAAGCGGGTCAATTTTCTACTCTATGTATAAATATATAATTAACTTAGACATCTGTTCATCTCCGCGGACTTTGTTGAACTGTCCAAAGATCACCTTAGGCTTATCCCAGGACCGCCTGCGGACCATTTTGATATCAAATATGCCACATTTTAAATTGTCAGACTTCTGCGCGCGCATTTTGGCACTGAAAAAGGTGCGTCAGAGTGCGAAAAAGCTTGCTTTGCCAACAAGAAAAATTCGCGTTGCGTCAGAATTCAAGATGTTTTTTGCATAATGAAAATACAGAAAGTTGCAAAGCAAAAATGTAGGTAATT
>CAIFEY010000059.1 GCA_903789635.1 uncultured Eubacteriaceae bacterium
AATTACCTACATTTTTGCTTTGCAACTTTCTGTATTTTCATTATGCAAAAAACAGCGCCCTCGGCGCGCCCCTTTCCTCAACAGGGCGCGCCGGAACAATCGAGGGAATTGGACCAAAGCGGCAGCGACGTCCAATTCCATCCTTCGGTCGGCCCGCAACCCAAGCAAAAAGCGGCCGGCCGCTCGATCAAGGAGAATGCGAAACCGGTCGCGCCAGCGACACGGTTGAGTCATTCTCCCTCCCCGCCGCACGAAGTGCGGCAAAGAAAATAGGAAAACACGACCAGCGGGAGTGTTTTCTCACATTCTATGACAATCCTGGAACGCGGTCGACACCCGAAGACCGCGTTCCTACCATAAATATAATATAAGGCACCGGACAAGCCCCGCGCCGTCCGGTGGCAACCTTCCCCGACAATCCCGATTCCGAGCTCCGACGAGTAATCGGCGACATTGAAAACACGACCCGCGGGAGTGTTTTCTACCTCTTCCCTCAACACACCCTGACCAGCCTTATCTCCTTACCAATCACATTCCCCCGCCTAACATAAATTTCGCATACGGCCTCTTCCTCCTTCACCGCCTCGACTAGACGCGATCCCCCCGCCAACCAAAAATGCCAAAACACGGGCACCAGCAGCTCACTGCTCCGACTGACAATACATACCAAAACACGAGTGCCCGAAGCAAGCGATTCCGCAGTAACAGATACAATTCAACGAAGAACGAAAATGGGATTTCGTTGGAGTTGCACTCTCCTTAGTGCAACTCCCGAAATCCCTTGAGTTCTGAGTATTGAATTGTCTGTTACGAGGACCTAGCGCGCTTCGGGTACCTGTGTTTCTGCGTATACACTTGTCAGTCGCGAGACTTAGTGAGCTGATGGTGCCCGTATTTTTCTGGGAGCTTTTATTGTCCGTATTACGCGCGCTTCGGGCGCCCGTGTTTACTCCATATACGCAAACGGGCACACCGACACGCACCTGCCGCAGACGTCCGCGTCGCTCACGCCCTGTGCCTTGAGGCTCTGCTCGTTGTCGCGGGTGACCTTCTGGCAGGCCGGGCGGTCGATTCCGTCCGGGTGCAGCGCGTGGACCGGACAGACGTCGAAGCACTTGCCGCAGCTGCCGTTCTTGATGTACAGGCAGTACTGGACCGGTTCCCGCCTGGTCGGCTCCAGCCTGGCAGCAGTCAAAAGTGTGCAGTAGCGTCCGGCACAGCCTTTGTCGCTGATCAGCATGCGGTTGGCGCCAAAAGCCCCAAGCCCCGCCGCAGCAGCCGCACTGCGGTGTGACCAGAGTGATTTCATGTCCGCCTCGTTATACGTGTGCGTAGCCTGGATCGCGTACGACGCGTAGCCCTCGGCCTCGAGCATCTCCGCGACGGCCGCGTTGATCTTATCGAAATAGGAATTCAGCACCGCGTACGACGTCCCCCACAGCGGGCTCACCTGGTCAGAGCTGCCCGGCGCCTCGGCGACTTCCTTCGTGAACGGCACAAAGTAGCTGATCACCGTCTCCGCCTCCGGAAACAGCTCGCGCGGGTTCAGATGCCAGCTCCCGATCGTCTCCTTCAGCTTCGGATACCGCTCATCATCCGCAGCACTGAACCCCACCAGCGGCTCCCGAAACAGGTCCGGCCTCCCGATCGCCTTCACCTGCTCCGCAATTAACTCTTCAACCTTCTTTTCCAACGTCTTCTCGGCCATGACTGCCTCCTTGTCTTTATCGCAAACTGAAAGTTCATTCTATTATGATTATACTACACGCGGGCGGTAGACGGAGAGGAATACACGGGTCTGCGCAGAAAAAGGACACCCAGCGTTATGCCAGGTGTCCTTAAAATCAAATGTATGAACGATCTCCGTCATGCCGGACATACTTGACCGCCTGTCTCGCAATTACCGGATTGCGGAGGTTGCGGTCTTTGCTGACCGGCGTCAGGATGCCCGGTCTACTGCTCGCTCGCGACCAGTCGGCCCATCGGCTTCTTGGTGAAGGCGGAGACGATGATCAGGGTGAGGGCGGAGACTGGGAAGGCGACGAGGACGGTGGCGAGGCCGAACGGCTGGCCGAGGACTTCCCCGAGGATCGTCAGGCCTGTTCCGATCGACATTGAGGCGATTCCGCCGGCCTTCGAGACCTTGTCCGGGAAGATGACCGCGCCCAGGAGGCTCGGTGCGATGCCCGCACCGGTGATCGTGTTGGCCCAGAGCTGGATCGAGAGGATGCTCGGGAAGAAGTTCAGGATTCCCAGGGAGAGCACGCCGCAGACGACCATGGCGATTCGGGTTACCTTGAGGACCTGCTTGTCGTCGGCACCCTTTTTCAGCTGGTTGTAGATGTCGGTGGAGATGTTGGTTGAGCCTGCAAGCAGGTAGGAGTCGCCGGTTGTGATGATAAATGCGCAGCAGGCGGCCATCATGAGTCCGCCGATGTACCACGGGCAGATCGTGGAGAGGCTGATCGTCGCCTGACCGGCAACAATGTTGGTTCCGAAGTACAGGCGGCCGATGTAGCCGAAGCAGGAAACCAGCGGCATGATAATCAGAATGCCGATCGCCCAGCCGACCATGCCCGTGCGGATGTTCTTGTCATCCTTTGCCGCAGCAATGCGCTGGTACAGGTTCTGGTCGCCGAGACACAGCAGGAAGCCTGGGAGGTACATGGCCAGGTAATCTTTTGCCGTCCAGCCGGTCGTGAAAGTCAGCCCCTGTGGAGCGACCTCATGCGTCCTGGCGAGGATCCAGGAAACGCCGCCGAGCTTGTTCATGATGAAGATAAAGCCAGTGCCAAGGCCCACGAGCATCAGGAGAACGGAGAACACATCGATCTTGGTTACAGAACCGAGTCCTCCTCTGATGCAGACGAGAATGAAGATCGCGCAGGCGATGTACGTGCAGAGTCTGATGCTGATGCCGGTCGTGGCGTTCAGAACGATTCCGAGCGCCTTCATCTGATAGGATGCGACGGCAAAGGAAGCCAGCGCAATGATCGCACCGGAAAGGATGCGTGAATTTTTGCCGTAGCATTCCTGCACGAGGGCAGCTGTCGTCACCTCACCGCGCTTTCTGACGATCGGCGAGATGGAGAACAGGAAAATAATTCCTAAGAGCGTGCAGCTGCCGTAGCAGACGGTCGGAAACAGCCCGTTGTTATATGCGATGGAAGTAACACTTCCAGTTACGACTCCGCCGCCCATCCAGGACGCGAGGAACGTGGACATCAGGACGAAGGAGCCGAGTCCCTTCCCGGCAAGCGCGAAGTCCTTGATATTATCGTAATTTTTGCCTTTCTTGTTGAATACGACGAGTACGAGAATCGCCACAAAATACAGCATGACGATGATCAGCATTTTTGGCTGAGGCACCATTTGATGAAATCCCATAGTTACAACTCCTTAAATATAGTTCCAAAATAGTTCCAAATTGGAAACCGGTTGAAATACGATATACCTCCGATCAGCCTCGATCAGGCGTGCAGAATTTCGGAAATCTGACTTACCCTCTCGTCGCTGACCTGGAATTTCGGCCATGTGCCGACCCAGAGATTCGTGTAGTTTACCTGGTCGACGACCTTCTTGAGGTCGGCAACCTGTTCATCAGAGTCGTTGTATCCCTTCACGAGCAGCACGCGGAGCGTGAACTTGCCGGTGTAACGGCGGCTGAAGCGAACGATGCTCTCCGTCTGCTTTGCCGCAGAGAAGTGAAGCTCCGGAACCGGGCGGTGGATCTCGTTGAACGTCTCCTCGTCCGTAAAGCAGAATCCCGCTACGACCTCGTCAAACTGAAGCGCCAGTTCCATGTGGCCGTCGATGCCGAGCAGGTAGCAGTTCGTGATCAGTCTCGCCTTGGCGCCGTGGCTGTGCGCGCAGTCCAGAATCCCCTGCAGAATCGGATTCGTCAGCGCGTCGCCTTTACCGCCCGCAACCTCGACCACGTCCGGCTTCTCGCTCTCCATGCGCTCCTCAAGATCCTTCAGCGAATCGTTCAGATCGCCGAAGTCATGCCATTCCCCCTGATACTTGGTCCTGCCCACGTTGCAGATCCTGCAGTTGAAGATGCACGCCTTCTCCGGGTTGACGTTTACCGATAACACCTTTCGCCCGTCCGGATCGACCTTTACGTGTTCGTATTGCTTGAAGTCAAAGAAATCCATGTGATTACCTCCAAATTTCTCCATATTTTCCTGCGGCAAAATTCAGACTTCATATCTTCAGAAATCCTGTCCTGCCGCGTAAACTTGCATGCTCACTCCCGCATGCCTTGCCGTGTTCAGATCTGAGGTTCACTCGTTATTAATATGCATATTCGACATGTTGACATGTCCTTTATGCTCATATTAATCCCCGACTTTGTGAATGTCAAGACAAATACGATATGTTGACATGTCTTTTTTGATAGGATATATTATAGATAGATGTATACAGATCACAAACGAACTGCCGAAGATGCACCAAAATCGAAGATTCGGCAGCATACAGCAAAATACGATAAACACTAGTAAGAAATCGAAAGGTTGTACATGAGTACCCCACTTTACGTAAAGATTCAACAATATATTAAGGCAAAAATCCTCTCCGGCGAATGGACGGAAGGAACGCGGATCCCGACGGATTCCGAATTCAGCAAGCAATTCCACTGCAGCCGAATCACGGTTACCACGGCACTCCGCGAGCTCGTGCAGGACGGCATGATCTATCGTGTCCAGGGCAAGGGAACCTTTGTCGCCAAACAGGATGAACCCTCCCCTTCCGAGGACAAAGACGAAACCCCAGCATTAGCCGTCACCCTTGATGACCTGACTGTCGCCGGCGAACACCGCTCCATCGAATGCCGCGTGGAAGAGCCGACTGACACCGTCCGGAAATTCCTGGGCCTCCAGGACGGCCAGCTGGTCATCGCCAACGAACGCATGAAGTACGTCGACGACAAGCCCTACGCCCTGGAAACCCTCTATCTCCCCTACGACGAATTCGCCTTCATCCTGACCAACCGCATGGAAAACGCCCTCTTCTCAGACATCACAAAAATTGCCGGACGAACCGTCGGCCCTTGCTACGCCTCATCCTCCGCCATCCTCAGCGACGAGAAACAGGCCTCCCTGATGAACATCCCCGCCGGCATGCCGATCCTGCGCTTCGACCTGGAGTTGAAGGACGACCACGACGCCCCGCTCGGCTACGAGCTGGTCTTCACCGCCGGCCTGTCCAAGCGGATGCACTTGAAATAACATAGAAGGTATCGATAGCCGCGGCTCACATCATGCTCGCCGCGGCTTTGATTGCCTGGCCCGCCGGCCTTTGGAATTTCTGGCATTGAGGCCGCGGCCCGCCGGCCCCTTGAGATTGCTGGGGTTGGGTCCGCGGGCCGACGGTTGAGATCCGGCTTCGCCTATGCTGACGCCGGATCTCACGGATTGTTTCCCCCGCGCGCTATAGAAAAATGAAAAATAGCGCGCGGGGGAGGTTGAAGTATACAGAATACACCATTAATTGGTAATTACACACCCGCCGAATTCCAGCTATTACCATTTCTATCGGCTATAATGAATTCTTTCTTGTGAGCAGAAGTGATTTCGATTTCGTCCGGCTATAATGAATTCTTTCCTGTGAGCAGAAGTGATTTCGATTTCGTCCGGCTATATTTCATATTTTACGTGGTACAGAAGTTCACTGGCCAATCCACCCTCTCGAGGGCAGCGAGATTTCGGCAGTTATCCAACTTTGGAATATAGCCGAAATTCCATTCGCCACCGTGATCATGTTATCTGTTTTAATGTGCATCCAGACCAGTTGCATGCCAGATTTTTCCTGAATTCTTGCGATCCGCGCCCGCTTGTGCCCGGTTTACCTGGCTCGGTGCGCGGAAAAATTCGGCTTGGAATCATATTTTAGAAATAGCCGGCGATGTATACAATCTGTTCGGCTGAACGAGAAATTTGATTTATAGCCGGCGGCGGGGGCGGGACGGACGCGCGCAGTTGGCAAGTCGGGATGAGGACGGCGAGGTGCCGCAGTTCAGCGAGATGGTAACAATCGGACTGCGCGGTGCTCGCCCGATTGCGTTGATTTTATGGAATGTGGGAGAATCCTCCGCTGGTCGTGTCGGATTCTCCTATTTCCTTTGCCGCCTTCGGCGGCAGGGTCGCCGGTTCTTTAATGCAGTCGCTCTCACGACTCGCTAACTGGCAGCAAGCGAGAGTGATGAGGACTGCTTATGCTGGTGCGGCCCAAGAGAGCGAGTCAAAGACGATGCTCGATTGGCCAGCCGCAAGTCGTACGGCGGAGCTCAGAACCGGGATCGAGCGCCGTGCCGGAATAGGTAAAAGCACGGCGATGGTTGAAACCCTCCTTCGCTGGCGCGATCGTCCGATTTCTTTGATTTTTTCGCCGCGCGCTTTACTTGCCGGGCTGGTGCGCGGCGAGCGGCCCGCCGGCCCCCTTGGAATTTCTAGAGTTTGGGCCGCGGGCCGAAGGTACGCAGCCTCCCGTTGGTCAGCTGCGTGCGATGCGTTCCCGCAAAGGAGCATCGCCCTCCGGGATGCCGGTGGTGAGACGCCACGTTGCGGCGGGGGTGGAAACACGGCCTCACAGGTTCGGCCGTGTTTCGGTGATTTCAGAGAAGGAGGGCGGATGCTTCCGTATGGTCGCATCCGCCGATTTTAGTCGCCGCTCTGCGAGCGGGAAGGTTGATATCCGGCTTCGCTAACGCTGCCGCCGGATCTCTTCGATTGTTTCCCACGCACGCTATAGAAAAATGAAAAATAGCGCGCGGGGAACTTGAGTATACAGGATACACCATTAAATGGTAATCATTACACCAGTAAATGACGCCTAAATGACACTCGTACAAACAGACAGCTACCAGTAATTACCATTCTGAGCAAGACCGCCCTTTTTTCGGATGACTTCTCCCGTAAAATCAGTCTCAAAATTCCAGCCTCCGGACGCGGCGGCATCGGGCCGCTATTTTGGTTTAGTCAATCCGAATTAGGATCGGTTTTATGAAGAAATCAAAAAGTGTTCTGTCAATTTTTCCCGAAGAAGAAAATATGAATTCTTGTACGTCGATCCATACAAGAAAACGCCGCGAACCACTCCTCTGTTCCCCATCTCGACGAAAAGAGAGCACCTGTGATATCGCTATCTGAATGCGACTTTAATCAGATCTCAAGTTGTCAGAATCCACCAGTGCCATGTCAAGAACCACCATTCGATTACAGCGATTTCTGGCGTTGATACTCATTATCGATAATCCAATTGCGCACAACCGTTTCGAAATCGCCGACCTTTACCAGATAGCATAATTAAATTTTTAACATTCTCGAGAACACGATTCTTCACAGTTTGACAAAATCCCGGTCACGTCCATATAATGGTGTAAAAGTGAATAAAAAAAGAGCCATCGCTCAT
>CAIFEY010000060.1 GCA_903789635.1 uncultured Eubacteriaceae bacterium
CCTAAAGTAGATTTCGATCTTTTTGCTGTCTACTTTAGGGTGATCATATCACAGATCTACTCAGGACAGCTGAGGACGCAGAATTCCGATGACACGACTTCGAGCACCTGCACATTCTTAACCGCACGCATAAATTAACACACATATAATATAGTTAGCGCCTGATAACTGTAATTTCAATGGCATGTAAGCTATATCCCCACTGGACTTTTGCAACGATGGTCCCTGTTCATCTCCAACCGACCCGCCGAGGCAAAATAGTTGGAGTGAATATTTTGGAAATAATGATTTTAGTGCCCAGATTCCCAGAAAATCAGAGACCCGTTTGGATAATCAAAAAACAGAGGGGAAATTCCCAAGAACCCCGCCGCGGAGATAGCATACTTGCCGTCTTCATTGCCAGCAAATGGTGTATCTTGTATGCGCAGACTCGGCGTAATACCTGCAAGTGCGTCGGCGCGTACACCTGCGCAGTGCGCAGAGTCTGTGTCCCGTGCACGGTACTGCCGCGCGGCACGTTGGGCAAGGCGCCTGCTCTCCGGGAAACCAGATTGACCTCAGACGGGGACTGACGGCGGCGGTATACAGTCCCAGGCACGCCGGGAAATTTATTTTATTTATTCTACATATAGACAATTGCTATTGCACCCTGTTCTGCACCGCCGTCCGGCGCCGGGAGGCCGCGCGCGCAGTTGGCTTTGACGGCATTCGTGAACACGCGTTTCTCATTTGACAAAATTTTATCACCTTCTTTAACTGCGATAATTGTACTCAGAGACAATTCTTTCATTGAACCTGCTGAATTCACGTGGTATTATCATCTTGTATTCTGTCAGGCGCACAAGGAGGGATATACAAGGATGGAGAAAAAAACGCCACTTTATGAAACGCATGTGAAGTGCGGCGGAAAGATGGTTCCATTCGGCGGGTATTTGCTCCCGGTCCAGTATAAGACCGGAATCAAGAAGGAGCATATGGCCGTCCGCACGGGATGCGGTCTTTTCGATGTTTCTCACATGGGTGAAGTCATGGTCCAGGGCGATGATTCTCTGAAATTTCTGAATCATCTGCTCACAAACGACTTCACCGACATGGCCGACGGCCAGGCACGCTACAGCCCGATGTGCAATGAGCTCGGCGGGACCGTCGACGATCTCATCGTGTACAAGAAGGGAGAGTGCGATTACTTCGTGGTCGTGAACGCGGCGAACCGGGAGAAGGACTACCAGTGGATCTGCGGACATCAGACTGGCAAGGTGCTCCTCTCCGACGTTTCCGACAACTACGGGCAGCTCGCCCTGCAGGGACCGCTGGCCGAGAAGATTTTGTCCAAGGTCACGGATCAGAAGTACATCCCGTCCGAGTACTACACGGCGGTTTTCGACGCGGAGATTCAGGGGATTCCGTGCACGATTTCACGCACGGGCTACACGGGCGAGGACGGATTCGAGATCTACATGGCTTCGGAGCGCGCGGAGGAAATGTGGAACCTGCTGATGGACGCGGGCAGTGACGACGGGCTGATCCCGTGCGGCCTCGGCGCGCGCGACACACTCCGCATGGAGGCCGGCATGCCGCTCTACGGTCACGAGATGAACGACGAGATTTCGCCGAAGACTGCGGGACTCGGGTTCGCGGTGAAGATGGATAAGGACGACTTCATCGGAAAGAAGGCACTCGAAGCCGCAGTGCCGCTGAAGCAGAGGCGAGTCGGCATCAAGGTCACGGGCAGAGGCGTCGTCCGCGAGGAGTGCGACGTCATCCGTGACGGAGAGAAAATCGGTTTCACCACTTCCGGCACCTTCCTGCCGTATCTGAAGGGCTCGTACGCCCTCGCCATCGTCGAATCTGACAAGCGCGAGATCGGTGCACCCGTCCAGGTCGACGTCCGCGGACGCCTGATTGATGCGGAGATGGTGGCCCTTCCGTTCTATAAGCGGGAGAAGTAGGCGGCAGGCAGCGTCTATGGCACTGGCCGCGAGGGCTTTGTCCGAGGACAAAATCCACCCGGGCAGGAAACCTCCCCGCCCTGCTGCACAGCTGCGGGCACAAACGCCCCGGGCACACAGCAAACCAAGCAATGTGAATGAGATTGGGATTTTTTTGAAAAGGAGAACTGAAATGATTGATCCAAAGGAACTGAAGTATTCGAAATCGCACGAGTGGGTACGCGTCGAGGGCGACGAGGCCTACATCGGAATCACGGACCACGCGCAGGAGAGCCTGGGCGACCTGGTCTTCATCAACCTGCCGGAAGTCGACGATGAGCTCACGGTCGACGAGCCGTTCGGAGACATCGAGTCCGTAAAGGCGGTTTCCGACATCATCGCGCCGATCAGCGGCGTCGTCGTCGAGGTCAACGAGGACCTGATCGACGAGCCGGAGAAGATCAACGAGGAGCCGTACGAGGCGTGGATTGTCAAGGTTGCGAACTTTGACGGCGTGGACGACCTGCTCGACGCATCCGAATACGACACGTTCGTAGAAGAGGAAGAGGACGAGTAACCAGCCGAACCGCTCGGGGGACCGGACGGCTGCGGCGGGCACTGTTCCGCCGGGATTAACTTAACTCAAGCGAAGCCCCTCTGCGGGCTTCAAGTTCAAAAGGTGGTAATATTTTGGGAACATTCATACCGAATACGAAAGAGGAGCAGCTGGAAATGCTGCACGACATCGGCTATCGGGACTGGGACGACCTGTTCAGGGACATTCCAGCCGAGACCAGGCTTAAGGGCAGGCTCGACCTTCCGGCGGGAAAATCGGAGGCCGAGGTCGCTAGGATCATGGAGCGGACTGCGGACAAGAATCGGGTCTTCCATACAGTCTTCCGCGGCGGCGGCGCGTACCGCCATTACGTGCCGGCTGCGGTGAACGCAGTTGCGGGCAAGGAGGAGTTTTCGACGGCCTACACCCCGTACCAGGCGGAGATCAGCCAGGGAATTCTGCAGTCTATCTTTGAGTACCAGACGATGATCTGCGAGCTGACGGGCATGGACGTCTCGAACGCGTCCCTGTACGACGGCGCGTCCGCGGCGGCAGAGGCCTGCGCGATGACGGCGGACAGAAAGCGCTCGGTCATCTACGTCTCCGAGACCGTCAACCCGCGCATCCTCGAGGTCGTCAAAACCTATTCCTTCGGGCGCGACATGGACGTCAAGATCGTCCCTTCGGCCGACGGTGCGACGGACACGGCGGCGCTCCAGGAGATGCTGGGCCAGGATCCGGCCGCGGCGTGCTTCCTGATGCAGTACCCGAACTACTTCGGAATCATCAAGAACGCGGACGAGATTTCTTCCATCGTTCATGCGGCCAAGGCGCAGCTGGTCATGAGCGTCAACCCGATCGCTCTAGGCATCCTGAAGACGCCTGGGGAGATCGGCGCGGACGTCGTCTGCGGCGAGGGACAGCCTCTCGGCCTCGGACTCGCCTACGGCGGACCGTACCTCGGCATTCTCGCCGCGACCAAGAAAAACATGCGCAAGATGGTCGGCAGATACGTCGGCGAGACGGTGGATTCACAGGGTAAGCGCGGCTTTGTCCTGACCCTGCAGGCCAGAGAGCAGCACATCCGCAGGGAGAAGGCCAGCAGCAACGTCTGCTCGAACGAGGCGCTCTGCGCGCTCAAGGCCTCCGTATACATGGCGGCCGTCGGCCCTGCAGGCATCCGAAAAGTTGCCGAACTCTGCACCTCCAAGGCGCACTACCTGGCAGACGGGCTCGCTGACGCGGGCCTGAAGCCGGCACACTCCGGCCAGCCGTTCTTCCACGAGTTCGTGACGGAATGCAAGGATCCGTCCGCCCTCCTGTCCACACTCCAGGACAAGGGCATCCTCGGCGGCCTTCCGATCTCTGACCACGAGATCCTCTGGTGCACGACCGAGCTGAACACGAAGGAAGAGATGAACGAACTCATCGAGACGGTGAAGGAGGTGCTCGCATGAAACTGATTTTTGAACGCAGCGTTCCGGGAAGAGGTCAGAAGATTTTCCCATCCTGTGACGTCGAGGTCAAGCTCCCTGACGTCCCGATGCGCGCATCCGCCCCTCGCCTGCCGGAAATTTCTGAAAACGAGCTCGACCGTCACTACACCGCCCTCGCCAAGGAGGCGCGCGGCGTCAACGACGGATTCTACCCACTCGGCTCCTGCACGATGAAGTACAACCCGTACGTCAACGAGGCAATTGCAAACCAGAAGGGCTTCACCGACATCCACCCGCTCCAGCCAGCCGACACTGTTGAGGGCTGCACGGAGGTCATCGACACCCTCGAGAAATACCTCTGCGAGATCACCGGCATGGACCACATGACGTTCCAGCCGGCAGCGGGCGCACAGGGCGAGTTCACCGGACTCCTGACCATCAAGGCATACTTCAGGGACAAAGGCGACCTTAACAGAAACGAAATCATCATCCCGGATTCCGCACACGGCACCAACCCTGCCAGCGCGGCGATGGCCGGCTTCAAGGTCGTCGAGATCAAGTCCAACGAGAAGGGCATGATCGACCTGGACGACCTGAAATCCAAGCTCAGCGACAAGACTGCCGGGCTGATGCTGACCAACCCGAACACGGTCGGCATCTTCGACGAGAACATCACCGAGATTACCCGCCTCGTCCACGAGGCCGGCGGACTCTGCTACTACGACGGCGCGAACCTGAACGCGGTCATCGGCATCGTGCGCCCAGGCGACATCGGATTCGACATCATCCACCTGAACCTGCATAAGACCTTCTCGACCCCGCACGGCGGCGGCGGCCCGGGCAGCGGTCCGTGCGGCTGCAAGGACTTCCTGCGCGACTTCCTGCCGGGCGAGCGCGCGGTCGGAACGGGCGCAGACGCGCACTACGAGCACGCGCTTAAGAGTATCGGCAGCCTGACCGCCTTCCACGGAAACTTCCTGATCATGGTCAGGGCGCTGTCCTACCTGCAGATCAACGGCGGCGACGGCATCCCGGAGCTCGCCCACAACGCAGTCCTGAACGCCAACTACATAATGGAGAAGCTGAAGGACATCTACCCGATGGCCTACGACCGCATCTGCATGCACGAGTTCGTCATGGGCCTGGAGAAGTTCCACAAGGAGGACAACGTCTCGGCGCTCGACGTCGCCAAAGCCCTCCTCGACTTCGGCATCCATCCGCCTACAATGTACTTCCCGCTGATCGTCGACGAGGCCCTGATGGTCGAGCCGACCGAGACCGAGACCCGCGAGACCCTGGACAACGCGATCGCCGCGTTCCGCCAGATCTACGAGGAGATCGTCAAGGCTCCGGCCGCCGTCACCGCCTCCCCGCAGACCACCCCGATCAAGCGCCTCGACGAAGTCCTCGCCGCGCGCCATCCGGTGCTGCGCTACAACTTTGAGCAGTAAGGCTCCCCGGCGCGCGGACTCAGGCGGCGCAGCCGCCCGCAAACTATAAATTAAGCGCTTATCACAGCAGCTCCCCCTAAGCCCAGGAATGAGATTTAGGGGGAGCTGTTTTTCAATGTAAAATACTGCAGACCGCGAAATGCCACCGGCCGAAGAATGCCGTCAGCAGAAAAATTCCGCCGGCCGCGCGGGTGAATTCTGCCATCATGGATACGGGCGCGAATGACGATACGCCAGACACCCGTGGCAGGAACATTTTCATGCGTGTATACACCATCCCAAGTACACGCCCGGTGCAGTGCCGCAATACTGCGGCCGCGCGGGTGAATTCTGCCATCATGGATACGGGCGCGAGGGACGATACGCCGGACACCCCGGACAGGAAGATTTTCACGCGTGTATACACCATCCCAAGTACACGCTCGGTGCAGTGCCGCAATCCCCGCGGGCTGCACGGCGCAATATTGCTATTGATGTTGATATTATAAGGTATTCTGTGTGCAGCGGCTACGCCTGGTGCTGCAGCTTCGGCTGACGGAAGCGGTTATGCGCGAGCTTGGCGAGGAAGATCAGCAGATAGATGGCCGCGAGGACGGCGAACACCAGCATCGCGAAGCCCAGGAGGTACCCGGGATTGCCCATCTTCTCGGCCATCCAGACGAGCGGGCTGCCCTTAGACGGCCAGTTCAGAAACATGTAGTTGCAGTCGAATTTTTTGTCAAACCACATCACCGGCGGGACGACGACAAGCAGCGCCAGGACCGGGTACCAGATGTGCCGCGGCGAGATCACGACCGACCCGTCCTCCTCGTGCATGACCGGCAGCGACAGGTAGATCACCGGGAAGACGAGCAGCATCGTGTGCCAGGAATAGCTGTGAATGCTGAAAAAACTCCACAGCATATACGAATGATTCCAGTTCGGAAACAGCAGCGCCGCAATCGCGCCCGGCGCATTCAGCGTACACGTCAGTTCGCCGAAAAACCGCCTTCCCCTCTCCCCCGGCAGGTACGCCGCGAGGATCATCGCCACGACCCCGAGACTGCACAGCTGCAGCGGCAGATACCCGATCATATCCGCCCCCTGCACGTACAGCAGCCCGTCCTTCAGCGCCTCCATCGCCAGCATCACGATCGGCATCGCCCGCAGCACCGCCCACCTCGCCCGCTCCGACGCCCCGCGGCTCCACGCATACGCCAGCACCGTCACCGCCAAAATCAACCCGAGCATAAACACATGCGGCCTGCTGAAATACTCGTATCCCGTCCCCGCCGGCAAAAACTTCCGATACCTCCAGAACAAGCTCATCGCCGTTCACCTCCCGCCAAAAATCTTTCCATTCCTCGCCCGCCCCATGCGGACAACCACCCATCATTATACCACCCTCTCCCAATCTTCCATTGAAAACCCCACCAATCAATGTTAAAATAAACAATGTTGATGTGCACCAGTAGCTCAGGGGATAGAGCGTCGGTTTCCTAAACCGTGCGTCGGGTGTTCGAATCGCCTCTGGTGCATACGAAAAAACGGGATCGGCTTAACGCCGACCCCGTTTTTTCGTATGCGCTAAGTGCGCGGTTCGAACGTAGTGAGAATCGCGTGGGAGACCTAACCTTGCGATTGGCAAGAGCGAAGCTCGCAGCTGTATATTATTCGTGATCTGACCACTTGTTCGCAACTTTATGACCACCTGTGAT
>CAIFEY010000061.1 GCA_903789635.1 uncultured Eubacteriaceae bacterium
CCCCCTAAAGTAGATTTCGATCTTTTTGCTGTCTACTTTAGGGTGATCATATCAACGTGACTTGGGAAATCTGGATCTTCGGCGCCGTTTTTCCCACTTTTTTTGAAGCGTTGGGAAACGGGCCGATGAACAGGCCATTTTCCTAACGACGGCGCGCCATACCCCCGTCGATCCGGCTGATCCAGGCGCCGAAAATAAGGGAAAGAGGCTGTGAAAAACGCACTCGCATTTTTCACAGCCTCTTCCCCTGTTACCTAAATATCTGTATTGTATGTTTAGTTGAGTATTTCAATACTATTGCTGCGCCGTGGCCGCGCTCCGTCCGGGCCGCCTCGTGAAAAGCCTGCCAGTCGAAGCCGCGCTTGGTTTGAGTCGACCGAAGCCGCGCTCGGCCGCGCCGGCCTTCAGTTCGTGCTGCTCGTGCAGTCCGTGCGGTTCGGGCCGCCGGCCGACTTCACCGTTCGCTCGGCCCGCGCGGTTCCTCTGCGCGTTTCCTCTGCGCACTTCCTCAGAACGTTCCCGCCGCGCGCCTTGACTGTTCCCTGCCTGCTCGCGCCTACTCCTCGCGCAGCCACCTCGCCGCGTCGAGCGCGTGGTAGGTGATGATGATGTTCGCGCCGGCCCTCTTCATCGAGAGCAGGTTCTCCATCACGACGCGCTTCTCGTCGATCCAGCCGCGCTCCACCGCTGCCTTCACCATCGCGTACTCGCCGCTGACGTTGTACGTCACGATCGGCACGCGGACGAGCTGGGAGACCTCCTTGACGACGTCGAGGTAGGCCAGCGCCGGCTTGACAATCAGCATGTCCGCGCCCTCGTCGAGGTCCGCCAGGCATTCCCGGATCGCCTCTTTGCCGTTCGGCGGGTCCATCTGGTACGTCCTGCGGTCGCCGAAAGCCGGCGCGGAGTGTGCCGCGTCGCGGAACGGCGAATAGTAGACCGATGCGAATTTGGCGCTGTAGGACATGATCGGCGTGTTGACCAGTCCGGCGTCGTCCAAGGCCTTGCGGATCGCGGCTACGCGGCCGTCCATCATGTCCGAAGGAGCGATCACATCAGCACCGGCCTGGGCCAGAGTTACGGCTGCTTTTGACAGAAGGGGCAAAGTCTCGTCATTCAGAATCTCACCGTCCCTGATGACGCCGCAGTGGCCGTGGGACGTGTACTCGCAGAGGCAGACGTCGGCGATGACCAGCAGCTCCGGCGCGTACTCCTTGATGAACGCAATTCCGCGCTGCGTGATCCCGTTATGATCGTACGCCTCACTTCCGACCTCGTCCTTGTGCGCCGGGATTCCGAAGACCAGAAGCCCCCGCACGCCGCTCTCCATCACGTCGTCCAGCAGCTCCGGCAGTCTGTCGATCGACCACTGGTACACCCCCGGCATCGAATCCACCGGGTTCTTGATGTTCTCGCCCTCCGCGATGAAAATCGGGTAAATCAGCTCATCCGCGCTCAGGCGGTTCTCCTGCACCAGCTTTCTCATTCTCGCCGTGCTTCTCAGTCTGCGCATTCTCTCCATTTTTTATTCCCTCTCTATGTTCTCTCTAGCTTTTATATGTTCTGTACGCTCTTTCCGTTATAATCAATACGCTATTTCCGTTTTAATCAATACGCTCTTTCCGCCGATTCTATTCGGACCTATTCGGACGTCTGTTTGCCGAGCTTGAGGCCCTTCAGGCGCCGTGCCATCTCCTCCGCCGTGTGCGGGTACGTGACGAATTCCGGTTCCAGGCCCCGCTTCCTAAGCGCCTCCGCCGTCGCGTCGCCGATGCAGACAAAGCGCATATCGCCCATCTCCACACCAGCCTGTTCTGCTGCGCGGAAGAGATTTTCCACGCCCGACGCACTCGCGAACACCAGGACCTCCGCGCGCCCGATCTCCGCCGGCGCGGTCAAGAGCTCGCCCTCCGCCTCGTACAGCCGGACCTTCTCGTAGTCGGCTCCCGCACGGTCCAGGATCGCGAACATCTCCTGCCGCCCGCTGTTTGAACGGATGATCAGGATCTTCTCGCCGCTTACATTTTTTGCCAGCGCCTCGCCAAGCGCGTCGCTCGTGTAGGTCTCCGGCACTAGGTCGACGTGACCGACCAGCGATTCCAGGCGTTCCGCAGTTCCCGGCCCGATCGCGCCGAACTTCAGCCCGTTCAGGCGGCTCATGTCGTAGCCGTCCTCTTTCGCGATCTCTTCGCACATCGTGACCGCATTCGCGCTCGTGAAGACCACCCAGCCGAACTCCTCAATCCGGGAGAAGGCCTGGCGAAGCTGGTCTTTGCCCTCATCGCGTACAGACAGTCTTATCCGCATCAGGTGTGAGAGCATGCCGGCGTCGCCGCCCATCGCCCTCTTAAGCCTGGCAAAGAACGTGTCCGACCCCGTCACGCAGAACGGCGCGCGGTACCTAAAGTCGAGCTCCGCGCAGGAACCGACGACGATGATTGCCGGCGCCTCCATGTGCTCCGCCTTGGACTTTTCTGCGATCTCGGACAGCGGCGCACGGCAGACCCTCTGGCGCGTGGAAAATCCCCTGGACACGACCGCGGCCGGCGTGGCCGCAGCCATGCCGCCGCTCAGCAGCCCGGCGGAGATCCTCGGGAGGGCGGACAAGCCCATCAGAAAGACGAGCGTCCCCTCCAGGGCCGCGTAGGTGCTGTAATCCAGGTCCTCGTCGGCGGTGTGGCCGGTGATGACATGGAAGCTCCGCGCCATCTTCCTGTGCGTGACCGGGATGCCCGCGTTCTCCGGCACCGCGACCGCGGAGGTCACGCCCGGAACGAGCTCGTACGGCACGCCCGCAGCCTGCAGCGCGAGGACCTCCTCGCCGCCGCGCCCGAACACGAACGGATCGCCGCCCTTCAGGCGTATGACGGTCCCGTATTTTTGGCCGCCCTCGACCAGGATGCGGTTGATCTCCTCCTGCGCCGCGCTGTGCTGCCCGGCGCGCTTTCCGACGTGGACGAGCTCGCAGCCCTCCGGCGCCTCGCGGAGAAGTTCTGCCGGCGCCAGGCTGTCGTAGACGATCAGGTCCGCCTTCTGAATCAGTTTCCATGCTTTCAGGGTGATCAGCTCCGGGTCTCCCGGACCCGCCCCGACCAAGTATACAGTACCCATAGTTGTTCTCTCCGTAATTGAGCCGTGATTGAGGATTTTGCCGATTCGCAGGCAGCGGCGCGCCTCAGCGCGCTAGTTCCTTTCAGGGTCGTCTGCGATGACCTCTTCCGCGAGCAGGTCGGCCGCGCGGCGCCCGGCGTCCAGGCTCGCCTTCAGGCCGGCCACCTTCTCCGTCTCCGCATTCTCCGCCTTATTGGCAGAGCCCGCGGCGCTACCGTCCGCGTTCTCGTCCGTCTCCGGCGCGGTGTGCGGGGTCTCCTGCAGGCCGTGCAGCGACATCGCCCCGCCGTAGTCCTTCATGACGCGCATCGTGATGCTGCCGTCCTCGCGGCACTCCGCGAGCGCACCGACCGCCTCGTGACAGCCGGCGTCGATCGCCTTCATGAACCTGCGCTCCGCCGCGAGCTCGACGAACGCTTTTTCATCATTTATACCCGAAACGAGCTCGGCAATCTCGCCTTCTGCGAGTCCCTCGACCGCGATCACGGCCTGACCGGCAGCAGGAATCACGTCCTCCGCAGACAGGTAATGGTAATCCAGGTCCGGCTCCTGATCGAGCATCAGGCGGTGAAGGCCCGCCGCCGCGAGGACGACGCCGTCGTACTCTCCCGCCCTGAGCTTATGCAGGCGCGTCGGCACGTTTCCGCGGATAGACTTACAGAGGTATTCCGGGTGCAGCCTCGCCAGCTGGACCTGACGCCGCAGGCTGCTGGTTCCGATGATGCGGATGTCTTCCGCCGCAGCGCCCTTCCTGGTCACGATCACGTCGCGCACATCCTCCCTCTTCAGGCACGCGAGCACCGCCGTCCCGTCCGGGCAGGCGGCAGGCATGTCCTTGGCGCTGTGGACCGCGAGGTCGATCTTTCCCTTCAGGATCGCGTCCTCGAAGTCGGTGACAAAGACCGCCTTCCCTCCAAACTTCCAGAGCGGCTTGTCCTGCACCTTGTCGCCCATCGTCTTGATGACGACCGCCTCGGACTCGATGCCGATGCTCTGCAGCGCGTCCATGACCATCTCCGTCTGGATCATCGCAAGCTCGCTTCCGCGCGTTCCGATCCTAAGCTTCCTCGCGCCGATGTACTTCTCCGCGAGCTCGGTGAAGATCCGCTGGCGCTCGTCCTGCGTCTCCGCCTTGCTCTTTACCTTCTGTCTGACGGCGCCGAGCTCGCCGACCGCCTCGTCGTAGGCGTCCGGGATCGAGCGGCTGATCGCCTTCTTGATCTCACGTGCGAGCAGCGGGCTCTTTCCGTCCGTCGAGATCGCGACCGTGTAGTTCTCCCTGCGCACGATCGCCGGGAAGATGAAGTCGCACATCTCCTTGTCATCGACCGCGTTCGCGAGGACGCCGTGGTCCCTCGCCAGCTGCGCGATCCGGCGGTTCAGCGCGCGGTCGTCCGTCGCCGCGACCAGGATGTCGGCGTTCTGAAGGTCATCCTCCCGGAACTCCCTGGAGATCAGACGGACCTCCTTGTTACGGCGGATCTCCTCCGCGGCCTCAGGCGCGATCACCGTGATGTCCGCCTCGAACCCTTTGAACGCTCGCACCTTCCAGAGCGCGCTGCGGCCGCCTCCGACGATGACGACCCTCTTGCCGGAAATATCCATCATAAATGGAAAATATGCCATACTTCTTGCCCCTTCCGCGCCGCGCCCCGGTACCAATGGGCCTGGCGCACGCACCTTGACTGTCTGTTTAACAATTGTTGATATCTTAACATACGCAAAAACGCGATTCCGTAACCTGTGTTACGAAACCGCGAACTATTCATGTATACAGTGTATTTTTAGTCACTCAGCCGATCCCTGACCATCATCAGCAGGAATCCGAGGTAATTCGTGCCTTTCCAGCGGTCCATATAGAAGCGGTCCTCGTCGTCCGTTCCCATCGCGATGCCCCAGACCTTGTCGGTTGGATTGCACTCGACCAGCACCTTGTCACCGGTTGCCAGCAGCTGCTGCTTCAGGTCCTCGTTCTGTCCGAACTTTGCCAGAAGCCCCTCGTAGACGATGATCTGACGAACGCCGCCCCACACGGTGTCGTTATAGTTCCTGACCTTGCGCCCGATCGCCTTGATCTCGCGGCCGTCCGTCAGCGTCAGCACCTCGCGCGCGTGCTCCTCGTCGTGGAAAACCGCCGCCTTCTTATACATCATGTACTGCTCGATGGAGGAGAACGTCTGCCCGTCGATCCGGAAAGGCGCCTCGTACCAGTTGCTCAGGAATCCATAGTCCTTCTCCGGCTCGTGAAAGCCGATCATGTCCAGTTTATCCATGCCATGCCTCCGTTTCTCCCCATATAGACAATAAAAAATGGAGCATACGGGATTCGAACCCGTGACCTCTTGACTGCCAGTCAAACGCGCTCCCAGCTGCGCCAATGCCCCATAACGAATATTCGGTTTTCTCACCTCTTCATTATAACCGAGAACGCGGGCGAGTGAAAGTGGGAAATCTCCGATCCCGCAGGTATACATTATACCGGCACCTGTTCCCTCATACCGATGCCCGTCTCCTTTCGACAAAATCCGAACCGCCCCGCATATCCGACTGCCCTGCTGACCAGCTGCTCTGCTGGCCGACTGACCGGCCGCTTTCCGGAATACGGCGCATCGTCCGATCTGCAGAGGATGAAAAGAGACTGTGAATAATGGCCCGACATTTTTCCATAGCCTCTAACATCATTATCATTTTTTCAGAGCAGCAAACCAAACGTTCATCAGTGCACCTGGTTTGGAGCAGCGAATAAATTTTGTCAAAAACTAATACATGATTTCCCGGTCTGTCCACGACTCGTGGCGGATCAGGCAGAAGATCACGACGTACATGATGGCGACGAACACGAGGAATGCGACCGTCGAGTTCGCGGAGCCCTGCATCGCGCAGAAGTCGTAGGTGCCGTGGAGCAGAACGGCGAGGATGTAGCCGACGATCAGGTTCGTGCGGCACTTGCCGTGCTGGCCGAGGTTGGCGGCGTATCTCGCCCTGCCGTAGAAGTAGCCGAAGACGACCGCGAAGCCGAGATGGCCCGGGATAGAGAGGAACGCGCGCGGGAGGGCGACCGAGAGGCCGAAGGTGAAGACGTACTTCAGGTTTTCCACCGCGGCGAATCCGAGCGACGTGAAGGCGGCATAGACGATGCCGTCGAACCGGTAGTTGAATTCCGGATTGTTCCAGGTCAGGCGGGCCATGAAGAAGTATTTGGTGCCCTCCTCCACGACCGCGACGACGAGGAACGCGAGCGCGGCCGTGTACGCCGGGGTGTTGGCCGGGATCCCGCTCGAGTTCAGGATCGTCTGCCCGATCCCCTCCAGCACAATCGACGCGACGACCGCGAGCACGCCGCGCAGGACGCAGCCCCAGAGCAGCCGCGGGGACTCCTTGTCCACCGTGTCCTTCCGGTAGATGTAGCGCATCAGGAACAGCGCCGGCAGGAGCGCCGCCGCCGCGTACAGCGCCAGGATCTGATAGGTCAGTGACAGGGCAAAATACATAGTTCCTCCTTTATTTATTGTCTCTAATTTCAGTCAAGTCCATATTTGTGTGTAAATTTCCTTCAGGCACATGTTTGACTTAT
>CAIFEY010000062.1 GCA_903789635.1 uncultured Eubacteriaceae bacterium
TCAGCTGCGTCACCTTTGCAGGATCGGAGAGGACCTCGAGCAGGCTGTCGAAGAGCACGCGGAATCCCTTGCGGTCTGCTTCCGAAAGGCCCATGAGCATGATGAGGCTGACCTTCTGCGCGCCCCATGCCATCGGCTTGTCGTTGACAACAACAGAGAGGAACGACCTTGCGGTCGATGCGCTCATGGAATGGGGAATGGCAACACCGTTGCCGAAGGAGGTCGGGGAGAGCTTCTCGCGGTCGAGCACTTCCTGGACATAGCTGGGGCTGCACAGGCCTGCCTCGGTGCACTCCTGTGCAAGCGCCTCGATCATGGATACCTCGTCTGCTGCATAGAAGTTGCGCCTGAAGAGGCTTGCATCCATGAAGCGGGAGATCATGCTGTATGCCTGGGTTCCGAGACGCTGTGCCAGCACCGAATCCACTGCCTTGCGGATCGCTTCCATATCGTCGTCGGTGAGGATGGGGTTGACGACCACGACGCGCCGTGCCCCGGGAGCAGCGATAGCGACCGGAGAGATCACGATATCGCAGGCAAGATCGGCGGGATCACAGACGGAAAGCGGCAGGGAACGCTCGACGATCAGCGTGTCGGCAAAGGCCGCCTTGATGCGGGCGAGCTCGGATGCCTGCAGATCGTGGTAGTCCATGTAGAGGAAGGTGCAGGTCGCATGCTCATGCAGAGGGCTGCCCTTTTCGAGATAGGCTCCCAGATGGAAGGCGAGAAACGAGATCTCGTCCTCGTTCAGGCGAATGTTGGCCTGCTCCAAAAGGTCGTTGGCAAGAAAGCATCCCATATCGTAGATCAGAGGATAGGTGCTCTTGATGCGGGCGGTGAGAGGGTTCTTCGCATAGATGCCATTCGAGATGCGCTGCTTCATGCCGTGGATATGGATCGAGATGCGCGCCAGAAAGTCGCTGTCGAAGGGCTCGAGATGATAGGCCTGTTCCAGATCGTTCATCAGGGTGCGCGTGAGCGCGATGTCGTCGTCTCCGATATACTGGCCCAGATCTGCCTCCTCGGCAAACGAATAGTCGTAGCTCGTGCTGTTTGAGGAAATGACAAGGGCAAGATAGGCGATCTCGGCGTCCGGGATGTCGATCCCCGAAAGGGGTCCGGCGGCCGAGCAGATGAGGCGAGCCGCAAGATATCCTGGCGTCTCCCGGGTGCGGGCAAGCGCCTCGTCCTCAGGCATGCTCTTGCCGTGATGCATACGGTCTGTCATGACTATGAGATGGATTGTGATGTTGTTGAGCCCGTAATCGTCTGCACGCAGGCCCTGCTTCTCGAGGCTCTGGGAGATGAGGCGGGTAAGGCGGGGGAAGTCATATCCTTCGGATACGATGCCGCTCCCCGCGAAGGCAACGAAGCCTGAGGGGCTTTCGGATGCGACCATCTGGCTGATCAGACGCCGCTTGTTGCGCTCACTTCCCTCGAGGGAAACCTTGTCCCGGTGCCGCGCAAGCGAAAGATCGAACAGGCGGATGCTGTCGCGCACATGTCTGAGGTCTGCCTCGATGGTCGAATCCGATACGAAGAGCTCGTCGGTGAAGTCATAGATGCTCAGAGGTTCGTTGGTGGAAATGAGCCTGCGCAGGATCAGGTCGGCCCTTCCGTCAGAGGACTCCTTTCCTTCCGCCGAAGCGGGCAAAGAGCCTGCATCCTGGCTCTTGGCCAGCCGATAGCCTCGGTGGGAGGACTCGATCAGCGGCGTCTGTGCGCTGTCGTTGATCTTCTTCACGCGGTTCCTGATGGTGCGGGTCGTCACGCCGAGCGCATCGGCGAGTCGGCTGGCTTCCACCCAGTCGGTGGCTTCTGAAAGGATACGAAGGATAGCTGCCTTGTCAGAGTGCATGGGCTGCCACATTCCTCTCTGTCGGCATAAGGTCGCTCCCATTTTCCTCCATTGCGGAAAAATATGCGGGGCACGATCTTTCCTCGATCGAGGAAACAGGTCGATTGGAGCATTTCCTCGAAGCATGGGATAACAGTGCTGTCCGAAAGACGCGTCTGGTTGCGCGGTGACTCTAGGGAGGAATGCGCTATGAAGCATCTCGATGTTCTTCTGGTCTGCGGTTCGGGGGCAAGCAGCGGATTCATGGCAGTGAGCATGAGGAAGGCTGCGGAGAAGCACAATGTCGATGCCACAATCACGGCCAGGAGCGAGGCGGAGGTCGATTCCTACATCGACTCCATCGATGCCCTGATGATCGGTCCCCATCTCAAGTATCTGGCAGACGAGCTCAAGGAGCGCTACGCCGACAAGCCGGTCAAGATCATTCTGATGGATCCCTCGTACTACTCGACGCTCAACGGCGAGAAGGCTCTGAAGGACCTGATCAGACACCTGCGCGAAGACAGCCAGAGCGCGTAAGAGACGGGAGTTTCGCTATGGATAAGCTCATTTCCTGGCTTGAGGGCTCGTTTGCCCCCAAGATGAACAAGGTGGTCGAGAATCCCTGGATCCTTACCATCAAGAACTCGGTGATGCAGGCGCTGCCGCTGATCTTTCTCGGCTCGATCTTCAGCCTCCTCACGATACCGGAGAACTATCTTTCGTGGTGGCCCAATTTCTGGACACCCTATGGCTGGACCTTTGGCATCGTCTCCCTCATCGTTGCCTTCCTGATCCCGTACAACCTGCTCATGCACAAGGGACACAAGCGTGCAGCAATCAACGGCGGCATTGCCGGCACCATCCTGTTCCTGATCTCGCTCAACCCCCAGTTCGTCGCCGACGAGGCTTCGATGGTCGAGTCTGGCGAGGCGGCATGGACGCGGATATCTGCCATCGGCGGCTTCGGTGCCGGCGGCATGTTCCTCGCAATCATTGCAGGCCTGGTCGCGGCAGCCGTGCTCAACAGGTTTGCCGACTTCTCGTTCTTCAAGCCGACCTCGGTCATTCCCGACTTCGTGAAGGACTGGTTCAACTCGATGCTGCCGATCGGCCTGGTGACGGTCTTCGGCTGGATCCTGACCGATCCCAAGTTCCTGAACCTCAATCTCTACCAGCTGGTTGTGGCTGCCTTCATGCCGCTCCAGAATGTCGTGAACATGCCAGCAGGCTTCATCCTCGCGATGTTCTTGTTCTGCTTCCTGTATTCGATGGGCATCTCCACCTGGGTGCTCACGCCGGTCTTCACGCCGGTCCTTCTGGCAAACGCTGCTGCCAATACGGCACTTGCCCAGGCAGGGGAGGCCACTGTCCAGAACCTCGCGCTCTTCACGGACGCCACGATCTATTCGGGCTACCTCTGGATCGGTGGCATCGGCTGCACGCTCTCGCTCGTCCTGATGATGGCATTCACGGCAAAATCGAACCAGCTCAAGACCCTGGGCCGTGCCTGCCTCGTGCCCGCCATCTTCAACATCAACGAGCCCTGCGTCTTCGGCGTCGTTGCTTGGAACCCCATCATGATGGTGCCGATGTGGATCTCCGGCATCGTGTTGCCGGCACTGGTCTTCCTCTTCACGAAGGTCATCCCGCTGGGTGCCATTCCTGACATGCTCTTCAACATGTGGTACTGCCCCTATCCCATCGCCACGATGATCACCTGCGGCACGGCGGGCAGCCTCCTTCTGGTCCTCATCATCTTTGCGGTCTCCTGGCTCATCTGGACGCCGTTCTTCAGGACCTATGACAAAGAGCTTGCCGACAGGGAAGCCAAGGAGGCAGAAGAGGACGACGACGAGGACTGGAGCTTCTAGAGTCAGGTACGCTCGCCGGAGATGCCCGGAGCACGTGTGGCGGCAGAATCTGCCGCCACGTTCCATCCAATGCATGATTTCAAGGAGTCAATGATGGAAGAAGAAGCCGACAAGACTACCCAGGATGCCATGACCATCCTGATCGCTGCGGGCGAGGCGCGCGACGAGTGCCGCCAGGCCTATGAGGCAATGGCAGCAGGAGATATGGCACAGGCGCAGGAGAAGATCGATGCCGCCGACAAGAAGATCGTCGAAGCGCATCATGTGCAGACCGACCATATCCAGGGTGTCTTCAGGGGAGAGCCCCAGGAGTACAGCCTGCTCTTCTCGCATGCCCAGGATACGCTCATGACCATCGCATCTGAGATCGTGACCGTGAAGAACTTCTACAAGGTCTTCTCCGCTATGGACGAGCGCCTGAAGAAGCTGGAGGAGACCCATGAATAGCAGGCCTTCCGTCCCGAAGGGGTTCCCTGCGAACTTCCTGTGGGGAGGAGCGGTTGCGGCAAACCAGCTCGAGGGTGCCTATGCAGAAGGCGGCAAGGGGCTCTGCGTCTCCGATCTCAACGAGTACCATGCCAATGTGCCGCTTGCCAGCAAGTATAACGGCGAGGCGACGACCGCTTCCGTGAAGGAGGCCATGGAGGCCGAGGACAGGGTCTTTCCGAAGCGGTGGGGCATCGATTTCTACCACACTTACGAACAGGACCTGAAGCTTTTGGGAGAGCTTGGCCTCAAGACGTTCCGCACCTCGATCGACTGGGCACGGATCTTCCCGAACGGGGATGATACAGAGCCGAACGAGGAGGGCCTTGCCTTCTACGACCGTCTGATCGATGCGATCGTCCGGAACGGCATGGAGCCCATGATCACCTGCTCTCACTACGAGATGCCGGTGGCGCTTGCCCTGAAATACAAGGGATGGGCATCGCGTGAGCTCATCGGGCTCTTCGAGCGCTATTGCCAGGTGCTCTTCGACCGCTACCACGATCGGGTCAAGCTCTGGATCCTCGTGAACCAGATCAACCTGGTCTCGGTCGAGTCCTTCAACCATCTCGGGATCTGCGCTGACAAGGTGGAGAACCTCGCCGAGGCGAAGTACCAGGGCGTGCACAACGAGATGGTGGCATGCGCACGTGCCACCCGCTATGCGCACGAGAACTACCCCGATCTGAAGATCGGCATGATGCTCTGCGGCGGTCCCGACTACCCGGCCTCGCCCGATCCCGAGGATGTGCTGGGATGCTATCGCCACAACCAGATGGAGTACTACTTCGGAGATGTGCTGCTCCGGGGCATCTACCCGGGCTATGCCCTGCGCTTCTTCGAAGACAATGGCTACGATATCCAGTTTGGCGCGCATGACCTCGAAGACCTGCGCAATACTGCTGACTTCATGAGCTTCTCCTACTACTACTCGAGCGTCTGCAGTGCCAAGAGCTTTGCGGATGGGAACAGGGACTTCGCGAACGACCGCCTTCCGGCCAATCCCTGGGGCTGGTCGATCGATCCGGTGGGACTGCGCTATACGCTCAATGCGTACTACGACCGCTGGCAGTGCCCGATCTATGTTACGGAGAATGGCCTTGGTGCCCATGATGTGCTGGAGGCGGACGGCACGATCCACGATCCCTACCGCGTGGAGTACTTCCGTGCCCACATCGAGCAGATGAGGCAGGCCATCCAGGACGGAGTCGACCTGCGTGGCTACTATGCCTGGGGCCCGATTGATATCGTGAGCTGCTCCTCGTCCGAGATGTCGAAGCGCTACGGCTTCATCTACGTCGATCTGGACGACGAGGGGAAGGGGACAGGCAGGCGCATCAGGAAGGACAGCTTTGCCTGGTACCACGATGTTATTGCGACGAACGGCGGCAAGCTGTAGGAACGGAGGCCTTCATGCAGATCCTGGCCGTGCGTATCGCAGGTCCTGCCGGCCTCCATGCTCGTCCTGCTGCAGACCTGGTGAGCTGTGCCCTTTCGTTCAGATGCACAATCATCCTCGAGACGCCCAAGGGTTCCTGCAGCTGCAAGGACATGTTCGCTGTCCTGGGGCTTGATGTATGCCAGGGCGACGAAGCGACCATCATCTGCTCGGGAGCAGACGAGAAGGAAGCCGCAGAGGCCCTGATGAAGCTTTCCTTCCTAGCAGCCGAGCGCCGCGAAGGCTGACAGAGCAGCAGATGCGAACATGCAGGCTCTCCTCCCTGTCTTTGGGAGGAGAGCCTTGCTGTGTCCGGGAAGCAGGGCGTCTGTGAGCTGTCCATGCATCCTGGGGCACGCGCTTTCAGGCAGCAGCCGCAGCGTGGTGGAACACGACAGGCGCTAGCGCTTCAGCTCGGGATGCTCTTCCCCTATATAGCGTAGCGCTTCGTCCCATTGGCTGCGGAGCACCTTGTCTTTTGCCTTCTTCTGCTGCTTTGCGGCCCAGGCATGGACCTTTCCGGGTGCCTCTCCTGCATCGAGCCGGTCTGCGACCTGAAAGTAGGGATCGTCGTCTTCGAAGAACTCGTCAGCCATGGATGCCTCCCTGCAACGCT
>CAIFEY010000063.1 GCA_903789635.1 uncultured Eubacteriaceae bacterium
CAAAAACCTACATTTTCATTTTGCAATTTTATGGAAAAAGGGCTTGCAAAAAACAATTATCGTTAATCCAATGGCGCACAACCGTTCCGAAATCGCCGGTCTTTACAAAATAACATAATTAATTTTTTAACATTCCCGAAAACGGGATTCTTCACCGTTTGACAAAATCTCACGGGAGGTTCTGATTGCAAAAAGGCTGTCACCTCAGCGCTGCATGGTCGAGATTACCTAGCCCTCTGCCCGTATCGCCCATTGGATACTGTATACTTTCCCCATCAGCCCCGTATTCGAACAGTCCAGTATCCCGGAGGGCGGCGCGGCGACCGCTTTACTGTTATCAGCAGCGCACTGCGCCCTCGGCGCGTCTCTTACAGTTCGGAAGACGCGACGGATCAATCAAAGGAATTGGACCAGAGCGACAGCGGCGTCCAATTCCTACCTTCGGCCGGCCCGCGATCCAAGCAATAATCGGCCGGCCGACTATCCCGTTTACGAGCAAACGTGAGTAAACGGCGACCCTGCCGCCCACCGGGCGGCAACTACAATTGGAGAATGCGAAACCGAGAGCGCCAGCGACACGGTTGAGTCATTCTCCCTCCCTGCCGCACGAAGTGCGGCAAAGACAAAAGGAAAACACGACCAACGGGAGTGTTTTCTCACCTTCTTAGACAATCCCGGAACGCGGTCGACCCCTGGCGACCGCGTTCCTACCATAAATACAATAACAGCCACCGTACAAGCCCCGCGCCGTCGGAATCATCCCCTACATTTTCAAAGTTCCGAAGAGATCTCCATTTTCTTCGGAACGCGCACCCGTAAATGGCTTTTTCCTACATGCCCAACATGCGCAGTCAACGCGACTGATCGCCCAAGGATGAAATGAGGTCATAATCGCACCATATCCAATGTAGCTATAGCCCTTATGCCATCTAATTTACAATCTTTTTTATCTATATCGTATAAATAAACGTCTATTATTCTGCGTTCATGGGCACCTGCAGTCGATCGCTCCTAATTCTGCAGTTTGAACTGTGCTGGATTTTCGGAATTCCGCTCTCAGACCAGCCGAATTCCGAGTTAATAATTTAACACTCGCAAATCGATTCTTTTCATTCCAAATTCCGACAAAGCCCCCGCGCCCTCGGCGCACCGCTCACTCCCACATCCCTCGACCATCTTTACAGCCTCGAACAATCACGAATCCGCGACCATCACTTTCATTCCCCCCGACCTCCATCACCTTCGCGATCAATCACATCCCCCCGCCTTACATCAATCCCGCACATCCCTCGACCCTCTCCACAGCCGCGCCCTATCGCGATTCCCCGCCAATCAAAATCTCAAAACACAGGAACACAGTCACCCTCAGCTCACTGCATCGCCTTCCAAGACATACCAAAACACAGGTACCATCAGCGATCGAATTACGGACGCATAAAGCTCCCAAAATACGGACACCAGAAACGAACGATTTCGCAGCGACTGCAAACAATTCTACACCGAACGAGAAAAGGATTTCGATGGAGTTGCACTCCATATTAGTGCAACTCCCGAAATCCTCCGAGTTCGGTGTATAGAATTGTCAGTCGCGAGACTTAGTGAGTTTCTGGTGCCCGTATTTCTCTGGGAGCTCTTGTTGTCCGTACTCCGCGCGCTTCGGGCACCCGTGTTTCTGTGTATACACTTGTCAAGCGCGAAGCCTTAGCGAGCCTTAGGGTGCTCGTGTTCTCCGGCGGCACGCCGCGCCTCCTTGTAGGCCTCCTCGTCACTCTGGCCGGCACGCAGCAGGTCAGCAAAGGTCTTCAGGTCCATGGCCGAGCCGTCCTTTGTCAGATGCTCGATCTCGGACTGGAGGTCGTCCAGTATGCCCTCCAGGCGGTCCAGTGAGCCCTCAGGTGTGCAGATGTTCATGAAAAGGTTCTCGGTCTGCTTGCCGAGGCCCTGCATCTTCTGGACGATGGAGACGTACTGGCGGAAGCGCGGGGAGGCCTGCGCCTCGCGGAACATCTCGAGGTCCTGTCCGATCGCCGCGACGAGCTCCTTCTCGTCCTTGCAGCTGCCTAAGAACAGGCCGTACGGACGGACACGGGTCAGGTAGATCAGTTCGTTCTCCTTGATCTCGTAGATGTAGGTCGCGTTGGTGTCTTTATCGAGTTTAAACTTGACTTTATTTACGTAAGCCGGCGCGTTCTTGATCTCCACCGCGCCCATCTGCCGAAGCAGTGTATTAGCCATTCCTTCCGTGATTCTGTTGATGATCATGTCCGGTCCTTTCTGAAAACTCTCTTTTTCTTTCGTTTTTCCACTGTGCTTTGCGGCTGTCTGCGGTCATTTCCAGCCGTTTCCCAGGCCTGCCGCTGCCTGGAGCTGTATTCACATTTTTCGGCCGCATGTATACGCAATTCCGCTATTGGAGTTCTTCCTACTACTATTGTACACCAATTTTGTCAATTCGTTTTGTATACCTGGACGTGCTTGGTCCAGGTTTTCCGACTTTCGTGCCGACGCGGCGGGCGCGGGTTGGCGAGGCGCCGGCCGCGGCTGTTTGGGCTGGTCCGCCGGTGCGGCGGACGCCCGGCCGGTGGGCCGCAGGGCGGGTGCTCTGCGGGGCGGGTTGGGCTTTTGTCCTGAGGGACTGCGCTGGGCGCAAGGGCGCTAGGCGGTGAAGCCGAAGCGCAGGAGCAGCCAGATCGTGGAGACGATCATGGACATGACCATGACCGGGATGCCCTTCTTCAGGTAGGCCTGGAAGGTGATCGGGTAGCCGTGCTTGCCCGCGATGCCGCTCAGGACGACGTTCGCGGAGGCGCCGATCAGGGTGCCGTTTCCGCCCAGGCACGCGCCCAGGGAGATGGCCCACCAGAGCGGCTCGGTGTTCATGCCGTGCGCGCCCATCGCGTTGATGAACGGGATCAGGGTCGCGACGAACGGGATGTTGTCCAGGATCGAGGAGATGAACGCGGACGCCCAGAGCAGGACGAGCATCGTCAGGATGACGTGGCCGCCGGTAGCGCTCATGATTACCTTGGCGATTGCCGCGATGATTCCGGTCTTCTCGAGTCCGCCGACCAGGACGAACAGGCCGGCGAAGAACAGCAGGGTCGGCCACTCGACGTTGGCGACGACCTCGTCGATGTCGATGCCGCCGATCAGCATCATGATTCCGCCCGCAGCGAGAGCGACGAACGCCGTCTGGTACTCGAACTGGTCGTGGAACATGAAGCCGATGATGACCAGAACGATCATGACGATGCTCTGCTTCATCAGCCTGGCGTCGACGATCGCCTTCTTCTCGTCCAGCATCATGACCTGGCGGATCGCGGATTCGCTGGCGTGCAGGTGCTTACCATAATACAGGCGCAGCATCACGAACAAGACCAGCAGGATGAAGACGCACGGGATTCCCGTATTGAACAGGAAGGACGCGAATGACAGGTGCGCTTCGCTTCCGATCATGATGTTCGGCGGGTCTCCGATCATGGTCGCGGTACCTCCGATGTTGGAGGCAAAGATCTGCGCCATCAGAGTCGGCACCGGGTCCAGCTCGAGCAGTCTCGCGATGGTCATCGTCATCGGGCCCATCAGCAGGACCGTCGTGACGTTGTCCAGGAAGGCCGAGCAGACCGCCGTCAGGACGACGAACAGCACCATGATCTTCCACGGATCACCGTGCGCGAGCTTGGCCGCCTTGATCGAAATGTATTCGAACAGCCCGGAGTGCTTGATGACGCCGACGAACAGCATCATGCCGATCAGCACCCCGATCGTGTTGAAGTCGATGTAGGAAATCGCCTGGTCCAGGTTCATGACCTTGAACGCGAGCAGCAGGACCATTCCTCCGATCGACGCCGTCGTACGGTTGACCTTCTCCGTCATGATCGCGATGATCGCAACCAGGAAGATCAGCCCGGCAATTAAAGCCTGATTCATAATTATCCCTCGTTTTTTTGTCTGTGTTTTCCACAGAATTTCATTAATATAATTGAAAATTTTGCTTCAAAAACCTAAGCAGCTGCACGGGGCATTCTCCTGCACCGGCAGCATTCCGTACCATTTTCTGGGCACACAGACGTTCTTTCTTTTCATGAATAAGTAGTAACGTTTTCTCCAGAATCCCTGAAAAAAATTATTCTCAGAATTCCATTTCTAATCATTAAGTATACACGCCTCCCCCATTTTCTCAAGCATTTTGCGAAAAAGTTCACATAAATATATTTTTTCCTGACATGTTCTTGTTCCGGTACGACAAAAAATAAATCGCGGAATCTATCTTTTCCCGCAAAACGCCCTAACATGGCAATTAATTACATTAGTCAGATTCCGCTCCTCGCATACAATTCTCAATTCTCATTCCCTGCTGAATCGCTGGCTTTTACAAAAAATCCATCAGCTCAGCAGCTATAGGAAAAATCGATCTGTTCCGTCGATTTTGTCCCAAAGTCACAGAAAACGACTGCAAACCTGAACTAGACTGCAGTACATAACACATCCCACCTTTGTTAATCAAGTTATTGAAAAGTCAAGTATAAGGGAAACTTTTTCCGAAGGTTTTCTGTATTGACTTTATCCATTTTCTACGTTATAGTTTTAACAGAGAGTACGGTTATTCATGTATCCGATAAGGAGGAAAATACGATGAAATTAACACCGAAAATTGACTATTCTAAGTACGTAGACCACATCAGAACGATTGAAGCTCATACAGAAGGCGAATACTGCCGTGTCGCGATCGACTGCCCTGAGACCGAGGGTAAGACGATGATCGAGAGAAAGCACTACCTGGAGGAGCATTACGACTACCTCAGAACAGCCCTGATGTTCGAGCCAAGAGGACATCACGACATGTTCGGTTCCTTCATCACCGAGCCATGCAACCCGGAGGCTGACTTCGGCGTATTCTTCATGGACGGCGGCGGATACCTGAACATGTGCGGACACTGCACAATCGGAACGGTTACAGCCATCCTTGAGGGCGGACTGATGGAGATGAAGGAGCCTCAGACAGAGGTCGTCCTGGAAGCTCCTGCCGGACTGATCAGAACGGTTGCTGACGTCAAGAACGGCAAGGTTACCGGCGTAACCCTGACGAACGTCCCGGCATTCCGTTACAAGAAGGACCTGCACATCAACTACGAGGGCAAGGACGTCGTTTACGACATCTGCTTCGGCGGTTCCTTCTTCGCAATGGTAGACACCGAGAAGAACTTCGGCATCAAGGTCGGCACAGACACAGCCGCTTTCCTGACCAAGTTCTCCAGCTTCATGCTGAACGAGGTCAACAAGACCGTTGAGATCCAGCACCCAGAGCTCGACATCACCACTGTAGACCTGGTAGAGAACTACTCCACGACAGACACCCCGGACGCAGACCTGCGCAACCTGGTCGTCTTCGGAGACCCTAACGACCCGCAGCTCGACAGAAGCCCGTGCGGCACAGGAACATCCGCTAAGCTGTCCCTGCTCCACGCACTCGGCGAGCTCCCGGTAGGCAAAGAATTCGTCTACGAGTCCTTCATCGGAACCAAGTTCTACGGAACAATCAAGGAAGAGACCAAGGTCGCTGACTACGACGCCGTCGTTCCAATGGTCAGAGGCGCTGCTTACCTCTGCGGAGAGGCAACCTGGTTCATCGATCCGGACGACGCAATGGGCAAGGGATTCGTCGTTCCTCACTAATCGCATCGATCAGCCGCGGACAAAGCCACCCCTTCCCAAACCAGCTTAAGGCTGCTGAGCAAGGGACAGGCTGCTCCGCAGGATGAACCATTCATCCTACGAGTTGTTCATCATACTTCATCATATAATGAACGATTCATCATACAGTGAATGGCTCATCATACAGCATTGCAATTACAAAGCCGCACACCGGGATCCCGGTGTGCGGCTTTTCTGCGCCCGCGGCGCCCCACCCCGCGGCGGCCGTCCAGCATGCATCGTTCCTCGCGGGCGCCGCGGTCACGTCCATATAATGGTGTAAAAGTGAATAAAAAAAGAGCCATCGCTCAT
>CAIFEY010000064.1 GCA_903789635.1 uncultured Eubacteriaceae bacterium
TCTAAAAAAACCGTTACACTTTTCCCGTGTCTACTTGACAGGGACCTGATCAGCGAACTTTGGGAAAAATCCGGAAGACTCGCACGCTGGCTCCAGAATGAACTCGGGGACGGCCGCACGCCGATCCCGGTATTCGGCCATAAAGAACCGCTCCTGCTCGTCTGTTTCATCGCCGCGGTGCGCTCCGGCAGAGCCTACTGCCCGCTGGACCGCAACATGCCGCTCTCACGCATCCATACGATCGCGAACATTACGGAGAGCCCGCTGATCCTGACCTGCCGCCCGCTCCCTGAGCTTGAGAGCAGCGAAACCGCCGGAAGAGCCGGCGCCCAGGATGCCGCAGGCTCAGACAGCTCGACCGGCTCGGCCGACTCCGCCGACTCCGCCAATTCTGATTCGATGCAGGCGGGAAACCGCCCAGCATGCCCGCCGTTACGCGCCCGCGTCATTAATATGGATGAGATCGAGCGGATCTGCTCCGAGGGACCTGCCATTGACGATAAATACCGCCTGCGCCCGGAGGACGTCCACTACATCATCTTTACTTCCGGGAGCACCGGAAATCCTAAGGGCGTGCAGATCACGAACTCTGCGCTGTCCCACTACCTGGACTGGTGCACCCGCCTCTCCGGCATGGACGGCGGTGTCTTCCTGAACCAGGCGCCGTACTCCTTCGACCTCTCGGTCATGGACCTCTATTGCGCCCTCACGACGGGATCCGGCATCGTGTCCATCGATAAGGACATGGAGCAGGACATGCCGATGCTGATCGGCTTCCTGACCGGTTCACCCATCAGCTGCTGGGTATCCACCCCGTCGTTCGCCGATCTTTGTCTGAGCGACCCCAAGTTCCGCCAGGAGAACCTTCCGGAGCTTAAACGATTCCTGTTCTGCGGGGAGACGCTGCGGAACACGACGGCGAGACAGCTGTTCGACCGATTCCCGGGCGCCGAGGTCGTCAACACCTACGGCCCGACGGAGAGCACGGTCTGCGTGACCTCCGTCGGGATCACCCGGGAGATGGCGGGCAGCGAGGATCCCCTCTCCATCGGCCTCGCGAGACCAGGCACAGAGATCCGCATCGAGACGGAACCCGGCCTGGAGGCAGAGGCAGGAGAGTCCGGAGAGATGGTCATCCTGGGCGATACCGTCGGCGCGGGATACTTCAAGGAGCCGGAGAAGACGGCCAAAAGCTTCTTCATGGAGAAGGACGGGGCCTACTTCCCGTTCCCTTCCGACACCGAGAAGATCGCCGTGCTGACCGGAAAGGGCTATACCCCGGCCTACCGCACCGGAGACGCCGGGCACAAGGACGAAGGCGGCATGCTCTTCTACGAGGGCCGCATCGACAAGCAGATCAAGTTCCACGGCTACCGCATCGAGCTCGGCGACATCGAGAACAGCCTGCTGAAGCTCGGCACCATCAAGCAGGCTGCCGTCATTCCGAACGAGAAGGACGGAAGGATCCGATTCCTGACCGCCTTCATCGTCCCGGAGAAGGGCAGCGGCCTGACCGACACGTTCGAACACCGGAAGGAGGTCCGGATGGCCGTTAAACAGCTCCTGCCGGCCTACATGGTCCCGCGCCAGGTGCGCATGCTCGACCGCATGCCGCTGACGCCGAACGGAAAGGTCGACCGCAGGAAACTGGAGAGTGAGTTATAGAGTTATGCAGTTATTCAGTGATACAAGCTTCTTTCTGCTGGCCGGAGTGCTTTCCATCCCGGCCGTCATCCTGGGGCTGAAGGAAAAGTCCATTAAATACTACGGATTCGCCGTAACGCTGGTGTTCCTCTGGATGGCCATGGGGCACAACATCCGTGCCCTCCTGTGGCTCGCCGGGTTCACCATAGGCGAGTACGCCGTCATCCGGGTCTACCTGTCCCTCTTCAGGAAATACGGGAGGAACAAGCATATTTACCACGTCTTCCTCGCGCTGAGCATCCTGCCGGTCGCCGCGAATAAGGTGCTGACCGCCGCCGGGAACCCTTACCACATGTTCGCCTTCCTGGGCATCTCCTACATGTCCTTCAAGGTCATCCAGATCGTCATCGAGATCTACGATGAGGTCATTCACGAGGTAAAGCCGTTCGACTACTTCTACCTCCTGTGGTTCTTTCCGGCCGTCACGTCCGGCCCGATCGACCGGAGCCGCCGCTTCCAGGAAGACCTCGAGAACGTTCCCGCGAGGGCAGAGTACATCGAGATGCTCGGGTCGGGACTCTCCCGCATCCTGCAGGGCCTCGTGTACAAGAAGGTGCTGGGAACGGGCTTCTACCAGCTCATGATGTGGTTCGGCATGAAGGACAACCTCACGTCCGCGCTGATCTACATGTACTGCTACGGCTTCTACCTGTTCTTCGACTTCGCCGGCTACAGCAGCATGGCGATCGGTGTGTCCCGCATCTTTGGTGTCCACACGCCGGAGAACTTCAACAAGCCGTTCATCAGCAAGGACATCAAGGAATTCTGGGACCGCTGGCACATCACCCTCTCCCACTGGTTCCGCGACTTCATCTTCTCTCGCGTGACGATGACCCTGATCCGGAAACGGTTCACCAGGGACAAGCTCGTCATCGCGTCGATCGCCTTCATGATCAACATGGGAATCATGGGATGCTGGCACGGCCTGACGCCTTCCTACATCCTGTACGGCCTCTACCACGGCGTTCTCCTGTCCCTGACGGAGATCATGCAGAAGAAGTGGAAATTCTACAAGAAACATAAGAAGGACCGCTGGTTCATCTTCCTGGAGTGGCTGATCACGTTCAACCTCGTGATGTTCGGATTCTTCCTGTTCTCAGGACGTTTCCTGGAGCTGATGGCCATTTGATGGCAGCGCAGACAAAATCAACGCCGCGTACCGCGGCCTCACCGCCGGGACAGACTCACCTGCCGGGCTGACTTATTCCCGGCGCCGGGCGATCACGCCTGACCGCAGAACCCGCTGACCGGCCTGACCGGGCGAACTTTGCCCGTGCCCCAAGCGGCGCCAGGCGATCACGCCCGACGGCAGAACCCGCTGACGGGCATGCTCGGACGAACTTTGTCCCTGCCCCAAGCGGCGCCGGACGACCGCGCCCGACGGCAGAACCCGCTGACGGGCCTGCTCGGGCGAACTTTGTCCCGGCCATAACCAATCGATTGCACGCAATATATTTCGGAGGTAAACAACTATGATTAAGGTAAGTAAAGACGAAGCAAAGGAAATTCTTCTTGACATGCTGGAGGACATCTGCGGCGACGACATCGTCCGTGAGAACCTCGACATCAACCTGCTGGAGGAGGACCTGATCGACTCCCTCGACTACGTCACGCTGCTGATGGACGTCGAGGATAAGATCGGCGTCGTCCTGGCCCCGTCCGAGCTCAAGCGCGAGGAGATGGACACCCCGAATAAGATCATCGGTGTCGTACAGTCCAGGATGTAGCGGAAGCCTTCTGCCGATCCATCGGGAGTAAATACAGATATGAAGAAATTAAAAGCGTTTCTGATCGCATTCGTGCTGTTCATCGGGTTCGTGGCGGTGCTCCACATGTACTGCCTGTCCGTCGGCGTCAAGACGGACGACCCGTACTTCGGAACCTGGAACAGTCCGTATAAGGACCTCTCCTACAACGCGCTCGATCAGAATATCAAGAAAAACGACATGTTCGTCTTCGGTTCCTCCGAATTCCGTCACGGCAGGTCGACCCTGTTCCACCCGGCGAACTTTTTCCGTGACTCTAACGTCAAGCTGGTGACGATCGGCGGTCCGTGGAATGAGGCGCTGACCCACACCGTCGCGCTCGGCGCGCTGGAGCCGCAGATCAAGAACCGCCGCGTCGTCATGCTGGTCTCGCCGACCTGGTACCGCACGGCCAAGGGCGTACCGCCGCAGGGCTACTCGCTCCGCTTCTCGGAGACGGAGTACGTCGCCTTCCTGAAGAACAAGGACGTTCCGATGTCCGTAAAGAAATACGTCGCCAGGCGCTCGGTCCACCTGCTGAGGAAGTCGCCTTCGCAGCTGAACGACGTCAAGCTGTTCAACCGCGTCCTGCTCCACATGGGCAGTCCATGCCTGACCGACAAGCTCGCGTATAAGGCGGTGACGATGTACCAGAACGACAAGGACATCATCACGACCAGGGCCGCGATGACACTGCTCCGCCCGCACGATAAGGCCTACCACTGCAAGACCCGCCCGTTCAAGGGAAAGCGGACCAGGTGGTCCTACTGGGCCGACCTGGGACGCCAGTACGCCCTGAAACACTCCACCAACAATCCGTTCTTCATGAAGGACAAGATCTGGAAGAACAAAGTATGCCACGAGTTCCCGAAGTCCAAGGACCTGCACCGTAAGAACAACCTGCTGGTCTCCAGGGAATATAAGGACCTTGCGGCCTTCCTGACCATCTGCAGGGCGAACAACATCCGCCCGATGCTGGTCCTCCTGCCGATGAACGGCTACTGGTACGACTACACCGGCATCGGCCCCGCCGAGCGCGCCAAATTCGCCAGGAAAATCACCAAGTTCGCCGGCAGCTACGGCGCAGAGGTGACCGACTTAACCGTTTACGACTATACCCTGGGAATCAACCAGGATGCCGTGCATCCATGGAGAGAAGGATGGGTGAAGATCAATGAAGCACTCTACAATTTCTACGCAGAAAAACAGTAACACAACCCCTGCAGGGGCCCTCACCAGCCGGCAGTCTCCGGACGCGGCCTCAGCTTCCGCGGATTCCACGGCTTCCGCATCTGCTACGCCTTCCGCACCTGCTGCGACTGCCACGCCTACCGCACCTACTGCGCGATCCGCGGCTGCTGCGCCTTCCGCGGCAAAATCCACACCCGCCGGCGAACCAGCCGGCCCTGCGGAAAACCGGAAGCAGTCCCCAAACAGGCTGAAGGCCTTCATCAAGAACCCGACCGTGAAGTACACGCTGCTCTTCCTTGGCGGCATGATCCTGCTGTACCTGTTCTCCATGTTCGGAGGCATGCTCAGCTCGCCGGGCTTCACCTACGCCGAGTTCTAACCCGCTCCGGAAGCACAGCCGGATTCCGCCGTGTATCTAAAGCGCCCGGCGCTTAACCGACATCAAGAACAACCACGCTGGCAATTCCATCCATATGGATTCAGCATAGATAAACTCCAAAAACAAAAACTGAAAAGAGGCTGTGAAAAATGCGGATACATCTTTCACAGCCTCTTTTCGTGGTCAGCAGTAAATACTCCATAGTCACAGCGCCGTGACTGCACCGAAGCTCAGCGCTGAGATCTTCGTCATTTGGCAGTTTGGCGGTGTATATTATTCGTGATCTGACCACTTGTTCGCAACTTTATGACCACCTGTGA
>CAIFEY010000065.1 GCA_903789635.1 uncultured Eubacteriaceae bacterium
CTAAAGTAGATTTCGATCTTTTTGCTGTCTACTTTAGGGTGATCATATCATTTTGGAGTGTTGGGAAAATGGCCAGCGGATGGGCGAAATTCCTAACGGCGGCGCGCCATACCCCGATAATCCGGGCTCCGATGAAGGCTGTATACTGGATGCATAGAATATATCTATGGGAAATCCCTCTAGAGGGCATTTGGACCGTTTATTGTTGCGTAGGAAGGCAAATATTGAATTTTGGTTTAACGGCTTTTACGAAATTTGGCAGCGCGCATTTTCCCGATCTCTTGCGCAACTTTTTCGATGCCAAAAAGCGCGCGCAGAAGTCAGATAATTTAAAATGGAGCAAATTTGATATCAAAATGGTCTGCAGTCGGTCCTGAGGTTGTCCGGAGACTGTCTGGAGCTGCCCGCGGCAGCGACTATGTGACTAAGGTGACTGTATATTTGTACGTGGCGTATAGGGTCGAATTGTTATCGAGTCGCCGCGGACGCTTTTTTGCCTGAAAATGGTGCGAACAGGGGCCAAATTTCAGAGCGTGCAATAAATTACAGCGATGCTAAATCTATAAGATCAAGCGGCCCTCGGAAGCTGTTGCGCAGGGACGCTGGTTTTGAGCTATTATCAAATTCGGAAAAACGCGTTGCGTCAAAACGAGGGAATTATGTTCCTGCGCAATTGTGTACGGTATACAAGGGCAATTTTTTTCTATGTTCTGCCGCGCCGCAGTCCTTGTCTTCCGGATGATCTACATAGTGCAGAAGGGCGGCGTTAATTAACCGCCGCCCGCTTTTTTCATGATCAATCCGGCGCGGCGGGGCGGGGGAGGGCCAGCAGGCGGCAGGGAAGGTGATGCGAAGGGACGGGTAAACTTTGCCTCGAAACGTGTAAAATTCAATGGGCGTGTGAATTCTTTAACGAGTGGAGAACGGTTGCAAATAGATAGCGGAGGGGAGTATAATATTGCTGTATGTGAAAAACTTATACGCACGTACTGCAGTTTTGGTTCTGCACGATTATAGGATTAAAGGAGATTTCAGATGAAAGTATTAGTAATCAATTGCGGAAGCTCTTCCCTGAAGTACCAGGTTCTCGACATGGACGGAGAAAACCTGCTGGCAAAGGGACTGGTTGAGAGAATCGGCATGGACGGTTCTGTGATCACACACACGAAGATCGGTGTTGACGAGAAGTGGAAGAACGAGGTTCCGATGCCTACGCATAAAGAGGCGATCGAGCAGGTTCTGGGCGCAATCGTAGACGCAGATCACGGTGTCCTGCATGACATGAGCGAGCTGGGTGCTGTCGGCCACAGAGTCGTACACGGAGGCGAGCGTTATGCTAAGAGCGTACTGATCGACGATGAAGTACTGACACATCTGGACGAGCTGTCTGAGCTGGCTCCGCTGCACAACCCGGCAAACATCCTGGGAATCAGAGCATGCCAGAAGCTGATGCCGAACACACCGATGGTAGCTGTATTCGACACCGCTTTCCATCAGACGATGCCGGCTGAGTCCTACATTTATGCTCTGCCATATGAGTACTATGAGAAGTACGGCGTAAGAAGATACGGATTCCACGGAACATCCCACAAGTACGTTGCCGACAGAGCAGCTAAGATGATGAACGTCAGCCTCGACGACCTGAAGCTGATCACCTGCCACCTGGGCAACGGTGCATCCGTCTCCGCGATCAAGAGAGGCAAGTGCATCGACACATCCATGGGATTCACCCCGCTGGAGGGACTGGTCATGGGTACTCGCTGCGGCGACATCGACCCATCCATCGCAACCTACATTTCCGAGAAGGAGCATCTGTCCGCTGAGGAGATGAACGAGGTCATGAACAAGAAGTCCGGAGTTCTGGGAATTTCCGGAGTTTCCTCCGACTTCCGCGACATCGAGGCAGCTGCTGAGGAGGGCAACGAGAGAGCTCTGCTGGCACTGAAGGTATTTGCGCACAAGGTCAGAGCGTACATCGGAGCATTCATCGCCGAGATGAACGGACTGGATGCACTGGTATTCACCGCAGGCGTCGGCGAGAACGACATCGCTATGCGTGACATCATCTGCAACGACCTCGGAAACCTGGGCATCAAGCTCGACCTCGTCAAGAACAAGATCAGAGGCAAGGAGACCATCATCTCCAGATCCGACTCCCCGGTTACGATCATGCTGATCCCGACCAACGAGGAGCTCATGATCGCTAGAGACACCGTCGACATCGTCGAGGCTCGCTAGGTTTTCGCGCCTGACAAGTGTATACACAGAAACACGGGTACCCGAAGCGCGCTAGGTCCTCGTAACAGACAATTTTATACTTAGAACTCAAGGGATTTCGGGAGTTGCACTAAAGAGAGTGCAACTCCCGAAATCCCTTGAGTTCTTCGTAAAATTGTACCTGTTACTGCGGAATCGCTTGCTTAGGGCACCCGTGTTTTGGTATAGATTGTCATTGCGGAATCGTTCGCTTCGGTGCCCGTGTTTCGATTGTTCCAAGGTTTGACACAAGGAGATTATGCCCCTATAATCGGTGTAGACAAGGGTCGAGGCAGCGCGGCCACGGATTGTCACTGCGTCCTCAGCAGGGCATGGACATTCAACGTTGGACAGACATTCAACGTTGGCCGGATATTCAACGCTGCCCAGAGTTTCAAGGTTACTCACTGTCTTTAGTAGGTAATCATGTATACTCTATACAAAATGCAATAACAACTGGAGGAAACGAGCATGAAAACCGTAAAATTTCTGTACGGCCGCGGGACGTACGACCTCAAGGTGCCGGACGACACGCCGGTGCTGACTTCCCGCGTCGACGAGCTGGCGAGCGACCGCAGCGGGCTGGACATCGTCCGCGAGGCGATGGAGCACCCGATCGATTCGCCGCGCCTCTCTGAACTGGCAAAGGGCAAACCCGACTGCACCATCATCATCTCCGACCACACGAGGCCGGTCCCGAGCCGGGATATCCTGCCGAACATGATCCGGGAGCTGCGCGAGGGGAACCCGGACATCGAGATCACGCTCCTGGTCGCGACGGGCTTCCACCGCCCGACGAACACGGAGGAGCTGCGCGAGAAGCTGGGGGACGGCCTGTACGAGGAGATGAAGGACCATATCGTCGTCCACGACGCACACGACCCGTCTTCCAACGTGAAGATTGGAACCCTGCCGTCCGGCCCTGACTGCATCATAGACAAAGTCGCCGCCGACTCGTCCCTGCTCGTCGCCGAGGGCTTCATAGAGGCGCACTTCTTTGCCGGCTTCTCGGGCGGGCGCAAAAGCGTCCTGCCGGGCGTCGCGGATGCCGTCACGGTCATGGGCAACCACTGCTCCAAGTTCATCAACGACCCAAGCTGCCGCCCGGGGATCTTAGACGGAAACCCGATCCACACGGACATGGTAGCCGCCGCGCGCATGGCAAAGCTCGCCTACATCGTCAACGTCGTCATTGATGAAAACAAGAAGACGGTCGCCGCGTTTGCCGGCAACTTTGAAACCGCGCACAGAAGGGGCTGCGACTTCATCAGCGCCTACGTCGCTGTAAAGCCAAAGCCTGGCGACATCGTGATCACCACGAACGGCGGCTATCCGCTCGACCAGAACGCGTATCAGTCGCCGAAGGGCATGACCGCCGGCGAGGCGACCTGCAAGCCTGGCGGCGTCCTGATCATGCTCGCCTCCTGCTGCGACGGAACCGGCGGGGACGGCTTCTACCACTCCATCGCAGACGAGCCTACGATGCGTTCCTTCTACGACAAGACCCTCGCAACCAAGCAGGAGGACACCGTCCCGGATCAGTGGTGCGCGCAGATCTTCGCCAGGATTGCCCTGCAGTTCCACGTGATCTTTGTCGCAGACCCTGAGCAGAAGCAGATGATCGAGGGCCTGAAGGTCGAGTATGCCCCGGACCTCGAGCACGCCTACCGCCGCGCGCGGGAGATCAAGGGCGAGGACGCGTCGCTGACGTGCATCCCGAACGGAATCTCGGTGGTCGTAAGGCCGTAGCAGGGCAGAGAATGACAAAGTCAGCCCTGTTCCCGAACGAGGATAGTTGATGTATACAATGTACAGAAACCCGCGGCGCTGGTCGATAGCGATGGGGCTGTCAACATGGCCGGCGCTGGGCCGCATTACCTTGGCGCGTAATTCTTCAGTAGGGTGCCAGCTTCGGAGAGGACAGCGGTATGCAGTGTACAGTGACCTACCGCGACGTCTGACAGCGCCGGAGCTCTCAACATTGCCGGCGCCGGCATTTCTCAGTGGGGTGCCAGCGCCGGCAAGCAGCAGTATACATTGTACAAGGATGCTGCCGCGCTGTCAGATAGCGGAAAAGCTGTCTGTGCGGCGCGGCTCCTGCCCGGCGGGCGATGGTGACTGCCTCGATGTAGGATAATCTCGCTTGTATACACAATGCATAGATTGTTTCTATAGGAAAACCCTCGAGGGGCGTTTTGGGCGCTCGATTGTTGTGCAGGAGAGCGATTTCTTCATTCTTGCGCAACGGCTTTTACTAAATTGAGCAGCGCTCGATTTTTCGCGTGCTGACGCAACTTTTCCCTAGCCAATAAGCGCGAGCAGAAGTCTGACAATTTAAAATAGAGCAGATTTGAAATCATATTGATCCACGGACTGCCCTGAGGTTGTCTGGAAACTATCTGGATGCGTCCGCAACGGTGACCATGAGGCCAAGTTGACTGTGCATTTATGTGCGATGTATAAGAATGAAGCTCCCTCGGTCGCCGCGGACGATATTTTGCCTGAAAATGATGCGAACAAGGGTCAAATTTCAGAGAGTGCAATAAATTACAAGGGTGGTAAATCTATAAGATCGAGCGGTTCTCGGAAGCTGTTGCGCTGGGAAGAAATTCTCTTCGTCTTACGCAATTCTCTCAGATCCGTTGCGTCAGGACGAAAAGATGAGCCTCCTACACAAAAGTGTGCAGTATACAAAGGCGTTTTTTTGCCTGATGGATGCTGAAGGACTGTCGGCGGCGCGGATTCCTCACCGTGCGGGAAGAGATGACTGGACCGGGCGCCGATTGATAGCGATGGAGCTGTACAATAGGGCATCAGTATCAGTGAAGGCAGAGGTATGCAGTATAGCACTATTGCTATTGTGCTTCCCGGATCACCCGGATCATCGGGGGCATAATGCGCTGCAGTTGGGAATTTCGCCTATTCATCGGTCATTTTCCCAACGCCGCAAAATGATATGATCACCCTAAAGTAGACAGCAAAAAGATCGAAATCTACTTTA
>CAIFEY010000066.1 GCA_903789635.1 uncultured Eubacteriaceae bacterium
GATGAGCGATGGCTCTTTTTTTATTCACTTTTACACCATTATATGGACGTGACCTCCGACGCCCCGGTATTTTCCTTTCCAGTGCCCCGGAGGGCCAGTCCGGTGCCCCGCGAGGGCAGCACCGATATCCCGAAGGGCCGCCCCAGCATCCCGCGAGGGCATGTCCAGTATCCCGCGCGTGTTCATGGGTTATCGCGCGGGCACGGCCCGCGGCCCAACCCGAGTTTGCAAGGGGCCGGCGGGCCGCTCGCCGCTCGCCATCCCAGCGTTCAGAGCGCACGGCGAAAAAATCAAAGGAATCTGGCGAACGCGGGAGCGGAGGCAGATTCCTACCTTATCTTTAAATCACAACGACGCGACAGACCAATGGCGCGTCGCTTCCGATCCGCCGCCCCCGCGGCGCCTCGCCCCGGTGTCCCGAAGGGCGATGCTCCTTTGCGGGAACGCATCGCACGCAGCTGACCAGCGGGAGGCTGCGTACCGCAGCTACAGCGAGCGCGGCGAAATCCCGTAGTAGTCGCGGAATGCCCGGTAGAAGTTGCTGCTGTTGTTGTAGCCGAGCATGGCCGCGATTTTCTCTATGGAAAGGTCGGTGGATTTCAGCAGGATCTCGGCCTTTTTCATGCGGTAATCTTTCAGGAGTTCGGAGAATTTTCTGCCTGTCTTTTCTGGGAGCATGCGTGAGATGTACACGGGGTGGTAGCCGAAGTGGTTGGCCAGCTCTTTCAGGGTGATGCTGTCGGAATGGGTCTCGATGTAGCGGAGGATCTGGTCGATCAGATCCTGCTTGGGCTGGCTGTCTTCCCGCTGGTGGTATTCCCGCGACAGGTACATGGTCATCGACAGGAACAGGGTCTTCAGTATCTGCTGCGTGTCTTCCTTTCGGTCAGCGTACTCGAGGATCATCAGGTCGAGAAGCTGCCATACCGGCGAGTGGGAGGGCAGCTGGAATTTAATGATTCCTTCTGAGAATCGATTCATCTTTGGCTCGAGGAAGAAGTGCAGAAGTGCGGAATCGGCAGCGAGAATGCCCAGAAATTCGTTGAGGAAGGTCTCCTTCTTGATCAGGATGCCGACGATCACGGTCTCCTCCGGGTCGTCTTTTCTCAGCGCGTAACCGCTGTAGGGCTGCCCGATGTAGCAGTCGCCCTGCTTCATGTCGATCTGGTTCTGACTCGTAGCGCTCAGCGCCTGATACTCTCCCTTGTACGCGAAGTTAATGAAGAAAAAGTCCTGTCTGTGGAATCGCTCATTGATGTAATTGCCCTTGAACGCGCAGAGCATGATCTCGTCGGCGGGATCTCCCAGCCATTGGGAAATCAGCTCGTTCCTTCCGGTTGAGGGATCCGGGCGGAAGTTCCAGTTCAGCAGGGGAAATTCCCTGCTTAAGTTGTCCAGTGCAGCATCGATATTGTACATGGTCTCCTCCTGAGGATGTTAAGTATTCATACTAAATATGTTAACATCGGAGAGTGATTCCGGCAATCGGTTAATATATACTGCTGGTAAGAATAGGAAGAGAAGACTGTGGATTCTCTTGAAATTTGCCGGAGAACGTATTAGTAAGGAGGACGTCTATGGAGTGTAATCCGTTTGAAAAATTCGACAAGCAGTGGGCACTGGTGACCGCCGGTGACAAATCTTCATTTAACAGCATGACGATTTCCTGGGGCTCGATGGGAACGTTATGGTTCAAGGATATCATTACGATCTACATCAGGCCGGACCGTTATACCTGGAAATATCTGAACGAACATGACACGTTCACAGTTTCCTTCTATCCGAAGAAATACCACAGGGCGCTGAGGATCATGGGAAGCGTGTCGGGAAGAGATGTGGATAAGGTCAAGGCGGCGGGACTGACCCCGGTGTTCGGCAAGGACGGGATTACGTATGAAGAGGCCGCTGAGACATTTGTCCTGAAGAAAATCTACATGGATCAGCTGGATATGGAGAAATTTCCGAAGGATGCATTTCAGTATTATGAAGAGGGCGCGGAAGCCCATTATATGATCATCGGCGAGGTGATTGATCATAGTGAAGGAGAAACTAAATGAAAGAGCTTAAGTTAGACGAGATTGCGAAGAAAATCGACCCAATCGTGGCGGCAAGGGAAAACTGCTTCCTGGTCAGCGCTGAGGACGGCGGCAAGGTCAACTGCCTGACGGCCGGCTGGTTCATGCTGGGCAACAACTGGGAGAAAAAAGTCGCAGCCGTATTCATTCGCCCGCAGCGATACACGAGGAAATTCATGGACGCGAGCGGCAGGTTCACGCTGTCCTTCTTCGACGGCCACATGGATGCGCTGATGCACCTCGGGAGCGTTTTCGGCGCCGATGAGCCGGACAAAATCGAGAAAGCAGGCCTCACACTCACCGAGATTGATGGCCAGCCTGCATATGAGGAGGCAAAGTACACCCTGATCTGCAGGACCCTCTACACCCAGCAGGTCGACCCGAAATGCTTCCTGGATGCTGGATTCCCGGGGCAGGTTTATCCGGATGGGGATTACTCGATTCAGTATGTCGGGGAGATTGAGAAGGCGTACGAGGGTTAACACGGGCACCCTCAGGCTCACTAAGTCTCGCGACTGACAATTTTAAACGCCGAACTCATAGGATTTCGGGAGTTGCACTAAGAAGAAGCACGGGCACCCGAAGCGCGCTAGTCCTCGTGACAGACAATTCCATGCTCAGAACTCCTTGGATTTCGGGAGCTGCACTAAGAGGAGTGCAGCTCCAACGAAATCCTGTTGTCGTTCCTCGCGGAATTGTAGCTGTCACTGCGGAGTCGCTTACTTCGGGCGCCCGTGTTTTCGTGTTTTTGCTTTAATGGTAGACGGGGGTTGTGATTGATCGCAGCAGTAAAGGCAGGCTGAGGCAGTTTGAGGGGAGAGGTAGAATTTCGTTCTTCGCGGAATTGTAACTGTCACTGCGGAGTCGCTTGCTGAGGGCACCTGTGTTTTGGGAGCTTTATATGTCCGTAATTCGATCGCTGGTGGCGCCCGTATTTTGGGGGGCTGTGTAGGTCCGATAGCCGCGAGCTGATGGCGGCTGTGGTTTGGCATAGCTTGTAAGTCGGAGCGGTGAGGTTCGGGCGCCTGTGGTTTTGTTCGGCGGGAGATCGTGGTTGATACAGGGCGTGAACCTTGTCGTAAAGATGTGCGAGGGAGAGATGCGGCCGTGAGAGATTGCAGAGGGAATGGGGGAAGGTTGCCGGTTCCGAGGCGGAGCTCGGAACCGGAATTGTCATAGAAGGAGTGAAAACACTCCCGTCGGTCGTGTTTTCCAATTGTCTTTGCCGCGCGGGGCGCGGCAAGGTTGCCGTTTACTCACGTTCGTTCGTAAACGGAATAGTCGGCCGGCCGCTTTTACTGGAGTAGCGGGCCGGCCGAAGGAAGGAATTGGACGTCGCTGTCGCTTTGGTCCAATTCCTTTGATTTTTCGGCGCGCCTTGTTGAGTAAAGAGGCGCGCCGGGAGCGCAGCGGCGCGTGATCGCAGAAATGAGAGCGCCGCTGCGATGAACGATAGCAAAACTGAGGGCGCGGCGTGCTCAGTAGGAAGAGTTGCGCTGCTAATGATAACATAAAAGTATCGCCGCGCCGCCCTCCGGGCAAGGCGTCGCCCCTCCGGGATACTGGAGGATTCAAATAGGTCACGTCCATATAATGGTGTAAAAGTGAATAAAAAAAGAGCCATCGCTCATC
>CAIFEY010000067.1 GCA_903789635.1 uncultured Eubacteriaceae bacterium
AATTACCTACATTTTTGCTTTGCAACTTTCTGTATTTTCATTATGCAAAAAACAGAGCAGGGGCTTCGAGCATCAAGCCCGCCCTCCGCCCCCTCTAAGTGGGTCATCCCTCTATTTTCCGTTATGGTTCAATAGACGCTGCTTATAGTATGTAAAAAATTACGATATAATACAAGTCTTTTCGTCAAGAATATGAAAAAAATATAGTGATAATATAAAAATAATCTTCCTCAGGCCGCCGCAACGGGCTTTCCGAAGAAGATTATTTCTAATGTATTTTCAATAGTTCTGTGGCTTTATTATTCGCCGCCGGACCGCGCTCAGCTCATTCCGCGCGCCGTCCGCCGCTGCGGGATTCCGGTACTGCTGCCGCCGGACCGCGCGCCCGAGCCGCTATTTCTGCGCTTCCTCAAAGTGCTTCTGCGCGAATCCCATGCGCTGCACGAGCTCCATCGTGCCGAGGTACTTGCCCTCCTTGTCGCGGACGGCCATGTAGCGGATCAGCACCGGCTCGCCTGCGCGGCTGTTCCAGATCTCGACCATGTCCTCCTTGCCGCTGCGGAACTCCTCGATGATGCCGCGGACCAGCGCCTCGATCTTAGGCGGGTGGCAGGAGAAGACCTCGCGGTCGAGCGCCATCAGCGGGCGCTTGAACAGCTTCGGCTCGCCGTTGTCGTTGAAGTAGCGGCTGATGCTCTGGTCGTCGATGAACGTGATCTCAAGCGGGATCGTGTTCAGCATCGCCTCGAGCTGGGCCGGCTTCATGTGGCCGGTCGAGAAGACGACGTCGCCGCTTTCCGTATTTCCGGCGTTCGCTCCGACTTCCGGCACGTCCTCCTTGGTGTAGGATGCTGCGGTCAGGACTTTGTCCTCCTCTACGGCTTCCTTCCAGACTGGTGCGTCCTCGATCAGGCACAGTTCGTAGTCCTGGTGATCCCTTGCGATCTGCTTCCACTCCTCCTCGTTGAACAGCTTGGCGCAGAGTGGGAACAGGATCTTATCTTCTTTATATACCATCTCCTCGGCGCGCGTCAGGACCGCGTCCATGCGGGACAGCCACGCCTCCTTGTTCAGCATGCCGCTGTCCTGCTGCAGGTCCTCGGCCAGGACCTTGAGGTCGTCCCTGATCTCGTCGTCCACGCTCCACATGACGTCGGACGGTCCCGAGAATCCGTACTTGTTCTTCAGCAGCGGATAGAGCAGGTCGCCTTTCTTGGCGTAGTGCAGTGCGAGCTGGCGTGTGCGTGCGAGCTGCGGCGCGACGTTCTCGCCGGACTTCAGCGCGTCCCTGAGCTTTGCGAGCTCGGCCGCGATCGCCTTATTCTCCAGCGCAAAGATCTGAAGCGGGTGACCGTCGATCTTATTCAGGACCTCGAACTTGTCGTCCGCGCCGTCCTCCCTGTGCAGCGGAGCCGGCTTCTTGTCCGCGAACGATGCCTGAACCGCAGCCTCCGCGTTCGCGATCTTCTCCGTCCTCGTGGCGCCGTGGAACAGTGCGGAGTGCACGTCGCAGAGCTTCTGCACGTCCATCAGCGGAACGCCGGAATGGATCAGCGTCTGCTCGGCCTTGGCTATCTCGGACGCGTCGACGTCCTTGAAGTTGGCGACAAAGTCTTCCCGGACCTTCTCCAGTTCCTCTCCCTCGCTGAGTCTCCTGACGTAGCTGGCAAGCAGCGCCTCGCGCTCCGTCATGCCATTTCCGGCAGCCGCGGCAGTATTGGCGGCAGGTTCGGACTTTGTCTCTGCAGGCGCAGCCTTCTCCTCAGCATCCGCCGCTTCGCGCGCACCCTCCGGAACGCCGATCAGCGTAAATCCATTTTCTTCCAGCGCAGCGATGACCTTGCTCAGCGGGATGTCCTTGATCCCCGCGCGCTTCGGAATCGTCATGACGCGTCCGACCGTGGTCAGCGCCGCCTTCTTCGCGATTTCTGAAAATCCCAGGCCGGCCATGATCTGCTGCAGCTCCGGGTGCTCCTGGCAAAGCTCGTATACACTCTTTCTTAAATCCAATGTCTTAGGCATAGTAAAATCCTTTCTGCTTGATTTTCTGCTCACTTCTCAGTGACTGCTTCTGTATCTTCGTATCTTCATATCATGCCGGGGCATCGCCCCGCCGGTTTTCTCTCTTACAAGTCTTACTATACCCATTTCAACCCGCCGATTCTGTGGTCATAGCCACATTTTCCGTCTTTTCGACAAAAAAACCATCCTCGCCGGGGAACCAGCATGCCCTGATGCACAGCCCTGAATTGGCGATGCTGGGACGATCCTTGGCGGAATGGTACCGAATTGACGACACTGCTATGGAACCTTGGCGGAGGAAGATAGATGTATACAGTGTTCATGGTTTTCGACAACAATAATAGCACAATTGCGATTGTTGCGGCCGGATCAACGGGGTATGCTGCGCCGCCGTTGGGAATTTCGCTCATCCACTGGCGATTTTCCTAACAGTCCAAAAAAAGTTGGGGAAAACGGCGCTGATAATCCAATTTTCCCAAATTCCGGCGAGGGCAGCTGGCGCCGCCGGCAGTGCTGGAAGATCACGATCGTCGATTAAGCCAGTGCGCCCGCCATCATTGACTGCACCGCCGCCGTCATTCTAGACAGAATGCACAATCAGCCTCACAACATAGTCGTGTTGTCGTCCGTTTTTCTGCGGCTGCGGCAGTGCGCCGATCGACCGGTGATAATCATCGCCCTGCATATACCCGTATAGGGTATATCGGCTCTGGGTTTTCTTGCAGGCGATGTGGGAATTTGGGCCTATAGGTGCCAATTTTCCCAAATTTCCGGAGTGATCAGGTCCCTGTCAAGTAGACACGGGAAAAGTGTAACGGTTTTTTTAGAT
>CAIFEY010000068.1 GCA_903789635.1 uncultured Eubacteriaceae bacterium
TGGAGGAGATCGCAAAGGTCTGCGGAACGACAGCGGTCGCGCTTTCCGCCCACACATCACTGTGCATTGACCCAATCATGACCTTCGGAACCGAGGAGCAGAAGAAGAAATACATCCCGAAGCTGGCAAAGGGCGAGTGGCTCGGAGCCTTCGGCCTGACAGAGCCGGGCGCCGGAACCGACGCGCAGGGACAGCAGACAAAGGCGGTTCTTGACGGCGACGAATGGGTTCTGAATGGCTCCAAGTGCTTCATCACCAACGGCAAGGAAGCTGATGTCTACATCATCATCGCGGTAACCGGAACTGTTGAGAAGCACGGCAGAAAGCAGAAGGAAATCTCCGCGTTCATCGTAGAGAAGGGAACCCCGGGCTTCACCTTCGGAACGAAGGAGAAGAAGATGGGTATCCGCGGATCCGCGACCTATGAGCTGATCTTCCAGGACTGCCGCATCCCGAAGGAGAACATCCTCGGCGCAAAGGGCAAGGGCTTCGGAATCGCGATGCACACCCTGGACGGCGGACGTATCGGAATCGCCACACAGGCGCTCGGCCTGGCGGAAGGCGCTCTCGATCTTACCGTTGCGTATACCAAAGAGAGAAAACAGTTCGGACGCTCTATCGCGCAGTTCCAGAACACACAGTTCCAGCTCGCGAACCTGAAGACCACCTGTGACGCGGCTCAGCTGCTGGTATACAAGGCTGCCTGCGCAAAAGATGCGGTCGGATTCTCGCCGGCCTCCACATACAGCGTTGAGGCTGCCGAGGCGAAGCTGTTCGCGGCAAAGGCTGCGATGGATGTGACAACGGAGTGCGTACAGCTCCACGGCGGCTACGGCTATATCCGCGAGTACGACGTAGAGCGCATGATGCGCGACGCGAAGATCACCGAGATCTATGAGGGAACCGCAGAAGTTATGCGTATGGTTATTTCTGCGAACTTACTGAAATAACAGGAGGGATATACCGTGAAGATAATTGTTTGTATTAAACAGGTACCGGATACAGCAGGCGGTGTGAAGTTCAAACCGGATGGTACCCTGGATCGTGCGGCAATGCTTGCCATCATGAATCCGGACGACAAGGCCGGACTGGAAGCGGCACTGAGAATCAAGGACGAGACCGGAGCAGAGGTTACGGTTCTCACCATGGGACTTCCGAAGGCGGCTGACGTCCTTCGCGAGGCGATCGCCATGGGCGCGGACAAGGGCGTTCTTCTGACCGACCGGAAGCTCGGCGGAGCCGACACCTGGGCTACGTCCTCTACGCTTGCGGCGGGAATCCGCAAGATCGGAGATTATGATCTGATCATCACCGGACGTCAGGCCATCGACGGCGACACCGCGCAGGTTGGACCGCAGATCGCGGAGCATCTCGGAATTCCGGTTATCTCCTATGCACAGGCGATCAAGGTGAACGAGGCGGAGAAGACCGTTGAGGTTGAGCGCCAGTTCGATGACAGATATCATGTGCTGAAGGCCAAGATGCCCTGCCTGATTACCGCGCTTTCCGAGCTGAATCCTCCGCGTTATATGACGCCGGCGGGAATCTGGGACGCGGTTGACGCGGAGATCACCACCTATAACCGCGACGATCTGACCACACTGAAGGATGAGGACTGCGGTCTCGCGGGCTCTCCGACGAAGATCGCGAAGGCTTCCGACAAGGTTCGCAAGGGCGCAGGCACCATGTTCAAGGATCTCGATCCGGACGCAGGCGCTGCCGTCATCTGCGAAGAACTGACAAAGAGACATTATATTTGACGAAGGCGGTGAGTAGAATGAGTTTAGAAGATTACAAGGGTGTATATATCTTTGCACAGCAGGTAGACAACCACATTGACAACATTGCCTTCGAGCTGCTCGGAAAGGCAAGAGATCTGGCAAAACCGCTGAACACACAGGTTACCGCGGTTCTGATCGGATATCAGGTAGCGGATCTGGCGGACGAGCTGGCTGAGTACGGCGCGGACAGAGTCATCGTTGTAGATGATCCGGAGCTGAAGGAGTACCGCACGGAGCCTTATGCACATGCGCTGGCATCTGTCATCGAGGAGTACAAGCCGGAGATCATGCTGGTAGGCGCGACCGCTATCGGCCGTGATCTCGGACCGACGGTATCGGCCCGTGTTCACACGGGACTGACCGCGGACTGCACCTCCCTTGACATCGGAGACTTCCCGCTTCAGCCGAAGCCGAATCAGGAGCAGAAGCACAACCAGCTGCTCATGACCCGTCCGGCATTCGGAGGCAACACCATCGCCACCATCGCGTGCCCGGACAACAGACCGCAGATGTCGACCGTACGTCCCGGCGTTATGGAGAAGATCACTCCGATCAAGGGCGCGAAGGCTGAGGTGATCAGCTACAATCCGGGATTCATCCCGAATGACCGCTATGTCACAATCGAGAAGGTTGTGAAGAAGGTCAGCGAGACCGTGGATATCCAGAAGGCAAAGATCCTGGTATCCGGCGGCCGCGGTGTCGGAAGCCCGGAGAACTTCCAGATCCTTAAGGATCTGGCGGATGCACTCGGCGGAGAGGTTTCCTGCTCGCGCGCGGTTGTCGATAACGGATGGAAGCCGAAGGACCTGCAGGTCGGACAGACCGGCAAGACCGTCCGCCCGAACATCTATTTTGCCATCGGTATTTCCGGAGCTATTCAGCACGTGGCAGGTATGGAGGAGTCCGACCTGATCATCGCGATCAACAAAGACGAGTCCGCACCGATCTTTGATGTGGCGGATATCGGAATCGTCGGCGATCTGAACAAGATTGTTCCGAAGCTGACGGCGGATATCAAGGCTGA
>CAIFEY010000069.1 GCA_903789635.1 uncultured Eubacteriaceae bacterium
GTCCCGCAGCGTAATGAGCTGCGCCACCTTCTTCTCCACGTCGGCCTGTATCTCATCGATCTTGTGGAGGCAGGTGACGAAGTGCGCGTCCGTTGGTGTGTTTGGGTTTCGCGGCATGCCGTCGTAGCGCATGCCGCTGACGCTGGCGCTCATTTCCTTCCAGTAGTCGATCTCCCGGAGCCGCGCGCGGATCAGCGCATCCAGATGCTTGGCCTGATTCAGATATTGTTTTGGAGTCATGACTTCACCTCCTCGTTGAGTTTCCTTATCAGCATTTCGCCGTCGACCGTGGTCAGCGCCTGATACCACTGGGAGCGGAAGAACCGCTCGATCTCGTCCTTGTCGGATTGAGCAGCCTTGTTCCGTGGATTCATGCGCAGGGCCTTGAGTGCTGTCCGGTAATCGCGAACGGCCTGCAGGATGATGGCGCTGGCCAGCCTCTCGTAGGGTTCGTCCATCACATCACCGCCTTCACGGCAGCAATCAGTGCCGCCTGCGTCTTGTCCTTGCGCTTCAGCGCGTCGAGGATCTGCCCGTCGATGGTGTTCGCCGCAATGATGTGCTGGATGACGACGGTCCGGCTTTCCTGTCCCTGACGCCACAGCCTTGCGTTCGTCTGCTGGTAGAGCTCGAGGCTCCATGTGAGCCCGAACCAGACAAGTGTCGAACCGCCAGCCTGCAGGTTGAGACCATGCCCGGCAGAAGCAGGATGGATGACCGCAACGGGGATATTCCCGGCATTCCAGTCCGCAATGTCTGCGGATGTCTTGATCTCCCGGACGTTAAAGCGTCGTCGGATTCTTTCGAGGTCGTGTCGGAACCAGTAGGCGACGAGGAGCGGCTTGCCGTTTGCGGCTTCGATGATGTCCTCCAAGGCGTCGAGCTTCCGGTCGTGGAATTCGATGATCTTGCCGTCATCCGAATAGATGGCTCCGTTCGCAAGCTGGGAGAGCTTGCCGGTGAGGGTTGCGGCGTTCGCAGCGGTGATCTCGTCCCCGTGCAGCTGCAGTACAAGGTCATTCTTCAATTCGTCATATCGTTTCCGCTCATCAGGAGAGAACTGCACTTCGTATTGGGAGGAGATGAGTTCCGGCATCTTGAGATGGTCGGTGGACTTCATGCTGATCGTGATGTCGCCGATTCTGCGGTAGATTGCTTCTTCGGCTCCGGGCAGCGGCTTGTAGGAGTAGATGATCTCGCCGTTGCGCTTGTCGGGCATGAATCGAGGGCCTTGAACTCCGCCCACAGATCCATGAGACCGTTGCTCGATGGCGTGCCGGTGAGTCCGATGATCCGCTTCACCTTGGGCCGCACCTTCATCAAGGCGCGGAAGCGCTTCGACTTGTGGTTCTTGAAGCTGGAGAGCTCATCCAATACCACCATGTCGTAGTCAAAGGGGATGCCGGACTGATCGATCAGCCATTCGAGGTTCTCCCGGTTGATGATCGTCACATCCGCCTGCTGCATGAGCGCAGCCTTACGCTCCCGTGCGGTTCCGACCGCCACGGCATAGGTGAGGCCGGAGAGGTGCTCCCACTTCCTGATTTCGGCGGGCCAGGTGTCGCGGGCGACTCTGAGAGGCGCGACCACGAGAATCCGATGAGTCTCGAAGCTGTCGAACAGCAGGTCGACAGTGGCGGTCAGTGTGATGATTGTTTTTCCAAGACCGCAATCAAGGAAGATGGCGGCTGTTTCATGTGTCTCGATGTAGGAGACGCAGTATTGCTGGTAGGAATGGAGGTCACTCAGTTTTGGCATTTTCCTCGGCCTCCATTTCCTTAATCTGCTGGATGAACCACCTCAGCTCGCTGTGATGGTGGGCATGTGCGCTCTGTGAAGGGAACACGACCAGATTCTCAGGAGAATTGTTGTATCGGTTTCCATCACGATGGTGCACAACCTCATCCGGTTCCAGCGGTCTGCCAAGTATCCGCTCGGCTACGACGCGGTGCGCGGCAAGTCCATGGATCTTGGAATATCCGTCGCATCTGCCTTTGCCAAGACGGGATACTCTGAGCTTTTCCTTCGTTTCAGGAGTCATGCGATCCGGATTCAGTTCCTCGTTCAGCTTCGTCATGTGCTTGCTAATATTCGTGTAATCCTTGAGGCTGCTGTAGCCGTCCGGGTTCTTTGCCTTGCTGCTGAAATCGGCAAGGCACTTTCTGCTGCAGAAGTGGTGTTTCTTGCCTTTAAGCTGGGCTGAATCACGCGAAAACTCGCGACCGCACCAGTCACATATCACTTGCAATCTCATCTATCACACCTCCGATCTGTTCCATACTGTCGATGACGTAGACTCGGAATCCGAGTCGCCGAAGCATCCGGTGCCGGGCCAGCTGCAGTCTTCTTGGCTTCTTTCCGGGAGCCTTGAGCTCCGCGAATGCCATGCGTCCGCCGGGCAGCAGGATGATCCGGTCAGGCATTCCGGCAAAGCCGGGAGAGACGAATTTCGGCGCGATGCCGCCGCGGCGCTTCACCTCGCTGGCGAGTTTCTGCTCGATCTGTTTTTCACTTCTCATGGCGTTACCTCCGGTACCGGGTCGACAAGGTTGAATGCGGCGTAGGCTGCGGAGAGGAAGTCGGTGATCGGCTTTCCCTTGTAGGTCCAGACGCACTTGCCGTTGTATTTGACGCCGAGGCGCTCCGGGTTGTGGCGGCTGTGTCCGATGAGGATCTGCTCTTCGTGGTAGGTGAGACTCCAGCCGTTTGCCGTCCTCGTCCATTTGCGTCTGGGGAAGCTGCGTTTCCGCTTGGAGCGGTTGCGCATGAGGCGTTCGCGTTCCTTG
>CAIFEY010000070.1 GCA_903789635.1 uncultured Eubacteriaceae bacterium
ATCCGAGTGGTCGTTGTCGCAGTCGACGGGAAGGCAGTCCGAGGAGATGAAGTTGTCGTTGCCGCGGTAGTTGTTCCTGTACCTGGCGCACACGTGGTCGTGCGAGACGGCTCTCTTGAAGCTCGCCTCGTCGACGACCTGGATCGGGTGCGGGTAGACGCAGTTGGATTCCTGCTGATAGGCGTCGGACGTGTAGATGGTGAACATCAGTCGTACACCTCCTTCAGATCCTCCGTGAAGTAGCGAAGACGATGGCCTTTCCATCTGGCTCGCCGGATCTCCGCAGCCATACCGCGTGAAATGTGGCTTCCGAACACCCAGACCTCCGTGCACTTGCTCATCAGCGCATTGCCGAAGAACAAGCCGAGCTCACGCTCAGTCGGATCGCTGTCGTCAAGAAACTGCGGAAACAGCAGATGCGGCGCAATCGGGATGTAGCCCTGCTCGACTGCGAACCGGCAGTAGCGACGAGCGGCCTCCACGTTGTGCTTGATGTCTCCCGCGTACGGTGAGCAGACGTAGATGATGGGCCGGAACGCGCGGAGAGCCTTGCGTTCCTCCATCTCGATGAGGCTCAAGGCCTCGCAGCATGTCGGGTCCGGATAGCCCTCAAAATTCCTATAATCCAAACCGGTATTCTCCTTTCAAAAATTCAGGCGGACAAAACAAGAAAGCGGCCCGCCTGCCCAAAGGGTCCCCGGCGAGCGACAGCTCGTTGGGGCTTGGGCTTCACTTTCCACTGGAGGAGACGGACCGCTTTTGACGAAAACCGGTTAATCTTTCTTGTAGAAATCGCAGACATACCCGTCCGCGCGAAGCACGAGACCATCCGCCCACGAAGGGACGCGGCCCATCTGCTCACAGAGCACTTCGAGGGAGACGCGCGGATCGGCTTCTATGACAAGCTCGTCATGGATATGCATGACAATGTCGCAGCAGCGGAGCGTCTTCATGCTGTTGCACAGGATGTCACGGCTGGTGGCCTGCACGATGTTCTCCACGAACTTCGGACCGTACGATTCGAGGCGCTCCCATTTCTTCGTGCCGCCCACGCCCTCGTAGGTGATGCACTCACCGCCGAACCGGTTCATGCCGACCTTCGGTTTCACATACGCAAGGTTCCGTCCGGACGGCAGGGTGATGAACAGCATGCCCGCCTGCCAGAAGAACACGAGCTTCCCCAGCCGGGTGGTCTTGTGGTTTTTCACGGCAGCCATGACGGCCTTGTCGACGTCCCACCAGAACTTCACGATCTGCTGGTTCGCGTCGCGAACGCGTCGGATTTCCACTGTTCGCCTGCGTACCATGCGATGACGCGTGCCTCGATGGCGGAGAAGTCCGCCACGTAGAACCGGCAGCCATCACGCGGAATGAAAGCCGTGCGGATCAGCTGTGACAGGGTGTCTGGCACATCCTCGTAGAGAAGCTTCACTGCGTCGTAGTCGCCGGACTTCACCAGAGCCCGCGCAGCATCCAGATCCGGCAGATGCTTCTGCGGTAGGTTCTGCAGCTGGATGAGGCGTCCGGCCCAGCGGCCTGTGCGATTCGCGCCGTAGAACATGAACATGCCGCGAGCACGGCTATCGGAGCATACGGCGCGCTGCATGGTCTGGTATTTCTTCACGCTGGATTTCGCCAGCTGCTGACGAAGCTCCAGAACCTCGGCGAGTTCCGGCGGCGCGGTTTTGAGGAGTGCTGCGACGGCCTTCTTGCCGAGGCTGTCGACCTCCATGCCGTTGTCGGAGAGCCACTGCTTCATCTGCTGCTGGTCGATGTGGTACTCGTCCCACACGAAGTCCGGCACCGGGAAGTTCCGGAGTTTCCGCTGGATCGACATCTCGACCTCTACGTCGCGCTGATTGTACTTTTTGAAGGCTTCCCATTTTCCGGGATCGTCGGAGGGCAGGTTTCGTGTTCTGCCGCCGTTCGCCTTGGTGGGAGCGCAGGGGACGGAGAAGTAGCGGATGAGCGCCTTGCCTTCATCCATCTTCTGGCTCTCGAGCCCCAGGACCGCGCCGACGCCCTTCAGGCTGAGCGGGAGTCCCATTGTCGCCGCCCACACCATCGAGCAGCGCCAGCCTTCCGGATTCAGAAACCGCGCAGACTCCATCGATAGCGGGTGATTGTCATGGAACGGGTCGAGACTCCGACCCAGGTCACGCAGGTAGCGTGACAGGCAGACGCGCTCGAAGTTTGCGTTAAAAGCGTATTTGATAACCGTGTCGTTGGTCAGTGCGTCGAGTATCTCATCCGGGATGGATTCGCCGGATGCGAGGTCGATGACCTGCACGGGTCCACCGTCCACGCTGTAGCCGAACAGGAGAATCTCGAAAGCCCGGGATTCCGAATACTTGTAAACGCCGCACTTGCCGAGATCGACATCGCTGTACGTCTCAATGTCTATGCTGATGGTTTTCACATTTTTC
>CAIFEY010000071.1 GCA_903789635.1 uncultured Eubacteriaceae bacterium
CTAAAAAAACCGTTACACTTTTCCCGTGTCTACTTGACAGGGACCTGATCACCGGATGTGAGTGGGAAAATGGGGGCCTATCGCTGCTTTTTCCCAAAAATTCAGGTCGCCGCGCGCCGTCACCCGCGCGCCGCTAGTTCTTCAGACTCTGCAGCGGCGCCGGGATGCGGCCGCCGCGGCGGATCATCTTGGCCGGGGACTGCTTGCGGACGTTCATGACCGGGCCGCTGCCCAGGAGGCCGCCGAAGTTCAGCTCCTCGCCCTCCTTCAGGCCGATCGCCGGGATCACGCGGACGGCGGTCGTCTTGGAGTTGACCATGCCGATCGCGGCCTCGTCGGCGATGATCGCGGAGATGACCTCCGCCGTCGTGTCGCCTGGGATGACGATCATGTCGAGGCCGACCGAGCAGACCGCCGTCATCGCCTCGAGCTTCTCGATGGAGAGGGTTTTGCTGCGGGCAGCAGAGATCATGCCCTCGTCCTCGGTGACCGGGATGAATGCGCCGGAGAGGCCGCCGACGCTGGAGGAGGCCATCAGACCGCCCTTTTTCACCGCGTCGTTCAGCATCGCGAGGGCGGCCGTCGTGCCGTGCGCGCCGCACTCCTCGAGGCCGACTTCCTCCAGGATGCGCGCGACCGAGTCGCCGACTGCCGGGGTAGGGGCGAGGGAGAGGTCGACGATGCCAAAAGGAACGCCCAGCATATCCGCTGCCTCCCTGCCGATGAGCTGGCCGACGCGCGTGATCTTGAACGCCGTCTTCTTGATCGCCTCGGCGACCTCGTCCATCGGCGCGTCGTCCGGCATGTTATGCAGTACACTGCGTACAACGCCAGGGCCAGAGACGCCGGTGCTGATGCAGCAGTCCGCGTTTCCGACGCCGTGGAACGCGCCAGCCATGAACGGGTTGTCCTCGACCGCGTTGCAGAAGACCACGAGCTTGGCGTCGCCGATGCACTGGCGGTCCTGCGTCAGTTCGGCGGTTTTGCGGAAAACCTTGCCCATCAGGGCGACTGCGTCCATGTTGATGCCTGCTTTTGTCGAACCGATATTCACCGAAGAGCAGACCAGCTCTGTCTCCGAGAGGGCCTGCGGGATCGCCTCGATCAGCTCACGGTCGCCCGCACTGAACCCGCGGTCCACCAGCGCGCTGAAGCCGCCGATAAAGTCGATGCCGATCTCGTGCGCCGCCTGATCCAGCACCCGCGCGTATTTCACCGGGTCGCCGCCGCTGACGCCGACCAGCATGGAGATCGGGGTGACCGCCACGCGCTTGTTGACGATCGGAATCCCGTACTTCTTAGAGAGCGTCTCGCCCGTCTCGACGAGATTGCTCGCCATCCGCAGTATTTTCTCGTGAATCTTTCTGCAGGAGGCGTCGATATCGCTGTCGGCGCAGTCGAGCAGAGAGATTCCCATGGTGATGGTGCGCACGTCCAGGTTCTCGTTCTGGATCATGTTCACCGTTTCCATTATATTGTCCATTGGCAAAGGCATTGACATTGTTTTCCTCCTTATTCATCCGCCGTCCGAACCTATAGTCCCCGGTCTAGATCGTGTGCATCGCCTTGAAAATATTCTCGTGCATCAGGTGAATCGCCATGTCCGGCAGCTTGTCCTGCACCGCCTTCTGCAGTTCCTCCAGGCTTCCCTCCATATTCGTCACGTCGATGACCATGACCATGGAAAAGAACCCGTTCAGCACCGACTGCGACACGTCCTCGATGTTCGCGTTCGCCTTCGCCGCTTCCGTCGCCGCCGCCGCCAAAATCCCCGTATGGTCCTTTCCCACGACCGTCAGGATTGCATTCTGTTTCTCCATTTCATCCTCCTGTGTTTTGTATCCAAGCCTATACGATAGCAGATATTTTATCATAGAATTGTTGATTTGAGCAATCTCCCTCACATATTTTTGTGTATTTTGACAAAGACAATGCGGGCCCTTCATACCAGACTTACCTGCTGTTTTCCGGAATTATTCTCCAACAATGTTCTGCGGATCGCTGTACGCAGAAAGGCGCCCTGTGCCTGCATAATGTATACCGCAGCGGTCGGCATGCCCGGCGCCGGTCACGTCCATATAATGGTGTAAAAGTGAATAAAAAAAGAGCCATCGCTCAT
>CAIFEY010000072.1 GCA_903789635.1 uncultured Eubacteriaceae bacterium
GGGGCGCCTCGTCTTCAAGTTGTGGCCGCCCCAGGACGCGGGCCAGGTCGGCTGAGCCTTGCCGGTTGAGGCCGGATTTCGTAACGCGGTAATCATCGCGCCATTAATAAAAAGAATGGCGTGAATGAGATTTAAGAATACATGTTCGTTGTTAGGAGGAATGGAGGTGCTCATGTGGGATCCAGGAGGTCCAGACCCATAGGGCCTTGCGGGTGAGGGATTGGCGGAGACGCCAAAAGGAACGAACAAGGAAGGAAGAAGCATGAAACACCTGAACAAGCTGCTCAATGGCATCATCGCGGCAGTCTCCGCGTTTGCCATGGCGTTGGTGCTCATCCCGACCGGCGCGCTGGCCGAGGGTGCTACCACGTACACGCTGACGCTGACCGGCACCACTACTGGCCACACCTACGAGGCCTACCAGGTCTTCAAGGGCGACCTCAATGACTCTACGCTGTCCAACATCCAGTGGGGTACCGGCGTCACCAACACCGACGCCCTCGTCGCCGCCCTCAAGGCAGATAACACTCTCAAGTCCACCTTCGGCAGCGTGACCGACGCCGCTTCCGTAGCGGAGGCCCTCTCGAAGGCTTCCGATAACGATGCCGTCACCCAGGAGTTCGCGACCGTCGTGAGCCAGTACCTGTCCAACATGAAGGCTTCGCAGGAGTCCGCTGCCAACTCGACCGCCATTAAGGGCCTCTCCGCGGGCTACTACCTCGTGAAGGACAAAGACGACTCGCTAAGCGCTGACAAGAAGGATGCCTACACGCGCTTCATCCTGAAGGTCGTCGCCGACACCTCTACCGCCGTCAAGTCCGATGTCCCGACCGTCGAGAAGAAGGTCAAGGACACGAACGACTCCGACGGCACCACAACTGGCTGGCAGGACTCTGCTGACTACGACATCAACGACTGGGTTCCTTATCAGATCACGGGTACCATGCCGGATAACATTGGTGATTACAAGACCTATTCGTACAAGTTCACCGATACCATGTCCGCTGGTCTGACCTACAACAAGGATGACGCTGATCACAAGGCCACCATCAAGGTCTACTCCGGCAACAATGATGCGACTGGCGTCAACGTTACTGGCAGCTTCACCGAGACCGTTACTGCCAATACGGACGGCACCACCACCGTCACCTGGGCCTGCAGCGACATGAAGGCAATCTCTGGCCTTGCCCTGACCAAGGACTCCAAGGTCGTTGTCACCTACTCCGCCCGGCTGAACAGCAGCGCGGTCATCGGCGCCGCCGGCAACCCCAACACGGTTGACTTGACCTTCTCCAACAACCCCAACAAGGGTGGAGAGGGCAACACTGGCAAGACTCCTGAGGACAAGAACATTGTCTTCACCTACAAGACCGTCGTGAACAAGGTTGACCAGAATCAGAAGTCCCTGGCTGGCGCTGGCTTCACGCTGTACAAGAAGGATGCTCAGGGCAACTGGAACCAGGTTAAGCAGTACACCGCTGGCACCGAGACGTCCTTCGAGTTCAAGGGCCTCGATGATGGCGACTACAAGCTCTCTGAGACCACGACTCCTGCTGGTTACAACACCATCAGCGACGTCCTGTTCACCATCTCCGCGACGCACGATACCAAGTCCGACGATCCGAAGCTTACTGCGCTGTCCGGCAACGTGACCTCCGGCACCGCGACCTTTACGGCAAGCACTGAGAATGGCTCCCTCACGACCGACGTCGTGAACAAGAAGGGCTCCGTCCTGCCTTCCACCGGCGGCATGGGCACCACGGTCCTGTACGTCGCCGGCGCAGCGATCATCGTCGCCGCAGGCCTGGGCCTCGCGAAGCGTCGTTCCGCCCGCAAGGATGCCGAGTAACCGGCATCTAGCGGCTGACGCCTAGCACCAAACGTTCTGCCGGGACGGCGGTCCTTCTCGCCCGCCGTCCCATAAGAAACCAAAGTACCTAGAACACTTTGAGCACCTGAGGAGGTGACGCCCACATGAGGAAGCCGAGGCAGGCAGACGCAAGCCCGAAGGGGAGTATCGACCCGAAGGGAAGTGCCGACCCGGAGGGGACCGCCAGCCAAAAGGGGACCAAGGGTGGGCGCCGCCTCCGCTGGCTGCGCAGCCACGTGCCAGAGA
>CAIFEY010000073.1 GCA_903789635.1 uncultured Eubacteriaceae bacterium
CCCCCTAAAGTAGATTTCGATCTTTTTGCTGTCTACTTTAGGGTGATCATATCAATATGCGTTTGGAAAGGCAGAGCACGATGGAGAGTGAAGGAGGAGAAGAATATGGAACTCAGACAGCTGAATTTTTTCCTGGCAATTGCTGAAGAGGGGAGCATCTCGGGTGCGGCGAGGCGCCTGCACATGAGCCAGCCGCCGCTGAGCCGCCAGATGTCCCTGCTTGAGGCGGAGCTCGGCGTCAAGCTGTTCGAGCGCGGCAACCGAAAAATCACGATGACCGAGGAGGGAAGGGCGCTGCAGCGCTACGCCTCGCAGATGGTGGACCTGGAGGAGCAGATCACGGACGAGATGGAGGACCGGAAGAAGGGGCGGCGCGGCGTCGTCCGGATCGGCATGATCTCGTCCGTTACATCCGACGCGATCTTCCGGATGCTGTCGCGCGCGCGCCGCGAGATCCCGGACTTGAGGCTCAGGATCCACGAGGGGAACTCGTACGAGGTGCTGGACCTGCTCGAGAAGGAAAAGATCGACCTCGCGGTCGTGCGGACGCCGTTCGCCGCGCCGCAGCTTCAGCGTTCGCTGATCCGCCAGGACTGCCTCGCTGCCGTCGGGCGGAAGCACTGGTTTTCCGAAGCCCTGCAGAACAGCCTGACGCCGGCGGTTGCCTCCGACCTCGCGGACTGCCCGCTGATCGTCTACCGCAGGTGGGAGAAGATCTTCCGGATGCAGTGTGAGCAGGAGGGGATCGTGCCCGAGATCTTCTGCACGAACGACGACGCCAGGACCGCGCTTCAGATGGCGCGCTCGGACCTCGGGATCGCGCTGGTCCCGCAGTCCGCGCTGTTCGATGAGGACGAGCTGTTCCTGCGTCCGCTCGGCGAGGACGTGTTCCAGAGCGACGTCTACCTGGTGAGCCGGAAGGACCGCCGCCTGCCGGAGACCGCGGAGGCGGTGCGGAAGATCATCGCCGGGGAGGCGAAGGCGCGGCAGCGGGCGCTGAACATGAAGAGGTAGGGCGCGCCGAACGTTGGAAATGAGGGGAACGCCGGTATACAGTACTTTGTATACCGACGTTTTTCTGTGTTGAGAGGATTGAGGCGCGCCGCGAGTCAATTGGGCGTGCCGCTGGACTGTTGATCGACGGGGTGTGGGGTGAGGCGTGTATACTGTATGTTTCAGCAAAATGCAGGGATCCAGTGGCTTTAAGAATATTGGGCGCGGGCGGCGGCGCGCGACGGCCTGAAATTTGGGAAAAACCGGCGGAAGAACACATGTTTCCAAACGCGACTCTGAAAATCTGGGAAAATGACGCCTATAAGTGCGAATTCCCAAGTCGCCTGCGGTGTGCAAGCAGATCGATATACCCTATTGGGGTATATGTTGCGCACAAATTATCGATGGGCGATAGGAACACCGCCGCCGCCGCAGGAAAATGGGCGACGAATTGGCCATGTTGTGCGGCGGATTGCATATTCTGTCAAAGAATGATAGCGGCAGTGCAGTCGATTGCGGCGGGCGCGCGGATTGTTTTTTGCATAATGAAAATACAGAAAGTTGCAAAGCAAAAATGTAGGTAATT
>CAIFEY010000074.1 GCA_903789635.1 uncultured Eubacteriaceae bacterium
CGTCCAATACCACCATGTCGTAGGTGAAGGGAATGCCGGAGTCGTCGATCAGCCATCCGAGGTTCTCCCGGTTGATGATCGTGACATCCGCGCCCTGCAGGAGAGCCGCTTTCCGTTCGCGTGAGTTTCCGACTGCGACGGCGTAGGTGAGGCCGGAAAGGTGCTCCCATTTCCGTATCTCCGCGGGCCATGTGTCACGGGCGACTCTGAGAGGCGCGACCACGAGAATCCGATGGACCTCGAAGCTGTCGAACAGGAGGTCAACGGCGGCGGTCAGCGTGATGATCGTCTTTCCAAGGCCGCAATCAAGGAAGATAGCGGCTGTTTTGTGCGTCTCAATATAGGAGACACAGTATTGCTGGTAGTAATGGAGGTCACTCAGTTTCGGCATTTTCTTCGGCCTCCATTTCCTTTATCTGCTGGATAAACCACCTCAATTCGCTGTGATGGTGGGCGTGTGCGCTCTGCGAAGGGAACACGACCAGATTCTCGGGAGAATTGTTGTATCGGTTTCCGTCACGATGATGCACGACTTCTCCCGGCATCAACGGCCTGCCAAGCGTCTGCTCGGCAACGACGCGATGCGCGGCAAGTCCGTGGATTTTGGAATAGCCGTCGCATCTTCCTTTTCCGAGACGGGACTCTCTGAGCTTTTCCTTCGTTTCAGGAGTCATCCGATCCGGATTCAATTCCTCGTTCAGTTTTGTCATGTGCTGGCTTATATTCGTGTAATTCTTGAGACTGGCATAGCCGTCCGGGTTCTTCGCCTTGCTGCTAAAGCTGGCGAGACACTGCCTGCAGCAGAAGTGATGCTTCTTTCCTTTCAGCTGTGCCGAATCCCTGAAGAACTCGCGCCCGCACCAGTCACAGGTTGTTTTCAATCTCATCTATCACACCTCCGATCTGTTCTGTGCTGTCGATGATGTAAACCCGGAATCCCAGCCGCCGCAGGAACCGGTGCCGGGCTGTCTGGAGTTTCCTTGGCTTCTTTCCGGGAGCCTTGAGCTCTGCGAATGCCATGCGTCCGCCGGGCAGCAGGATGATCCGGTCCGGCATTCCGTCAAAGCCGGGTGACGTGAACTTCGGTGCGATGCCGCCATGCCGCTTCACCTCACTGGCGAGGGCTGCTTCGATCTGCTTTTCGCTTTTCATGGCTTCACCTCCTCAAATCCTGTGTCGGCACACCCTCGTCCTCAGACAGCATCCTGTCTCGGACTCGGGCGACCTCCGGTACCGGGTCGACCAGGTTGAATGCGGCGTAGGCTGCGGAGAGGAAGTTCGTGATCGGCTTGCCCTTGTAGGTCCAGACGCATTGTCCGCGGCATTTCACGCCGAGGCGCTCCGGGTTGTGGCGGCTGTGTCCGATGAGGATCTGCTC
>CAIFEY010000075.1 GCA_903789635.1 uncultured Eubacteriaceae bacterium
TGAGGAAGCAAAAACCTATCTGCGAGTCAGTTCTTCCGATGAGGACGAGCTGATCCAGAATCTCATAACATCGGCCACCGCGACCGTTCAGGACATCGCCCGCTACTCTGACGAGGAATGGGAGGCAAGCGAGGAGAAAATCCTCATCCGCATGCGCATTGCCATTCTCTACACCGTGGCGTACCTGTACGAGCACCGCGAGGACGCTGACCACAATCAGCTGAATCTGACGCTCCGGGCGCTTCTGTTCGGCGTGCGCAAGGAGGGATTTTGATGAAGATCGCCAATATGCGTGTGCCGGTCACATTCCAGAAGAATGAAATAACCACGGACAAGTACGGAAACCATACGGCGTCGTGGACAGACTACTTCAAGTGCTGGGCGACGGTAGGTACGGACTCCTACGGTTCGGAGACTTCCGGCGAGGTGATCAACTCGGAGGAATCGCTGAACTTCACCTGCCGCTGGTGCTCCGAACTTGCCGAGGTCGTCTCCACGAAGTACCGGATTCTCGCGGAAGGCAAAACGTACAACATCACCTATGTGAACCCGATGGGCTACAAGAAGAACACGCTGAAATTCAACTGCGCATTGGAGAAAACGACATGAACGAGAAGGTATCAATTGACGGCCTGCGTGACGCCGTGATGAAGGGCCTGCAGGAATACGCCGACCTTGCCGCCGACGACATGAAGGATGCGGTCAGGGATACGGCGAAATCCGTCCGCAAGGATATTCAGGCGAACGCTCCTGTGCGTACCGGCAAGTACAAGAAGTCATGGTCGGTCAAGACCGTCAGCGAAAGTGCGGACTCCATCGACATGGTGGTTCATTCGCGGAACCGCTATCAGATTACGCACCTTCTGGAGCATGGTCACGCCAAGCGCGGCGGAGGCCGTGTGGCCGCAAGACCGCATATCGCTCCTGCCGAGCAGGCAGGCAATGAGAAGCTGGTGCGCGAGATTGAATCCAAACTGAAAGGATGACGCCTATGAACTATGACGAGATCGTAACCATGCTCGAGGAAGCCGGACTTCCCGTCGCCTACGACCACTTTGCCGAGGGCGAGTCTCCGGACCCGCCGTTCATCTGCTTCCTGTTTCCGGGAACGGACAACATTTTCGCGGACAACGTGGTCTGGCAGAAGGTCGACGAGCTGAACATCGAGCTTTACACAGACAAAAAGGACCCGGACACTGAATCGAAAATCGAGGACATTCTCACCTCTCACGAATTGCCGTATGAGAAGTCGGAGGTCTGGATCGAGGACGAGAAGATGTACGAGGTTCTCTACCAAACACAGATT
>CAIFEY010000076.1:0-553 GCA_903789635.1 uncultured Eubacteriaceae bacterium
CCCGTAGTCCTCAAGGAAGTCCAGCACCGGCTGGATGGAGTCGACCGTCTTGAAGGTGCGGCACATGCGCATCGCGGCCCTCCTGTCAAAAGCTGTGAGCTTCCGCTCCTTGATGCGCTGCAGGATCATGTCCGCGTTCCGGTACATCGCATCCTCCGGCAGTACGGAGTACGCGGCCTGTGCGTGGTTCAGGAAGTAGCGGCCCAGCCGGATAGCGTCTGCCATCGTCTTGCCGGAGACCGTCAGCGCACCGTGGGTGTCAAGGAAGTCGTGGCTCTGGTAGGTGCCTGCCCGGCAGAGGAGGCCAGACATGCGCAGTACGTTGCCGACGAGCTTTCCCGCCCAGTCGGCCATCTCCGCATAGTCGGTCGTGAGCTTGGGCTCCAGCCAGTTCGCGAACGTCTCGAGTTCCCGGTCTGCTTCCGGCGAGAGCGTTATGATCTGCGGCTTCTCCGGGTACTCGTCATCCAGTAGGTTTACGACCAGACGCTCGTAGGCGCGGTAGATGCCGTCGGTCACGGCCTCGCTCCGGTACCTGCGGCTTCCCACACTC
>CAIFEY010000076.1:563-1305 GCA_903789635.1 uncultured Eubacteriaceae bacterium
CATCAGGAGGATGGTGAGCGCCGGGTCCATGATGCTCTCGCTGTCCCTGCCGATACGGTCGACGCGGATCGTGTCGCCGGAGTAGCCCTTGAGCATGACGTCGATGTTCACGTTCCGCGTGTAGATGCCGGAGAGCGTGTCGAAGATGCCGCCCTCACTGGAGATCAGAGACGCATGGCCTTTGTTACTCGCTATGACGGAGACGAGCTTCTCAGTCGTAATGTCATCCACATACAGCTGCAGCGGATTCACTTCCTCGAAGTCGGCGACCTCCTGTGCGATGCGCTCGAGCTCCTCCGGATCGGCGTTGCCCTTGGCGACCTTCTCCTCGAGGGCCTTCTGCCTGCGCTCCAGCACGCGCTTCTGCATCCTGCCTGCTTCGACCGCAGCGGCGTTGGTCTTGTTGTATTCGACCTCATAGTCGTTGACCGGCTGCAGCATCAGATGCAGCACCGAGGACTTCCTCTCGGACGGCGGAGCGATGACGATCACATACGTGTTCAAAGGCTCCACCCAGTCGGACTTGCCCTGAATCCGGTACTTCTTCTGAAGACAGGTCGAGAGAACGGATATTGCAATGCTGCCTGCCATGTCGACGGAGGTCTGTGTGCTTTCCGCGACAGCGCGAACGTAGTCGGCGATAGGTTCCGGCAGGGCGTCGACCGGAAAGGGTGCCATCGTGTACCGCGAGAACGGCAGCGGCTCGTCCCAGCCGGGATTCGGATTGTTGTACTCCTGCGGG
>CAIFEY010000077.1 GCA_903789635.1 uncultured Eubacteriaceae bacterium
GATCATCCGAAACGGCAAGGGTGAGATTACTGCTCTGTATCCTCTGATGCCGAACCGCATGACCGTGGACCGCGATGAGAACGGGCACATCTACTACCAGTACCTCTGGTCCAAGGGATCCGATGCGCCGACGATGAAGGAGACGATCGTAAAGCTCTCTCCTCATGAGGTGATGCAGATTCCGGGACTTGGCTTTGATGGCCTTGTCGGATACAGCCCGATTGCGATGGCAAAGAACTCGATCGGGCTCTCGATGGCCTGTGAGGAATACGGCTCGAAGTTCTTTGAGAACGGAGCAGCGCCTTCCGGTGTCCTCGAGCATCCGGGAGTCCTAAAGGATCCGGAGAAGGTGAGAGATAGTTGGCAGGCAGCCTTTGGAGGCAGCCAGAACGCCGGGAAGGTAGCCGTCCTCGAGGAAGGGATGAAGTATTCGCCAATCTCCATCAACCCGCAGGAAGCACAGTTTCTCGATACGAGAAAGTTCCAGATTGATGAGATTGCACGGATCTTCAGGGTGCCTCCGCATATGATCGGAGATCTGGAACACGCGACCTTTTCGAACATCGAGGAACAGTCGCTGGAATTTGTTACCTACAGTCTGCAGCCGTGGCTCACCCGGATCGAGTCGTCGATCTCCCGGTCGCTCCTGTCGAAGGAAGAGAAGCTCATCTATTACGCTCGATTCAATGTGGACGGACTGCTTCGCGGCAACTACGCCTCCCGTATGCAGGGCTATGCAACCGGTATCAGTAACGGATTCCTGTGCGTGAACGATGTGCGGAGACTGGAAAACATGGATCTGGTTCCGGATGAGGAAGGTGGAAACCTGTTTCTCGTGAACGGCAGCATGACACCGCTGAAGAATGCAGGCGCTGCGTATCAGCAGAGCACACAGAGTGGCGGAGCTGACCCGCCCGGGCAGGAACAGACGGAATAGAACGATCCGGATCAGGAATCCGGGGAAGATACAGCAAAACCCCATCGAAGGGGAAGGAGGATGAGATGAACAAGTTTTGGAAGTGGGTGCGAAACAAGGCACCGGACGGATCGGATCCGGACCTTGCAGAACGGACCCTGTTTTTGAATGGAACAATCGCCTCAGAGAGCTGGTTTGACGATGACGTCACACCGGCTCTTTTTAAATCCGATCTG